>JBCCOE010000251.1:0-1508 GCA_039025475.1 Bacteroidota bacterium | reverse complement strand
CACGCCTTTCAGTAAAGCAAGCCGCTGAGCTAACTCATAATATGTATGAAATCACTTACTCACTGCCCGAATCAAAACAGATCAAATCCAAACTATTAAGAATGGATGACCAACAAGCTGAGTTATATCAGATCATCCAGAAAAATTGCTAGGGTGTCCCATATCGGAAAACAGGAAAGAATACAAAACCGCTTTAGGCTGGAAAATCTTTATATTAATTGGAGCCCCACCTCTTTGCGGATTATTTGCATGGCTTTCTTATGTAACACTAACAGCAGACCCTCTCAATTGGATCGTAGTATTGATCATGATGCCAATCTCAGTTGGTATGATAATAATGTTCGTCTTTGGAATTATTGACATGTTTATTGCCAAGCTGATAATTTCACACAACAGCATTCAAAAAATCAATATAAGAGGATCAAAAGAGCTGCAATTTCAGGAAATCCAGGGAATTAAATCCGATCAGAATTATGTTTATGTGCATCCAAAAGACAAAACCCAAAAGATCATAAAGATCAGCCAGTATTATGGAAAGAAGAACGAATGGTATGGGTTCCTATCTTCAAGATTCCAAGATATCGATGTTGAAGAATCAGTTAAAGAAGAAGAAAAACTCTACGATGACCAGACGTATGGAAGAACCTCAGAAGAGCGATTTGAAAATATATCACGAACGAAGCAAATAACTAAATATCTGAATTATTCTGCCTGGGCAACCGCAGCATGGCTTTGGTTTTATCCAAGACCTTATGAAATAGCTACCATGGCTGGAATAATCCTTCCAGTTATCGGATTATTCTTAGTATTTCGAAGTAAGGGACTGATCAAAATTATTGACGTAGAAAATAGCTCATATCCATCACTGTCCACAACATTTTCGATACCACCTATAGCATTGATGATTCGAGTTTTATACGATTATGATGTGCTTGAATACAGCAATGTCTGGCTATATACTCTACTCTTAACTCCAATCATATTACTAATGATATTAAAGGGTACGAAGGGTGAATTTCAGGTGAAAAATAAATTAGAAGGGATCATAATATACCCTTTTCTAGCAATCACGATCGGGTTATTTACTTTCTTTTCTTCAATCACAATTAACTGTACATTTGATGAATCAACGCCTGAAAAGTTTGAAGCTATTGTAATTGAAAAAGAAGTTAGTAAGAGCAATAAAGGAGGTACTAGATATTTACTAACTCTAGGACCATGGGGAACAGTAACTGAAGAAACAGAGGTGAGTGTTTCCAAAAGTCAATTTGAACGAATTGAGGATGGATCCTCAATTAATGTTAACTTGAAGAAAGGGTTTTTGGAAATACCTTGGATATATGTTTCAACAATATAAAATACGCCATACAATCGAGTAGACGGCCGTGAGCCATAAGCCCACGGTGCGCCTCTCACACCACCCAGCGTACGGGTCTCGTACTGGGCGGTTCGTAAAGCATAAGATAACCGCTCTTTACACCAGTTCTCTCTTTCCACTACTTTTAAGT
>JBCCOE010000250.1:0-1522 GCA_039025475.1 Bacteroidota bacterium | reverse complement strand
GTACAAATTGGTGGTGAGCTCAAAATTAAGGTACTTATTCACCCATAATCCCATAAAAGCGGACTTCACAAAATAAAGAATGACATTGGCAAGAACCAATGCCAAAAGGGCGGTTATAATGGACTCACTCAGAAACTGGAGCAGTAAGTCTTTTCTACGGGCTCCTGTTACCTTACGAATTCCTATTTCTTTCGATCGGGTGATGGCCCTGGCTACAGAAAGGTTAGTGTAATTAAGACAAGCTAAAACAAGTACTATCAGTGCCATGAAGCCTAAAATGTAGTAGATAATCAATGGAAGGCTTATTGATGGTGTATTATTTAAAAGAGGGCCTGGTCGAAAGTCTAATATCGATTGAGGAATAAGATAAGAAACTTTCATGTCATCTAAATCGCTGAATTTGGATTTAGAAATTTCAGCTAGCGCAGTGGAAAGATCTTCTTCTGATGAGCTTGGATTTAACAGTACATAATTGTAGGTCTGATAATAATTACTCCAATCTTCAGACACATCTGCTACTTTTTCTTGTTGATATAAACTATTTAAAGAAGAGCTGGAAATCAATACATCAAATTTCAGATGCGTTTTATACTGGTTAATAGGTATGACTCCGGTAATAGTGTAATTCCCCCAGCCATCTGGATTACCACTATCGTCACTATAAAAATCCAATCCGCGATGCGTGAATTCAACGATTTTACCCAAAGGATTGATATTCCCGAAAAGTTTTTGGCTCACCTCTTCGCTAATGATCATTGAATTTGGATTGATCAACGCCGTAGCTGGGTTTCCCTTGGAAAGATCGTAGCTAAACACGTTAAAAAATTCAGGATCAGCGAAATACCCGATCATTTCCGAGAAGTTTTGTTCAAAAACAACATCTCCTCCTACGCCTCTTCTCAAGGTGGTAGTGCTCTCTGATATGGAGTAATTCTCATCAAGGTATTGCGCCGTGGAGAAAGGTGAAGTAGCAGCGGTGAGGTTTCCGTCCGTATGCCCGGTTAGAATGCGATAGATCCTGTCTTTCTGGACATGAAATCCATCATATTGATGCTGATCGGCCAACATCAGAATAATGAGTAGACAAACGGACATCGCTACCGCCAATCCAAAAATGTTTATAAATGAAAATAGCTTGTATTTCAGCAAATTTCTGAAACTAACTTTTGCATAGTTCTTGATCATCATGGTGTTGTTATAGTTGTTCATATTGAGTTTTCTGACTACGGAGGGGCGAATGAGAAAAATAATCTCCTTAATATAGAGTCGCCTTGCATTGAAAGCACCTTTAGTTTTATGGTTGTAGTAATAGGTTTCTTCTAAATCCCCTTGAAGTTCTTCTAGTAGTTGGGCATCGCAGAACCATATTAATAACCTCGTAAAAAACCATGGAGGGCACGGGGTATTATCAAATCCATCAGCCAAAATTGAAAGAAGGTTTTATTTCGCTCCTGAAAGCTTCTCTCACGTATTTAGCCTCACCTAAAGCATTTTGACCCGCGGCTGTAACTGAATATAGTCT
>JBCCOE010000249.1:0-1549 GCA_039025475.1 Bacteroidota bacterium | reverse complement strand
GTTCCAAGCCCTAAGGGACAAATGGTTTTCAGATATGCCGGTCATTGGATGACTGATTATTAAAATAGCATAGCTATCAATATTATGTTAAGTAGAACCATCTCTGCCTAGGCGGGGCGGTCTGACAGAATAGCGGGCCATGCGTTGGCCTTGAGCGTGGAAGCTTTATTCTGTCTAGATTTTTGCTTAACATAATATGGCTATAATCAATGGGTTCAAGCATTGGCCGTGATTTGCTTTAACATAAAATCTTTACCGTTATCGTACTGAAGTCCGATAATTGATTTTATATTAAATGCTGCGCATACGCAAATCACCAGTATTGTTATATAATGGTCTGTGTTATGTTAAATCAGCTTTGGGATGGGGTCGGGATTAATGCTTTCAGGAAGGGAAGGAAAATTATACGCAACAGGAGGGAGGGTTCTGAAACACTCTTTTGCCACTCCTAGCTACGAGGAGCGACTGTACCGCAAGTAGGACGTTGGCAAGAGTGAAAGAGTGGTAAATGTGTGTGGAAGAAAGGGTTGATAAAGCGTTAGGGATCGGAGCAAAGTACCGTGTACTGTGGAGAGCCCGACCCGAAGGGTAACGCCCAAATGAAATTAATTACGTCTCTTCGTCCAAAAAAATCACATGGACATACAAGAAGCAATCACCCAATTTTTATCACACTGCAAATACGAAAAGAATCTTTCTGATTTCACTCAGCAGTTTTATGAAATAGATCTCAGGCAGTTTAGTAAGTTCCTAGACAAGCGTTCTATTTCATCTGCGAAACAGGTAGGCAAGACTGTTATTAGAGATTATGTTAAAGCTGTAAGCCATCATAAGCCAAATACAACAAAAAGGAAACTTGCAACTATTAAAGTATTTTTCAATTTCCTAGAGTTTGAAGATATCATTCCCATAAACCCATTCAGAAAGATCAACATTTCGATTAAAGCTCCCAAGAAGGTTCCTGTTTCATTGTCCCTTGTAGAAGTGAAAAAGCTCTTTGATCACTTGGAAGGTGAACGAAAAAGGCAGCTTATAGAGAATAATCCTTACTATACATGCATTGTGAGGGACATTGCCATACTTGAGTTAATGTTTGCTAGTGGTATGAGAGTCAGAGAGATATGCGCTATCAAATTGAATGATATCGATTTTGACTCCAAAACGATTAAAGTGTGGGGAAAAGGTAGTAGAGAGCGGTTGATCTACATTCCTAGTGAAGAGACCTGGGTAAAGATCTGTTCCTATTATCAATTATTCAAAACCAAGATTCATCAATTAGAATACTTTTTCATAAGCTTGGATGATCGTAACATTAACCCACAAACGATACGACTTAGGATTACCAAATACACCAAGGCCTCAGGGATAAAAAAGAATGTGACTCCTCATACATTCAGACACACATACGCAACTCTACTTCTCGAACAGGATGTTGATTTAAGACACATTCAGCACTTTTTAGGCCATAGCTCTATTACAACTACTCAGATGTACACTAAAGTAAATTCTGAGCGACAAAGAGAGATACTAAAAGTAAAGTATTCTAGAC
>JBCCOE010000248.1:0-1600 GCA_039025475.1 Bacteroidota bacterium | reverse complement strand
GATAAATTATTGAAAACAGATAATACTCGTCCTTATGCTCAACGGGTTAGCTATGATGCACCAGGAACGTATCTTTTTAAAGTTGAAGCTGAGGATAATCAAGGCAATCTAGCTTCTGATCAAGTACAAGTTACGATAGGAAATGCATCTCAGGACCCTACTACTGATCAAATAACCACTCTTTCACCTATTCATGATGCTTTTCTTTCTTACAAAACGCGTTATAATAATAAAGATCTGCGGGTAGAGAAAGGCAGACGAATTTCATACCTGATGTTTGACCTAAGTGGAGTAACTGCCCCAATCCTCAAAGCAACCTTGAAGTTGTCAGAGGGGACTGATGAAGGTAAGGGAACTGTTGAAGTTAGGCAAGGCAGCCATAGTAATTGGACAGAAACGAATCTCTCGGTTGCGAATAAGCCCTCAGCCACAAGTGTACTTGGCTCGTTATCTGGAGAATTTTTATCTGGGAACACCTATAATTTCGATCTGACTGGGCTACAGGGGGGTGGTAAAATAACCCTTATGTTAGTTCAAGCTTCGGGTGATGATATAGCTTTCTTATCCTCAGAAAGCGGAAACGCTGAGCTTCATCCAAGCTTAGTGATTACTACTGGTACCAACGCGAGAACCCTGTCTGGTGAATTTAAGACCATTGATGTAGATCAGCCAAAAGATTTAGTAGTACCAGAAGAGCAGTTCCAAACAGTTACAACCTACCCTAATCCTGCTAGTGAGTATATTACCGTATCCTCTACTACAATTGATGCTAAATACTCGATAATCAGCCGGGAGGGACTCGTAGCACAAAGCGGTATATTAGGTAACGATGGACAAATTGATGTGCGAGAACTGAAAGAAGGAATTTACTATTTACAGCTAATAAATGATGATAAAGCTACCTTTCATAAGGTGCTTATTGCGCACTAGGTAGCCATTTAAACAGACCTCTTCAAAAGCGATACTTTTTGGTAAGTATCGCTTTTGTTTTTTATTCTGCCAAAGAAGCTTCTTCATTTCACTGTTCAATTTCCGTATAGTTCTCAGAAAAGAGGTTATGGACAATTCTCTTCTCAAGAAACTACTCTAACCATCAGTAGAATGATTTAAAAAAGGTTTACTACATCTTTTTTTCAATTTGATAATCAAAATGAAAAGCAAAAAAGAAATTTTCGTGGAAAAATTATAGAAATAATTTTCGGAGTAATGTATATTTCCTACCTTTCTGCTATTCTGACATTAGGTATGGCTCTTGCTCTGAAAAGGCTTATATTCTATCGTATCGATGAATTGAAAGGCTCTATTACCTCTTAGTTAATGGTTGCTCTGACTAATTAGTTAAAACTATATTTTACTACTCCTAACCCCCCACTTTATGAGACAATTTTCCGTTGCACTTTTCAGCATATTAATTCTATTCTTATTGTTAGATGCCCGAGCTAAAGATATTGATGAAAGCGACTGCCCAGTTGAATTTGTAGAGAAGAATGGAATGGTAGTACTAGAGATGGAATCATTGAGCACTATTCCCTCCGGGTGGACCTTAACCCAAAAGAAGAATTACTATTCAGGGGATGGCTATCTAGTTTGGGAAGGTGGT
>JBCCOE010000247.1:0-1676 GCA_039025475.1 Bacteroidota bacterium | reverse complement strand
TTTCTTTTTGCCGTTTCCCTGGCCAATTTGTGATAAAACCCGACCACCTCTTGGTCGTCACGATTCATAAAGTCAACCTTAATACCAGCTACTCCCCATTTCTCGAATTGATCAAGGATTCCGGGCATTTGCCGGTGAAGCGTATGCCATACGCACCAGAGAAAAACACCTACATTTTTCGATTTGGCGTAATCTATGATTTCTTTCACATTTACGTCCGGCTTTAGATCAAACAGATCAAATTGATCTGACCACCCTTCATCCAGATTGATATATTCAATACCATATTCAGCGGCAAAATCGATAAAGTATTTGTAAGATTCGGTATTTACTCCTGCTTCAAAGTTTACGCCCGTCAGGCTTATAGCATTCCACCAGTCCCAAGCTACTTTTCCGGGCTTTATCCAAGTTGTGTCCTTAAGTTCAGTTTCATCGGCAAGTAAATAAACCAAGCGATTTTTGAGCAAGTCAATATCCGAATCTGGCAGTAAAATTACGCGCCATGGATAAGATCGTGGTCCGGTGACTTTTGCCAAATAGTTCCTTCGTGATTTCACAACCACGTCGAAGTGTGTGGTATCCTGTGCATCAACAACATGCGGGAAGATAGCTTCTATACCTGTATTATCCTTTTTAAAATGTAAACCAGGATAAGAAATCAAATTAGATTCTGCGAATACTATGCTTTGGGATGCTTTAGTGATTGCAAATGGCATAGCTAACGTGTCGTAGGCCACACTATCTAACGTACTGAATTCATAGTCGTCTTCGTAGCCATGGAACGAACTTGATGTGGTGCCGATAAAACGCTCAGTGCCCAGAAGAGGGATTTTGAATAACTCTTTTTCAATGACCTGTTCATTTCTTAGCGCCGTGAGCCACCGGAAAGCAATCGCATTGTCAAATACCCGTAACTCCAGTGTTGTTTTATCCTGGAAATGCAACTCCAGTCCGTTGTAGGCATACGAAATACTTCTTTCCTGACCATAAATAGGATGAATTACACCCGCTTCATTAGCTCTATTTTCCTTTACAATACGCAGGTTACTTCTCTTATCCTTAAGGGTCAATCCCAATGCTACATCAGCCAATAGAATCTCATTTTCTTTAAGGATATTCACTAAAAGACGAGGACTTGTTGATAGGACCAGCCTGGTGCGCTTGTCCGGGGAGATAACTTCATGAGATTGTGCTAACGTGCTCTGAGAAAAAAACACTATTATCGCGAAGATTGAATAAAGAGACCTCATGATGACTAAAACTATATTTAATCTAAATGACAAGCTATCCATAGGTAATTATTTGGTCCAAAATAAGATAATTCAATCGATTGCACAAATTCGGAAAATAGAAAAGGCGGGGGATGGGAATATGAATTTCGCGGTCAGGATAAAAACTACGGGTGGCTCTTTTATTTTGAAGCAGTCCAGGCCTTACGTAGAGAAATACCCACAGATACCTGCACCTGAACACAGGGTATCTATGGAGAGTAGGTTTTACCGGTTAGTTAGTCGTTCACCAGGTATTGTAAATCACATGCCGCGAATTGTCCACTCGGATAGTGACCAAGATGTTTTGATATTACAGGACCTGGGGGAGTTAAGCTCATTTGAGCAAATCTATTCCGGATATAAAATGACCAGGAAGGAAGTTGATCAATTGATAGATTGGTTAAA
>JBCCOE010000246.1:0-1739 GCA_039025475.1 Bacteroidota bacterium | reverse complement strand
GAAATGGTGGAAGGATCCAGGGATGCCCTGAAAGAATACGCAAGTATTCTAATATCCGAGTCCTTCGCAGAATCCTTTTTCGATGGCGAATCGCCTATCGGACAATCGGTAATGATGCCAAATAAAAAGTTTTTGGAAGTAGCAGGTGTCTACAAGAATATCAAAGGAAATACAAAATTCGATGAAATAGACTACATAGGCTCATGGGGATTTTACGATGAAATGCGCAACCTTAAAGGCCGTGTAGGTTGGGGTGCCAGCTGGTTTCGGGTGTTTGTAAAGCTTAAAGAGGGTGTAAACATGGAGACCGCTTCATTGGCCATTAAAGATGTGAAGCTGAGAAGGGCTGATGAGGGTGATAAAAGATTCAAGCCAGAAATCTTTCTTCATCCTATGAGTAAGTGGCACCTTTATGGAGAATACACTAATGGCGTAAATACCGGTGGTAAAATTGATTCTATATGGCTATTCGGCATCATTGGAAGCTTCGTTCTTGTATTAGCCTGTATAAATTTCATGAATTTAAGTACGGCACGTGCTGATAAGCGAGCAAAGGAGATTGGTATTCGAAAATCATTGGGATCACTTAAAAGTCAATTGATCGGGCAATACTATTCAGAAAGCCTTTTTATTACTACACTCTCTTATATGGCGGCTATGCTGCTCACCATGTTAGCACTCCCCTATTTTGAAAACCTGTTCAACACCGTGGTGCTATCCATTCCCTGGGAAAGCTGGGAGTTTTGGGTGGCAAGTCTTGGTTTTATCTTATTCACTTCTTTACTGGCAGGAAGCTACCCGGCACTAATGTTATCCTCATTTTCACCGGTTAAGTCGCTGAAAAAAGAAAGAAAATCAGGTAAAGGGACTCTAAGAAGGGTATTGGTGGTTTTCCAGTTTTCTATTTCAATTACCTTAATCATAGGTACCATGGTGATCAATCAGCAAATTCAATATGCTAAAACCCGGCCCTTAGGCTATGATACAGATGGGGTTGTGACCACATTTTTACAGTCAAGCGAAGAAATTAAAAACTACGAGATTTTCAAAAATCAAGTTTTGGATAAAAATTTGGCCTCCGCTTTAACCTTATCTGAAAGTACGGTAACCAATACTTACGTTAATAATAGTGGGTTCAACTGGGAAGGAAAAGCACCGGGAATGCAAGATACCTTCGTAACAAATGGAGTTGATTACGACTTTGGTAAGGTAGTCAATTGGGAAATTGTCCAGGGCCGTGATTTTAACAAGGATCTAGCCAGTGATTCATTGAGTATTATTGTGAACAAAACGGCCGTTTCATATCTTGGATTTGATGATCCTGTAGGAAAAACCATTGACGCATTTGGAGAAAAGCTAACAATCATTGGAGTTGTAAAGGACCTGCTCAATCAAGGGGCTTATGAACCCACCAAGCAGACGGTATACTATTATGATTTTGTAGGTAGGTCCTCTGTGGTAAGTATCAAGCTAAATCCGAAAATCAATATTTCCACAGCTCTTTTAGAAATAGAGCAGGTCTTTAAATCTGTCAACCCTGAAAGTCCTTTCGACTACTCGTTTTCTAGTGACCGCCTAAAGCGTAAGTATCAAGGTGAGGAGCGCATGAGTAGTTTAGCAACGATCGCTAGTGTTATTACCATTCTTATTTCCTCATTGGGAATTTTCGCCATGGCGGCGTTTCTGGCAGAAAGAAAGGCAAAGGAGATCAGCATACGGAAAGTACTAGGTGCCAGCAT
>JBCCOE010000245.1:0-1819 GCA_039025475.1 Bacteroidota bacterium | reverse complement strand
GCCTGTTTTTGATACCAATTCTTTGTTTGCCCTGATAGTATAGAGGAAAAATGAGAAGATTCATGAGACTAATTTGGGGTAAAAAAAGCGATTTATGGCGCTGGAAACCAGTCTCTTATAAACTTAGTCGTTATTAACGGTTAAGATCGGTTATTAATAGGGCTTACGCATTATAAAAATAGTTAGCTTTCCTGATGGGAAGCAAAAACACAAACAATTTCATATTAGATCTATTTTCGGAGGTATCCGATTGGCGCCTGGATCGATGTAAACTTCATAATCTTTCAGAAATGCTATTTATTAGCCTCTGCGCGATGTTAAGTGGAGCAGATTCATTCACAGAAATCGAAGAATATGGTTATGATCGTTATGAGTGGCTTAGTCAATATCTAGAACTAGAAAATGGGATACCATCCCATGACACCTTTCGCCGAGTATTTATGGAGCTTAGTCCAGCATCTTTCACAAAGGTATTTCAAGATTGGATGTCTCGGGTTAATCAATTAAGCAAAGGCGAACTGATTAGTTTAGATGGTAAACAATTGAGAGGGACGAAGGATTTAGCTTCGGGTCGTTATGGTTTCTATCTGGTTGGAGCTTGGGCTCATCATAATGGCTTGTGTCTAGCCCAATCAAAGGTGGGCGAAAAGACCAATGAGATAACTGCCTTACCGGAAATAATCAAACTACTTGATATAGAGGGCTGTATCTTGACAATTGACGCCATAGGAACCCAAAGAGCCATAGCAGAACAAATTGTTGAGCAGGAAGGTGATTACATTCTTTCGGTCAAAGAAAATCAAGGGAACTTATATCAAGAGATTCAAGCCTTTTTTACTGAAGAGGCCAAAAGTGGCTTTCAATTCGTCCACCTTGAGCAGGATGACAATTGGGATAAAGGACATGGAAGAATTGAAAGACGACTCTGTAGTTTTTCTACGGATGTCCAGATATTGACTCAAGCTCCCAAATGGAAAGGGATCAAGAGTATGGTCAAAATTGAAGCTGAGCGGATCATCGGGGACAAAAAAGAAAGTAACATCAGATATTATATAAGTTCTCTTGATACTTCTGCTGAGCATCTGAATAAGTGTATTAGAAGCCATTGGAGTATTGAAAACTCCCTCTATTGGATACTGGATATGGTTTTCAATGAAGACAGATCCAGAATTAGAACCGCTCATGCGCCCGAGAATATGGCCCTTTTGAGAAAATGGACCTTAAATTTGATCAAGAAAAATAAAGGAAAATACTCAGTAAAGGCAGCTAGGCTCAAAGCCGCATGGAATACCAAAATTCTTGAACAACTTTTATTCGGTATAAATTATAATGCGTAAGCCCTAGGGGGATACTTAGAAAGAGAGTCCTAATCATCTTAAATTCCACATCTTAATATTCTCAAATACTTTCTCAAACATAGTAGATATATTCATTTCGATTATGTTGGATATTGCCTTTATTTATCCAAATAAGATTAATGCTGGGTTTTAACCGAACTTACTTTATGCATTTCCGAAGACTTTTATACTTACAACTATTCTATGCCATTCTGGGCCTTTTATTTAATCTTATAAGCTGGTGGCTCGTGTCAGATAGTGGAAAAGGATTAACCCCAACAGATCCCAAAGGAGGCATTATAGCCATGTTGGTATATGCCGCTTTCCTTATTCCGGGTAAAATGAATCGCCTGACTTTGTATAGAGGCTTGATGCTTTTGGCGGTTCTTATCTTTGGCTATAGTGGAATTATCAAACACATACTCACTTTAGCTCAAAGTCCAGAAGTGTATTATTCTTTGGCAGTGGGAGTACTTGCTATT
>JBCCOE010000244.1:0-1852 GCA_039025475.1 Bacteroidota bacterium | reverse complement strand
TGGAGATGATTGCCGGAAGCTAGTGGAAGCAGTGCCAATTGAGTGGCCGTAGCAAAGCAGCCAGGATTCGCTATGGCTTCTGCTGTTTTTATCTTTTCGAGATTGAGTTCTGGCAAGCCGTAAAGGAATTCTCTTTTACCAAAGTGGGCATCCTTGCTCAATCTGAAGTCGTTACTTAGGTCTATGACTTTAGCACTTCCCAGGTCATTACCGTGAAGAAAGGCCTGGCTATTTCCATGTCCGAGACAGAGGAAAACTACATCCAGATTTGCTTCTAGTTGGTCACTAAAAGCCAGATCAGTTTCACCCAGTAAATCCTGATGCATGGAATACACTGGCTTGCCTGCTTGAGAAGTACTGAATATACTTTTGATCTGTGCTTCCGGATGGTTGATCAAGAGTCTGATCAATTCTCCGGCTGTATATCCGGCTCCTCCTACTATACCTACCTTGATCATAATTTTGCCTTGTTAATTGCGGCATGAATTTTAGTCTGATTCGCCAGGATCTTGGTAAACCCTTTCACATCCTCACCAGACCAGGCGTTATTCATTTCGCCATAATCGCCAAACGTAGAATTCATGAGGTCATATTTTGAAGTAATGCCCACCACCGCAAAACGATAGGGGTACAGTTCAATTTCCACCTCACCAGTCACATTTTGTTGGGTGTTTTCGAAAAACGTTTCGATATCGCGCATGACGGGATCAAGATACTGCCCTTCATGCATCATCATACCATACCACTCCGCCAATTGGTCTTTCCAATACAGCTGCCACTTGGTAAGGACATGTTTTTCGAGGGTATGGTGTGCTTTGATGATGATCATTGGGGCGGCTGCTTCAAAGCCCACTCGCCCTTTGATGCCAATTATTGTATCACCCACATGCATATCTCGTCCTATGGCATAAGCGCTAGCCAATTTTTCGAGAGTTTGGATACACTCCACTGACGAAGTGTTATTTCCATTAATACCAACTAGTTCACCCGATCTAAAAGCTAGGGTAATGGTTTCTTTACCTTCATTAACCAACTGACTTGGATAGGCTTCATCAGGTAGGGTGCGGTGTGACGTTAAAGTTTCCGCACCGCCGACACTTGTTCCCCAAAGCCCTTTGTTTATGGAATACTTCGCTTTCTCCCAGCTCATTTCTACCCCGTGGGTTTTGAGATATTCAATTTCTTGAGCCCGAGATAGTTGCTGGTCACGTATAGGGGTAATGATCTCGGCGTCAGGGCATATGATGTTAAAAGCCAGGTCGAAACGAACCTGGTCGTTTCCTGCTCCGGTGCTTCCATGGGCTATGTATTTAGCACTGATCTTAGAAGCATACTCTGCAATAGCTATGGCTTGAAAAATGCGCTCTGCACTTACCGATAGTGGGTACGTGTCATTTTTAAGAATATTACCAAAAATCAGGTATCGGATCGCTTTCTGATAGAATTCTTCGGTAACATCAATGCTTTCGAATTTAGATACGCCAAGTGAGATCGCTCGTGATTTAATTTCTTCAATTTCAGTCTCTTCAAAGCCTCCGGTATTTACCAATACAGCATGTATCTCCAGGTTCTTTTCGTGCTTTAAATACTTTACACAGTAAGAGGTATCCAATCCACCGCTAAAGGCGAGTACTACAGTGTCATTCATTTTTCTTTTTTCTTTTTAAGTACTGCCATCATTTTACGCTTGGCCTTAAGTCCATGGAGCATTACAAACCGCTTAAACCGCTGCCACCGTAGTTCCCTGTCCTGAATTTTTGTAGCGGGTTGCTGCATGGTTTTATGGTCATATAACATACCCGTACATAAACAGTGTGAACGGTTAGTTCGGGTCAGGATATCATAATTTTTA
>JBCCOE010000243.1:0-1865 GCA_039025475.1 Bacteroidota bacterium | reverse complement strand
TTTCGGAATAGACCAGGCAGACAAATATTTTGACTCATTTTTTAAGTATTTTGAGATCATAGCTCAGAGGCCCTATGCTTTCGAAGCTGTTGATTTTATTAAACCCGGTTATCGAAGATGTGTCTGCGGTTCAGATACTATTTACTACAGGGTCAAAGACCAAATTGTGGAAATAATGACAATTATTGGTCGGCAGGATCTCGAAAAATCATTAGATCATCTACGCGAAGAATAATATGACGTTTAATTCATTCTTTTAAAGCTCCTGATAGATCGGCGCGATTTAAAGTCAATGCCTTCCAGGTGCACAATACGGTAATGATAATTCCGCAATAGGCGAGCGGATATATCGGATCAAGCCAATTCACCTCTGTGGAGTAAACGAACGCCCGAAGTAATTCTTGAAGAATGATATAGGTAATTGGAGCAAATATCAATACGGCAATAAAAAGGTTCGTAGCGAACTCTTTGATCAAAAGATATATGATTTGTAAAATATCAGCCCCACAGATTTTTCGGATAGCGATTTGCTTGAGCTTATCTCTGACCATGCTGATGCTTAACCCGTAGATAGCACAGCAGGAGAGTAGTGCGGCCATAATGGTAAGCAGGTTAGTGAATGCATTAAGTCTGAGCTGGTAGTTGAGCCAGCTCTCAAACCTTTTGTCCATAAACTGTACATTCGCGGATTCGCCGTTTGATCCAAAAAACCGCTCCAGGTAGGAGATTGTCTTCAGAATATCTACTTCCAGTACACGAATACATAGAAAATTATAATTCACTGATCCAGTTCGCATAATCTGAACAGGTTTTTCAGGTAAGTTAAACTTCCCGCTAATGTCCTTGTAAACACCTCTGATGGGTGCGGTACCTGCTAGCTTAACAAAGGCGCTTTCATTTACTACCAGCGTTGAATCACTATCATTGGGGCCAAACCAGTTGCCTTCTAGAATCTCGATATCAAAGAAATTATTAAATTCTGGATCTACAAAAATCGAATAAACCCCGGTATTTAAATCTCGGCTACTTATTTGGTCGGGCAGTTGAGAAACGGCCATGACGTAGACGATATTTGGCTTTGATCGTTGCCAATTAGTCCTAAGCTCCCGTAGTTGATCATTGGTCAAACTTGCCGGATAACTAACATACACCACTTGATAGTTATTGTGCCCGGGTTCTTTCACCAAGGAATAGCTTACCTGTCTATTGATGACAATAGCCGATACGATCAATAAAATGCTGATCCCCAACTGCACAATGATAATGACCTTCTTAAACCTTGGAAAAGTGATGGCGTCTGAACTTAACAATCGAATGGCATTGGCCCGGATAAACTTGCCTACTATAAATAAGGGCGATACCGCTAACAGTAAACAAAATAGGATCAATGTGGCGGTCAATAAAGGAAGTTGCAATGAGATCAAATGAGGTACATTTATCACTTTTATGGTTTCAAAGTATTGCCAAGAAAACCACAAAATTCCCATTCCAAGCATTGAGGAAACTGAAGCTATAAATAAAGATTCAGTGATGAATCCGATTGCCAACTCCAGCTTGCTGTGACCGGCTAATTTTTTTACTGCTAATTCCTTTGCTCGATGGGGAAGGGAGAGACTAGTGAGGTTTATAAAGCTTGTCAGTGCCAGAAATAGGATGAGTATTGTGATGCTAACAAGAATTATAACACTATAAATGTCTCCATGCATGACATCCTCTCCGGCCATTCGCGGGCCAAAGTAGATATCGGAGATGCGCTGAGCGCTATACGTTCTTCCGTCAATTTCTGTGGGAGTGAATAAAACGTTTTCAGGGTGAAAACCATATACTTCAGAAACCGTTGGGTCGAAACCTAGGGTTTTAAGTGA
>JBCCOE010000242.1:0-1886 GCA_039025475.1 Bacteroidota bacterium | reverse complement strand
TTCACGTTCTAATAAGTAATCGTGTATCATTACACCCCATTTCACCTTTTCGGTTTTAGCTACTTTAGCCCAGCCGTATCCGGGTAGATCAACCAAATACCAGTTTTCATTTACCTTGAAGTGATTGATCAACTGGGTTTTACCTGGTTTAGAAGACACTTTTGCCAAAGCTTTGCGATCAGTGAGCATATTGATGAGAGAAGATTTACCTACGTTAGATCTTCCAATAAAAGCGAACTCCGGAAGTTCGGGTTGAGGACATTGTCCAAGGTTTGCGCTACTCGTAATAAATTCGGATTTTGTTATGTTCATTCTTCGTGAGTGCAAATTGGGATAATCCAAAACAATACCTATATTTAGCACTTTAATCGCAGTTATCTGACTTTTTAGATTAAAGTTTTACTTGAGGTTAAGTGTGGATAGATTCGAGTAAACGTTGGCCTTTGTTATTTTTTAAACTTAGATGTACGGCTGCAAATATCTTGAAAATGTATAAAAGGTATAGGATTTTATTTACGGCTGCTCTTTTGCTGGTAACATGTGTTAGTTCATTTTCACAGGACGTAGATAACAAAGAATTGGCTCAACAATTCATCCAAATTGCGGAGCAGATCATGGAAGAAACGCAAGCGATGGATCAAGCGAGGGAAACATATGTTCAAGCTGTGCAGGCTGATCCAGAGAATATTGTAGCTAACTATCGAGCCGGGGATTTCCATATGAAAACCGTTGGAAAAGATAGGGCGGTTAATTATTTCCTGAAAGTATTAGAACTTGATCCGGAGTACAGGTTTGACATAACGTATTGGATAGGCAGGAGTTATCAGTACGGAATGGAATTCGACAAGGCACTGGCCTTTTATAATAGGTATAAGACGAAGCTAACCGAAAAAGATGGTTATAGGGGACGTGATCGTACCGAGTTACCTGACGTTGAACGTAGGATTTACGAATGTAACAATGCTATAGAATACGTCGCCAACCCGGCTAATTTTTCCATTGTAAACGTAGGAGGCGCCATTAATTCGGAGTTTGACGATTTTGCGCCGGTGGTGAATGAAGATGAAACGTTAATGATATTTACTACCAGACGCAGAGATGGCAACTTAAACGAAAATGTGTTTTCAGATAATAAACCTTATGAGGATATTTTCTTTACAGAGAAGAAGAATGGAGTTTGGTCTCCGGCTCAAAATATTGGCGAGATTATCAATACCGAATTTCACGATTCTAATCTGGCCCTTTCCGCCGACGGAAAACAGTTGTTTTTATATAAAGACGATAATAATGGAGATATTTACGAATCGTACCGTAAGGATGATGGCACGTGGTCATATCCTCAGTCCATGAGTGAAAATATCAATTCCGAAGGTTTTAAGGAAAGCTCGATATCGATCTCGCCGGATGGAAGTATATTGTTTTTTTCGTCAGACCGACCTGGAGGTCAAGGAGGTATTGATATTTATTTTAGTGTCAAAGATGAAAATGAGGAGTGGACACGTTCTAAAAATCTCGGACCTATAATTAATACGGAGTTCGATGACGACGGCCCATTCATTGATTACGATGGTAAAACGCTATATTTCAGTAGCCAGGGTAGAAAGGGGATGGGCGGTTATGATATTTTCAAATCCGAGTACGACAGTGCTGAAGGTAAATGGACAGAACCTGTAAATGTTGGTTTTCCCATTAATACGCCTGATGATGATGTTTATTTTGTAAGTACCAAAGACGGTAAGCACGGATATTATGCTTCCGTACGGGAAGATGGCCAAGGATTCACGGACATTTATCAAGTGAGCATACTGCAAGATGATGAAGTCGGAGAGACGTTGGCATCTAAAGGTTACGAAGAAGAGAACACTGAAAACGAAATCCCGGATACC
>JBCCOE010000241.1:0-1888 GCA_039025475.1 Bacteroidota bacterium | reverse complement strand
TTTGGTAGGCTCTTTTGTGAAGAAGAATGAAGATGTAGAGAAAGCGGCGAGTCGAATACTTAAGACTTTGACCGGGCTGGAAAACCTATTCATGGAGCAACTTTACACCTTTGGGAATGCAAATAGAGACCCAGGAGGCCGGGTATTATCGGTCGCCTACTGGAGCTTAATACGAATCGACCAGAACAATCTAAAAATTTCGGTGAAAAATCATCAGGCCAAATGGGTTCCTTTAATTGCGTTACCAAAGTTGATACTGGATCACAATGAAATGATCGAAAAAGCGATCAGGCATCTGCGTGAGCAAGCTCGGTTTCACCCGGTCGGATTTGAATTGCTGCCTCAAGAATTTACGCTTGCTCAACTCAAGAGCGTATACGAGGCGATATTTAATGTTCAAATTGACGACAGAAATTTTCGTAAGAAAATCCTTAAGTCAGGATTGCTCACCAGCCTCAATAAAAAAGATATGTCTACTTCCAAAAAGGGCTCATTTCTATACAGTTTGAACGAAGAACGCTACCTTATACTTCAGGAAAGAGGTTATAATTTTGATTTTGGTTTTTAACTCAACTCAATATTCCCTGAATGTTTGCAGTATTTTTGAAGACTACCGATGTTATGCATAAAGTCAAGTATCATATTTTATGATACAACGATCAATCTAACGAGAAATTCACTTCCCTAATTGCTATGACATGATTAAACCAATTTATTAAGTGTAAAAAACCTACTTTTTTAGAGTAAGGAATATCTACTACCTCATTCCAAACAGATCAAAAACAGGAAGTGCCTCATTCCCATTTACGCCGTCAAAAAAGGTGGCATTGTCCCAGTGCGAACCTTGTCCCCAGAGTGTACTACAATCCGAAGTGACCCAGGCGGGCTCCCAATAGATCACACCCTTTCCACCGGATTTACGGGTAATCTCTATTAATCGCTCAAGGAAATCATATTGCCCTTTAGGAGTGGCCGGATATCCCGGTATAAGCGCGTCTTTACCTAAAATATTACCTGCCTGATCCACATCATTCAGTGTATGAGGGTACGCGGTTTCCACAATCATCACATCTTTACCATAGGTACTGATTAAAGAGTCGAGCGCGATACCCAGACTGTCAATTCCGTAAGCAGACCATTTAGGATAATAGGACAAGCCTATCCAATCAAAGTCAGCTATGCCATGTTGCCGTGCTTCTGAAAACCACCAAAGTGCATTTTCCGGTTGGGCAATATGTATCATGGTCTCAATATTGACGGAATGATCTGTGGAAAAATCATGTGCGGCTTTTAGTCCTGCATTGAGCAATGACAGGTTTCTACTCCAGTTAATCGTATCCACAACCATGCTGGCTGAATCTTGCATAATCTCAATATTTACTTCATTGCCAATTTGTACAAATTCGGGAGACAGTCCTTTGGCATGTAGCGCCTTCAAGGTTCCATAGGTGTAGTGATATAGGGAATCTTTCAAGAGGTCATGATCAGAAATGTGTCGCCATGCCTGAGGGATCACCTGATGTTGTGGATCGGCCCAAGTATCGGAGTAATGAAAATCCAGTAGTACGTCCATACCTACCGCTTTAGATCGTTGAATAGCCAGTGCTACATCTTCATAATCCGAATAATCGGTCCACCCCGGACTATGCCATAACCGTATTCTTGAAATGTTGGCTCCTTTTTCAGCAAACAGTTGATACGGATCTACTAGCTCACCGTTATACCTGTATTCTGCTCCACAATCCAGTAATTCATTGACATAAGATAGGTCTGCACCCAGGTAAAATGACCCTTGATCCCGTTCCTGGGTAAAGCTCCCGAACCCCGTAAATATCAAAACAAATATGACCGTCAACCGCACCATTGGTAATTTTTAGCTATTTATTTT
>JBCCOE010000240.1:0-1918 GCA_039025475.1 Bacteroidota bacterium | reverse complement strand
AGGCTGACCTATGACAACGGCGTTTTAGAAATTACGGTGCCCTTAGAAGATCACGAGTTTTACAGCCGGCTGATTGAGCGCTTTATTTTGACGCTGGTAGAGCTAATGGGGCTGAGAATTAAAACGATGGGCTCCACCACGATGACCTATCCGCAGATGAATAAGGGGGCAGAGCCGGATAATGCCTACTACATTCAAAATCAGCCGTTGGTAAAGGGCCGTAATGTGGACTTCAGCCAAGATCCACCGCCGGATTTAGTGGTGGAGGTGGATATTACCCACACGAATATTGCCAAGAATCAGTTTTATGCGGCGCTGGGGGTGCCGGAGTTTTGGCGGTTTGATGGTCGGGTGTGGCGGATTTATGGGTTGTGGGAGGGGGCATATGTGGAGTTGGAGGAAAGTCCAACGTTTCCGAATGTACCGAAGGAGTGGCTCTATTCGTTTTTGGAGTTGGCGCGGGAGGATGAAATTGAAGCGGTGAAAGGCTTGCGGGATAAATATTGATTTTTTCTCAAGAGATTGCTCTTTCCTTATGAAGGCAACGCTATAATAGTTCATCCGTCCTATAGGATGACAGATGCTCTTTTAATAAAATATTTGCTGCTTAATTGACGCTCTCCAAAAGTATTAACAACCACGTAGGCTTATGAATCTATCAGAGTTTGCTTTGAGAATCGTTGTAATATTTATTCCTGGATTATTGTCTTTCAATATTGTCAGCAAATTAACCTTTCATCGAGAGTTCAAAAATTCTGATATTCTTCTAGGTTCTTTTACTTACGGATTTATTTGCTATTTATTCTATTATTTCGTTTTCATTTTATTGCCAAATTCTGTCCCTTTCTTGCCCAATCAGACTTTCTACTTTATTGAAAGTCTCACGAATAAAGATTCAAGCTTGAGTTTCAATGAAATATTTATTTCTTCTATTCTAGGCATTCCTGTAGGGTTTTTATTTGCTTATTTAGTAAATAGTAAAATTCTTCTTTATATGGCTGCAAAATTAAAATTGTCTAATAAGTTAGATGATCTAGGAGTCTGGAATCAAGCTTGTGAATGGGGACAGAATCAGTGGATCGTCATTCGAGAGCTTGATTCGGATCTGCTATATCGAGGATGGCTAAGGTCTTTCTCAGACGGGCTAGAGGGAAAAGAAATGCTGCTTCAAAATGTAGAAGTTTATAGAAATTCAGATTCTGAACATTTATATCAAGTGCCTGGACTATATGTCAGCTTTAACAAACAAAATAATCTGAAAATCGAGTTTCAATCCTGGCCATTTGATCAAGATGGGCTACAGAAAGTATCAAAGACTTTCCATAGAAAAGAGCTGAGAAAATCAGGTGAGATTACGGAGGTGAATAATGAGTAAAGAAGAATCTCAAAAAAACGGAAATTTTCCAAGCGATAGCGAAGCCTGGGAAAGAAAGCATTAAATCAGGTGCAGCGGGCGCAAGAGCTAGTGCGCAGAAAGTTCCACCAAAGCCACCGCCGCCGCCGCCACAACCACCAAGAAAGTCAGAATCATAGCCTGATTTAATCGTCCTACTTAGGAGTAGAAATCTACCAAGGCGAGCATAGTTTCTGTAAATGCGTTGTCGACAGTAAAATCGCATTGCCCTATGTATTCATGAAATAACGCGATCGCTTGTTATTGATAATGCAGAAGAGATGCGATTGCTAGGCTAACAGCCTTTGTAGTCAAGTTTATAGACCTAGGATGCCGCCGACTTACTACCCACGCCCTGGTTTACAATCAGCAAAACCTAGCGCCTCCGAGTCCAGAAAACTTGCGATCGCCATCTCGATAACTGCTTCAATAGGATACTCAATCTCATCAGCACGCTTAATCAGAGCCGTCTGAATTTTCTCAGGTAACCGATCTAAAATGGCCTCAGCATCAGTAGCGGAGAGT
>JBCCOE010000239.1:0-1920 GCA_039025475.1 Bacteroidota bacterium | reverse complement strand
TACGTTACCTCTTCCTGTAAATACTTTCTGCACGTTATCATATCCATTCATCTCAAATACCTTGTCTCCCCATCGGTTAAATATCTCTACTTTATTGTTTGGGTACGATTCAATATTGTCGATGCGCAAAAAATCGTGCTTGCCATCTTGCAATGAAGGTGTCACAGCATTAACCACAGTTACGGCGGGAGCACTTTCGGACGAAGTGGCTGCCACGGTGTACACATTAAACAGCGATTGAATGGTACTAGTAAGCTCTCCGCTCGTCAATGAACCACTCACAGAAAAAGCTCCCAGGTTTTGGAAACTACCCGTTGTGGTGGCGCCTACCACGACCAGGTCGTCCACCGTGGTGTCAAAATTTTCATCGATCAAAGGCAATGTAATTGCCGCATCTGGCAAGTTCACAGATTCTACTTGCCAATGACGCAGATCGGATATCAGTAAATCATCACCAGTGCTATTAGCGGCAGGGGTAGAAAAAGCCTGCACCGTAATTTGCGGACTTTCATCTACAATCTGATCGAATAACACAGGGAGGTACTCACTATCCGTACCAACCGGAAAAAATAACTCATCAGAACCAGACCTTACCAGCGTGCCATTTATATAACTGTCTTCCGATCCACCGATGATGTCTATGCCCTCAGATAAGATGAGCTTGGAATCATTTCCACCGACCAATACGCCATCCTGGAGGTTAATACGCTGGTTCACCGTGAGGTCGGCCAAAAATATCTTTTGACCTCCTCCTGTGATTTCGAAATTAGCAAAGGACTGGGCGTTGTGATTAATGATCTGTTCGCCCGGATTATTTAGAATAAAGCTGCCGTCCTCAGCCTCATAGGTCATATTGTTAATCCAGCTTCCCGAAATAAATAAGTTCCCATCGTTAATGATCGTACCATTATTTATGGCGTCCCCCTTTACTGAAAATATAACGTTGGAGGTAATACTTACCGTCGCTCCCTGGTTCGTGAATATCTGACCAAGGCCAACGGTATAAACGGCACAAAGGACTATTAGGCAGCAAGTCTTTTTCATAATCTTTTATTTATGATTAACCGCCTTAGCATCAGCTTGTAAACCGAGTACTTTTTTTATCATATCAATTTCAGCCGATTGCTCACGCAACTGGGTTTCTAATGAAGCTTTATGTTTTTCTGAACTAGCCAACTTCTGCTTCATCTCTTCCAACTCTTTTTCAAGTGACTGGATGGTCTCTTGTTGTTCTTGAATGGCCTTTATAGTGACAGGTATAAGTTCGGAGTAGGTAACACTTAGCATCTTATCTTCGGAAGTATCCTCATGAACCACTTCTGGAATAACTTCCCTTAATTCTTGGGCAATTAAACCGAGGTGGGTTTTATTGTCCTCCTGGTCTTTCATCCTATACGAGACGGGCTTAAGTTTCATCACTTTTTCTAACCCATAATCGAGTCTTTTAATGTTTGATTTTGACCTTTGGTCAGATAAATTATTTGGGGCATTGAGTAGATAAATTGTTCTCCATCGTGTAGTGGATGAACCAAGATCATAGGTGTTAGTAGTCCCCGGCAATATTCCTCTTAGCGTACTTGACAAATTCCAAAATGTTGCGACAGTAGTCATCGAACCATCTACATTACCCGCTTGTATTTGCATTGAAGTAAATGCACTTGGCGCGAGCCTCCAGTCCTGATTAGCAGCATTTGTATTCAATTCTAGACCAGGATATCCACTTGTACTTGTAATTCTGGCGTATTGAGTTCCAGTACCAGAAACTTCGAGTTTACGCGCGGCATCTGTCGTACCAATCCCAACATTACCGGCGAAATAGTTTTCATCTGTCGTTCCCGACTGGTAGAAGGCATATTTAGATCCAAAACCGGTCATATTCGGTACGAAAACCGCATAGTTATCACTACTTCCCGTATAGTT
>JBCCOE010000238.1:0-1936 GCA_039025475.1 Bacteroidota bacterium | reverse complement strand
TTTTTGCGGTTCAAGCCGGGAATCTACGAGTACAAATAAGTTTACGAGGTTTTCACGTTCTAATAAGTAATCGTGTATCATTACACCCCATTTCACCTTTTCGGTTTTAGCTACTTTAGCCCAGCCGTATCCGGGTAGATCTACTAAATACCAGCTTCCATTTATCTTAAAGTGATTGATCAACTGGGTCTTGCCTGGTTTGGAGGAGACTTTTGCCAGCGCCTTTCGATCAGTCAGCATATTGATAAGAGAGGATTTACCGACATTTGATCTTCCAATGAAAGCGAACTCTGGAAGTTCAGGTAGGGGGCATTGGCTAATGTTTGCACTACTAGTAATAAATTCGGATTTTATTATGTTCATCTTCAGTTGTGCAAATTGTGATAATCCAAAACAATACCTATATTTAGTGCTTTAATCGCAGTTATTAGACTTTTTAGCTTAAAGTTTTACTTGAGGTTAAGTATGGATAGATTCGAGTAAACGATGGCCCTTGTTATTTTTTAAACTTAGACGTACAACTGCAAATATCTTGAAAATGTACAAAAGGTATAGGATTTTATTTACTGCTGCTCTTTCGTTGGCAATCAGCGTAAATTCATTCTCTCAAGACGGAGGCGGTAAAGAACTCGCACAACAGTTGATTCTTATTGCGGAACAAATCATGGAAGAAACGCAGGCAATGGATCAGGCGAGAGAAACATACGTTCAAGCCGTTGAAGCTGACCCTGAGAACATTGTGGCCAACTACAGAGCCGGAGATTTTCATATGAAGACCGTTGGAAAGGATAGGGCGGTTAATTATTTCCTGAAAGTATTAGAGCTTGATCCTGAGTACCGGTTTGACATAACGTATTGGATAGGTCGTAGCTATCAGTATGGGATGGAGTTTGATAAGGCGTTAGCTTATTATAATAGGTACAAAAGAAAATTAACTGAAAAGGATGGCTACCGTGGGCGTGATCGTACCGAGCTACCAGATGTTGAGAGAAGAATATATGAGTGTCAAAACGCCATCGAATTTGTTGCGAATCCTTCACATTTTTCTATTGAAAATTTAGGAGGCGCTATCAATTCGGAATATGATGATTTTGGACCTGTTGTTAATGAGGATGAGACCTTAATGGTTTTTACTACCCGTAGACGAGACGGTAACTTAAACCAGAATGTTTTTTCAGACAATAAACCTTACGAAGAAATCTTTTTTAGCGAAAAGAAAAATGGTGTTTGGCAGCCTGCGCAAAATATTGGAGAGGTCGTTAATACGGAATTTCATTCTTCTACACTTGCACTATCCGCGGATGGACAGCAACTTTTTATTTATCAAGATGATAATAATGGGGATATTTTCGAATCTTTTCGCAAAGATGATGGCACGTGGACTTATCCTCAATCTATGAGTGAAAACATTAATTCAGAAGGTTTTAAGGAAAGCTCAATATCTATTTCTCCCGATGGTAGTATTTTGTTTTTCGCGTCAGATAGGCCAGGTGGTCAAGGTGGCATTGATATCTATTACAGTATTAAAGATGAGAATGGTGAGTGGACACGTTCCAGAAACCTGGGGCCTATTATTAACACAGAGTTCGACGATGATGGACCGTTCATCGATTATGATAGTAAGACCTTGTACTTCAGTAGCCAGGGAAGGAAAGGTATGGGAGGTTATGATATTTTCAGATCTGAGTACGATAGTGCAGAAGGTAAATGGACAGAACCTGTAAATGTTGGTTTTCCCATTAATACGCCTGATGATGACGTTTATTTTGTAAGTACCAAAGACGGTAAGCACGGTTATTATGCTTCCGTACGGGAAGATGGCCAAGGATTCACGGACATTTATCAAGTGAGCATACTGCAAGATGATGAAGTCGGAGAGACGTTGGCATCTAAAGGTTACGAAGAAGAGAACACTGAAAACGAAATCCCGGATACC
>JBCCOE010000237.1:0-1987 GCA_039025475.1 Bacteroidota bacterium | reverse complement strand
CTGACAAGGTCCTATACACTGAAAAAGATTCCACCTTCAGTATTGGAATTTCCAAGACCCGGTCTAAGCGCTATGTACAGCTTTACAGCTCCAGCAAAGATGAAAATGAAATACGCGTCCTTAATGCTAACACCCCCGATGCCCCTTTCCAACTTGTGCAAGAGCGCTCTCCAGGCGTCCGATATTACATCCGGGATTACAACGATCTATTCTTTGTGCTTTCCGATGTTCACACCCCAGACGTTTCACTCTATCAGGTAGAAGCCGCTGACCCTGGTATAGCCAATTGGAAGAGAATACTTACCTATACTTCTGATACTCTTATTCAAGATATGGATATAATCGGCAACTATTTAGTGCTTAAACAGAAAGTGAACATGCGGCCACACGTCAAAGTCATTGACCAAATCAGTGGCCAAATTCGGTACTTGATTCCAGACAGTCTTGAAGTATATAGCCTGAACCTACTTACCCCTGATGAAGGGGAAACCCAAAAAGTGAAATATGCGTTAAGTTCACCGGTTCATCCCACTACTACTTTTCTTTATGACCTGGAAAAAGGCCAAACCACGGTTATCAAAAGGCAAAAAGTGGAAGGCTATGACCCGGGTAACTACCACACCGAGCGTCTTTACGCAGAAGCCTCAGATGGGGTAAAGATTCCCATTACGCTAGTCTACCGCTCAGACATGATCCAGAAATACTCTGGTGCACTGATGTTAAAAGGGTACGGCGCTTATGGTTTTTCCTATCCCATGTCTTTTTCAATGGGCAACCTTCCTTTTTTAGATCGAGGCGGCATCATAGCCTATGCGCATGTGCGCGGGGGAGGAGAACTAGGCCATCAATGGTATGAAGCCGGAAAACTTTTGAACAAGAAAAATACCTTTAGTGATTTTATCACGAGTGCAGAATACCTAATCGCACGTGGCTATGGAAAAGCCGGAGAACTGATTGCCATGGGCGGTAGTGCCGGGGGCCTTTTAATGGGAGTGGCCATTAACGAACGGCCCGATTTATTCAAAGCCGTTGTTCTGAATGTGCCTTTTGTAGACGTGGTCAACACCATGCTGGATGATCAGTTGCCATTGACCGCCGGGGAGTTTAAAGAGTGGGGTAACCCGAAAGATAGGGTTTACCACGACTACATAAAATCTTATTCTCCCTATGAAAATGTGAAAGCCCAGGACTATCCGCACTTACTATTTCTGGCCAGCTACAATGATGCAAATGTGGGGTACTGGGAGGCCGCCAAGATGGTGGCCAAGCTAAGGGCTAAGAAAACCGATGAAAATGTTCTACTGCTAAAAACGAACATGTACGCCGGCCACAATGGCTTCAGCGACCGATTTGCGGATTTTAAGGAAATGTCGTTTATCTATGCTTTTTTGGCTAGTTTGGGTTATTAAATTCCTCTGATTTATTTAACCACAAAGTCCGGCACCTTTGGATTGTCTCGTAGGAGAGCATTCTTACTTTGGCTCATAGCCCAGAGATCCATCCAGGACATGCCCTAGTCGCCATAGTTAGTAACGGGGCTGGAATAAACCTTATCCTTTAATACTTCTTCCTGTGGTACAAAGCTATATCCCTGCTGTTTAAATAATTCCGCTATTTCATCCAGTTAATCGGCGTTTAATAGATTAGCGTGGATGAGCAAAGTGTGACTTATATTCCTGTCAAACAACTCTGAAGATCTTTATCATAGAAACGTATTTTGTCATTTATGTGCTCGAGATATGCGGTGACGACCTTTGAAAGTCATTAATTATTTCGATTTAATGAACTCATTGTTAACGATCCAGCTCAGAGGTTAATCGGCCTTTATTTTATTTTGACCATATGGGCATAATCAATAGGAGATATAAGATATTGATAGCTAATTAATTATAATTATATTTTTCATTTTTTTATTTTAGTGTATTTTGTCGTCTTTTTTCGAGATGTTTATCGTTAGATTAGACATGGCATGGTTTTTTTTTTTTTT
>JBCCOE010000236.1:0-2035 GCA_039025475.1 Bacteroidota bacterium | reverse complement strand
GCCGGGGGCACGGTGCTGGAGGCTTTTGAACAACTTCCCGAGTTGGAAATAGACCCGATTACTCAAAACATTTCTCTACGAGGTGGCTCGAATGTTAGAATCCTGGTCAATGGCAGACCTTCTCCGCTTAATAATGCTGATTTGCTTGATCAAATTGATGCTGGTCAGGTGGAGAGCGTTGAAATTATTACCTCTCCCTCGGCCAGATATCAAGCTGACGGTGCTTCCGGTATTGTGAATATTATCCTAAAGGATCAGGTGATAAAAGGATTAGCCGGGTCTATAAATATCGAGGGGCGCACAAATCCAGCTTATGGTGTAAGTGGAAATGTAACGGGTGGATTCGGCAAAGTCAATATTCAAGCCAGAGCCGGGTACAGAGATACCTATTCTATTAGTAAAACATTTAATGATCGTGTTTTGAATGTTACTCCGACCTTGCAAGACATAGCTACCCGAAGAGAATTCGACGGATCGGTAAAGAACCTGAATCTAAAAGCCGATTGGTTTATAAATGAAAAAAATGACCTTTCTATTGGATTCAACCGTACTGATAACGAGCATTTTATAATACCAGTCACTACCATAAATGATATCAACTCAGGTGAGGTCACGGTCAACGAGTTAGAAAGTTATCATCTACATGAAACTAAGGTTTACAATCTTAATTACAGAAAACGCTTTACAGAAGGAGAGAAACGTTATGTGGATTTTGATCTTACATTGAACGACAACGATAATCTACTTCCAAGTGAGGCTACTGAAAATGGATCTACTGTGTTGGATAACGATCTGTTCTATGATAATTCGATTTTAAATATTGCTGGCGATCTTTTCTGGACATTTGAAGGTAATTTCAAACTTGAGGCAGGTCTTCTATACACGGCAAAAAGTATAGACAACCTTGAAGTTAGTGCCAGTAATGATGGTACGAATGTGTTGAGCTACACCTACGATGAAAACACATACGCCGCGTATGCCATAATTAATCAAAAATGGGATAAGTTCGGTTTGCAAATAGGATTGCGCAGCGAGTATTTCGTTTCCGATGGAACTATCAATAACGAAGTAAACGCGATCGAACGCGAGTTCTGGAATATTTTTCCTTCGCTGCACTTAAGTTTTCAAAAAAGTGATAAGCTAGACTATTCATTTGGATATAACCGACGTATTTCCAGGCCGAGCTTTTATTCGCTTAACCCACTAACCAGTATTAATAATCCCCTTTTCCGTAGGATCGGTAATCCGGGACTAACTCCTTCTTTTACCGATAATATTGAACTGGGATTTCGGTATAATACAAAGGCCATTTCATTTAACAACAGCCTGTACTACCGAAGGTCATCTGATATTATAAATCGAGTGTTTGAAGTACAGGACGAGATTACCATTATGCAGTTTGCTAACGGTGGTGAGGACCATACTGTGGGTCTTGAGAGTTCCATTTCAAAGGATATCACCTCTAAAATTAGTTTTAGCATCACCGGAACAGGTTATTATAAGTACGCCGATCCGGAAATTATGGATTTCTTTTATGAGGATCAGTACAATTACCAGTTTAGGACGAAGTTTTCATTTAGTCCATCCAAAAAGCTCTCTGCCGATATTCAATGGAATTACTTCGGATCAGGGAGAAGGTTGAATACAACTTCTGAGTCATTCAACTTTTTGAATTTGGCAATGCGTTACAAAGTTCTCAAGAATATGGGGGCCGTAAGTTTTCGATTTAACGACGTTTTCAGAAGTAATATTTATTGGAGCCAGCGTAAAAGTAATGCTGTGGTAGAGGATATAAGGTGGCTTGGACAAACTAGAATTGCTATACTATCCTTTAACTATAGATTTTCTAAGGGTAGCGTGAAGAAGCGAAAGCAAGCTAACAAGAACTACAATGAATCCGGCGCACTAGAGTAAGGGTTGATTTATTGTAAATAGAAGTGTTATTTCAGAGTAATTTTCAGATCTCTGGTATGACCTTTCTAATCACTCGGAAATTTAAGCGAAACGTATTACGGATCATTCCTTTTGGGATGAT
>JBCCOE010000235.1:0-2038 GCA_039025475.1 Bacteroidota bacterium | reverse complement strand
AGGGGGAATGGTCGGTGGTGCACTGTGGCCTTTTAATAAACGTATTTCGGCGTTGAGTCTACTTATCTCTTCTTGTAGCTCTGCGATAAAGTGCAGTAAATTGCTCACCACTGGCAAGCTCAACTCTTCGGGGGATAGGTCTTTTAAATGAGGGGGTAATTTCATATACGCTCAAAGAACGGAATAAATAATTTTGGTTGCCTCCAACTATTGAGAAGTTACAAGCTATCTTTAACCATAAAGGAGCCCACTTTAGAGTTGTTAATAGAGTAGGGGAGCAAGAGTTTGATGTTTTATGTCGTCAAATCAATGGTGAGAAAACGAACTATACTTTTGTTTCTAAATCTGATCTAGAACGAGGCTTGAGAGATGATCTTTGGGTTGGGTTAGTTCTGTTTGTAGATGGTCAGAAACCCACAAAGTATCTGTTTCCTAGCACAGGTTGGAATGAGCCAAATCAGCTATTCACAGACTCAGCGGTTAAGAATCCTGAATATGGGATAAACCTCAATAAAAATACGATTGAACGGTTCCAAGAATTTAGTTTTGAAAAGTAAATAGAACTAATTTGATTCAGTGATAAGAAAACTATCATATTTCGTCTTTTTAGCAATACTTATCTCATGTTCTTAACGGTCTGACTATTCAAAGATTGAAGGAGTTTGGTATACTCCATTCAATCGTGAAATGTATCCATTTGATACAGTCTCAATGGAAGATGATTTTGGTGAAGATGCATATACGGCATATACTTTAGCAACTGACACAGGCTTGATCAAATACATCTACGTTTCTGATACGCTTCAATCCATTACACGAATGGATGTTGTTGAAATTATAGAGTTTAGACATAAAAAGGAGAATGAGGGAATTATGCTACAATATTCATATTTCCCAGATGTGGGTCACATCGAATCAGATAGAGATCTGGCCATAAAATCAAATTTCAAGGTAAATAGCGTTACTGGAAAAGTTTACCTCAGTGATTTTGGATACAATGATACTCTACAACTCCAAATTCTATCTGAAGATCAACTACGTGTAGATAATACTACGTGGGAAAGATATTATGTTAAGTAGAATTTCATCTACGCCCAGGCGGGCTGGCAAGGTAAATACCGAGGGTGCGGTTGGCTGTGTGTTGGGAGTGATTATTTTGCCTAGATTTTTTGTTTACTTTTTTATCAATGAAAAAAGTAAAAGCCCAGCGGCTTGAGCGATACAGCGAACACAAATAAAGTAAGACAACTAGTGAGCCATTCTAATTCTGCTACAAGCGTCAAAGAGATCCTCACGTCATCATCAGCCTTGACGGCTTAATGATTCCTCAGGATGACGCTTGGGTTCGGCCTGAGATGGAAGCGGGTAGGCTGAAAGCAATTAATAGCCGTTTGGTCAGGGAACGGCCGAGCGATGGATCGTGCGCTGGCCAAGCGGCTATTTACACATAACATCAAATTATATAACAACATTCTGACCGTTGGAGACGCGCCAACAAAAAAATCAAACTTTAGGAGCACTACACGAACAAACTCGCCGGCCTCGATGCCAGCTTAACATAATATGATTATATAATCCAAATAGATTAACAACAGCGCCAGCAGCAATAAACTCTATTTTGTTACTTAATGGCCTGCATTATGTTAATGTAGCTTCGGTTTAGGGCGGGATTAATAGTTTAGGGGCGGACGGCCAGTCATGGCCTCTAACATCAATTAAAAACGATCACATCATTTCTTAGCAGGAACGATCACTCTTTTGCCACTCGTCACGATGGGAGACACCTTGTCCGAGGAATTACCATGCCGCAGCGAGAAACGTTGGTAGTGGGGCAGGAGAGTGGCAATGTGTGTGAAAGACAGGGTAAGTCATTAATTCGAGTATAAATAAAACCAGCCGGTCTTTTTTGTATCTTTGCCTCTTTAATTCCAGAAATGATCACTAAAAAAGGGTTAGATACAAGAAATAAGATCATTGAAAAAAGCGCTGAGCTTTTCAATACCAAAGGATATGCAGGTACCTCAATAAGCGATATTTT
>JBCCOE010000234.1:0-2125 GCA_039025475.1 Bacteroidota bacterium | reverse complement strand
GAGTTCTTTTGCCGAGTTGTAATATTGATGACTCCTCCTAAGGCGTCTGATCCAAATGTCACAGGGATGGTACCCTTATAAATCTCAATGTTTTCAATAATGCCCTGAGATAAATTATTGATGCTGTAGCCTGCCCCGAGAAGGTAAACCGGAATTTCATCAATGAATATTTTCACGCCTTTACCTCCAATTCCATTGATGGAGATATCTACATCGCTGCCAGTACCCCCGTTTTGTCGTATTCGCATACCGGGCATCTGATTAATGATATTTACCACTTCTACAGGTTGGGATCTGATATCTTCCATACTGATGAATTCCGCTTTATACGGTTGCTGCAATACCCGTTCCTCTTCCGTTTGTCCTTGCACAACAACCTCAGATAACTCTGTAGTTGATTCGCTTAGTTCTACTTGTAATTGAAACTCTTTACGACTGGGTATTTTGATTGCTCTGAGCACCGTTTCGAATCCTAACGAGTGGACATGAAGCGTGTATGTGCTATTTTGATCTAAAAGTATAATAGCTCGACCACCGGCATCACTGATCGCTTTCTGGTTTACTTCCTTGATCTCCACAAAAGCCCCGGCTATTCCTTCTTGGTTTTCGTCGACTATAGTAAATTCTACTCGACATTGTTCAAGCTTACTATTTGTTGCGAATGAAAAATGAGCAAAAACCGATAAGCTTAGGGCATAACCTAATGTCTGTATTAAGTTGATTTTTTGAACTTTACCTTTGTATTTTGGGCGCACCTGCTGTTATTTTGAATCATTCTAAATGAAAACAAACATACAAGCGGGTAAAAAAGGAGGAAATACGCAAAACGGAATAAAAGATACGCCATGCGGAGCAAAGTGAAACAATTAAGCTAAAAATGTGTTTTGTTGAATCTTGTTCTAAAAAGCCTAGACAGTATCCTGCTAAATCAATGAAAATAGCTATTACTAGTGATTAATATAGCTATATATCGGTATTGGCCGGGTTCGTCAAACTGGGCATCTTTAGTTTAAGATGTTGTAAATCAAATGGGAATGAGGTTATGAAAACAAGAATTTATGGATCAGAACTGGAGGAGTTAATTAAGGAAGTCACATATCCAGATTCATTTAGAACAGATCAATTACATTATATTGAACGTAGGCACACCGTTGATCACTTAATGCTGGAGGGATCGTATCAAGAAATCTTCTTTGAGGGTATTCACATTGGTTATGGCGATTTCTCTTTGCCAAGAACTACTATTGTGCATTTCGATACAGACATGGAAAGTATAGAAATGCATTTTGCCATACAGGGGAATGCACGATCAAACTCCAAGGACTTTAAACAAGGTACTGGTTTCCAAACCAATCAGCACAATTTGATTTATGCTAGTGGGTTTAAAGGTGGCATAGAATGGTGCTCCGAAAAAGATATGAAAGTCTTTGAAATAAATTTGTTGCCTTCCTTTTTTAACAGGTATCTTCCTGAAGGTGGGCTGTTTGATATTTTCAGGGAAAGCATTGCCAAAAAGCAATCAACGTTTCTTTCGCCACATAATTACCCCATTACTCCACAGATGATGACGCTGATTCATCAAATTATGAACTGCAACAGAACGGGACATTTCAAACGCATGTTTTTAGAGTCCCATGTCATTGAGTTGTTGATGTTGCAGTTCGAGCAAATTAGCAATCATAACTGCGATATTTTTTGTGCAAAAAATAAGCAGCATCAGGAAAAGCTCTACGCGGTTCGAGAGATCCTGTCGCAAAACCTATCTGGTGATTTTTCACTTCATAGTTTAGCACATCAAGTAGGAACCAACGAGTTTACCCTAAAAAAGGGATTTAAAGAACTTTTTGGCACGTCAGTTTTTGGATACTGGAACCAAATGAAGATGCAGGAAGCCAGAACTCTTCTTGCAGAAGGCACAATGACAGTAAAAGAAATCAGTGCCAGAATTGGTTATAAAAACCCGCAACATTTCAGTACAGCGTTTAAAAGGTATTTCGGCTTTTCTCCCGGTGAATTAAAAACAAGAAATCTCAATATCTAAATTAGGACTCACTTGAAAATTCTTTAGGTCAAGGAGGGGAGCTTGTCCACGAATAGCGCGGTTCATTCGGGGCTCGTGGGTAGG
>JBCCOE010000233.1:0-2433 GCA_039025475.1 Bacteroidota bacterium | reverse complement strand
ACTCCATAGAGGTTGAAATTATAGGTGCTGATATTGTAGAATACAATCCAGATCGGGATGTTCAGGGTATCACAGGAGCTCTGGCAGCCAAAATGTTGAAAGAAATCATCGGGAAAATAGTTTAGTAAGAGTATTACTTTATTGTGAGGATTCCCCGTTTTCCGTACAACTTCGGAAGGCGGGCTCATTCTACCTTAGTCATTATCGATTTCTATGGATTAAGCAAGTGTAGGGGTATACGATTTTTCATATTTTCTATTTTGGTTAACACAAGCAAATACTCTTAGAATTATTTTGTTTCTAATGTTATTCAGTACCAACATTTTATTCTTACCCTCGGCTACTTTCCGTTGATAGTACGTATTGAGTTCCCCTTTCATGACAGTAGCCGATAGAGCGGATAAATGTAATAACTGTTTCATATGTTTATTGGCAAAGGGACTTACTCTTGGTCTACCCTTGACGCTACTACCAGACTGGTGGTCAAAAGGTACTACACCAGCATAGCAGGCAAATTTTCTGCCCTCCGTAATAGTTTGAAATTGGTTGGTAAGGATAATCATTTCCCAGGCTGTCACTGGACCTATCCCATCTACAGAAGTAATAAGTTGTTCCAATTCCAGCAGTCTTTCATCTTGTTGAATGACCTGTTTAATTTGTTTTTCCACTGCCAGCAACTGCTGCTCTATCTGAAGGAGTATCGGGTCATTGAGCTGCTTTATGAGCTTGCCTGCTTTTTTATCAGCCCCACATCGAGTCAGTTCATTCACCGGGGTTTTGAGTAGCTTTTTAGCCTTGATCAGTCGATTTCTCAGAGCGGTCAGGTGTTTTAATTGTTTCAAAGAAGCACTAGGCGCCTTCCATAGCCTACACTTATCCTGAAAACGGAACGCATACTCACTCAATCTGTAAGCGTCAACCTGGTCTGTTTTACCACGCTGCATGCCCAATGATCGCTTCACCTGAAGGCCCTGCTCCACCCAAACAGACAATTGCTTAGCACTAAGGATAGCTACCAGTTGCTCGTTGTATAGGCCTGTATGTTCCAGGCAAAACAAAGAACGTTCAAGATTAACGTTAGCCTTTTTACAACGGATCAAAAAAGAGTTAATACCTGATTTTGTGTTGCTTACCTGGTGATGAAAATTATTTCCAGACAGATCAAGAACATTAAAATCTAACACCTCCTTGCTTACATCAATACCTATAAACCATTCGAATTTCATACCTTTACTTTAAGATGAACAATACCTTGGGCGAGTGCTCGAAACCTTGATGATGGGTCGTACGCTCAACAGTATCCCTAATTTCTATTTGAGACTTACCCAATAAAGACTGACAGGGACTAAATCGATGAATAGAGCTATATCTAGCAATGACGATAGTTCACCCTGTCAGTTTTTTCCACCAAAACTATGACTTATTCCTTTGAAGAGTTATCCACATTATCCACAAGATATCAACTCTCCCCCTTTGGAAACCCCCTCTAATAATACAACAATAACAATGATTATTGATATTAGAAAGATGATGTAAACCTAAAGGTAATGACGTTTTCATAACCTTCGCAAATCGTAAATAAAAAAACTAAATTTGCGGCTTCATTTTTCAGAGAAACAATGATTGCAGCAAACAACGTATCACTACAGTATGGAAAGAGGGTTCTTTTCGATCAGGTTAATATCAAGTTCACCGAGGGCAATTGCTATGGTGTCATTGGCGCTAATGGAGCAGGTAAATCCACATTCCTAAAGATCCTATCCGGAGATATAACACCAAATTCCGGCCAGGTGACCATAGACCAAGGCAAGCGCATGGCCGTACTGCGCCAGAATCACTTTGAATTTGATGAAGAAACGGTTTTGAACACCGTTATGCGTGGTCATACCCAATTGTGGGACCTCATGCAGGAGAAGAATGCCATCTACGAAAAGCCTGACTTCTCTGAAGAGGATGGTGTCAAGGCTTCTGAACTTGAAGCGGAATTTGCTGAAATGGACGGATGGAATGCCGAATCAGGCGCTGCGGCATTGTTAAGTGGATTGGGCATCAAAGAGGACAATCACTATCTGCTCATGAAGGAATTAAGTGGTAACCAAAAGGTACGCGTACTATTGGCACAAGCTATTTTTGGAAACCCGGATATTTTGATCTTGGATGAGCCCACCAACGACCTGGATATCCAAACCATCGCCTGGCTCGAAGATTTCCTATTAGAGTTTAAAAACACCGTGATTGTGGTATCCCACGATCGTCACTTTTTGGATACAGTGTGTACGCATATTGCAGATATCGATTTTAAAGCCATTAAACTTTTTACGGGGAATTACTCGTTTTGGTACGAGTCGAGCCAACTGGCACTGGCACAGCGATCAGCGTCCAACAAAAAAGCTGAAGAAAAGAAAAAGGAGCTTCAGGAGTTTATTGCGCGTT
>JBCCOE010000232.1:0-2573 GCA_039025475.1 Bacteroidota bacterium | reverse complement strand
TTCCTTGGGTAAAATAGTCGATCTGATCTATATCTTGTCCGCATTTTGTGATTCTATTCAAGCTTATTTTGCCAGAGGCAGTTCTAAGTTCGAGTGTGTCGATAGATTGAACTAACCCTTCATTTTGAAATACATTCCCTAGCGTGTCGTATTGCAAAATTTGAGTTAGAATATCCCCGTCGTAATATTCCCTTGAAATAATGCGTTTCGCCTTATCGTAGTACTCCACTTCCCTAAGCTTACCGTCAGTGTAATAGCTCTCATTATTGACAGATCCGTCCAAGTAATATTCAACCCATTTTTGTTGTATATCACCGTTGATCAACCAACCTTCTTGGGCAATCTGACCATTGTTATGGTAAGATTGATAGTAGCCGGTGAGATTGCCATTTTCAAAATGTGACCGGGTCTTTGTTGCTCCTGACTTATAAAATTCGGTTTGTAATCCATCCCATTGGTCTTTATTCATTGTTCCTGAAAATGAGATATTTCCGTTGTAGTGATATACGATGTACTGGCCTTGAAAAAGGCCATTGACCAAGGTTCCCTTAGCCTGTAAATCGCCCGAAGCATAATACGCTACATAGTCCATGTTTCCGTTAACATCCGATCCCTCACTTAGGGGATTACCTTCTTTGTCAAAAAATTTGTAACCGATCAACGTATCGTCTTTATAACTTCTTTCAGAGTGCAGTTGACCATCAATATCATACCAGTTGACTATTCCTTGAAGCCTTCCTGCATCGTCATAGTTTTCGGTTCTCATTTTATTTCCATTCTCATAAAAATATTCCCAGAAGCCTGTTTTTTCGCCATTCCGGTAGGTGCCCTGGTTTTCCACTTGGCCATTTCTAGCTATTGTTTTCCACTTTCCTGAGAGCTGATCCTCTGTATACTCACCGGATTCTGCTAAAATCCCGTCCGGATAATAGCTTTCGTAAACTCCATTTAGAACACCTCCCTGGTAATAGTATTTATTGGCCAACTGACCCGATTTGTAGTAGAGCAGGTAGTCTCCATCATACTGACCTTCTTTTACTGAGTAGGTCAACTTAGTTTCGCCTGCTTCGTAGTAAAGTTGGCCACTTCCGGATCCCTGTCCTTGCACATAAGGATACTGCTCACTTACCTGTCCACATGGGTAATACCATCTCCAGAACCCATCCAGTTGATCATTTTTATAATCCCCTGAACTCCTTAGTTTGCCATCTTCAGTATAGGTATCTATAGTACCCTCTACTTTCCCGCCTACATAGTTTTCAGAAGATTTCAGCAGGCCATTATCATGATAATAATGCCATACACCTACTTTATTACCCAGATCATCATATACACCCGTTGCTTTTAACCTCCCGTTGGGATGAAAGAACTCGAATGGCCCCACATTTTTTTCATTGTATGAATTACCTATAGCATTGATAGACCCATCAGTATAGTACCAGTGTCGGTATGCAGTAGTCGAGTCTAAAACGCTTCTGACATTTGTCAACTTGGTGCCATCAAGATGTGATTGAACCAGTTCAATCCATTTATCTTTTTCTTTTTCATTCTTATTCACCCATGCCTGAACTTTTTCATTTTTTGAGGAATATAAAATGAAGTAGATCAGAGCGGAAGTCAGCTGCTTATCCGAGATTTTTTCTAGAAACGGAACATAAAAATCCATCCAAAAATCACCTGTTCCTTCCACGTATTCGAGTTTACCGATTAGCAATTCGATTTGCTGTGCCACTGGCGCCTCAAAGTCAATTAGGGATTTAAACCGATTGTCCAAAGCCGCCTTAGACCGTAGTAGATTGTCGTAGTATTCAAACGCTGAATTGTCCAGATCAAGTTCTAAGGCCCCTTCTTCTCGATAGCCATCACTAAGTATATCATTCAATCTTACTAAAGCCCAATTTTGATTGGAATTGATAGCCAAATACGTGAGGTAGGAAAGAACAGCTTTCGTTCTTTGGTTTGTTTTGCACATAATATTACCTAATAGCTGATGTGCTTGCGTGAAGTAAGGATCAATTTTTAATGTCTCGATAAAAAAAGGTAAGGCGACCTGATATTTTTTCCTCGAATATTCGGCATAACCGATGTTGTAAATTATCGATGTATTGTAGGGAAACAACAACAGGCCTTTTCGGTAAATCTCAATACCCTCTTGGGTGCGATTATTACTCAAATAAGCATTGCCAAGGGTAATATAAAAATTTGCAGGGAGGTCAGTTCTATCCTTGAATTTCTCCCCTAACTCCATCACTTTGTCAAACTGGTTATTTTTAGAATAACAACGCAGCAGCGCTGTCTGAATTTTTAAGTAGTTGCTATCATATTTTGAAACACTTTCTAAAAGAAGGATTGACTTTTCGAATTGATCCTCTTTGTTCAATACCTCAACTTCACTTAATAGTTGATTGGAATCAATTAATCGTACGGAATCCTCTTTTCCAACAAAATTGAAGAGTATGGCTATAAGAACTGTCTTTATCATCCTAATTAGCGATTACCATTAGATCAAACCCTACAAGTTTAACTAACCAATGCTTTAGTCAAAACGGAAATCATAAGTTTTCCTGAAATAA
>JBCCOE010000231.1:0-2592 GCA_039025475.1 Bacteroidota bacterium | reverse complement strand
GCGAAAACCTCTTCTCGCTCTATTGATAATCAGCATGTTATTTAAATAGTCGTTACTCTCTAAAGACTTTAATGCAGATTGATATAGGTTAGGTCGATTGACATTTTTTCTAATCCCCCTCAAAATCACATTCTCCTGCGCAATCCCATTTTTATATTTATAAGGTTGATAATCTTCATCCATCAGGTGTAAAGCCACTTCGATGAAACCAATTTCCTTATCATCTATGGTAAGTCGATGTTTATAATAGCCTTCTATCTCAAAAAAATCAGAAGTGAAATTCTTCTTTCTCGATTTGGCCATCTCATTCATAATATCATCAGCAGTAATTCTTTTAGCTGAAATCTCTATTTCTTGAAGTTCCAGGTTGCTTGACGATAGATGAAAAATACCGTTCCATCTATCAAACGCATTAAGAGGGACTTCAAGAGTTGCGTATCCAACATGAGATAGCATAAGTGTGTCCGATTGAAACTTTTGCGGCAGCCTGATAAGGAAGTCCCCAGATGAATTGGTGATGTTGGTGATCGATCTATTTTTCAGGTAAATAAATACATCGGGAATAGTTTTTTTTAATTGCTCGTCAACTACTTTGCCACTGTAGGTAACCATTCCATCTTGAGAATAAGCATAGTGAGTAATGCCCGTTAATAGTGAAAATAAAATGAAATATTTCATCACTTTAGGTTTACTGACTCAACGGTATCATAATCATTCCAAAAGGTCGAATCATATTTGGATTTCATAAACCTTTCTACCTCCCAGTAGCCTTGGCTGCGGGTAGGTAAATAATTCGCCGAGTCATATGTATATATCCCTGGCAGCAGTTCAGAAGTATTGTATTCGATAGTTACATGTACAGGAACATTAGTGAAACCACGATTTTTACTGGATATCAAAAACTCCTTGCTGGAATTAACACTATTGAAATACCATTTACCATTGATTGGCTGATAGGTCACAGATTCACGCCAAGCGCCTTCATCATAGGTCACATTGTTTACTTTAGACTGGAGCTTATAACCAAAACCAGTTTTTAACTTCTTAAACATTCTTGGGGTTGAGACAATATCAATTTTTGAAAAAGCCATAGTTTCTTCGTCAAGAAAAAACCTGCCATTCCAATAGGCTTTACGTTGTCCTTCCTTTGGTGAGATAGTAATTACGTAGTTACGTCTATTTTCCAGCATGACCATTTTATCCACGGAGAAGTCATAGCGCTTCATCATACCTTCGAATGCTTTATTTTGATAGATAAACTCCCGGACAAAATCACGGTTTTTGAGCAAATAAGGAGTATTCTCCCAATCCACCATTGCCTTTAGCTTATAATCATCAAACTCAGAATTGATCATACGCAACTGACCTATGTAAATAGAATCGTTAGGCAAAACTTTGTAGGATACGGCCAGATCTAATCTCGCTTTGCACAAATCTAACTCTGCTTCAATACTTCTCACTAAAAGGCTATCGAACACAGAAACCATTTTATACCGGCCCGAAAGAGCAAAAGCAGAAGTATCATAATTTATAAAGAGACGATCAAAGGCTTCCTTCATCAAACTTTCTGCAGATCGAGGCCGAACAACGACCTCGTTTAACTCGATAATATCCTCCTCAAGCTGCACCACAATAGGATCTGTTTGGTTTAATATACTTATCGTAATTGGCTTATATCCCAAACAGGTTACCTCTAATTGATTAATAGAGCCAGGTAGTGAAATATCAAAAACACCATAGAGATTTGATGTAGTGCCGTACCGCGTGTCTTTCGTAAAAATATGAGCGAACGGGATAGGTTCTGAAGTTTCTTTATGGATTATCTTACCGGAAAAGACTAAAGCCTGACCATTGACCAGCGATGCTGTAAAAAAACTGCCTATCACTAAGACTGATTTGATTCTGTTCATTTTGAGTTTTTTTGTTTTACGAAGCTAAATTCAACAATGGAACGCTTCGTAAATACTCAAAACCGGATTTGAGATGAGATTTATGATTGAATCTAATTTTTGGGCACTTCATACATGGTCTTATTTCGGATCAACTCAAGTGCATAATTTAGCTGAGCATCAACATTGTTCAACTTGTCCAAGGTGGTCGTTGGAACTATATAATCGGGAATTACGCCTCTTCCTAATTCCTTCATTTGATCATTGATAATATAGCGGGCCAATGGAAGATGTAGCCTTAGCTTCGTATTGGGTAGCTCTACCATAAACTCCCAGTTGCTAGTATTGCCTAGGTGTGATCCGCCGGTTTCCGTTCCTACAATGGTTGCCAGGTCTAGTTCTTTCACCCATGAAGCAAAGTCAGAAGTGGCTGAAGCCGTCGAACCTCCTATCAGCAAATAAAGATTACCCTTAAACTGCTGCTTTCGTGGAGGGTAAGGTTTCACCCCTTTATAGTTTTTCAAAGTTTTTGTTGAATCCGACTTTTCAAAGTTCAGGATCAGCTTTACAAGGTTCATTTCCAACCATGACGTGCTGCTGTATTTTTTGCTGATATCATAATTGAAGGTTTTAAACTCAACCGCTTGATAGGCGGTGTAAGGTTCATCCAAAAAATAAGACAAGAGTTCCAAACCCCAGAGCT
>JBCCOE010000230.1:0-2816 GCA_039025475.1 Bacteroidota bacterium | reverse complement strand
GATCACCCTTAGAGTAATCCGCGTTAACTATAGTGCCGATGTGATCATTTTGAAGTGGGGAATTCAGCTCAAAAGCCACGAAGTCCCCACCAGCACCGCCATAATACCCTGTTAAACCAAGTGTCCAGTTATCGGATAAGATCCGGTTATACTGTGCCTGAAATAAAAACTGACTAAAATCATCATCGTCATTGTCGCTTAGCGGGTTATTAGTTGGGTCCTCATCTAACAATGACTCTTCTACAGTCAAAAATCCCAACCCATTTTCCGACCTTGACGTAAAGAAAGTGATCTTGAGCAAGTCTCTATCTCCATAGTATCCACCGCTTAAAAAGAAAGAAGTAGCATCGGAATCCGTATTATCTCGATAACCATCGGAAGTCAACTTACTGAAGCCCGTCATAAAGCCCCACCCTTTTTCATTGATGCCTGTGAAGTGTTGAAAACTTCCCCGGTAGGTCTCGAAAGATCCTGCACCGAACTGGGCGGTGGTAAATGCCTCCTTGTTACGCAAGTTGAGCGTTTCGAAGTTAATAGAGCCCCCATAGCTACTAACACCGTTAGAACTTGTCCCCACTCCCCTTTGCACCTGGATGCTCTCAAAATTAGAGGTGATATCCGTGAAGTTTGAAAAGAATACCCCCTGATCGATCATATCATTGAGTGGCACACCATTCAGGGTAAAATTGATGCGCTCCTGATTAATACCTCTTAACCGCAGCTGCCCGTAGTTGGCAAAGGCCGTTCCTGATTCTGAAAAGGTGTACAAACCTGGGGTAGACTTTTCTAATAAAAATATTGGGTGCTGACCCACATAAACCTCATCTATCTCTTTTTTAGAGAGGTTAGTAAAGGGTACTGGAGCCTTTTCAGTAGCCCTTATTGCGCTTATGGCCACTTCTTCTAAATTAATTGTTTTCAGACTGTCCTGCGATAATGACCAGGACGACTGCATCAATAGCGCAGCAAGTAATAAAAATCTCATTTTGTAAAAACTTAATAATTCCACATTAGGAAGTGGGGACTTCCTGTAATGGTTATCATACATAGGTTTTAACAACCTTCCCTACGCCAGCATTATCTGGATCAGGTTTATGGGTATGATCTCAGCCGATATTATGGCACCCCACTTGCAATGATAAGCACTATATTACCATTTTGCATATTGTGCGTTGTGAAATAAGTGTTAGCTAAATGCGTTTTCAATTAATTCAACTGTCGAAAGGTCAAATACCATGAGCGTTAGAAATTAAAATCAATAATTAGCTACTTTAGCCTATTACGCATTTAGCGAAAGAGGGATTTTTAATCTATGAAGAAGAAACTTATCATCACTATTTTGTGCTACGTCGGCTTTAGTATTGGCGCCAAGGCACAGATCGAAAACCAAAAAGTAAGTAGTTTAAATGGCATTCTAACAACGCTGTATGATGTCATTTCAGGAGAAAAAGGTGAACCTCGTGATTGGGAATTATTTAAATCACTATTTCACGCTGATGCCAAACTTATACCTTCAGGAAAAAATCAAGAAGGCATCCACTTCGCTCAATTTATGACCCCGGAAGAATACATCGAAAGATCGGGGCCATGGTTATTGGAAAACGGTTTTTTTGAAAAAGAAATTCAGCGTAAGGTGGACACATTTGGAAATATCACTCAGGTATTTAGTACGTATGAATCGTTTAAAAGTGAGGCTGATGACAAACCATTTATGCGGGGGATTAATAGCATCCAACTACATAACGATGGTTCTCGCTGGTGGATCTTAAACATTTACTGGATGCAGGAATCAGAATCCAACCCAATTCCGAGTCAATACCTTCCTGAAGAATAAAAATAAGTTACCAAAGTAACTTAAGCTCGATAAATACAAACTATGGTCATTCGTAATATATTGCTCTTACTACTGTTTTGTTCCTTAACTTCTATAAATGAACGAAACTATTCGCAATACCATCAAGAGGTTATTAAAGCGGAAAGGCTTATTGCCAATGAAAAATTTCACGATGGACTACTTACGCTCGAGACGCTATTTGAAAACTATGAATTCATTTTTCTTCGTGAATACAAGATAGCAGCACAACTGGCCGCGGTAATTCAAGATGACACCAAAGCACTTGGTTATATCAAAAAAGGTATCGCCAAGGGCTGGTCCCCAAAGGAAATAGCAAAAAACAGACTTCTGGCACCCTTGACAAACGGTGCTAACTGGGAAAGTATAAAGTTAAATTACAGTGCAAACCCGGAGCATCTGGAAATAAATTATGAGCTAAGACGACGTGTGCAGGCTATGTACAAGAAAGACCAAAAAAAGGCCTTTAGTGCATTGTTGAGAGTAGGAAACAAAGCTCAGGAGAAATACGGAAGTAAGAAATTCGCTCCTCACAGTGAAGAGCAAATGGCTAAACTGATCAATATATTGGATACATATGGCTATCCGGGTGAACAACTTATAGGAAATAATTACTGGATGTCTACAATTTTGAGTCACCACAATTCCCTTTCTGAAGAATATGTTAAAAATGACACTCTTTTTCAATTCATCAGGCCAAAGCTCGAAGTCGCATTGAAAAAAGGAGAGATATCACCTTTTGAGTATGCTCTTATTTCTGACTGGAGGATGGATGTAATAAGCAATCACAGTTCCACCCTATATGGTTATCTTGGCGCAATACGAGATGCAAAAGATGTTGAAAAGATCAACAATAGTCGCTCTAAAATAGGATTAAGGAGTATCACACTCAGAAACAAGCTCTTCGATATCCAGGAAGAGTTTAAGCTGGATTTCTATCTACCCGGCAAGCCATGGCGTGAGG
>JBCCOE010000229.1:0-2869 GCA_039025475.1 Bacteroidota bacterium | reverse complement strand
GCCAGCCCAACCCAAAGTAATTCGGCCAATAATGCACTGGCCGTAACATCAACAGATATAGGTGCATCGGGGGTGTATCGTATTAGTGAGGTAAGCTTGATTTTGAAAAGATTGGTAGGGGACAATAAGACACCTCCGGTTAGATAAAAATGATTTAAGTAGCGAGTACTCTCCGTGATGCCGTCATCTAGCTCCACATTTAAGATGCGGGGAGCAGACACCCCAATATAAAAGGTGGAAGACATATACATGGCGCCAAATCCAAAATTAGGTTTGCTAAATGAATCTTCTTGCCCGGTCAACAGTGGGTCATCGACAACGTCAAGATTAAGTTGATTGAAATCATAACGATAATTAATAATACCTGTCTGAAGGCCCAGGGCGAGTTTAGCATAGTTATTGAACTTAATATTATACGAATAGTACGCCTGGGTTTCAAAGTTTTTATTCACGCCTAACTGATCATCTACCAATAAAATGCCTGCTCCGAGTTTGCCATTCAAAAACGAAGAATGTGCCGTAAAAGAATTGGTTTGAGGTGCGCCTTCAATACCTGCCCATTGCCTGCGCCCAATAAGTGTAGCTGTGAAGCGATTGTAAATTCCAGCATAGGCGGGATTAATCATTACCTGATCGAATTGATATTGATTATACAAAGGATCTTGCTGAGCATAGGAGAAGTTAGCCCAGAAAAAAGTAAGCATAAAAGTGAAAGTAAACGTTATTTTCATTTGACTAACAATTAAATATTTATAGAGCCTGTCAAAAACTCAGGCCATGCACGCGCAAATTCCAAGTTGGGATTGACGGTGTCACTTTGGTTATGAGTGAGCTTTTTTGACATCTCCTTCTAGCTAATTGATCAATAAAAAGAATCCCGTTATTTGCTCGCTGGAACCTATATCGATCACATAATAAAATGTACCGCTGGTCAAGGATCCAATATTGGATACGTTACCTCTTCCTGTAAATACTTTCTGCACGTTATCATATCCATTCATCTCAAATACCTTGTCTCCCCATCGGTTAAATATCTCTACTTTATTGTTTGGGTACGATTCAATATTGTGGATGCGCAAAAAATCGTGCTTGCCATCTTGCAATGAAGGTGTCACGGCATTAACCACAGTTACGGCGGGAGCACTTTCGGACAACGTGGCTGCCACGGTGTACACATTAAACGGCGATTGAATGGTACTAGTAAGCTCTCCGCTCATTAATGAGCCACTCACGGAAAAAGCTGCCAGGTTCTGAAAACGTCCTGTCGTGGTGGCTCCTACCACCACCAGATCTTCTACTGTGGTATCAAAATTCTCATCGATCAATGGCAGGGTAAGGGCTGCATCTGACAGGTTTATAGATTCTACTTGCCAATGACGCAAATCGGATACACGTAAATTATCATCGGAACTATTTGCAGCGGGGCTAGAAAAAGCCTGCACGGTAATTTGAGGATTTTCATCTACAATTTGATCGAATAATACAGGGAGGTACTCACTATCCGTGCCTACCGGGAAAAATAGCTCATCAGAACCAGACCGTACTAACGTACCGTTTATGTAGCTGTCTTCAGATCCACCGATGATATCTATACCCTCAGATAAGATGAGCTTCGAATCATTTCCGGCTACTAATACGCCGTCCTGCAGGTTAATACGCTGGTTCACTGTGAGATCGGCTAGAAAGATTTTTTGACCACCTCCGGTAATTTCGAAATTGGCAAAGGACTGGGCATTGTGATTAATAATCTGTTCACCCGGATTGTTTAAAATGAAGCTTCCGTTCTCAGCTTCATAGTTCATGTTGTTGATCCAACTTCCTGAAACATATAAGTTCCCATCGTTAATAATAGTACCGTTATTGACCGCATCGCCCCTAACCGAAAAGGTGGTATTAGAAGTGATGCTTACTTTCATGCCTTGGTTAGTGAATATCTGACCAAGGCTAATGGTATAAATAGCACAAAGGACGATTAGGCAGCAAGTCTTTTTCATACCGTTTATTTCTTGTTGACGACCTTAGCATTAGCTTGTAAACCAATTGCTTTTTTTATCATATCAATTTCAGTGGATTGCTCGTTCAACTGACTTTTTAATGAAGCTTTATATTTTTCTGAATCAGCTAACTTCTGCCTCAGCTCTTCTAATTCTCTTTCAAGTGATTTGATGGTATTTTGCTGTTCTTGAATGGCTTTTATAGTGACAGGAATAAGTTCGGAGTAGGTGACACTTAGCAACTTATCCGCTGTGTTATCCTCATGGACGACTTCCGGAATAACTTCTCTTAATTCTTGGGCAATTAAACCGAGGTGAGTTTTATTGTCCTCTTGACCTTTCATTTTATATGACACCGGCTTGAGGTTCAATATTTTCTCCAACCCATAATCAAGTTCTTTAATGTTTGATTTTAACCTTTGGTCAGAAGAAACACTTGGGTTGTTGACCAGATAAATTGTGCGCCATCGTGTACTGGTTGCACCAAGATCAAAAGTGTTACTAGAACCTGGCAATATTCCTCTAAGCGTAGTTGAGAAATTCCAAAATGTTGCGACAGTGGTCATCGAACCATCCACATCACCAGCGTCTACTCGCATCGAATTAAATGCACTCGGACTAAGCCTCCAGTCCTGATTAGTGGCATTTGTATTAAATTCTAGACCAGGATATCCACTTGTACTTGTAATTCTGGCGTATTGAGTTCCAGTACCAGAAACTTCGAGTTTACGTGTGGCATCTGTCGTACCAATCCCAACATTACCGGCGAAATAGTTTTCATCTGTCGTTCCCGACTGGTAGAAGGCATATTTAGATCCAAAACCGGTCATATTCGGTACGAAAACCGCATAGTTATCACTACTTCCCGTATAGTT
>JBCCOE010000228.1:0-2885 GCA_039025475.1 Bacteroidota bacterium | reverse complement strand
ACTACTAGAGAATCTAAAGCACCAACAAAACCAGGATACCAAGATCGTATTACCAGTAATGGAAGGCTTAGAAGTAATTAAGGCCAGAGATATTATACACTGCGAAGCCCACGACAATTTCACCAAGTTTCATTTAGACAATAATGACACACGACTGATCTGTAGGACGTTGAAACACTACACAGAGATCCTCGAGCCGTTGGGGTTTATCAGGGTTCATAAAAGTCATCTGATCAATGTGGAGAAAGTAACGAAGTACACGAAGGGCAAAATAGGATATGTACAACTAAGTAATGGTAATGAATTACCGGTGTCACCTCAGAAGAAGGAGGTATTAGTAGATCGGCTCAGGGGATAGTTAGCAGAGGTCGGAATACTTTATTTAACATAATATAAATTATATAACAAACGCTAGGAATTTGCGGCCAGACGCGCAGCGGATGGTTAATATAAAATCAGATATATAACTCAGCGTTGGGCTGTGCGTGGGCAGTTGTATATCGGTAAAGATTTTATGTTAAAGCAAATTCCGGTCTCGCATTGACGAGGTTTCATTCAGAGGTCAGACAAATCTCCTAACAACCAACCCGGCAAATTCTCCACCGCGCAGAACCAAATTTGCTTATATAATAATATTATATTAAATAAAGGTGCAGCATCCTGTAGTAAGTTTTCGTTTGGCGAGATCGTTTGTCAAAAAGGTTTCTTTATCATATTTAAATCATTAGTAATCAGCCTGTTATATAATTTGTTGTTATGTCTAAATAGCCGCCTGGCCAGCGCGCTAGGCTTACCCCACAGCTTGCCCTGACCATACGGCTATATAAAGTTTTTCCCAACCCGCTTTGTCACGCTAAGGCGTGAATGGCCGAACCCTGAACAAGAGATTTATCGTCAAATCCCTGGCGTTCTATTTTTCAGTATTCTGTACAATTGTACGGGTTGGTTTCAAATATGCGATTCTCAAGGCTTACGATTTGCCGCTAAAACACTTGTTGCCCGCGCTTTATTCTTTAAGCATAATTCCTACTATTAAAACGTCATCCCGGAAGTAGCGCAGCGGATATCCGGGATCTGTTGATGAGTCGCTTTGCTGAACTGCTTGAAGTGCTCACTGGTGGGCTTTCTTTTAATCGTGTTCGCAGTGCCCTCGTGCCGGGCAGGCAAATACTTTTGGCATTGGCCCAAAAGTATTCAAAAACCCTAGCCAAAATAATCACTATCGACCCACATGCCTCCCCACGCCCGGTATTTTGGCGGGCCTGCACTCATTAGGTTCTATTTAACATAATATTTGTCAAGGCTCATGAAACATGTCAAATCTTATTGAAAAAACTGTCCTTTAATCTCTGCTATGGCTCCCAATATACCCATCAGCCCTACTAAAAACGTCCAGATAGCCATACGTAATTTCCTTTTTTTATTGATCTCAGTACTTGTTGAATTATCCTTGGAATTAGGCCGGGCACCTTTGTTAATCTTTATGTGCATAACAGTCTTTGTTCTAGAGTATTTGATCGATAAAACAATGGTAGTTCCAACAACAAATAATGCCAAGGTCACAAATAGATAAGTAATCACAAGATACTCTCTTTCTCTGGTGTATTTCAAACTATTTTTTTCCAAAGTTTGAGCAATGAGTTCCTCAATTTTTTTGTCATCAACTTCCAATGTATTTAAACCTGATGCCTTCGATATAAAATTTTTTGAAATTGAGAGTACCTTCTCTATCCCAACCGGAGATTCTAAATTAAACTCCGTTTGGTAGTAACTATCGTTTTGATAAGACACCAATTTCGAAATAGTGCCATTATTACCAATGATAAAGGTAATACCTGATGCGTCACTCTTCAGATATTCGATTTGATTAGAGGATGTCGTAAAGTGAACATAGAAACCCTCTGATTTCGATAAATTTCCATCTGAATGAACTAGATTAAGCTCTTTACATGAATTAAATATTTTGACAAAATCATTGAATTTAGACTTCCAAGATTCCTCAAGCGATTTATCTATGGAATAAAACAGCTTCAATGGTTTATCATTCGAATCTTCATCTAAGAGTTAATAGTTAGATGCAAACATCCTCTCGTTTCCATATAATAATGGCAACTCTTTTAACAGGAAATTGAGTATTCCCGCACACAGGTCAAAGCAAAGTTCCGGTTGTTGGTTCGGGAAATACAAGGGTAAAATGAATCCAAGCCTTTTTAGCCTCCCTCCTGCCATCGCGCCGTAAACCGGCTTGACCCCTTGCATTTGCCTCAGTCCATCCGGGTGATCCGGCTTTCCCCGGTGCGGTTGCCGGGGTGTCACTTTACTCTTTATGTATTATGTTTTGTAGTTATTTGTTTCGTGTTCGTTTGCTCGGCTGGTGGTGTTTTGGGGTGCGGTATCCGCGTTGTTCTTTCAGTGTCCGTAGTGCCTCTTTGGGCGGCATCAGGGATTTTCACATCCGGGTGCTTTGGTATGAGTTATGCATCTCTCGGCTCCCTTTTTAGGGGGCTTTAATTCTTACCATTATGCCAGATACAAATTTCTTATTTGATGATGAGTACCTGTTTCGTTTCAAAATGAAGCAGGACTGGGTGTATGGTCTCTTTCGCCAGCGGTTGGCGTTCAGGGTAAGCTACAGCTTTCGCTATGGTTGGTATCACCGCCTGAGCATTCGTTGTTTGTGGCTAGAGTTAGGCTTTTCTTCTCTCCCTCTTTCATGAGGGAGTTTTTTGGTCATACTTTTTAACCAAGCTTTGAGATCATGTTGGTTAGCGAATACTTACTGAGTTCACCTATACTTTTCTGGAATACTTTAATTTCCCAATTCGAAAGATGCTTAAACCGTTCATCTTGCTCATGATCGAAGAAAATGTAGTTATCAGGATTTT
>JBCCOE010000227.1:0-2886 GCA_039025475.1 Bacteroidota bacterium | reverse complement strand
TCAAGGATTTGTTCAAGTGAAGAAACAATATCTGTAACTAATGGTCTGTCACTAGCTCCACCTAGATTCATTTCACTAGGCACTATAGCCCACTTATAAAGTATTGTTCCTTCAGAGTCTTCAATAATGACTCCAGGTTGAACCATTCCGTTTGGATAAACCCCGTCTACATCTTTTAGCGGAGTTTCGGCCTTAGGTGAAATGAAAATACCGTATTTTTTAGCCTCAATATTTTCCTCATCAATTTGAACGTCAAAGTTGAGTTTAAGCTCTTTTTTGGACTTATTTCCTGCTTGAGAAGTAATTCCGACAACTTTTCCACCAAGCTCTTGAATTTTATGAAGAGCTTTATCGTTAAAGTCTCTTAAATAGCTCGAACACCAAGGACACCAATCGCCTCTAAAAAATACCTTTACTGTAAAATTGCGACTCATCTTAATTACTCCTATGCTTTACTCTTTTTTTCTGGTTTTTTATTTATCTATCTATCTATCTTTTTTGAGAATTAACTCGGGAAAATCGATAAGCTTTGATTTAAGCTGCTGAAACATAACGTTCGCCACCATCAATATGGAGAACTTCTCCATTGATGAAGCCATTGTTCATCAGCATGATGACTGCTTCTGCTACTTCTTCAGACTTACCAATGCGCTTGACGGGAATTTTGGCAGCGACAGAACGAATCACCGCATCATAGTTATCGCCCAGCACGTTGCTGACCAGAGGTGTATCCGTCCAGCCTGGAGCAACGGCATTAACTCGAATGGGAGCTAATTCCAAAGCCAAACTGCGGGTGAGGGCTTCTGCTGCTGCAACACCTACAGTCGTCATGGTTGTACCAGGAATAGGGCGCTCGGCACGGACACCAGAAACGAGGGTTATTGAACCCTGCTGTGGCATTTTGGGCGCAACCGCACGAACCACATACAAAGCCCCAAAAATCCTTTCTTCTAAACCCTGTCGAAACTCATTGGGGTCAGTATCGAGAATCTTTCCTGCACTCAAGCCACCAGCAGGAATAAACACATGATCGACGCGATCTAGTCTCTCAAAAATCTGCTGCACCGATAACTCATCTGCTACATTCGCAACTACTGTTCTTACAGTGCCAGTTAAATGAAACTTAGCTTTTTCTAGCTTTTCTTCAGAACGTCCCGCGATTGTCACGTTAGCTCCTTGCTGGAGTGCCAAGCGTGCAGTTTCAAAACCGATTCCACTGCTACCGCCGATGATTACAATGTTGGCTCCTTGAAGTGTCATCATAGCCTCCTAATATATTGAAAATCCTTGGTGTTTGGGGATTTATTTACTGTTTTTTTGCCCCATGTCTCTACAATAAGAGAAATCTATTATGCTGTCTAATGAATGATTTATATAACTGTTATGACTGAAAAGCATAATGTAGAGATAGACCTTAACCTATTGGTTATCTTCGATGCGGTGATGGCAGAACTGAATGTGACACGGGCAGCAGAAAAGCTAGCCATGACTCAACCTGCGGTAAGTAAAGCCCTAAAACGTCTGCGTCGTGCCTTCAATGACGATTTATTTATCAAAGTACCTAGTGGTGTCAAACCAACACCTAAAGCAGTAGAGATTTGGACTCCGATTCACAATGGACTAACGGATATTCGTCAGGTTACGCAACCTTCTAACTTTGAACCAGCTACTGCTAGTGATACTTTGACGATCGCTCTTAATGATTACTTAGCGAGTCTGTTTGCCGTACCTTTGATTCAGCAGTTAGCTCAAGAAGCTCCCAATATTAATTTGCGCTTTGTTCCCAGTACCAACATTAACGCACCTGCTCTACTAGAACAAAGTGAAATCGACCTGGCACTCGGTGCGTTTTCTACCATAAAACCAAGACTTCAAACCCAAAACTTATTTACGGATCGCTATGTTTGTGCAATGAGTAAGCAGCATCCTCTCGCGAAACAACCGTTAACATTAGACCAGTTTGTACGTGCAGATCATCTGCTAATCACTCTTACAGGAGAACCGACGGGGTTTGTTGACCGCATTTTATGGGAGAAAGGTCTACAACGCCGAATTATGATGACTGTAAATCAATTTGCTCTTGCTCCAGCAATTTTAGCTAACTCAAATTTGATTGCAGCAATTAACTATCGCAGCGTGCAGCATAGTAGTTTTGCCCAATTGCTGCATATAACCGAATTACCGTTTGACCATGAGCCAATTCAGGTAAAAATGATGTGGCACATTCGCCGACAACGAGATGCAGCAAACACTTGGTTGCGTTCTTTAATTGCAAAATTATGCCATAACCTATAGCTGAGATTAGAGTGACATCAACAGTTTAGATGATTTGTTTCAATGAAATCTGTATTTTTTATACTACATTCTGAAGTGCGGAATGTGGGTTTTATGTTATGCAGTAATTCGATTGGATGGTAGAATGATTATTCACTATAGGTCTACTGGTAATTGTAAGTACGTATATCACGATGTTGATACGGGTGATACTGGTTTTTTAGGTCGTATATTCTATTTATTAGCAGCAGTAACATTTACTCCTCTTCGTTTATTAGAAGAGCAATATTGGAATAATGTTCAACCACCTGGTTCGACCATTTGGGAAGAAGATAGAAACAAATTCGAGTCTTGTCAAAACAAAGTTTAACAGGACTTACGCACTTGCCATGATTTTCTAACGTTTGGGATTGCTTCCTTACGTCGCAATGACTATAATTACCATTACCGTGCGTAAGTCCTACTTAATTTAAACCTTTAACCTTTAACCTTTAACCTTTGACCTTAAACTTATACCCTTCAATCTTCATCTGAAGAAATCAAATGTGAATTAACTGATTCATTTTGCAAAATTTTAACTAAAATCTTATCAACGCGATTGCCATCCATATT
>JBCCOE010000226.1:0-2958 GCA_039025475.1 Bacteroidota bacterium | reverse complement strand
GTAATAGAAGGCGTTTTCGCTCAGGGTGGTAAGCTCTATCTTATCTTCTTCAGGGATCAACTCCCCTATTTTCTCCTGCAGGTGGGTCTTTCCGGTGCCACTACTACCCAGGCTGACGATGTGCAGCGGTTGGGTTCTTTTTCTACTGGTGAAGATCAGGTACATGATCAGCCGGTTGGTTTCCTCTCCTACTACTCCGCTCTGGCCGATCAGTTCGTTTGTTTTTTGAAGCAGATTTCCGGATTTCAGGAAGGTTTCGGCTGCTTTTCGCTCTTCTGTCGTTAGTGGTCTTACAATAATCTGGTGTTCAGTTTCTTTCTTTTTGATCTCTTCCATTCTATACTGCTCCAATTGATCGGTGAGTTCATTTAGACTGGCAGCTATCACACTGGTGCCGATCTCTAACCGCTCGGCTGTCTTGCGGATGAGTTTTTCTAATTGGGTGTCGTTGTATAAGTCCAGGTTATGACGGATGGCGGGAATACTTGTATCCTTCAACTCGATCTTTAGGGTTACCCGCATTCTGTCCAATCCTTCGAGTTTGATGCCGCCTAGCACAGTTAGTTTTAGTAGGTCGTTCTCATAAATCAGGCTTTCGGGATTGGTGCTGTCGAGCATGATATTTTCTTTTTAACCGTATCTGGTCAAATTTAATCTTATCAAATCATTTCAACAACTCATATCTTATTTTTTTAACTCATTTCAGGTTAGTATTTTTGACATATTCCTGCTTTTAGGATCAAAACGCATCATTTAAGGTTAATTATGCTCTCGTTTGGCAAGAAAATAGCAGCACTGCGCAAGGAAAAGAAGCTCTCACAAACGGAGCTGGCTAAACTCTTTAATACGTCTATCTCAGTGATCAGCCGTTACGAACGGGATGAGATCAACCCTTCTATTGAAGCTGCTAAAAAACTGGCTGTTCTACTCGATACTTCAGTGGGCTATCTGCTGGGGGAGACGGAAGAAGATGACTTGCTCAAAGACCCGGCTATGATCCAGCGCCTGAAAGACATTAACAATTTCTCGGATGAAGAAAAACAGCAGGTCTTCTTTACGCTCGATGCCGTCATCCGGGAAATTAAGAATAGGAAGGCGTATGCTTCTTAAACTCTACCACAACATGCTATTCAATAAACTAAGCTTGTCAATTTTACTCTCGCTCTCAGTGAGCTTATGTGTTGCCCAGGAAGAATTTCCAATACCTAAAATACCTGCTGAATATCCAGGTGGGTATCAAGCACTCTATGACTTTATATATGATAATTTGCAGTACCCTCTTGAAGCTAAAGAAAAGGGAATTGAAGGTAAGGTTTATGTGCAATTCATCATTGATCAAACGGGTGACCTTATAGACGAATCTGTAAAAGCTGTAAAATCGGATAATGAACTATTGAATCAAGCTGCCGTAGATATAGTTAGAAAAAGTCCAAACTGGACTCCAGCTCGACTAACAAAAAAAGGTGATACGGTTAAGCAACGTATAATTATTCCTGTTTCATTTTACATCACTCCGCCAGGAAAGAGAAAACGTAAAAGGAAAAAAGCCGATTAAACCTCTCTCACTTTTAGGTAGTAGAAGAACCTAGATTAGATGGACTACAAAACATAACAGTCCTTTAATCGACTCTGTCTAAAAAATTTAAATCTGGACCTCGTTTTATTTCGCCCATCTCATTTAAACAAGATTCTGCCATGTCCCTTACCTTGTCCCAAGATTTATGCCCTTTTAAGGAATCAGTAGTAAGGGTCTCTTGATTTCGAGATAAAACTTCAACCCAATTATAGCAACGGATTATTGCTGCAATTGACATTGATGATAGATAATCGTTTTCAATCAACTGTGGTAATGACAAGAATGAATCTCGAAAAATGCTTAATAACTCATCCAACAAATCCACATAATCGGGTAATGCGTTAACTTGATCATCGTATGAACAAGCTAATAATTGCAGACTCTCAACCAATGATTTATAATTATAATCTAATTGCATGAAAATTTAATCTAAAGGAATTCTTGTCGTACCAGTTTGCCCATTAGAAACTTTCCAATATGCCTTCCCTCCAAAGTGCCGTGGTGTTCCTGGGTGATATTGAATAATTCTCCCAGTAAAGTCAGTACCTGCATCATTAACTTCTCTAAAAACTACACCTGTTGCTCTAGAACTTCTTCTCATTACATCTCGAACCCAACGACTACTTCCAACCATAACTTCACTGATTTCAGCGACCGTTCGACCCTGTAATAACGAGGGATTAGCCATTATATCTTCAACCCCATCTAAATAACTTCCGACTCTAGTAGCAGCAGTTAATGGTAATCCTGAGGCCATGCCAGATCCAACAAGCCCCAAGTCATAGATAGATTGAGCCGTTGGAATGATTATTTGTTGAGCGGCATTATTTGGCTGGTTAATATTTCCTTGAGTGACAGCATCGCTCCATTTCTGGGTTCTATCTCTAATAAATTGGGTATTGTCAGTAACTGACCTATTAATACCACCTGCCCAAGCTCTTGCTAAATCCCCGAAAGAGGGTGACGGAGCATAGGCATCCAAATTAACAAATGCGTTAATATCTGCTTGACTAGTAAAACCTGCTGCTTTTGCCGCTTGTATACATGGGGTATCGCCTGTTGCACATCCACCATCCGGGTCAACATTGTTCGTTGGATTATTCCCCATACTTAAGTAGGGAGAATAATATTGCCGATATGGATCAATCGTGGTCCAGCGTCCAATTTTACTATCGTAGTCTCGTAACTCAAATGAATTGTAGCCCGTTTCCATGTCCTCCATTGAGAACTGTCCTTGAAAGCCATAACGGTAGTATTCTACACATTTTTTTGGTGCACTTTCCCCTTTTTTGTAGACCTCCCACAAAACAGAAGGCGCATTTTCTTCTATACCTTCTCCTTGACCGTATGTTAATTTCAAGCAGCCCATTCAGGGGATTAAG
>JBCCOE010000225.1:0-3048 GCA_039025475.1 Bacteroidota bacterium | reverse complement strand
TTGGAAGGGCATGAGTTGAAAGCTGTCCTCAATCGTTTTTCTGAAGATCTGGCCAAATCGAAAACGGTAGTAGGGCATAATATTGACTTCGATAACCGGATCGTAGGGGCAGAATTTGTCCGTGTTAATAATGAATCAAAGGGTATTGAACTTCAGGAATTCCCACAAATTGATACCGCTGAGGTCTCTAGAGAATATTGTCAACTGGCCGGAGGTATTGGAGGAAAGCTAAAGTCCCCCAAGCTCATCGAACTTTACGAGAAACTATTTGGCGAACCGTTTAACGACGCTCATGATGCCGCCTACGACGTAGACGCTACCGCCAAAGCGCTCTTTGGGCTAATACACGAAAAAGTAGTAAAACCCCTTGACGGTACTACTCTCGCAGAGATTACCTATGAAGCACCCAAGTTAGAGGATGCAAATTTTTCCAAACAGGACAAATCTGCTGCTCAGGATCTTGGCGGAGATAGAATGGCCGCTCAAAATATCCAAGAGCCGTTCGTGCACCTCCATGTACATTCCCAATACTCCGTATTACAGGCCGTACCCAATATCAAAGGTCTCGTTGCGAAAGCCAAGGAATTTGAAATGCCGGCCGTAGCACTAACTGATCTTGGCAACATGTTTGGAGCCTTTAAATTCGTTCGTGAAGCCCTCAATAATGAAATTAAGCCTATCGTAGGTTGTGAATTCTACGTGGCGGAAGAAAGGTTAAAACTTAAATTCACAAAGGACAATCCCGATAAACGGTACAACCAGCTCTTACTCGCAAAGAATAAGACCGGCTACCACAATCTTGCAAAACTGAGCTCATTGGGTTATACCGAAGGGCTGTATGGTATTTATCCCAGGATTGATAAAGAGCTAATTAGTCAATATTCGGAGGGTGTTATTGCCTTAACAGGTGGCTTGTATTCCGAAATTCCCTTTTTGCTCCTTAACGTAGGGGAACACCAGGCTGAAGAGGCCTTTCAATGGTATCTTGAGGTCTTCAAAGATGACTTTTATATTGAGATTATTCGTCATAATAGAGAAGAAGAAAACCGGGTTAACGAGGTGCTTTTTGAGTTTGCCAAGAAGTACAATGTTAAAATAGTTGCGGCTAATGATGTGTATTATTTGAATCAAGAGGATTCTGAGGCGCATGATGTGCTGTTATGCGTGAAAGAGGGGGAGATGAAATCTACACCCATTGGACGCGGAAGAGGTTTTAGATTCGGATTCCCCAATAATGAGTATTACTTCAAATCTCAGGAGGAGATGAAGATGTTATTTAGTGATGTTCCCGAAGCGATCACTAATCTTACCGAACTCATTGAAAAAATTGAGGAGTATAAGCTTGACCGGGACGTGCTGCTACCTGCCTTTAGTATACCTGATGAATTCAAGGACCCTGAAGATGAAAAAGATGGAGGAAAGCGCGGAGAGAATGCCTATCTCCATCATCTCACCTACGAAGGGGCAAAACAGAGGTACGATACCTTGACTGACGAAGTAAAGGAACGCATTGATTTCGAGCTGGAGACCATTGCCAACACTGGCTATCCAGGGTACTTTCTCATTGTTCAGGACTTTACCCGAAAAGCGAGGGAAATGGGTGTTTCAGTAGGTCCGGGCAGAGGTTCTGCCGCCGGTAGTGCCGTAGCCTACTGCATAGGAATTACAAATGTCGACCCGATCGCCTATGACCTTCTATTCGAGCGTTTTCTGAACCCGGACCGGGTCTCTCTACCTGATATTGACATTGATTTCGATGATGAAGGACGCGACAAAGTAATTCAATATGTCATTGACAAGTACGGAAAAAACCAGGTAGCACAAATCATAACGTACGGCACCATGGCGGCCAAATCTAGTATCCGCGATGCAGCCCGGGTGATGGAGCTACCCTTAATGGAAGCTAATGATCTGGCAAAGTTAGTACCAGAAAGGCCAGGCACCACATTAGACAAAGCGTTCAAGGAAGTAAGGGCTCTGGAAGAAATCAGAAAGGGAAGTGACCTTAAAGCAAAGGTACTGAACCAAGCCAAGATACTGGAAGGCTCTGTACGTAATACAGGTACACATGCATGTGGCGTTATTATCACTCCGGACGAGCTCACGAAGTTCGTCCCTGTCTCCACCGCCCGGGACAGTGAAATGCTGGTAACTCAATTTGACAATAGTGTCGTTGAGAATGCCGGGATGTTGAAAATGGACTTCTTAGGGCTTAAGACGCTCACCATTATCAAGTCGGCTTTAAAGATTATTAAGGCTCGCCATGGTATTGAAATCGATATGGACCAGATCCCCCTAGATGATCCGATCACCTATGAACTGTATCAAAAAGGGATGACTAACGGTACGTTTCAGTTCGAGTCACCAGGAATGCAAAAGCACCTCAGAGGACTTAAACCCGACAAGTTCGAAGATCTGATCGCGATGAATGCGCTATACCGGCCGGGGCCGATGGAGTACATACCCAACTTCATTGCCAGAAAGCACGGCGATGAGGAAATCAGCTACGATATCGCAGATATGGAAGAATACCTGGCTGAAACGTATGGCATTACGGTCTACCAGGAGCAGGTAATGCTTTTATCGCAAGAGCTGGCAGGTTTTTCTAAAGGCGACGCGGACGTACTTAGAAAGGCCATGGGTAAAAAGATTCTCGCCTTACTGGAAAAGTTGAAGCCTAAATTCATTGACGGAGGTAAAGAACGTGGGCACGACCCTGAAGTATTAGAGAAAGTATGGAAAGACTGGGAGGCCTTTGCGGCCTATGCGTTTAACAAATCACACTCCACGTGTTACTCCTTGGTTGCTTACCAAACTGCCTATTTAAAAGCGCACTATCCTGCGGAATATATGGCCTCAGTATTGACACATAATCAAAGTCAGATAGAGAAGGTAACCTTCTTTATGGAAGAATGCCGAAACCTGGATATAAAGGTGCTGGGACCACACGTAAATGAATCCTACAAGGACTTCGCCGTAAACAAAGAGGGTGAAATCAGGTTCGGTTTGGGCGCCATCAAAGGGTCAGGTGAAGCAGCTGTAGAGGCG
>JBCCOE010000224.1:0-3171 GCA_039025475.1 Bacteroidota bacterium | reverse complement strand
TAATTCTTTAAATCCAATTCGAGTGGACGCTCTTGTTAATAGTTAGTTCGTAGGATCGCTCTATCTAAGTTTCACTTTGCGCTTGACATGTGACCATAGGGAACTTCTCATTTACAATCTAATAGAGTCTGGATGTTGTCTGGTATCCCAAACCCTTAAGATCTGAATTTCGTTGGTTTCAATCCGGTAGAAAATCTTGTAATCCCCTACCATTTTGAAATATACATTTCTATAGTCGGTTTTGACACCAATATTGGGAAAATTAGAGATTAGCTCAGCAGATCTTTCGAACAGTTGTTCGAGTTTTTCGGGGTAGATGTTAGACTTATTGTGTTTGAGCCAATACTTGTAGATTTCGGTTCGATCTATGATGGAATGAGTAGTCCATCTTACTTTTTTAGCCATTTCTTAACTAATTGGCTCGCTTCCGAATTTGAGTGGAGTTTGCCCGAATCTGTATCAGATATCCCTTCATCTATTGCTTTTTTCTCGAGATCTGTTAGACTATCAATATTTTCAATCTCATATTCAAGTTCAACAGCTTTTAAAAGTTCGTCTAAAAGCTTAGGGTCGTCAATATCGTTAACCCGCTCCTTTATTCTTTCTTTAACATTCATAGTATAAAGTTAAGTAGCTGTAGGGAAAGTTGCTATTGGACTGTCTTACTGCGTGAGGGTGGTAAAGTAAATGTTGTTTTGGTCTCGGATCGCGTATTTAGTCCCATTTGATGAAGATAATTCATTTAAAAACAATCCGAGCGGAGGCTCTTGCCGACAGTTAGGTCGTGGGACCGCTAACGCTTAACCTACGACCAGGTAGGGCGGACGCTCTTGCTAATAGTTAGATCGTAGGACCGCTATCGCTTAACCTACGACCGGTCAAGTAAATCATATCCTTCATTGGCACTGATATTTAAATGAATATGACTGGTCATTATGCAGTACGCATGAATATTTAGGCCTTTATGCTCCTGACAATATTTCAAACTGTCAATAACAATTTCTCTGTATTCACCACGGATAAAAAGGTCAATCCTGTTTACTACTGTGCAAGTGATGAAGTAAATGGCGTTTTGGTCACGAATAGAGTATTTACGTCCCATGGGATGAAGATAAGTTCTTTTAAATTCGATCCGGAGTGGACGCTCTTGCTAATAAGTTAGGTCGTAGGATCGCTATCGCTTAACCTACGACCAGCTGGGTCGCTTTACCTGATTTTCACTTCTAAACAGGTGCGCTTAACCTACGATCAGATAGAAAAAAAAATTATCGAATTTCAATTTTTCTTCTTTCTCCATTTCCCCCAATAACTTCAAAGGACAACTCTTCTATGTCGGAAAGGCCAAAATCATTGGCTAAAAATTTACAATAGTCTTCTAGAGAAACTTCTGAATAGTCTGCATCGTTTATAGATATAATTCTATCTCCTAGTTCTAAACCAGCTTTTTCAAAGACTGAGCCTATTAATAAAGATGAGACATATAAATTATTGTTTGACCAGATTAATCCAAAACCTTGTGTATTGTCTTTAACTTCAGCTTTTTCTAAACTTGGGATTAACGTCAATTTTCGATCAAACCAATTGATGATTAATCTATAATCTTTCCAGAAATCCATACCAATTTCTTTCCCTCTGGTTCCTTCAAAGGATACCAATTGATCAGCAAGCTCTAAATCACCTATTGTCAGTCTTTTAACATTTGTTTCATAAGAAGATTCTGACTCTCCCAAGCTAAAAATACCGTAAGTTGAAGAACCTATACCTTTATTCTCATCTTCTATTAATTTTTTGCTTTTTGCTTTGTAGTATTCTTTTAGTGAAAATTCTACACCTCCATTCGATCCTAAATCAATTGTTGTATTTAGTACTTTCATTCCATTAAGTTTTGAAATAATTGCTGGTGTTCCGTCTACTCCTACAAATATTTTCGACTGATATTTGTTTTTATTGTTAGTATCTACAAGAGTAGCTTCAGCATTTATCCTCAATAAACTCTTTGGAAAGTCAAAATCCCAAATAGCATGACGCATTAGATTAGAACCTATAATGCCATCGATATCTAAGCAACCTAAAGGACCATTTTTAAGATTAGACACAAGTGCAACAGTATTAATGAAATCACTCACCCCAATAGTAACAGTATCTAATCGAACAATCTCTAGCTCTTCTGTAGCACCATGAATATCAGACGCTTGACTTGTACCAAGTAATGGTAGGTTAAGTTTTTCAGCTAATGATTCAGATATTATGTTGGGGGCTCCCGTGTCAACCATAAAATCAAAAGATTCCCCATTTATTTTAACGTTGATAATTGATAATCCTAACCTAAAAGAAATTGGAATAGAGTCTGATAGTACCTCACTCTTATATGATCCGTCATCAAAAAGATTGTAAATTTTAGAACTTACACATCCTGTAAGAATGGATATTACGTAAAAAGTATAAAAGGCTCTTATAAGAACTTTTATTTTCATGTTAACTTTGAATTAAAATCTATTCTCTGGTCGTAGCATCTGCTACATTCCAAAAATTCGCTTGAGCCTGCCTTTGTCGGCAGACAGGCGTCCGCTCAAAACTTACTCAATATAAACCAAATCGATTAAACCTGGGGCATCACTTTCATAAGAAGCACAACTACTCCATATCCAAGCGCTAGGATCATCAATAAAACCGGCTTCAACCGGATTATTATGGATATAGTTCATCCGCTGATCCATCATTTCATTTGTATTCAGTTCTATCGTTCTATGGCATGGTTATGCTGTTGCCACAGTTGAAATGACGAATTACGTTTATTCTTTGTTCCGGCCCTCTCAAACCTGCTTTGCCGTCAGGCAGGCATCCACATCAACCAGTCCTTTCTACTTTCTTTGGGATTCTGCTTGATGCTCTCTTTCAATTTTGTTGATGTATAGCTTTTGAAATCGCTGATAATAGATGATAAATCATATCCTTCATTGGCACTGATAATTAAATGAATATGACTGGTCATTATGCAGTAGGCATGGATATTTAGGCCCTTATGCTGCCGACAATATTTCAAACTGTCGATAACTATTTCTCTGTATTCATCACGTATAAAAAGGTCAATCCAGTTCACTACCGTGCAAGTGATGAAGTAGATGGCGTTTTGATCACGAATGGCATATTTACGTCCCATTTGATGAAGAT
>JBCCOE010000223.1:0-3223 GCA_039025475.1 Bacteroidota bacterium | reverse complement strand
TTGCACGTCAAGAGCTTTTTTGACACCATGCAAGCGATCTACGCTTTATTCGGACCACTCAACCCGAACACTTCCGCTTCTACCGTGCGTGACGATTCCCAGGAATTTCATGACGACTATATGTTTGTGCCGTACGTCTGGTACGGCGGCTATTTTGACCAATACGATTACGACAGTTTTGAATACAGTGATACGGGCGAGATCATGATGGAAGACGAAGCCGCCAATGTTTTTGACAGTTAATGGCGCTTAGGCTGCTGTGGTTTACCGAAAACTACCCTCCCCAGCGCGGCGGTATGGCCCAATCCTGCGACCGGTTGATCCACGGACTTCGAAACGGGGGCTATGAAATTGAGATCATCCATTTTGCACTCAAGGGCAATGCGTTTGTCAGAAAGCAGCAACAAGGCGGGGGTTACGTAGCGGTGACGTACGATGACAGTGAACCCCACACTCTGAACCTAACCTGGAATTACATCAAAACCCTGGGATCATTTGATTACCTCGTTGTTTTTGGCGGGAACCTCTCTATGACGGGCGCTCCTATTTTCGCACAATGGATGGAAACAAAACTGATCACCTTCTTGCGAGGTAACGACTTTGACACCTCTATATTCACCCCTCGGAAACGGGAAGTATTGCAGTATGCCCTGCAACAGTCGGCCCTGGTTTTTTCGGTGAGTGGTGAAAAGCTGCATAAGATCAACCGTTGGACCCCGGATGTTAACGTGCACTTTTTAGCGAATGGTATCGATCTCAAGGATTGGAGTCCAACCCAAAGTGAAGTCGATTTTGCCACGGCGTGGAGAAGCCAAAATGCGGCAGGTAAAACGTGCATTGGCCTGATTGGCCAGCTAAAACCTAAAAAGGGGGTCCAGTTTTTTATTAACGCCTTATCGAAGATGACCGTGAAGGCAGACATCCACCTGCTACTGATCGGAGATATTGAAGAAGCGCATCAGCAGGAGCTGGATGAGAAAGAATTGTCGTACACCCTTATCCCCTTTCAGGACCGGTACGAATTGATGAAGTACTACCTATGCTGCGATGCGTTGGTCATTCCTTCCTTTTACGAAGGCATGCCGAATGTTATGCTGGAAGCCGGGGCCTTGGGCATCCCTATTATTGCTTCCAATGTGGACGGTATGGCAGACGTGATCTCGCACGAAAAGGACGGATTACTCTTCCAGGTAGGCAATGAAGAAGCCTGTAGAAAAACGATACATCAGTTCATGTCCATGAAAGACCAATGGCACGAGCTGGGACATGCTCTAAAAACTAAAATTGAAAATGAATACACTGCATATCATGAAATTGAAGCTTACAAAAAACACATTATTTAGCTCCCTGCTTGGACTATCCCTGCTGCTCCAGGCCTGCGGAGGTGGTTCGGAAACAGATACTACCGAGGAAGTAGCTAGTGAAATGCCTACTCCTGACAGCCCGGCTCCATCATCCACGCCGAAGCAGTTTTACATCAATACGGCTACTCATGAGAAGCTAGCAGAAATCTCGGACGAAGGTGATCAACTCATCGTTTCGCTAGGCACTTCCAACCTTTTCGGGATAACAAAACGTGCTGATAAACGGAAATATGTGGATCAAAATGACCAATTAAAGTATACGGTAAAATACAGTGAGAATGGCCTGAAGCTGAACGATAGCAACGAAGAACTGCTTTGGAAGCTCAAGCTCTATGACGATCACCTCAAAATTTCGAACAACAACGACATGGAAAATAGTTTTCGTACTGGTTTGTCTGAATCCGAAAAAGTTAAGGTAAAAAAGGACGATAAGGAGATTGGCGCACTTAGGATAAGACCTAATGACGCGTTTACTACCATTAAAGATAAATACACCGTTCGCAATTTCGGAAGCTCCCTGGCCTTAGGTATACTAATGATTGATGAGATACCGGAAGAACATAAATTCATACTTTGCGCGGAATTATTGAAGCAGGGTAAATGATCGCTTTCTATGCGATGGGTGGCGGATTAGGCCACCTCTCTCGCATACGCGCCTTTATCCATACCTATATCGTTAAAGGCTCTTATAAGGTTATTACAGCGAATCCGGCCGTATTTCGATTTTTCACCAACGAACAGGTTCTATTCATAGAATCCGACAAAGAAACCACTCGTGCTGAGCTGGCCCAGAAAATCCATAGCGCTACTCGTGACCTGAAGTTCAAAAACTTGTATGTAGATGCGTTTCCCGGTGGCATTTTGGGTGAACTATCGGATGCCCTCATTCCATCTGAACGCAAGCATTACCTGGCCCGCCGCTTGATCTGGAAAAACTATCAACCCATGCTGGACGGTGAGATCACCTTAGATACTATTTACCATTTCGAGCCTTTAGAAACTGACCATCAGGTATTTATACAAAATCGTAGCCAGCGAATCATAGAGGCCTCATTGAATTTTAGCTTTCTTAATTCAGAAAAACCACCCTCTCCTAAGAAGCTTTCACAACCCCTATGGCTCATAGTGCACAGCACCCACCCTGAAGAGTTGAAACTGCTGGTGGATCATGCCCAAGACATAGCGAAACTGGAGCAAGTACATCCTCATTTTGTGATCCTGTCTGATGTAAGCATTCCATTGCCGGATTCCATTGAACTTTTGATGAACGAAAACCCGATGGATTGGTATCCTTTGGCAGAAAGGATCTTTACGGGAGGAGGCTTTAATACCTGGTACCAGCTTCAAGCCTGGAGAACTAAACATACCGCCTTACCTTTCAAAAGAAAATATGACGATCAGTTTTGGCGGGTGGGTTTGAGGTGAAAATTGATATCCACTGTTATTTAAAGTGCTAATATTACTGGGTACCCCTGATAATTCTATTTATACTTTTTTTGACAACTTAAGGTATCACCCCACATAGTATGATAGTATACTCGAAGTTCAAGACCATCCATTAATTCATTACTTCTCTTATAAAAGTTAATATTTTTGCATTTAGGAGAAATACCAAAAAGTTGTACTGATTTATTTGACCCAATTTCCATTTGTTCCTCGTATAAATAAAAGCAATTCTGCTTATAAATATCAGCGAGTTTTTTTCTGAAAATTTTCAAAAAATCTCTTAGTGCAGACATGTTCCTTTTTTTATCTTGATTAACCAGTGTATCAGCATAGAATATCATAATAGAATCTATTAATGCAGGGCCATTTCCAATATTATGAACGTAAGCCCCTCCAGTATCATCTATAAATGC
>JBCCOE010000222.1:0-3233 GCA_039025475.1 Bacteroidota bacterium | reverse complement strand
TCGGATGTAGTTTCCGAAGTTTCAATTTCTTCGCTTTTGGCGCTTCCGCCGCATTGTAAGAAGAGTAGGGCAGAGGCCATCAAAAGGAGGCTGTAGACAAAAAGGGTTAAAATATTTTTTTTCATAACTATATAATTTTCTGGTAGTTTGAATTACTTTTTCGAAGAGTCAAAGAAGGCCGCTTTCAGATCAAGCTGTAGCCATACCCAGTTGTTAAAGTCATCGTCAGGGATTACACCAAACTCTTCGCTGGCAAGAAACTGAGAGTAACCTAGTTTTACGTTAAAGGCTTTGGAGACATTCATATTGTAGATAAGGTCAATTTCAGAGCCGATAGATTTACTTGGAGTAAGTCCTTCTACGCGAGCATAATCCTTATTAGCGGTGAAGTGGTGCAATTGTGCAATAAGTTTTGATTTTTCACCGGTTTTGATCGCTGTTTTAATGAAGTAATTATTAAGTCCTTCTTTTCTAGTTTCACCTACATAAAAGAAGTCCATCAAGCCATAAAATTTATGGTTGGTACCAAAGGGCTGTTGCCAAGTATGGTCGGTCCCATCTTCGTCAGCATCAGTACCGGAGGCCATGTCCACCCCAAAAGTGATCGGTAGGCCGCCTATTTTGTAGGTGGCGCTTAGCGCTAAAAGGTAGGCGGATATGTCGCTTCCTGAGAATTGATAATATGCTGATCCGTCAAAACTGAGAACATCGGACGCTTTGACTGTAGGCATTACGCCAAGGGTTGTGCTATTCGTATGTGAACCATCAAACTGACCGGAATCATCCAGGTCCTGATTGGTAATGTTAGTGACCATGATGGGTAGCGTTAAGCTTTCCCCAACCTTTGTTTGAAACCAGGCATATTGCAGACTTTTATTACCCGCCCTGATATTCTGAAGAGCTGTATTGGGATCATTCGTATGACGCGTTTGGTTTAAAGTGGCCCCAACATCAAGGAATGAGGACTCGCCTAAGTCAAATTTCCCAACGAAAGCATCGTGTGAGCGTCCGCTGGCAGCCCATCCCAGAGCTCCAAACCAGCGTTGATCGCCATAAGAGATTGCTTGCCTTCCAAATTTCAGTGTAAGTAGTTCTGAAACCTTGTACTGTGCGTATGCCTCGAAAATGGAGAAATTAGGTTCTGGCGCCCCTGGGGCTCCATCGCCGAGAAGATCATAAGCCTGAGGCATCTGCCCCCAGAAGGACACTATTTGAGGGGAAATCACTATTTTGACTCCTTCTGTATCGCCTGAACCAATATAGGTAAAGGTTAGGCGCGACCGTTGCTGCGTGGCAAGTCCCGGGGTGTTATCACCGGTTGTCTTGCCGTTGTTATTACCATTGTATAATTCTGTTCTGGGCCTTATCTGGCCATCAATTTTAAATTGTGATCTGGCTTGTGCTGCCAGCAAGATAAGTGAGCAGGTTACGTAAATAGTTCGTTTCATAAGCCTTTTATTTTGGTTGTAATTATTAAGTAAATATACGTATTTTAATTACGTAATTACAAAATTAATTACGTAAAAATACGTAATTAATTTTTAACTACTTAAAAACGAGTATTTGCGCGATTGTGAGCTTTGTCCTTACGAGTCATAGGGAAGTCGTCCCTATTTGACATTATATGCGTTAGTGAGATGGGGTTGGACTGTGTGCAACCGACCTGAACTGAACTGGTAAGTTAGTAACTTGCGGGAGTTTAAGGAGTTTTAAAGATTCTAACTTATGTCAGTAATGAGTCTTTAAGCGCTGGTTCCTGATCTATTTTACGGAGAAGTTCTGCAATATTATTAACTTCTAGCTTTTTCATGATATTGAACCGGTGGGTTTCAACGGTACGTATGCTCTTGTCAAGTTGGTCGGCAATGTCTTTATTAGACACACCTTCATAGATCATTCTTAGTAATTGTTTCTCACGCTTCGTGAGACCATAGTCTTTGTCCTCCAGCTCTGAGGGGCTAACTGCGGCGGGTACATTTTTAGCAGATAAATATCTCTCCACTAAAATGGAAGAAATATCCCCACTGAAATACTTTTGACCACTATGAACGGTATGTATTGCTTTTAGAAATTCTTCTTTTCCTGTATCCTTTAGCAGATAACCATCGGCGCCCGAATCTACTGACTGGGTTATGTATTCTTCATCCTCATGCATGGTAAGTACCAGAACCTTGGTTAAGGGAAACTTGGCTTTCAGTTGTTGGGTGGCTTGGATACCATTAAGTTTGGGCATGCGTATGTCTACGATGGCAACATGGGGTTTTAATTTACCTGCCAGCGCTACAGTTTCCTCACCATCGGCAGCCTCGCCGATCACCTGGATATGTTGCTCTGTTTCTAATAAAAGACGAAGTCCGTTTCTTACTAATTCGTGATCATCTGCAAGAATGATATTTATTGTTTCGCTCATGGTTTAATCTAAAGGAATACTTATACGGATCTTCGTGCCAGAGCCTGGTTTGGTCTTTAGCTTGAAAATTCCATTTATAAAAGCTGTCCGTTCTTTCATATTGAAAATCCCATGCCCTGAGCGTTGAAAATAGTCAGAATTTTTCAGTTTTTCATAATCAAAACCGCTTCCATGGTCTTGAACGCTAATATTTAGTTCTTTAGGAGTGTGATTTATTGATACTTTGATCTCTTTGGTTTTAGCATATTTGATGGCATTATTGACTGCCTCCTGAACAATTCTATATATATTGTTTTCGATATGGCTCTCTAACCGGTTCACAAATCTGGTAGAATTTTCGAATTGCACATTGACCCCGGAAAGTGCAGTTATCTCCTGGCAAAATTTTCGTATCGCTGGTACTACACCAAAATCGCTGAGGCTTGTGGGTGTGAGGTTAAAGGCCAGCCTACGTACTTCTCTAAGCGTACTTTTAAGTAATTCTTTGGTATCAGTCAGTCTTTTTTTGGTGTGTATGGAGTTATCGGGTGTTAGAGATTCCAGACTCAATTTTAATGCGGTAAGCATCTGTCCCAGACCATCGTGAATTTCCCTTCCGAGGCGTTGCCGTTCTTCTTCCTGCCCTTCCAGGATAAGTACGGAACGATACTGCTGTTCCTTAACGCGTTGCTCTATCTTGGCACTATTGATCTCTCTCGATCTAATCTTTGCTTCCTTGAAATCAGTAATATTACGGGCAATTATCTTATAATCTTCATTTTGATTGATTTTAGAGGGTATAATGAATAGCTCCAGCCAAATAAAGTCACCCATGGCATCAGTC
>JBCCOE010000221.1:0-3313 GCA_039025475.1 Bacteroidota bacterium | reverse complement strand
ACGAAAGTGGCGATATAAAACCAGATAGCCACATACATATGCTTCTCCCGTCTTTTAATAATTGTGCCAATCATGTTGATCCCGAATACTACCCAGATGAGTGTTATGGCGATATCAATAGGCCACTCCAGTTCGGCATATTCCTTGGAAGTAGTAATGCCCAAGGGTAAAGTGATTGCTGCGGCAAGAATGATCAGTTGCCAGCCCCAGAAGTTGACCCAGGTCAGTACATCCGAAAACATACGCGTTTTCAAAAGTCGCTGCATGGAGTAGTAAACCCCTGCAAACATGGCGTTCCCTACAAAAGCAAAAATGATAGCATTCGTGTGCAAGGGACGAATCCTACCAAATGTGGTATAGGGGGTATCAAAATTGAATATGGGATAGAAAAGTTGAATGGCCAGGGTAAGTCCCACAAGCATACCCACAATACCAAAAATGACAGTAGCTACAATAAAGTATTTTACTACCTTATTATCGTAACTAAATTTTTCAAGTTCCATAAGTTACCTCAGTTATAAAATGAATAATCGAAACGAAAATAACCATGCTGTTTTGGGTGCTTCATGATGGAGATTAGAGCCTAAGATGATTTATGTCATGCCATAAAAATGAATTTAAAAAGACTTTGAATTCATCAAATGAGCATGTTTACCATAACTTCTTGAAGTTTTGTACAGCATTTGTATTCACTTCACCATTAATATTTGTGAGGTGCTAAAGGCACTTTATATTTGCGGGATGCTACGGCTTCTTTTTTTCGCTTTTCTTTGTATTACCTCTGTAGAAGTAAATGCTCAGTACGATTGGGATTTGCCCACTAAAGCGGGATGGAATAGTGTGGAGGAAGGTGATTCTATCCATTTCAAAATCAGGCTTAAAGCGCCAGATAGTCTTCAGTTCTCCTACCAAATCGAGTTTGAAGAAGAGCTTAATGTTCATCTTGACACACTCGGTAATTTTGACTGGATACCCTCATATGATTTAGTAAACCGGATAGAAGAGCGCAAACAGTTTAGCCTTATTATTAGCGCAATAGCGGCCGGAGGTATTAAATCGGTTAAAGAGTTACAGTTTGAGGTCACTCATAAAAATAGACCTCCCATTATTTCAAGCCTCCCTAATTTTTATGTGAAGCAATATTCAAAAAATGAATATAACCTAAATAAACCTACGCAAGTCAGCGATCCTGACAATGACCCTATTGTCTTCAAGCCGTATCTCGAAGACCTGCCTGAAGGGGCGATGATCAATGAGTCAGGTTTACTTTCATGGAAACCATCAAGAAACCAGTTCAGATCCTTAAAAAAGACTCCCATAAAGGTACGATTCATTGTGCAGGACCAACCCGAAAAGGAAGAGAGTATTGGCCAATTACTTATTCAAGCCACTCAATTGGATCTACCGCCTAATATTTTAATTGTCCCTTCGGATTCTGTGATCACTATAAAAGAAGATGAGGTGGTAAATCTTAACCTATACGTCACCGACCCTAACGGTGACGATAATGTAATGGATGTTGGTTTTTTAAGCAATCATAATGATGTGCCTAAAGAGGCCTTAACCAAATACACCAATACCCAGTGGGAATTTAAGTGGACTCCGGGCTATAATTTCATTGCCGAAGAAGGTAAAATCGACACCATTAGTTTAACCTTTTTCGCGGTTGATGATAGCGGTAAAAAGAAAGATAATACCCTTCAAATAGCTATTGAAGATGCCGAAAATATTGAAAAGAGGGATCTGCGGCTCTACCAAAAATACAGGGGTATGCTTAAAGAAACCATGGATCTGATCGCTCATTTGGACGAGAATCAAAAGGTCCTTAACAAGCAGCTAAAAATGGCAAAAAAAGGCAAAAAACGTAGATCTATAGTAAGTGCCTCTCTTGGAGCGGTTACAGGTATCTCTCCAGTCTTTTTAGAGGAAGACCCAAGAAACTATGTTACCGGCATTGGCGGGACTGCCGTCTTGACGTTGGGAACATTGGAAGCCACAGAAGTTATAGGACGATCGAAGGACGATATTCTTGAAATGTTAAAAGTAAATATAGACATGCGGAACCTACTACAGAATGAAGGAGATAACTTTGCACGACGTTATGCGCTGAAAAGTAAGCGAAGGGATAAGAATTTCAACTCCGACATCGATAAACTTAAGGCAGAGCTGAATAATAAAAAATTAATCCTTCTGGAATTATCAGCGGATTGGGAAAACCCAAAAAAGGACATTGACAAAAATATAAGAAAGGTATTTCCAGATTTTAACAACGAGGGCTTCACAAACCGCTAATATTATACTATATAGCTTTGCTAAATACGGGTTGGTGTCCAGTTCGATCCATATTGATCTTTGGATCAAACACGGTACATATATTCCTAAGGAAGGCCATACCTAATTCCTTGATGTGCAGCCCATGGTCATAGAGGTCAATAAGGCCCTCATCGCTCATTTCGGTAAGCTGAATGAGTTGGGACAAACTCAACTGCCCGGCTTTCCATCTTAACTCCCCTTTACAGGTAATCGAAAGTATCTTGTCCCTGATTTCCAATTCATCTTTTTCAAGTTCGTGCCCTTTGAAAACCGGTGTATTACCTGAGCGTAATGTTGAATTATAATCTTCAATTCGTTTAAGATTTTGTGCATAACCATACTTAGCGTCGCTAATCGCCGAAGCGCCTAACCCGATCAGCAAGTCGGTTTGCGCCTCAGTATAGCCCATAAAATTTCGATGCATAGTCTTATTCTGGTAAGCCTTATATAAACCATCACCTTGTAATGCAAAATGATCCATGCCTACATCCGTATATCCGGCCGCGAGCAACGTTTCTTTACCTACCTCATAGAGTTGGCGCTTAATGCTGCTTGACGGCAAGTCGGTCTCAGTGTATGCCCTTTGCGAAGGGTGTTTCCATGGCACATGGGCATAGCTGTAAAAGGCAATCCTTTCCGGTTTTAGATCTATCACCCTTTTGACTGTATTTTCCACACTATCTACGCGCTGAAATGGCAGCCCGTACACCAAATCAAAATTTACTGAGCTATATCCGATAGATCGTGCACAATCCGTGGCTTCTTTAACTTTTTCAAATGGTTGGATCCGGTTAATGGTTTTCTGGACTTTATAGTCTAAATCTTGGACACCATAACTCACTCTTCTAAAACCAAGGTCAAAAAGCTCCTTTAGATGATGTATAGTCGTATTATTAGGATGACCTTCAAAGGAAAATGAATAATTCGAGTGCAAGTCAGCGCTTTCTAAAATGCCATTGATAAGTAGTTTTAAATGCTCTGATGAAAAAAATGTGGGTGT
>JBCCOE010000220.1:0-3382 GCA_039025475.1 Bacteroidota bacterium | reverse complement strand
GGAACGGCTAAAAAAATGGCGCCAATTGTTGGATCACTTCTACAACCTATATCATTCCCCAATCAAAATCTATACACTCAAAAGTACTTTTTAAGGGACGACTAACTAGGTCCCTTTAGATGATTCCCAATCCCAACCCCTTTTCGAGCCATTTCTGATGCCTATGGGCTTTCTTTTTATTCGTAAATGTGAAGGTCAAATTAGGTTCCTCTTGGTGACCCAGGAGTACGATGTAGTAAAAAACTATATCTCCTGATAAAGTCGGACTAACCCCATTGACTGTATTCGTTATTCTTTGTTTTTTTGACGTAAATTTTATACCAGATAGCGTAGGTAATGCATGCCATTCACCGAACTTGTAACCTAGAAACGAGGTGTATTCCTTAAACCGTTTATCGGCAAAGTTGATCAATGTACCCTGGTAATAAGAAACAATGCATGTACCAATAAAAAGCGATCCTCCACTTAGCCAGAATACGGTTTCAATGGGTACCTCGGTCTTAAAAAGATAAGGAGTGAGCAGAACAAAAAGCCCGCAAAAGATCAGTATTAAGCCTAAGAAATGAGGGCCGGAGTTAAAACTTCGACTTTTAAAATTATAATGTTTCATATTAGTTCCGCAAAAGTAACCTTTGAAATTTTTCTGCAACTAATCGTCGAATCTTAGTTTCTGCGAAACCTTAATTTTTTAAAAAACACAACCAACATTTCGTTTTAACGTATCAATACTACAATTAGGATATTGATTTAATATCAATTAATAACAATACTGCATTTAGGTAATAGATGAAAAAGTATCAACTGGGAGAATTCGAAGAAATTGTACTTCTGACCGTGGGTGTTCTTTATGACGAAGCCTATGGAGTGGCTATTAAAGGAGAAATTGAAAATCGTTTGAAGCGTAAGGTAAGTGTTGGGGCGATGCAATCAGCGCTAAGAAGAATGGAAAAGAAAGGCTTTATAGACAGTAGATTAGGTGAGGCTAATAAGCTCAGAGGTGGTAAACCAAAGCGTTATTTTACGATCACTGCATACGGCCGCGACGCCCTAAGATATTCGCAAGATGTCCGTACGACATTATGGAATGATATCCCAAAAGTGGCGTTAGATCTATGATCAAACGTATTGCAGATGCCCTTTTTCGATGGTTCTGCCATCCGGAGTATTATCCGGACATTCAAGGCGACCTCGAGGAATTATATACAGCACACCTAGGTCGAAGTAGATTTTCACAACTGATATATGCCATCGATGTTCTTTTGCTTTTCAGGCCAGCGTTGATGAGACCTTTATTCAAAAATTCAAACTCAAATAATATAGCAATGTTTCAGAACTACTTTAAAATCAGCATGAGGACACTTGGCAGACATAAAATGTTTACCGCAATCAATGTGGTGGGGCTAGCGATCGGTCTAACGAGTTTTCTACTCATTACCGAATACATTCGTTTTGAGAAAAGCTACGACAGCTTTCACGAAGACTCAAACCAACTTCACCGTGTATCCTATCTTAGGCTTAATGAAAATGGAGATGTTATTGATAAGGATGCTATGGCTTCTTATTCGACAGGAAACGTTCTCAAAAAGGAGTTACCCGAAGTTCTAAATTATACGGTGACGAAGAAACTGGATGAGATTACGGTTCGATCAGGGCAAAATCTTTTTAAAGAGGCAGGTATTATCTCCGCAGATTCTAACTTTTTAAAGCTATTCACATACCAGATAATATATGGATCACCGGAAACTATGTTCAGTGACCCATATTCCTTAGTTCTTACACAATCAAGAGCCACGGCCTACTTCGGTGATAAAAACCCTGTCGGAGAGACTTTACAGATCTTGGCGCCCTACAAAGCTGAATTCAAAGTGACCGGAGTTATTGAAGATGCTCCGGATAACACACACTATAATTTCGAGATGCTACTTTCAGACAAAAGTCTTGAAGGCAGGGACGACTATGGGAACTGGGACTACAATAACTATTATGTTTTCTTGAAACTTGCGGTTGGAACCGACCTTTACACCTTTGCAGATAAGGCGAACACAGTATTTAAAAAGTTTGATGATAATGAAAGTCGTAAACTGGATGTGCACCCGGTTCGAGATATTTATCTTGAGTCGGATTTTACGTTTGAACCACAGGTACTGGGAAGTAAGGATGTAGTTGACTTCCTGTTGATCATTTCCATTTTTCTTTTAGTTGTGGCATGGGTAAATTATGTAAATCTGTCAACAGCCATAGCCCTTGAAAGGGCTCGAGAGGTGGGCCTAAGGAAGGTAGTCGGCGCCTTTAGGTACCAGTTGATAATTCAGTTTTTATGTGAGGCGTTTTTAATAAATTTTGTCGGTGCGTGCGTAGCATTTTTGGCGACTGAATTATTGCTTCCCTTTTTCAATGGGTTGATTGGTAAGATCATTATCGTCCATGCATGGAGTCATCCTCCATTGATATTTACTCTTATTGTTTTTTTCTTAGCTGGGACTTTTGTCTCAGGGTTTTATCCGGCTTTGGTATTGTCAGGATTTAAACCTATAGCGGTGTTGAAGGGCAAATTTCAAAACTCGAGAAGTGGGATCTTAACCAGAAAGACCCTCGTGGTTTTTCAATTTACCGTGTCATTGGTACTCATAGCAGGCACGGTCATAGTCTACAAACAATTAAATTATATGCAAACTGCAGATATAGGAATATCGGTAGATAAAGTAGTTCATATTCAGAGGCCCAACTCAAATGCAGAAACAGAAGAGGAGCACGAGGCCTTCATGAGTCGTTTTGACGCTTTTAAGAATAGGTTGAGAAGTCACTCTTCCATCCTTGCGGTGGGTGGTACTTCCAATCTTCCGGGAGGAGATGCTACAGATATTAACTCTACCACTACCAGAACCCGTATAATTGGCCTGACTGAAAGAATGGACGGTACCACCTATGTTCAATACAATGATGATCATTTCCTTGAGGCCATTGGTATGAGGCTAATTGCAGGTAGGGATTTTGATAAAGAAATTCGGTCGGATTCGGCAGCTATTATAGTAAATGAATCTTATTTGAGACGATTTAACTTACCTGATCTAGAAGCAGTAGTAGGGGAGACTTTACAGTTTGGAGAAACAGAAGACCGGGGTAAGCGAACAATAATTGGTGTAGTGGCCGACTATAATAGGACAACCTTAAAAAGTAAGGTCGAACCCACCATTTACATGCCATGGATGGAAGCTAATGCCCTGGTGATCAGGTTTAGTGATACCGAAGCTATCGATTTCGTAGAAGAAACGTGGTCGTCCTATTTTCAAGATGTACCCTTTGATTATAGTTTTCTAAGCGATCGTTTCGCTAAACTTTACGAAGAGGAAGAGCGCTTTGGCAACACCTTCCTGGTTTTTGC
>JBCCOE010000219.1:0-3467 GCA_039025475.1 Bacteroidota bacterium | reverse complement strand
CACAGGAATACCGGCAGCAGCAATAGCCGCAGCAGCGTGATCTTGCGTAGAGAAGATGTTACATGATGACCAGGTTACTTCCGCGCCAAGCTCAACCAAAGTTTCGATCAATACGGCAGTCTGGATGGTCATATGAAGGCAACCGGCAATTCTGGCACCTTTTAGAGGTTGCTCATTTCGATATTCTTCACGAATTGACATTAAACCTGGCATTTCAGCCTCAGCCAGTTCAATTTCTTTTCTACCCCACTCAGCAAGAGCAATGTCTTTTACTTTATACTTTAATTTTTCTTCAACCATTGTGTATAGCGTTTTTTATTAAAATCTCAGAATTTTACAAAGGTAGGTAATCCAGTTTAAAACACTTAATTCAATTCATAATTTGGTATATATTCCTGCCTTTATTCGTTATTAAGAAAATATTCCTGTATTTTACGAAATCGTGATTATCACTCAGGAAATATTCCCATGCCTGCACTAGACCAAATCGACCACCAAATACTGAAGCTTTTACAAGACGATGCAAAACTCAACGTGCAGGAGATCGCCAGTCAACTTAACCTGACTAAAACTCCTATCTATGAACGCATAAAAAGGATGGAGCGAGAAGGCATTATTTCTAAATATGTAGCCCTGATAGATCGCCAGAAAATCGCACCCTCCATCATCGTGTTCCTGAGCGGATCGCTAAAAGTAAACCGCTTTGAACAGACCCAGGAATTTTACGATGCGGTAATGCGTGTCCCGGAAGTATTGGAATGTTACCTGCTTGGAGGTGACCAGGATTTCCTCCTAAAGGTTATTGCCAAAGACCTGGACTCTTACCACGAATTTTATTCGAGCAAGATCGCCTCCATACCCCATGTAGGTGAAATCAGAAGTTTGTTTGTTTTAAAGGAGGTGAAGAGAACTACAGCTTTGCCAAATGAGAGCTTGGTGGAGTAGTTAAAGCTTAGTTTCACTTTACATAATCAGATATAGCGAGTAGCTACCGCTTGTTATGTGCCTTTCTACCAGTCATCTCGTTTTTCTTGAGTTATCAGGTAGTTGTAATGAGATATAATTAACTCTTGAATATCTCGAGTTAGTCGTTCAACCTTATTAACATTCGATTTTCTTATTGTTCCATCTTTCTTGAAATATGATGAGTATGTCCAGTTTGGGATGTTCATGGTTGTTATGAAAAGTTCACCCAGCTGAAAAGTTATTCGATACTTACCGGGTTTAAAGTCAACTTCAAGAGTGTAGTTATATCCCGGAACTCCATTTTACTCAGGACTTACTCCGTCTACTCGTACAAATTTATTTTCGGTTCGAGATTTTATGACCTCATCAGGGTTTTTGTATTGTTTTCCAACCCATTCAATTGTTTCGTTATATAAGTTTTCCTTTGCAAGTTCTACAATTTCTTGGTATTTCCCCGACTGATCTAGTTCAACATTAGGTTGAGCGTAAAGAAGCAATGGGAAAAAGAAAACCAGTATTGTAGAGAGTTTCATATGTTCAGTTTGTGGATAAATATAGCGATTCCCTCATGTCACATAACAATCCGGCTATGCTTAATCATAATGGAATCTGCATTTTACAATTAAAATCTCATCATCTCTCACCTTGTAGATCAATCTGTGCTCCTGGTTAATTCTCCTCGACCAAAACCCACTGTATTTATATTTTAGGAGCTCAGGCTTACCAATGCCTGAAAATGGATTCCTGGAAATATCTTTGATCAGTTCATTGATACGTTTCAGCATCTTTTTATCTGTTTTTTGCCAATAGAGATAATCTTCCCAGGACTCATCCACAAAAATATATTTCATGAATCTAACAGATCTTTCTCAAATGAACTATTGTCCTTAAATTTTGAAATAGCGGAATCAAGTCGTTCTTCATTGGCTTTTGAAGACAATTCATGATGGGTCGCAGAAAGAGAATTATATTCATCCAAAGACATAATTACAACGCCTGAATCCTTACCACGATTAATGATAAGAGTTTCAAAGTTCTGTGTAACGTTATCTAGGTAGCGTTTAATATCTTTTCTAAAGTCTGATAAAGTTGTCGTCAGCATTCTATAAGCGTTTTCATGTACAAAAATATGTACATATTTTATAATGCAAAAATAACTTCCGAGTTTCCAGAAAAAAAGACATTGCCGCGGCTCATGAAATTATTAGTTGCTAGTTAATTGCATGAATATTACCTTGTAACCACAACAACTCAAAACAACAACATGAAGTACTCCCTAGAAATAGAGGTGAATCAACCTCTGGAGAAGGTAATTGCCCTGCTCGATGATCCCGAAAACATGAAACACTGGCAACCTGGCTTGGTAAGCTATGAAGTATTAAGTGATGAACCCAGAAAAGAAGGAGCCCAGATGAAGCTCCGCTACAAAATGGGCAAACGGGAAATTGAAATGTTAGAAACTATCACAGCCTATGACCTGCCAAAAGGGATGTCTGCCACCTATGAAACTAAAGGGGTCATTAATATCCAGAAAAACCTGTTTCACGCTATCGATGAAAATAGAACGCATTGGGTATCCGATAATGAATTTATTTTCAGCAACCTTATGATGAAGCTCATGGGTACGTTTATGCCCGGTGCCTTTAGGAAGCAATCGAAAGTGTACCTGGAAGCATTTAAGAAGTTCGCTGAAAATTCTCAATAGTCCTAAGTCATCCCGGAGGGAACTTTGCCCCGGTGAAAGTCACGCACGTCTTTCTTTGTGGCCAAGATGCCTCCGCTAACGCTGCGGCATGACTTATTGAATTCGCAATCGTATCATCACTCCCTCCGAATCGCCTCCACAGGATCAAGTTTTGAAGCGCGAAGGGCCGGATAGGTTCCGAAAACAACACCGACTACCAAGGCCACAATAGAAATGATCATCAAGGTATTGAGAGTAAAGGCAGCTTGGAATGGCGCTTCAGTTATCGCCTTCACGATAGGGATAATTACCACAGTACCTAGTACACCCACGATTAATCCTAACAGGCTTCCGAAGCCGGAAATAGTAATGGACTCGGCTAAAAACTGGATCACAATATCCTTCTTTTTTGCCCCGATCGCTTTTCGTATGCCAATCTCTTTAGTTCTTTCGGTTACGGAAATGAATAAAACGTTCATTACACCTATTCCCCCTACCAAAACAGAGATACCGACAATCAAGCCCATGATGAGGCGAAATACCAGAAATCCCCGATTCGCCTGTTCCACCCGTGCGCCATTGGTAACCACCTGGAAGTCGGCTGACTGATCACCAAAAACTTCTTTTAGCTCTTTTTCAAGTTTCTGCTGAATGTCAGGGACCTGCTCCACATTACTGGCTTTGATCAACATTCGAGGTGGATTTGCTTTTAGCGTCCGACTATCAAGCAGGGTGATCGGCATAAAAGCACCTTCAACCGGGACAGATGGGTCAAGTATACCTACCACCTCAAGGCTCAAGCTATCAAATATCAAAT
>JBCCOE010000218.1:0-3501 GCA_039025475.1 Bacteroidota bacterium | reverse complement strand
GTTTTTTCTTACCGGTGGCAAAAAACACCAAGTCGCCAGGCTGGACTTTTTCCAACTTTACTTTATCCCCGGTTTTGCTTTGTTGGACAGAAGTTCGAGGCAGGTCATAATCTATGGCCTTATATGAGTTGCAGAGTAAACCTGAGCAGTCCATCCCACTTCTGGTAGTACCTCCCCACTTATAGGGTGTCCCTGTATAACTGCGTGCCGTGGCCACTAATCGATCGATTTTCTTTTGCCTAAGTCGAGCTCGCTTGGCTGCACCACAGGAGCTTAACAAGGCAGCAACGATCAAAAAATAAAGAACCCTTTGCATTTGGTTCAGATTTAAGTTTAAAAAATAGCTGCGCTGTGCTAACGATAAAAGTACGAAAAACATTGCCTTATTAGCAATTATGCCATCTTAATCATTAAAATGATCATGGCTAATCTGCCCCTCGCTGCAACGCCACAATCCATCTGGCGAATTCAACAGTTCGGTAAACCTCTTTTTTAATACCACCCCAGTACACTGAGTTTTGAATGGTAATCAAGTGATATCCATGAAAATTGCCTCAGCTTTTGTGATAACGACTTTAATTCCTTTCGTGGGATGGGGACAATCCCAAATCTCAGGAACGGTGACTGACAAATCAGGAGAAGCGATCATCGGTGCTAACATTTACCTGTATGGCACCTACGACGGTTGTTCCAGCACTATTGACGGAAGTTTTGAATTCAACACCTCGGAAAAGGGTAATCATGTGCTCGTCGCAAGCTTCATTGGGTTTAGAGATGAACAATATGATCTAGTGCTGTCAGATTCGGCAATAAGCCTTAATATCAACATGACCGAATCCATCAATCGGCTGGAGGCAGTAGTAATTTCAGCCGGTTCCTTTACAGCCGGTGAGGAGACTAGCAGAGAAGTATTAAAACCTCTTGACATAGCTACCACGGCCGGGGCAACGGCTGATATCGCAGGGGCGCTCAACACTTTACCCGGAACGCAAAGAGTGGGTGAAACGGGGCGCTTATTTGTGCGTGGAGGAGAAGGTGCCGAAACGAGAACTTTTATTGACGGCATGTTGGTATCGAACGCCTACTCCCCGGCGGCACCGAATACACCGGGCCGAAATCGGTTTTCCCCATTTATGTTTAGCGGTACAAGTTTCAGTACCGGAGGCTATTCCGCAGAATACGGTCAGGCTTTATCTTCTGTTCTCGTTCTAAAAAGTAAAAACGAAGCACTTCTAAATCGAACAGATGTATCGATTATGAGCGTGGGTGGCGCAGTATCTCATGTTCATAAGGGCGAGGACTGGTCGGTAGCGGGTAAACTCGGATACTCCAATCTAGAACCTTACTTTCAACTGGCGCAGCAACGTATCCAATGGAATAAAGCCCCAGAAACTATTGAAACGGACGTAATCTTTCGAAAAAAGTACTCTAAAGGACTCTTTAAATTTTACACCAATTTCAACAGGGAAGTATTTAACATTTTCCGCCCCCAAATAACACAAGCGGATATCCTGGATCAAATAGATCTGAACAATCAGTATCTGCATGTACAAGGTTCAAATGAATTCAAGGTAAACGATCAGCTAAAAATAACCTCTGGCCTGTCCCATACCAGGCAAAACGAAGTATTGGATTTCAACGAAGACGCCATTAATGAACACCATCAAACCAGCCACGGAAAGGTGGTACTGGATCATTATATCAATGAAAAATTAAACCTAAAGAGCGGCGTAGAGATTATTTATACCGACCACCGGTATGACTACCAAACCACGGAGAGTGGCCAGCTCAACTACGGTCAATCCATTGCCGCCGGTTTTAGTGAATTGGATGTTTACTTTTCCAATAAGACGATCCTACGGGCGGGATTTAGGTTCACCTCCGACCGCCTATCCAACCTGAACTACCTTGTTCCCAGGCTTTCCCTGGCACAGCAGGTCGGTAAAAATGGTCAGTTTTCATTGGCTTATGGTGAATTCAATCAAGCGGTGCGCCCCGAATACTTACGCATAAATGAAACCTTAGATCACGAGAAAGTACGTCATCACATTGTAAGCTATCAATGGATTAAAAACGGCAGGACTTTTCGGTTGGAATCGTATGATAAAAGATATACTAACCTTATAAAATTCGGTACTGAAAATCTAAATGAGCCAAGCGCCTACACGAACGAAGGTGAAGGTTACGCCAGGGGATTAGACCTTTTCCTTCGCGATAATAAGAGCGTTAAGGGTTTAGACTACTGGATTTCTTATTCTTTTCTTGACTCGGAAAGGGACTATCTTAATTATCCTAATCGTGCAGTCCCTGTCTTTGCCTCAAGCCACAACTTTTCTTTGGTAGCCAAATACTTTATGCAGGGCATTCAAAGTCAACTAGGTCTAAGCTATTCCTACGGTAGCCCCCGACCTTACAACGATCCCAACACTGCCCACTTTAATTCAAGACGAACACGTTCATTTAACGACCTGAGTTTAAACATCAGCCATTTGTTAAATCCCCAGGTCATTATCCATGGTTCCGTAACCAACGTACTTGGGTTTGATAATGTATTCGGGTATGAGTACGCTACCCAAGCCAATAACGAAGGGGTTTACCCACGCAGGGCCATTCGACAACCGGCACCAAGATTCTTTTTTGTGGGAATATTTATCACTTTCTCTAAAGACAAAACGGTAAATAGACTCCCTGAACTTTAAATAATTATTCAAAAGTATCAATCAAAAATAATAGAGTATGAAAACGTTTCTTTTAATCATCACCACCCTAACAATCACAAGTTTTGCATCATCTTCAAAGTATGAGCAACAGATGTTAAAACATATAGAAGGCCTAAATAAAGCAGAGTCTCCTCAAGATTTTCAGATGCTCGCCAATGCCTTTGACCGTATTGCAAACGTAGAAAAAGATAAATGGGAACCCTATTACTATGGAGCTTACAGTACGCTCCTTTGGTCTTATCGTATTTCGGAAGTATCTGAAAAGGATAAACTTATTGACCAGGCACTGGAAAAGATAAATACAGCTGTGAAGCTCGCCCCTCAGGAATCCGAAATAGTAGCACTGGAAGGGTTTGCCCATATGACCCGGGTTACCATTGATCCGGCCAGCCGAGGTGCCCAATACAGTGGCCTGGCACTACAGACCTACGGCAAGGCGATGGCTATGAATCCAAAAAATCCCAGAGCCATGTTGTTAATGGGTCAGATGCAATATGGTACGGCTCAGTTTTTTGGATCGGATACCAGCGAGGCCTGTGGGTTAATCAAAAAATCTATCAGCGCCTTTGAAACGTATCAGAATAACAACCCGTTAGCTCCGGCCTGGGGAGAAGATCAGGCCAAAGCAGCCTTCGGTAGGTGTCAGTGAAATAATAAGATAACGTGAGTTCGACATAGAAGCCATGCTTAAATAGGCAATATGAGTTGTTTGGTGTCATGAAATTGCATTTTAAGTGAGGGCTTCTTCTCGGAAAAGTTATAGGCGATCAAGGCCGAGAAG
>JBCCOE010000217.1:0-3504 GCA_039025475.1 Bacteroidota bacterium | reverse complement strand
TTGACTTTAAGGAATATCGAGGTAAATACTATCTCAACTACCTAAAGTTCGATGCCAATCAGGACTATTTTCACCAAGAGGAAAAGTTTTTCAACTTCAGGATCATGCAAGACGTGATCATCAACGATCTGAGTATAGATTTCCCCACCAAAATTGAACGAAACGAGGCGATTCGAATGCCCAAATCATTGTTCAGTAAGTCGTATGCCTATGACCAGGAATTCTGGCAGAACTTCAATGTCATACAGGAAACGCTCCTGGAATCAAAACTTATAGCCGATTTGGAAGCCAAGGTATCGCTTGAAGTTCAATTCAAGACAAACGACAAGACTCAAGACCCCTAATAAATAACTGCAGGAATTACCGGGTAACTAAACTTCATTCTACAGACAAATGATAAGAACAGGCTTTTTGTTCATTGCAATAATATTAATTAACCCAATAAGAACCCAAATTTCTGTTAAGGGTTCCGTGATTGATTCTCAGTCTAAAAAGGCAATACGCTATGCCAACATAGGGATCTTAAATACCAAAACAGGGACAATTTCCAATGCCGACGGCTCTTACAAAATCACTTTCCCAGATTCATTACTAACAAGTAAAATCATCTTTTCGGTCATAGGTTATCACCGGCAGGAATTCAGCCTCAATCAGCTTAGGCAAAATTCGAAGGTCGAATTAGAGCCGAGGACTATTCGACTTAAAAATATCGTAATTACAGCCGATCAAAATCAACAAGGTAAATGGCTGGGAAATAAAAGAAAGAATCTCCTGCCCAGAGGTTCTATGAACTATGATTCTGCTTCAGCTGGAGGGGCAAAGGCGTTATTAATTGTAAAAGAGGATACCTCGCTTAACTTCATTCAGGAAGCCCGTATTCGTATAATTAGAAATACCCTTCCTGAGTTTAAAATAAGGTTAAGAATCCTTGATTTAGATAAATCTAATAATAACCTGCCTGGAGAAGACCTATTTGAGGAAAGCTTAGTGGTCACCTCATCTATGAAAAAAGGATGGTTGGCATTTGATTTAAGTGATAAAAACCTTTTGGTAGAACAAGATTCTTTTTATCTGCAGTTTGAATGGCTATTTGAAGAATCTGACAGGCATTATATTGCTCAAAGCTATACGGACTATATGAAAAATAACCCTGACCATGTCATTCGTGATACTGTAGTCGTAGACGGTGTTCCGATCCCTACGGTACTTGTAGAACATTTTTATGTCGGAACTTTTTTTGCTATTACCAGATCCAAACACATTATGAAAAAACATATGACTTATGATCGAAGGCATAGTTTTGCCGAATGGCAACGCTCTGCCAGTATAGTTCAAGCTGAGGTTCTAATGACAGATTAAAGTATGCCTCCGGAGTTTTATAAAAAGCGAATCATAGCTGAAAGGGTTAGACCAGCGAAAATTCTACTTTTTACGCTTGGTTTATTTACGACTATATATTGTCAAGGGCAAAACGACAACTACTTTATGGTCTCCGGCAAGATCACAGACAAGAACACTGATGAGCCACTATCTTTTGCAGCAATAGGCATAAATGGGACCTCTATTGGCGTAGCATCGAACGAGTTAGGCGAGTTCATAATCAACATTCCAAGAAGCAAGTTGCTGGACACTCTTATTGTTTCCATGCTGGGATATCATAGGTATAAATGTCCTATAAATGAATTATCAGGGGAAGATAATATCCAACTTGAAGAACGAGTATATAAATTAAATGAAGTGTTGATAACGGCAAAGAACAAAGACCTCAGTGGTGATGAGATTTTGAAAAGGGCCAGAAAAAGCAGAAAATCAAATCTGCCTCAAACTGATTATAGTTTGTCCACCTTTTTTCGAGAAACATATCAATTGAATGGCGAGTACTTCAGATTACTGGAAGCCGCATCTATTATTTACGGCAAAGCATTCCCCAGAACTAAAAAAGATGTTTTCATCAATGAAATTCGGATAGCCCCAGGTAAGGATCCCATTGTTCCTCTAAGTATAGGACATAAATATAATCCATTCAGGGAGTTACAAGGTATCACTGGAACCGTGCCTAATAAAAAGGCTTGCCGCTCATGCAATTATGAAATAGAGAAATACATCTTCAACGAAGATAACCCGGCAGTCATAATCACTTCAAAATATGTTTCGAAGGATTCTTCTTATCAATCTAGGTTTACATATACGATTGACTTAACGGATTATGCAGTCTTGCAGTTTGACTTTGAAACAGTTATGCCATTTGGTATAGGTTTCCCGGAAACATTGGACAGTACTTACAATTCAAGTCTTATATACTTAAAAAGAAGACTCGACTATACTGAATACAAAGGAAGGTATTACCTAAATCAATATCATCAACACTTAAAACATGCCTACAGAGCCATCAATTCTAATGAAACGTACAGCTCAGTACACCAATTTCAACTCGTCACGAATAAAATCGATATTAACGTAACCTATGAAGGCCAGCAAGATGAAAAGATGAATTACAGACACCAGCTTGAATCTAACTTAAAAGAGTACAATGAATCATTTTGGAAAAACTATAATGTTTTAAAACAGACACCTTTAGATCAAAAAATAATTTCCGACTTAGAAAAAAATAGAGCTCTAGAGTTACAGTTCAAATCGAACGAATAAGATGATTTTAAACAGTCGTCAACCGCCCTGTTTTCACCTCTGCCTTCAACTCATTCAGCAGGTTGTACAACCCAAAATAGGTTCTATTAATATACAGCCCATGCTTGTTTCCCCGGGCCGATTTTGAGTTTCTGATCTCCTTCATCTTTGAGACCCTCTCTCCCACTTCATAGATCTTATTAAAATAACTATCATCACCAAAATCAAAATTTTCGGTCCTGAACGGTCTTCCCAGCAGCTCAATCATTTCCTCAAAGATCTTCATGAAGAAATCTTTCTCTTTACGACTATCCTGATCGGTAAGAAAGCCTAACTCAAGGAATAAAGCCTCCAGGTCATGGCCTTCATCCAGTATGTCGTGACGCATGAGTCTGAAATATTGTTCGTAAAAATCTTGGGGTATTACTTTTACGCAGCCAAAATCGATGATACCTAACTCATTCTTTTCGGTGATTATGAAATTACCGGGATGCGGATCAGCGTGAACTTTCCGTAAGGTATGGATCTGATGATCGTAAAAATCCCATAGTGCCTGGCCTATTCTGTTCCGGGTTTCCTGGTCCGGATTTGAACTCAGCCATTCTTTGATGTGATCGCCATCAATCCAGTCCATGACCAGAATACGCTCAGAGCTATACTCGGGATAATAACCTGGAAATACAATCCCCTTAAGATGCGAGCTACGTTGTGTTAGATCAATAGAGCGTTCCAGTTCTAAGGAATAGTTGGTTTCTTCGATCAACTTTTCTTCGACCTCACCAATATACTGATTCAGTTCGGCGGTACTGACCTTAAACATTTGAGCCGCAATAGGTTTTACTATTTTCAGATCTGAAGAAATACTCTCAGCCACACCCG
>JBCCOE010000216.1:0-3507 GCA_039025475.1 Bacteroidota bacterium | reverse complement strand
CCGGTAAGTACGGTAGACCCGGACGGGGAAGAGCCAATCACACTAGGGGCGATCGCCATTGCGGCTGCTATTGGAGCCGGTACTTCTGCCGTTGCCTATACGGCCAGCATTGCTCTGAGTGATGGTGGGTTCAATAACTGGGACTGGGGGCAGTTCGGTGAGGGTGTAGCTATCGGAGCGTTCTCAGGTGTGATGACCTTTGGGATTGGTGAAGGATTTAAGACTGCGGCCGAAGTAGGTAAGCTAACAAAAACCACAGCTGATATATTGAAAACTGCTACCCATGCGACTTTCCAGGGAGGCTTGTCTGCCGCTCAAGGCGGAGACTTTTTAACGGCCTTTGCTTCAGGAGCTATTGGAGGTGGGATAGGTTCCCAGGCTGCGAAGTTGGGCAATGCTGCGACTATAGGGGCTTCCATGCTTATGGGCGGAGCTACGGCAGAATTATCTGGGGGTGATTTTTGGAAGGGAGCTGCTATTTCAGGTATTGTGGCGGGTGCAAATGATGTGGCACATAGGGTGGTAATGACTCCTGAGGAACGTGCTAAACTCAAAATGTACCGTGAAATTCGAAGAATAGAGCGACAGATTGAGAATGGGCAAATTGATCTAAGTGATCCAAATGCAGGACAGCTTCTCGTTGATCGGTTAAGAGTGTCATTTATGGATCGAAGCAAAAATAGGGGTAAAGAAGGACCATTTTTACATGAGCTAGTAGATATGAAGACCAGACTGTCTAATTCTGGTGGATATGGCTCCGCAGCGAACCGAACAAGAGGTAATAAGATTGTTTTAGGCAAAAAAGTGGATGTGACTATTTTTTGGGTTGATAAGATAAAAGGCGGTAGTTACGATGCTTCAAACGCAGAGAATCAAGTTCATGCTATCAGGACAAATTTGGGTAAGCAAAATCCAGTAAATAAGATTATTTATTCGTCAGTTGAAATTACGAATGGTGGTAATGATGGAGCATTAATACGTTTTCAAGTAGTTAATGACCCGGCATATGTACAAAAGTTGAGAAAATACTTACTTGGAAGATAAGAGGATGAACAATCGAAATACGACCCTTATTTTATCATTACTTTTTTTAGGTTTTGGATTTTCTTGCAGCAGAGAAGTTGAAGATCAAAAAAAAACAGATAAGAATATCACAGATCAAAAAATACTACCTGAAGAAGCAGCTTTAATCTATTTACTAGATTCATTAATGATTGACAATAGTATTCTGAGCTACAACGATAGTATAATTTACAAAGTAAATTTAGAAGATGAGTTAGTTGACTTATTGAATGCGAAACATCGCTATTCAAACGGAAAAATGTGCTTATTAAGTAGGCCTTTTATGCATTCGACAGACTCAATCATATCCGCATTAATTAAGACTAGGGTTGGTGAATATGAGAAAGACTACCTTAAAAAAAAGGAAGATATAACCGTTCTTTCTTTTAACATGCCAGAAGGATTAGAAAAGTTAACATGGACTGATTATCTAGAAATAGAAAATGATAGTAATTCCTTATTTATAACATTAAGACAACATATTGAAACCCAAAATGAGCGTCAAATAGAAATAAATATTTCATCGATTAACTATGCTCCTAATCCTAGTGAATTTACGTTCTATATTATTCTTAATAAGGATAATAGATTTCTTAGATGGGAATTTTTAATTAAGGATGATTTTGACGAAACTATTGATTGTTAGATAACCGGGCTATGGTTTGTTTAGATATCAGTCAGTGCGTTAGTGAGTGCATTTTTGAGTTTCTTTTTAGAAAGGAAGGCATCCAACATATTGTAGATTGTATCTTTCTCCTTCTGATCCAGCTCTTCCATTAAGGAAACCTTTTCCATCGAGGTTTTATCATGAGACTGTACTTCTTTTAGATCGTCCAGGGCGAACAGGTTAAAGTGCTGTCAGGTTTTCCAACCTGTACAGCACGCGCCACCTCTTTGAGGCCATCAATTTCAAGCGAGATTTGTTTGCGCCTCTTCCACTTTAGAATACAAGCTAAATGCCTTGAGCATTTTTTTAATAACGGCTTTGTCCTCGTCTTTAAGCTGTTCATACCCTTTCAGCAGTTTGGTCATCTCGGGGTCATTGATGAATAGCGAGTAATCCAATCCAGTGAGATAATCCAAAGAAACTTGCAAAGCACTGGCCATCTTCCTAGCCACATCAATAGAAGGCATGGTATCATTTTTTTCATAGCGTGAGATCAACCTTTTGTTGATGCCAGTAGCTTTTTCCAGGTCATCTTGCGTGAACCCCTTTTCCTTCCTGGTACTGGCGAGTCGTGTTCCAAAATCCATAGTACGGAGTAATAAATTTCCATAAATATAGCCTTTAAAAGAGGTTATTCCCACCTATATTAATAATTGGGCAGATATAAAAGTCTTTTATGTTTGTATAATTCCACTTAAATATAGATTATTGTAAACAATAAAAATCCACTGATTAGTGGAGAAGATTTTTTTATAAAAAGCATCAAATGGAAAACAAGCTAAACGCTACTAATCCCGACCACCTGACCTATACGCACCCCCCTTTGGACATTGCTGTACTAGGTGGGATCAGACTAGAAGGGCTGGATAGAATGCGCGTGACCTTGAAAGTGCAGTTGGAACATGTATCACTCAGACATAACCTGGACCTGTACAACGACAACCAAGTAGAAAAGCTGATTAGAAAACTGGCCGAACGGTTAGAGATCGGCACCAGCGTAGCAGCGGCAGCCCTGGCCGATCTTACCGATGAACTAGAAAGCTACCGATTAAAAGAAATCGAGCAACAAGCCGAGCAACACGATAAACGCAAATTTTTAACCCCCGAAGAGCTCAAAGCCGCCAAACTCTACCTGAGCAGCCCCAACCTGATGCAGCGCACGATGGAAGACATTGGCAAATCAGGAGTGATCGGAGAAGAAAATAACCGCCTGCTCATGTATTTGATCTTCACCAGTAGAAAGCGTGAGAACCCTTTGCATGTCATCAGTTTAGGTAGCTCCGGCATTGGCAAAACCCACCTGCAAGAAAAAGTAGGCGCATTGATCCCCGAAGAAGACAAACTGGAAATCACCACCTTGAGCGGCAACGCCTTCTACTACTTTGGCCAGCAAGAACTACGGAACAAACTGATCCTGATCGAAGACTTAGACGGAGCAGAAGACGTGCTTTACCCACTGAGAGAGATCAAAAGCAAAAAGCAGATCACCAAAACCGTAGTCATCAAAAACACCAAGGGCGAGACCCGCACCGTCACCCTGAAAGTAGAAGGCCCGGTCAGCGTGGCCGGCTGCACCACCAAAGAAAGCCTGTACGAAGACAACGCCAATAGAAGCTTCTTGCTCTACATCGATGAAAGCAAAGTGCAAGATGAAAAAATCATGCACCACCAAAGGAAGCTGAGTGCAGGGAAAATAGATCTAGCCGAAGAACACAACCTTCGGGAACAGTTCAAAAACATGCAACGGGCATTACTGCCCTTGCAGGTACGCAACCCCT
>JBCCOE010000215.1:0-3581 GCA_039025475.1 Bacteroidota bacterium | reverse complement strand
AGAGGGCACCAAAACCGTTAAAGATCCTGCTTCCATTTTATTATCGGAGTCTACTGCTTTGGCTTATTTCGGAGATAATGATCCCATTAACCAAGTGATGCAAGTTGACGAAATGCCACCTGTTAAAGTGATTGGCGTCTATCAGGATATTCCGGAAAATTCTTCATTTGGAGGTTTGGATTTCATTACTACCTGGGACTTTCTCTACAATAATGAAGAGTGGTTTCGCACATTTGAAGAACCGTGGCGACCCAATTTTGTATCACTATATGTCGAGCTAAATCCCAACATCGATATCGAACAAGCCTCGAAAAACATTAAGGATGCCAAACTCAAAAATCTCAACGAACACCTGGCTCAAAAGAAGCCTGAACTCTTCCTACACCCAATGGAAGATTGGTATTTACGATCAAATTTTGAGAATGGCGTAAATGTCGGGGGCAGAATCCAATACGTGTGGATGTTTGGCATTATCGGAATTTTCGTCCTGATATTGGCTTGTATAAATTTTATGAACTTGAGCACAGCCCGGAATGAAATGAGGGCCAAAGAGGTCGGTATAAGGAAAACCATCGGATCAGCGAGAAATCAACTCATTCTTCAATTTTTTGTAGAGTCTTTTCTGATCATTTTATTTTCTTTCCTGGTCGCTCTATTATTGAGTTATGCCACCCTTCCTGTTTTCAACGAAATAGCCAATAAGGAAATCACTATCCTATGGTCTAATATTTACTTTTGGGCGACAAGTTTCTCTTTCATAGTTGTTACGGCCATAGTAGCAGGTAGCTACCCGGCGCTATATCTCTCCTCGTTTAAGCCATCCCAGGTACTGAAAGGAACATTCCATTCAGGTAGGTATTCAGCACTTCCAAGGAAAATTCTGGTAGTCTTTCAATTCACAATTTCTATTGCACTCATTATAGGAACGATAGTAGTTGATCAGCAAATTCAACATGCAAAAAACAGACCCGTTGGGTATTCACGAGATAACCTTTTGAGTATCCCAATTACCAACGGGTCTATAATCGAGCATTTTGAAGCCATCTCCAAAAAATTAAAGGACCAGCGAGCAATTACGTCCATGGCAAAATCAGGCAGTGCCTTAACGGCTATATGGGGAACCACCAGCGGCTTTAGCTGGGAAGGTAAAGATCCTAATCTATCCATTGATTTTGGTATGGTACACTCTTCGTACGACTACGGTAAAACGATAGATTGGAAGATGGTAGAAGGTCGTGATTTTTCGCGTGAATACGCCACGGATTCGTCTGCCGTGATTTTAAATCAGACTGCCGCCAAATTTATGGGGCTGGAAGATCCCGTTGGGCAAATCATTACCTGGTGGGACCGACCCTACACAGTAATTGGGGTCATTGAAGATATGGTCATGGAATCCCCATATGCCAGGCAAAACGAAGTGGTTTACTTTCTGGACGAGTACGGAGGAAATATGACCTTTCTAAAGCTTAATCCGGAAATCGGAACAAGCGTTGCATTAGAAACCGTAGAAAGCGTATTTAAGGAGATCAATCCTGAGCAGCCCTTTGAATTTCAATTTGTTAACGACGATTATAACCGGAAATTTGGAAGCGAAGAGCGCGTAGGAAAATTAGCCGGCTTCTTTAGTATTCTAGCTGTATTGATCTGCTGCTTAGGAATCTTCGGTCTGGCTTCATTTATGGCAGAGCGACGTACTAAGGAAATAGGTATTCGCAAAGTGTTAGGCGCTTCTGTCGGTAAGTTATGGGAGTTGCTGACAAAAGACTTTATATTCATGGTGGTAATTTCCGGTGTTCTTGCGGCGCCTATTGCCTACTACCTGCTCAGCCAATGGCTCAGTAACTACGAATATCATACCGCGATCAAGGTTTGGGTATTCATACTTTCTGGCGCTCTTACACTAGTTATCACATTATTCACAGTCAGCTATCAAGCCATAAAAGCAGCTACCACCAATCCTGTGAATAGCCTGAGAGATCAATAAAATAATGAATAACCCTTCTCCACCAAAACTGGCAGAAAGGCTTCTTATAAGTTTAATCAAAGAAGACCTAGCAGAAGAAGTATTGGGCGATCTTGACGAGAAATTCTATGTAACCCTAAATAATAAATCACCACTCAAAGCCAAAATCAATTACTGGTATCAGGTACTGAATTATCTCAGGCCTTTTGCTGTCAAAAAATATAGGTCAAACTTAATAAACAACAACATGCAATTACACTATCTTAAAATCGGTTATCGTAACCTGAATAAAAACAGAGGCTACTCATTTATCAACATCGGCGGACTGGCTATGGGAATGACTGTGGCCATGCTTATAGGCATGTGGGTATACGATGAGCTATCTTTCAATAAATACCACGACAACTATGATCGTATTGGTCACGTGCTGTTTAACGGTATGTACGACGGTGAGTTAGAAACTAATGATGTGGTAACCACCGGGTTAGGTACCTATATCAAAGAGAACTACCCTAACAAATTCGAAAAAGTAGTAATGGTGCGCTGGAGATTTGAAGAACGGCTCATTAGTCATAAAAATGACCACTATTTAGAAGATGGATATTTTATTCAACCGGACGGGCTGGAAATGCTAAGTCTTGAAATGAAGTCAGGCACGCGTGAAGCTTTAGGAACACTTAAATCAATTATACTTTCGGAAACATTAGCTCAGAAAATCTTTGGCGAAGATGACCCACTAGGGAAAATAGTAAGGTTTAACGAATGGGTGGATCTAGAAGTAACGGGTGTTTATAAAGATATTCCAAAGAATACTAAATTCACGGGAGCGGAATATCTGGCACCGCTAGATTTATATCTCTATGGGTGGTCAAGTCTGAATGTCTGGGATAACCAAAACATGTACCTTTTTCTACAACTCAAGGAAGGGGTTTCCTGGTCGGAGTCTTCTGCCTTAATTAAGGATCTCTACAATACGCACCGGGATCTAGATAGTCAAGTTGAGCTGTTCGTACACCCCATGAGTGAATGGCATCTCAACTCTGAGTTTAAAAATGGTCAGTTAGTAACTAGCCCGCGGGTAGTAATAATTTGGCTGTACAGCGCCATTGGCTTCGCAGTTTTACTCTTAGCCTGTGTCAATTTTATGAACCTGAGCACAGCGAGATCAGAAAATAGATCACGGGAAATTGGCGTGCGTAAGAGCATGGGTTCTGCCAGAATTCAACTCATTTATCAATTTTTAAGCGAATCTGTATTAGTATCCTTTTTGGCCTTTTTAGTCTCTCTGGCTTTAGTTGCCCTAATTATTGATACGTTCAATGGAATTGCCGGAAAAGATATGAGTATCCCTTGGCAGGAGCCTTTATTCTGGGCGTCGGGGGCTGGCTTCACACTTCTTACAGGTGTATTGGCAGGTAGCTATCCTGCGTTATTCCTTTCCGGATTTCATCCGGTTAGGTCTTTAAAAGGGACATTTAAAACGGGGAAATATTCTGCTCTCCCTAGAAAGGTACTCGTTGTTTTCCAATTCACTGTTTCTATTGCCCTAATTGTAGGGACGGTGATTATCTATGAGCAAATACAGTTTGTGAAAAACAGGCCAGTGGGCTATTTACGT
>JBCCOE010000214.1:0-3598 GCA_039025475.1 Bacteroidota bacterium | reverse complement strand
GTTTCATACAGTTTTCACCTTTCCTGGATCTTAGGAAGCCTGTTTCATACAGTTTTCACCTTTCCTGGATCTTAGGAAGCCTGTTTCATACAGTTTTCACCCTTCCTAGTTCTTAGGAAGCCTGTTTCATACAGTTTTCACCTTTCCTGTATCTTAGGAAGCCTGTTTCATACAGTTTTCACCTTTCCTAGGTCTTAGAAAGCCCGTTTCATACAGTTTTCACCTTTCGATCGGCCTTTAGAGCTTATTAGCATCATATCTCAATGCTTCATTTGTCTTCACTTTTATACTCAATTTTTATATTTTGGTATTCTCTTATGAATGTTTCCATTTCGGATTCATTTCCAATAAAGAAGGGGTTAACCCGAAAAATTCGGGTGTTATTCATCGAGATGAGGTAACACGTGGAATAGGAGAATCCTTTGAAAAACCTGCTTTTTGGCCCAACTCCTCGTTACTCAAAATTTCAAAAGCCTCATTTACGACCAGTAAACTACGTTTTTGAAATTCTGAAAGCCTTGATTTGAACTAAAAATCAAGTTTCGCAAAGGATTCTTTTAATAAAAGGATGCAACTAAAGCCCTCAATTTTTCTATTTGGGAATGCTTTGTGTAAAGCTTTTTAATCTCCTTGAAATTTTCATTCGTCACTTCCTCGCCTGTTCTCACGTAGTGCTCTACAGCTATGAAATAATCATAAACCAGTTTTTTGAATTTGCCTTTAGCCATTAAGCCCATGAAGGCAGGTTTGGTACGATATTTCATATGAAAGGAGAATTCACTTTTGCCATTTCCTAAATCTTTAACCTGATATACTGCCTGTGTGTAATTTGGATCCACCGGAAACTTGCCCGCTTGATACACTTTATTGGTAAAAGACATCCGGTCAGGGGCGTAGTTTACCATCTTTTCCTTAAGGTACTGGGTTTGCTCTTCATTAAAGTAGCAGATACGCTGAGCGCCTTCACCTGCCACCAAGGTTCCATCTACATAATTAGAGGCGATGATTTTAGGATGAGAATGTGCAATCTTGCCATAATCTTCACCTACTATAGCCCAAACCTGCTCAGCAGGTAGTTCCATGACTTTGCTCAAGCTGAATTGTTGCACTTTTTTCTGTTTTTGTCCCATCACGTTTATTGTTGAAAATGCTAGTATGGCTAGCGATAAAATCGAAATAGTCCGTTTCATAGTCAATCTAAATTTTGTTTTCTCTTTAGATCGCTTAGCCATTTAAGTGTTACAAGACTTCTTTTTTGAAATTGAAGAAAAACACCATTAATTCAAATTAAAAAGCCTGACCACCTTCTCATCACGAATTACTTCATCTAGAAATGTTTTCCGATCAAATTTTTCTTTAAATGGTAAGTGATGATGCAGAAGACGATGTTGGTCTTCCACAATGGACAAGGCCTCATCGGCATCTTTTGAGATATATTGTCTGAAACTCGCATATTCTTTTCTGTTGAAAAGAAGGTTCTTGCTGTCAATCCGCTTATTCTCGATTAGCACCGTCACTTTTTTGTAGCAACGGCAAGGGTTCGCTTTATTGACCAACCCACACTTGTTGTTCATAAACTGAAAAAGGTCTTTCCTGGCCCGAGAAAGTCGTACCCTGAAATTTTGTTTACTAATACCAAGAATTTCTGATCCTACGGTGTGATCTGCGTTGAAAAGCTCACCCAGTATGTAGACCAATCGTTGATCTCGAGTAAGGCATAGAAGCATCCCGGACATACATGCCAGGTTCATCTCGCGGATCTCTGCTGCTTTTTCTTCTTGTTCTAGTTCCGACAGTTCATTATCAGGAAAGCTATCCAGCACATTTCCGAAAGCATCAAAGTCAGTGATTACCTGTTCACGCCCAATTTTTTTCATCTTCAAGAAATGATTCGTCACTATTCGATACAACCAGGTGCGAAATTGAGACGCTCCACGAAACTGGGAGAGCTTGGTTGTTACTATGATCAATACTTCCTGCGTAATATCCTGTGCATCATTTGGATTCTGAACCATCTTCCAGGCAATGTTGAAAATGTAAGGTTGATGCTTTTTGATTAGTGCCTCGAGGGATTTCTTATCTCCTTTTACCGCTTTGTCAATCAGGCTTCTATCATCCTGATCGGTTGAGTATTCTTCCAAAAATGGATTCATGGTACTTCTGTTTACCACGTTGGATCCTGAATGGTTGAACGTGTTACAAAAGTTTCGTAAAAAATGTCCAAAAATGATCGCAGGTATAACCAGGAATAAAACCAGATCATTTGCGGAAAAGAGTACCAGCTTCTGTTAGGGCGCTGTTTTATCATCTGACTGAGTATTAACCCGGATTTCAAGACATAGCATCTTTAAGGCGGCTGTGTAACATAGAATAGCTAACTAAAAGTGCTTTTAGTTGACTAATTTATGTTACATAGCCACTTCAACGGCGCAATGTCTTGAAATGCGGGGTAGGTAAAGTAACTATACAAAACCAAACACTTGGCACTATCCGGATGAAACAATGAAATCGCCATTTTAAGCGCCCGAATGTTCGATCTAGCTTTCCCTGATCTAACATCTAAGTAGTTGTGTGAGACCGTGAACTACGTTCAATTAATGACTTGAATCCTATTCACAGGTCCAGCTGTAATACGGCCTAACGACGACTGCTCATAACCCAGTTCGGAAAGTGTATGTTCAAAATCATCTCTAAACTTTGAATGAATAGTTACCAGCAATCCACCACTTGTTTGGGGATCCGCAAGAAGACGGTGATCTCCTATGCCATTTTGGAAGTTAATTTTTCCCCCGTAACTGTCCCAATTTCGTTGGGTACCTCCTGGAATGGCTCCTAACTTTAAGTACTTATCTACGAAAGGAAACTTAGGAATATGTTCTGCGTGAATCTCTGCTCCTACTTCGCTTGCTTCCAATACTTCCAGTAAATGGCCTCCAAATCCAAATCCAGTTACGTCGGTAAGGGCATGCACATAAGGGCATTGGGAAATCTTGGCTCCAAGGTCATTGAGTTTCAACATGCTTTGCAAAGCCAAGCTTAAATCTTCTTCATCTGCATATCCTTTTTTCTGCGCAGTAGTGATCATTCCAATACCTAGGGGTTTAGTCAAGTAAATCAGATCTCCGGGTTGCGCCATTCCATTCGTTTTTATGTGCTCAAGGTTTGCTTTGCCTGTAACCGCCAATCCAAAAATAGGTTCCGGTGCATCAATGCTGTGACCTCCTGCCAGAGGTATGCCGGCTCTTTCGCACGCTTCTTTACCTCCCTCTAGTACCTCCTTGGCAATTTGTGAGCTTAGCTTCTTTACCGGCCAACCAAGTATCGCGATCGCCATCAGAGGAGTTCCTCCCATGGCATATACGTCGCTGATCGCGTTTGTAGCAGCAATTCCTCCAAAATCGTGAGGATCATCCACTATAGGCATAAAAAAATCAGTGGTACTAATTATGGCGGACTGCTCATCTATTTGGTATACTGCTGCATCGTCTTTGTTTTCGTTCCCAACGAGCAAACCTCTATAAAAAGGAGAGGCAGAACCAGATAAAATTTCACCAAGTATTGCGGGCGATAGCTTACAACCACAACCCGCTCCATGACT
>JBCCOE010000213.1:0-3658 GCA_039025475.1 Bacteroidota bacterium | reverse complement strand
TGGGTGTGGGGTACCATTACCTGGGATTCAGGTTTGATCAGTCTTAAGATCTTTCCTGCCGTTATCTTAGGTTTCGTGGTCGGGATAAAACTGGTACGATTAATCAAGGATGACGGTTACCGACGAATGATCCTTTTGCTTACTGCTCTGGGAGCTGTGGCGATATTTTTAAGATAGAATGCGCATAGGACAAAGTGCTTAGGACTTAGGGCATAGGGCGAAGAGCAGAGAGCTAGAAGCGTTTTGCCACCTTTTCATCGTCATCCCTGCGGAGGCAGGGATCCCTTGGTTTTGAAGGAGGTTCTTGACTCGCGGTACTCCGGACAACTATCTACGCAGCCCCGATAGTAGCAATTGTTTGAGCCCGAAGTGGCCTCGCGGGTAGGCAGGCGAGTGCGGATAGCGGGATACAGCTGCCCGGAAATAAAAAGTCTTCAAATAAGAAAGAAATTTGTAATTTCATGTAACCATTTAAGAAACATATAGTCTTTAATACTTAGAACAGTTATGAAAGGTACCTACTTAGGAGAATTTCAAGAGATCGTTTTACTGGCCATTTTGATATTGGGAGAGGATGCCTATGGAGTGCGTATTCAAGAAGAAATCCAGGATCAGATGAAGCGTGAAGTAAGCCGGGGCGCTTTGCATACCGCCCTTATGCGCTTGATCGACAAAGGTTTTTTAACCTCTGAGATGGGAGAGGCCCTGCCGGAACGTGGTGGCCGCAGAAAACGCATCTATTCGGTGACGAATATCGGCAGGGAGGCGCTCAAAGAGGCTCGAGCCTTACGAGAGCAGTTATGGAGCCAGGTACCGGACTGGGCTATGAATATGAACTATACTCTATGAAGAAAGGTGTTCAACCGCCAAAAATGTACGCACGACTGTTTGCGTGGTTCTGCGATGAAGAATACTACGAAGAGCTACAAGGAGATTTAGAGCAGTCATTTTATGAAAACTTAAAAAAGCACGGAACCAGGAAAGCTATGCGGAAATACCGCAAAGAGGTTTTTTTGATGGTCCGACCCTCAGTAATAAAAAGAATAAAAGGTTACACAAACTCAAATCACATCGACATGGTACGTAATTACTTAAAAATTGGCTTGCGGAATATGCTCAGCCAGAAGCTGTACTCCACAATTAATATCTTCGGACTGGCTGTTGGGATGGCAGCCACTATTCTGATATCACTGTATGTGCAAAACGAACTCAGCTACGATAAATACCACGAAAAGGCTGACAGGATCTATCGTATATCGCGCGAATGGTTAAATCAGGATGGTGAATCCAACTTGCATTTAGGACACATAGCCCCACCTTTTGCTCCGTTGATAGAGAATGATTTCGAAGGAATTGTAGAACAAGCCGTGCGTCTTATGAGTGGCTATGGTCCAATTATGAGTGTTGGCGACAAAAAGTTTGAAGAAGAAAATTTCTTTTTTGCCGATGCTGATGTGTTCAAGGTCTTTTCCTGGAAGTTCGTACAAGGCGACCGAAATACGGCTTTGGTAGAGCCAAACACGCTCGTGATCTCTGAAACTACTGCTAAGCGCTTTTTTGGAGATGAAGATCCAATGGGTCAGTCACTCACATTTGAAAATTTCGGCATTACCCAGGAAATGAAAGTAACGGGAGTAGTAAAGGATACCCCGAAAAATTCACATTTTAAATACGGTATGTTTTGCTCATTTATATCCTATGAAAATGTAGTGGGAACTGAGCAGCTGATGCAAAGTTGGGGTAGTAATAATTTCTCAACTTACGTCCTGTTTCCGGATGGAGTAAGCGTTTCGCAACTGGAAGAGGGTATTCCGGCCTTTATAGATAAACACTTGGACCAAAACAGGGATGGTAAGGGCGCTTCAAAGACGAATAAATTACACCTTATGCCGCTAACCGACATTCACTTACATTCCCACCTCGATAGTGAAATTGAAGCCAACGGAGACATCAAATACATTTATACATATATTGTCATTGCCTTATTCATATTGGTGATAGCCTGCATCAATTTTATGAACCTGTCAACGGCCCGATCGATGAAGAGGGCCAAGGAGGTAGGAGTAAGAAAGGTAATGGGAGCGTACCGAGGTTCACTAGTTCGCCAATTTATCACAGAATCTGTATTGATGGCACTGATCTCTGCTTTATTGGCGATTGGATTTGTGGCACTCGTTCTTCCCTGGTTTAATAATTTCGCCGGTAAAGAGCTTTCTATTACTACGGTTGACCCATTCTTTTTTGGCGGTCTTGTACTGATAGTTGTATTATCTGTGGGCCTGCTAGCGGGAAGTTATCCCGCTTTCTTTCTGTCGTCTTTTATGCCGGTTAAGGTACTAAAAGGATCTAACCGCGGCCAGAATAAAAAGGTCAATTTAAGATCAGCACTAGTAGTATTCCAGTTTTTTATTTCAATCTGTCTGATCATTGGTGTAGGTGTTATTGGCGATCAGATTCAGTATATGAAGACCAAGGAGCTTGGCTTCGCTAAAGACAATATGATTGTACTACCAGCAAGTGGCGAGATACAAACTAACTTCAAGTTGGTTCGAGATCGCCTGATGAAAGAGCCTAGTATTGAGAAGGTTACCATTACCAGCCGGGTGCCTTCCGGAAGGTTACTGGATTCACAAGGGGGTCAGGCTGAAATTGATGGAGAAATGAAAAATGTCGATTTCAGGATCGCCGATGTGCATGTGGACCACAGCTATTTAAGTGCTCTTGAAGTAAAATTTCTGGCAGGTCGGGATTTTGATTATGAGTTAGCCAGTGATTCTTCAGAAGCCTTCATCTTAAATAAAGTAGCCATAGATCGGCTTGGCTATGCGTCCGCCGAAGAAGCGATAAATAAGAAATTCAACTACGGAAGACGGAGTGGTTATATCACCGGTGTGGTGGAAGACTTCCACTTCGAATCACTACACCAATCTATAGCTCCCATCGTATTTGTGGTTACCCAAGGCCGTGCGCGTAGCGTAGTGGTGAAAGTCAAAGAAGGTGAAGAACAGGCCGCCCTGGAATATCTTAAAAAGGAATGGCAGGAATTACGGCCTGACAATCCATGGGATTACTTCACGATTGGAGAGAGCTTTAATGAACAGTATGAGGCGGAGGAAAAGCTGAGTGAACTGGTTTCCTACTTTTCCGCTTTAACGATATTCATTGCCATCCTCGGATTATTTGGGTTGTCGTCCTTTAGTATCGAGCAAAATTTGAAGGAGATTGGCATCCGCAAAGTGCTAGGTGCTTCAGTGAGCAGCGTTATGTACATGTTTACACGGAGGTTTGCTGTTCTGGTGATTATCGGGATTGTAGCGGCGGTAACGGCCAGCTATTACGGCATGGAAATATGGCTTGACCAATTTCCGTATCCCACGTCGTTGCAGCCGTTCACCTTCTTGGTGGCAGGTGTAGCTGCCTTGCTTTTCGCAATAGTTACAGTGAGCTGTATCCCTCCGATCAACCCATATTGCTCAGGATGGTATCTTGAGCTAAGCTTGTGGTATGAATCACTACAGCAGTACGGAGATGCGAAGGCTCTATGATGAGTGGCAGTCGTCCACTCAAAGCAAGGCCACCTTTGCTCGTGCACAGGACATAGCCCCATCTACCTTTTACTATTGGACGCGGAGGTTTGAGCAGGCCCAAGAAGAACGGC
>JBCCOE010000212.1:0-3687 GCA_039025475.1 Bacteroidota bacterium | reverse complement strand
TCACTGTGGTGAGATTCAGTGTTTGGATGACCAATTGATCCCTGAAGTAACTATGCCTAAAGGTTACCTCATGGAAACGGTCAACATGATTGTAGATGGTGTGTGTGCCAAGTGTACCTGAAAGAATGAAATTCACTAGAAGTAGGGATTGCTTGACTGATACCCTTTACACAACTTTAATCACAATATGATGCGAATGTATTCTACCGTTTTTCAACATGTAAAGGAGGGCTTCGTTAATGTTTGACTTTTGTCATCTCCCCTCTTTTTTGAACCTGAGGAGTTGATTTAAATGCAGACAAGCTTTGCGCGGAAAATATTTAAAATAACAGTGAAATTTACTCTTATCCTTATTGCCCTAGTGGTGGCGGGCCGATTATTTGCTCAAACAGATTGCGAGAATAAATTAGCAGGCAAGGTTTTAGATATCAATACTAAGGAACCCCTACCATTTGCCACAGTAAAAGTTCTTGGTTCTGATAAAGGAGTGGTTAGTGATGGTGAAGGGAATTTTATCCTAACTAATATATGCTCAGACGAAATTGACCTGGAAGCACAGTTTTTAGGTTACAAAAGAGCTATTCACCATCATGATTTTTACGAGAATGACGATGTAGATAATAGCCACACTTTCTATTTATCACCCGTAGAAAACGTATTGGAAAGTATAGTGGTAGAAGGGGATAAAATAGTGGGTGATATGCAATCTATGTCAGTAGCAAAAATAGGCCGGTCAAAATTAGAAACTGAAATTACTGGTTCGTTAGCTTCTGCTCTTCGTAATATTCAAGGCGTTACATTTACCTCAGCAGGGTCCAATGTGCAACTTCCTGTGATCCATGGCTTATACGGAAATCGTATACTTATTATCAATAACGGTGTGAAACATGGCTTTCAGAATTGGGGTACCGATCATGCCCCGGAGATAGATATCACCAGTGCAGATAATATCTCTGTACTTAAAGGGGCAGCGGGTGTTCGGTATGGGCCAGAGGCTTTGGGAGGTGTAGTGTTAGTCGAAGGAAATCCGCTCAAACTCTCCCAAAAAATGTACGGAAGCGTTACATCGGGCTATCAAACTAACGGAAGGGGTTATCATGCCAATGCCCGACTAGGAGAGGGACGAAAGAACTTTAGCTATCACGTCGGAGGCAACTACGTTAAAATTGGGGATAGAGATGCAAGAGACTACGCACTCACCAATACGGGTATGGAGGAGCGTTCGGCTAACGTTGGATTTCGATATCATTTACCTAAATGGAATTTTAAGGCCTATTATAGCTACGTAAATCAGGAACTTGGGCTGCTACGTCAATCCGTTGCAGACACTGGGGAGCGCTTTGCAAGTTATGTTGCTGCTTCAGAACCAGATTCTTCATTTTTCCGAAGCTTCTCCTATGACATCGAAGAGCCGAAGCAAAATACTACACATCATCTAGCAAAATTAGATGTTGATTGGCACACGGATATCGGAAAATTCTCACTATTATTAAGTCAACAAGTTAATAGAAGGCAGGAGTTTGATGTAAGACGAAACTCCGACTTACCGATTATTGATCTGCAGTTGAATACAACAGATACACGACTTGAATGGTATCATCCATCAATTGGAGAACTCGAAGGTACCTTAGGTGTTCAGTATTTTTCGCAAAATAATGATAATAATCCCGGTACAAGGACTACAGCTTTTATTCCGAACTACAATACACATAGGTTTAGTATCTACGCCATAGAAAGCGTTCAAAAAGGAAAAAACACCTATGAGTTTGGCTTCAGGCTGGACCATGAATTTAATTCAGCCCGCGGTCGCGAACGAAATCAGGATATATTTAAAAATGACTTTTCATTTACCAATTTTACAGCCTCGCTTGGTTTAGTCCATGATCTATCCCCCAACTGGCAACTACGCAGTAACATAGGCTCGGCATGGCGCACTCCCAACATGGCAGAATTATACAGTTTTGGTCAGCACGGCTTTAAAGTTGAATACGGCCTGTGGCGTTATTATGCAAATGAGGACGGGGAGTTTCGAACCGACAGGGTCCTGACAGAAGATGACAATGCAGGCAAGCCTGAGAGAGGTTATAAAATGACTCATGAACTTAACTACATTAAAGACGAAAGTAGGTTTACTATTACAGCCTATGCCAACTACATTGATAACTTTATTTTTGATCGTCCCTTAGCGGTAATCGGCTTTCTCTGGGGTCCGGCTCCGGCTTATATTTTTGATCAGTCTGATGCACTTTTTACCGGTGCTGACCTAACCTACTCCAATACCATAGCCGATCGTTTAAAAGGAACATTTGGAGCTAGTTATATTTGGTCACGAAATTTAGAAAGGGGTGAACCTCTGATCAATCAGCCTCCGATAACTGTTAATGCGGAGTTATCGTGGGAAACACCTTCCTTTTTGGGTTTAAATTTCTCGAAGCTGACACTACTGACTTCTTATACGTTCCGACAGTTCCAGGCTCCCCGGACAATTAGCGCAGAACAGTTGATAAATAGAGAGGTGGAAATCAATGCCAACTCTGAAATATTTGACTTTAAGGACGTTCCAGATGGATATTTTCTGGGCAACCTACGGTGGGAGTGGAGCTACGGTAAACTTGGAGGACAGTTTGAGGTAAGAAATATACTGAACACTAGCTACCGAGACTACCTAAACCAGATGCGTCTCTTTGCAGATGATTTGGGGAGAAACTTTCTTTTTACGTTTAATTACAAATTTTAAATCTACAACATTGTTGCATCAATTAGGATTTGCTATCATTGCAACATGATTGCAAAAAAATGAACATGAAAAATTTTAAGAATTATTTATTAGTTGGAATTTTAGGAGTAGGTCTTATGCTTACTGGTTGTGGAGATGATGATGATGTGCCAGCAGAGGAAAATGATCCAGAAGTTATTACAGACGTAACGCTTATTTTTACTAATCAAGCAGATCCAAGTGATGTAGTGCGGGCAAGTGCCCAAGACCCGGATGATCTAGGAGTAGAAGAGTTAATGGTGAATGATTCAATCACACTAGTCTCAGGTGTAACATATACATTGACTTTCGAGATATTGAATGCTATAGATCCGAACGATATCGAAGATGTGGGTAAAGATGATATCGCAGAAGAAGATGATGAACACCAGGTATTCTTTGCGTTCACTGACGGAGCATTTTCTAGTCCTATGGGTGATGGTAATGTGGATAATCCCGCCAATGCTATTAATTATGAGGATGAGGATTCTGACGCCCAAGACGGTTCAGGAAATCCTGTCGGTCTTGAAACTTCCTGGACCGCTGGTAGCGAATTGACAAATGGTTTCTTTACCGCCATATTAATGCATCAGCCAGGAGAAAAAACGGCTACCTCAAGCATCAATGATGGAGAACCAGATTTTGACTTAACATTTGTTCTCAATATTGAGTAATATAAATTAACGGTGGTTTATTATTAAACTATGGTTAAGTACCAAAAGTCAAATGGGCTAAAATAAAATTTACTGTTTGAGCCAATAAAAAGTCCATCTACACAAGTTAGATGGACTTTTTTTATTTTGCCGAAATTTAACGGAGAACTAGAACATCTTGTTATTCATTAGTTAGTTTCAGATTCCTCTGATGATGCTTCATGCTCTTCCTTCATTTGTTCATGATCCGACGCAATCCGTTCATGATCTTTAGCCATA
>JBCCOE010000211.1:0-3699 GCA_039025475.1 Bacteroidota bacterium | reverse complement strand
TTCATGGATCGCATCCGCTTGCTTTTCCTTCAATTTATTTCCGGCGTTAAAATCAAGATTCAGGTTATGCACAGGGGGTTTATTTATTTTTTTATTAAATGCAAGATAGATAATAAATTTAGGCAATAAAATACTCCTCGTTTGAAACATGGACCTGCTCGTTAGGCCTGATTAATTCGCCATTTCAAATTGAAATGTTAGACAGATTAGTTAAGAGCACAAAGTAACTTATTTGCCCGCTTATTCTGTTTAACACCACAGACCCGATTTGGGTGACCGTATCGGTATCAAAAAACTCCTGGTATTTTCCCTTGCTTAGGGTGGAAACCTTTACTTTTTGCCCGTATTCTTCGAAAGGATGAGGCGCTTCAAACGTGTATCGCTCCCGCTTTTTTCCCGTGTCCCTTTCCTCAAGATCCATCAGCCAGTTCAAATACATTTCCCTGGGCATTTGACGGTAGCCCAGCTTGTAGATATGGACATATTGATCCTGCATTTCTCGAAAGTGCTTCCGGGCTTGAGGATCGTGCCAGAGGTCAACAGGTGCTTTTGCACCCCTGTTTTTCATCAAATCCTCGTAACGAGACTTTATATAATTCTGTAAACACGCTAACTGGTTCGATTATTTAGCATTTCCTACATCAGTTTAGAAATAAATACTGCATTCTTCATTTTGCTTTCAGCCTAAGTCATCATGATCAAAAGAACTGAAATCTTGAGTTTAGAGTAGATGGGATGCTAAAGTTCGAAAAACTTATGCGTAAAAAAGCCCAGCATTGCTGTAAGGCTTTAAGATTTTACAATAATGGTCATAGGTTAATTTTTCACAATGAATGAATAATCTGATAACTCATCTTGAGCTTCCTCAAGTATTTTTGCGGCTCTATCCGCATAATCACCTAGATGTATCTTACTTTTTTTAAAATCAGTCCAAACAATTTCAATTGGTGTTTCAATATAGCCCGTTAAACAATCCCATAAAGCGTCCAAATTATTTCCATAGTAGTCTGGTAGTTCTAATTTTTCTCTAACTTCTCTATGAAAATCCTCTTTGGATAACAACTTATTTCCTTCCAAAACAATTTCCATTTTAATCCAAATCTATTTTTTCAAATGTTTTGTAGTGATCCGTTGATTTATACATCAATCCATCATTAGAATATAATAATCTCTCACTCCCTCTACGACCTCCATCATAATTTATATCCGCTTCTCGCCAAACTCTTCCTTCAGCATTGGGTAATAACCCTTCAGAATTCTTAAAAATATCACCACCTATACTTTTTCCCGGCGCAACTTCAGTTAGATTTCCTTGTTTAGGGTTCCATCCCAATTTCCGTGCTTGACTTTTAGTTATGAAATTATCCGGTAAATCATCATTTTTCAATAAGTGAGAAGCTACGTCATCAAAAGATCTAATTGTATTTTTGAGGTTACTCGTGAGAGTAGGCCCCATCCCACTTTTAGCAACAAAACCAGTAACATTATTTGGAATCAAGGAAGCTCCATCAATCGCCCCAAAGAATGCTGCCGAAAGCTTATCGGTAATCTGTGGCTCACTCTCGTGCAAGAAAGGCACTCCATCCTCTCCGGTCATCACGGAAAACTCTTTCCTAACAATAAAAGGCACATTTGAGCCAGCTTTTATAAAGCCTGCAATTGTATTCGCCACGTTCTTTCTTGCAGCAATAAAGTTTAAGTATAATAAAGACAACACCTGATCGTCTGCCACACAATTAGGGCAATTAGGGTCTATTGGCGCACGTCCATCGGGATCCTTGTATCGAATCGGATTATTTTGGACAAAATTGTACGGAGACCAACTGTAAAACTCCTCTGCCAGGGGATCAGGAGATAGCCAGCGACTAATGACGTCAGGCTCCAAGGTTGCCTCCGAATGCATGGTATCGTATTTCACAAAGTGGCTTTTTGCCCGCTTATTCTGTTTAACTAAATAAAAAGTCCTGATCTCTCAGAGGCTTCTTGATCTAATTTTGATAATACCTGTATAAATAATCCAGGATAGTATTAAGCTCTTTGAGAGGATTAGAAGCCCAATAACTATGTTGCTTATCAGTAATACATTCCCCGTACCTAAAGCGTCATAGGGTATGCCAGCTACAAGTGCATCAATGATATACAACAGAGCACCTATGAGAACGACTAAAAAGTATCTTGCGATTTCATTTCTTACTTGGAAAAGTAAGGCTATAAAACTTACTAATATTAATGCCCATATTATAAAAGAAAGCGTTATACCTATTTTATGATTGGAAAGCTCATAAAGTGATCCCAAAATACCACCGCTTACTAAATATAGCATCACATTTTTGAGGACATAGTCCAAGACGAAGTAGATAACCAAAGTTGTGATGAAAGTGACTATTAATATACCTGGTATCATGCTACTCAAATTGTTTGTTCCAGTCCTGAATAGAAATAGTTTTATCACCTTGTATCACACTTTGGAAGACACCATCATTATTGACATTGATACTAATGTTGATATCGATATTTACATCACCTTCATTCGTGTTAGGTAGATTTCTAAGAGGACCCCAATCTTGGCTTCCTGTCGTCTCAAAATTCCCCAACCATAAAGTATTCCCTTCATTATCAGAAATAAACGATTCTTGATTAGGGAAATCATCTCCACTAATAGTCCCAGTAATATTCAGAATATGATCCCCTTTAATATCCCCATCAATGCCGACCTTCAGTTTAGTAAACTGATCAATATCAAAAGAGCCTGACACATCAGCATTGTTTCCATAAGAGTGTACATCCAAGTTGTTTCTCTCGGACCTGTCATTTATGTAAGTATTAGAATATGTTCCATCTTTCGGGGATGCACCTGATACGTAGGATAAACTTCTAGCACCGGTAACACTCCTCTCATAGGTTTCAGTATCATAATTAATTGTCGCCGAAGTTCGATAAGAAGCACTTCTGCTCAAACTATGACCTCTGTTATCACCATGATACCGTGCAAAGAAAGGTCCGAAAATATTGAAAGGAGCATAGCTTCGTGTAATGATGTCAATTGGATATCGCCCGTCCGGATCCTTGTATCGAATCGGGTTATTTTTCACAAAATTGTAAGGAGACCAACTGTAAAACTCTTCTGCCAGGGGATCAGGAGATAGCCAGCGACTAATAACTTCAGGCTCCAAGGTTGCCTCCGAATGCATGGTATCGTATTTCACAAAGTGGCTTATCTGCCCGCTTATTCTGTTTAACACCACAGACCCGATTTGGGTGACTGTATCGGTATCAAAAAACTCCTGGTATTTTCCTTTGCTTAAGGTGGAAACCTTTACTTTTTGCCCGTATTCTTCGAAAGGCTGAGGCGCTTCAAACGTGTATCGCTCTAGCTTTTCTTCCGTACCCCTTTCCTCAAGATCCATCAGCCAGTTCAAATACATTTCCCTGGGCATTTGACGGTAGCCCAGCTTGTAGATATGGACATATTGATCCTGCATTTCTTGAAAGTGCTTCCGGGCTTGAGGATCGTGCCAGAGGTCGGCAGGCGCTTTCACACCCTTGTCTTTCATCAAATCCTCGTAACGCGACTTCATCAATTCTGCCTTCAGCAGAAGCGCATTGGCATATTGTGGGTAATAATCAAGCACCAGGTTTAGGCTCTTAAGGGCAAAATCATCATTGGTTCCAAATTTCTTTTGATACCCTTGCACCAGG
>JBCCOE010000210.1:0-3821 GCA_039025475.1 Bacteroidota bacterium | reverse complement strand
TCGAAAAGCCAATTGTTATGATAATGCAGTCGCTGAAAGCTTTTTTAAATCATTGAAGGTAGAAGCTATTTACAGAAGGTGCTTCGGTAACAAAAAACAAGCCGAAATCGCTGTTTTTGAGTACATCGAAACCTGGTACAATACCCATAGAAGGCACTCCGCTTTAGGGGGGTTATCCATAAATGAATTTGAAAATATCAACACACTAAAACATGTCGCTTAGGGCTGTTCAAATTTGTCCTAAAAATAGTGGGAACTCCAGTTTTCCGGATGAGTTTTTCGGTTTGGGTGTCGTTGTACAAGTCCAGGTTGTGCCGTAGTGCTAAGTGTTCTACTTGTATTTTCAGGGTGACACGCATTCTGTCTAGCCCTTCTAAACGTATCCCACCCAGGATCGTGATTTCTAAATGGTCGTATTGGTAGCGGATGTGGTCGGGATTAGTGGTGTCCAGGTGTCGGTCTGCGGTCATGCAAAAAAAGTTTAGGATGACGGTTTTGGGTAATATGTTTCACAAACCTAAACGATATTCCCATTTGAAGCAAAATCTTCTTACTGTTTTGTTAACTATATTTGCTATTATTCATCTGATTTGGGTAATATCATTCCCTTTACACGCTTATGATTGACATTGCTAACAAGATTACACTGCTACGCAAGAAAAAGGGCTGGTCACAGACGGAGCTGGCCAAGCTCATTGGTTCTTCACGGGAGATTATTTCCAAGTATGAAAAGGATAGTGTGATGCCGTCCATTGAGATGGCCAAGAAGATTGCCGATGCCTTTGGCGTGTCGCTGGATTTTTTAGTGGGTGAAGGGCAGAACGCTTCGTTTGATAAGAAGACGGTGCAACGGATGCAGGAGATTGAGAACATGGACTCTGAGGCTAAAGAGCGGTTGTTTTCTGTCATTGACTCAGTAATCCGGGATTATAAAACACAAAAGGCGTACGCATCATGAGGGCTAAAATAAAGGAGTACAACGGTGGTTATGCTGTGGTACATTTTTTCCCTGATTCAGAGCAAGAACAAAAAGCCCTCTCTGCTTTCAAAAACAATAATGCTAATGACAGTATCGAACTGGCAGTCATTAGATGGGCTGAGAAAGCGATCCTTGACGAAGGCCTAGGAAAACATTCTGTCGTTGGATTTGAAGGAGTCCAGAATAACCTTTATTATATCTTCAAAGTTCAAAAAGAAGGCTCAATAGGTGGATTCTAAGACCCAAACTACTTTAGAGATTCTCGAAGCCCTGGCCAACGGGATTGACCCAGTTTCCGGTGAGGTGTTTCCCGAAGATAGCCCCTATCAAAATGTAGATGTGGTTCGTTCCTTGTTCCATGCTATTGCTTTGATTAAGGAGGCCAAGCCTAAAAAGGATGGCCCACCCCGGGTTGGCCAAGCATGGGATGAACAGGAAGACACCGAACTCAAAGAGGCGTTTCTAAGTGGAGAGAAAATCCCTGCCCTGGCGCACAAGCATCAGAGAACGCCTGGGGCGATCCGGTCAAGATTACAGAAGCTAGGGCTTATTCAGGTAGAATAAAAAACCCAACGCTATGGCTGGGTTTCTTTTATTTGGTAATTCTATTCTTTTTATTAATAATGCTTTTTAAACCCATTAATAATCTCTGGCTTTAATTCCTGTATCTTGTTTTTTCCAAAAGTCTCTTCTAACTGCACTTGGTGCTTATCAAAAAAACGTTTCCTTGATTTCTCAGATTTGCCTGTAATTGAAACGATCTCCCCATTTAATATCATAAACAAAAAGTATTTTGAATATGTCTTACCTGATTTATCCCGATACAATGGCTTTGGGAAAGACCTTGAAACGTAATTATAATAATAAATACCATCACAGCCGGTCTTGCTTTTTACACTTGGAAAATATTCAAAGTACACTTTTTCTTTTTTACTCTTTTTATCTAAAAGGAGGGCGTAGTCTGAAGCTACAATACACTCATTAAAATGACTCTCGGAAACAAGATCAGTATTCGAGTTATTAATCAATTCTGGCTTTTGAGCTAAACAAGCACTAGAGATAATTACTAATAAAAAGTATTTTATCAATTTCATTGTTTTTTTCTTTGAGTGTGGGCTGTACCAACTGCAATTTTTCCGGCTGTTTCCCCTTTAACATCCCATCGATTTGTTGAATTTGCCGTTTCATATATCAGCGTATTTGTTGATCTCAAACTTGGATTATTCTTATCTGCCTGTCTTGCTGCATTGTATTTTGCCAGTTGATCAGGAGTTAAATTACCCAATGATTGTTGATGAGCTCCATGTTGAGCTGCTGCTTCTCCAGAGTTAACACTATCTATTATCTTCTGTTTTTTCTTTTTACCTACCTTCTGAGTATCTCCATAAGGATCATAAACCGTGAACGAATCAAAATTTTCTTCAGATACGTCACTAGTATTTTCTGTACTATTCCCAAAAATATTTATCTCAACATCAAACTCTTGACCGGGGCCACTAAATCCATCTACAGAACCAAAACCACCATCAGGGCTTTCCCAAATGGCTCCTTCTTCACTAATATTTATTTGGTAGGTAGTACCTTCTGCATTTAGAGTAGTTATTGATTCTCTACCAACGTCTGAGTCTGCATAAGTATTCCTAATGAGATCCATTAAACTTTGATCCTCAGTTCCTGTAATATTGGTGATATTGCCATCATCATCAAATTCAATTCCAACTACATTCCCCTCAGAATCAACAATAGTATTACCATCAGGATCGGTTAATATAATCGGATTATTTGCTACATAATTATATGGAGAAAGATTCAAATAGATATCGGCAAAGTTGTCCATAACACCCCACCTTCCTATGTCACTCATATACATCCTCGCTCCAAAATCATCCCACCCTAAATCCAGATCATCTATTCTTTCTTTACCTGAGAATTTAAACCGATTTTCCTTAGCTGTAACTCTCTTAAACCCTCCTGCATGAGTCAACCCAAATGGATAGTAGTCCGAAGTTTCAATCACGGGATGTTCTTCCACCGTCACCTTCAGATCATCAAAATACACCTCGGTAAGCTGCGCACTTTCATTGGACAGGTACACCACCACATAGCCCGCTTCAGGGGCTTCATAAGGCTGGTCTAACGCTAGGATCGCCTGGTTGTTACTGCTGGCACTTGTGACCTGTTTAAACGCAAAATGATCGGTGGTAATCGAACCGGTCACATCATCCGGCAGGAACAATAGATTTATGAACGCCATCGGCTCGGTACCGCTCGAATTCGCATTGATCAGGTTGGTCACTGTTCCGCTTGATCCATAGCCGCTATTGATCGCACCTTCATAATTGTTCGTTCCAGTACTTCCGGTAATCGCTGCTATCACTAAATTACCCACTGCAGCCGCAGGATTGTTCGTACTGGTCGGGGCTAAATACTTCGCATACACTTCCGCACTGACCTTATCGCCTGCACCCACAGGGATCGTCAGTACCGAACCAATCACCCCGTTAGTCGCCCCGTTCAGTGCCTGTACGTTCGTATGGTTGAACGACTCATTGCCCGCATCTACCCGGTCATGGACATCGGCTGTGATCACATTTTGAAGGTTGTCGAACAATGCTTCGTCATCCGGGTCTGCTGAGTTACCCTCATAGTTGAGCGTAAAGTCTATTGTTTTCGGCTTTGTAGTGAACGTAACCCTTGTATTGCCTAAGTGATCTTTTAAATAATACTCATAATCATAGTTTCCAGTGGCCGGGTCGGGCACAATCCGCCCTTCTTCATGCTGGATCAACTGGAGCTCGTTGTTCTCATAGATAAACTCGCCTACGTAGTCCGTGGTTTTGGT
>JBCCOE010000209.1:0-3858 GCA_039025475.1 Bacteroidota bacterium | reverse complement strand
CTTAACGGAAAACTTTACGGATTATCCCCAGGGCCAAAGTGTTGACTACATGCGAGGTATTGCCTATTACGGCTTGATGGACTATAAAAATGCTCACGAGTATTTCGATCTTTATGTAGGGGAAGTTCTTGAAAGTCAAGATGAATCCTGGGCAGATCCAAAGGGGTTCCTGTATAAAGGGTTAGCTTATTTGTCAGAAAATAAAAACGACTCGGCTATCGAATACTTTGATAAAGTCATAAAATATGATGTTAGTTTAGCTGATGGTTATTACCATAAGGTAAGAGCTTTACTTGCCCTTCATCGGTTAGATGAAGCTCGTAGTCTTATTGATAAGGCACTAACCCAATTCCAATCTGGCTCAAACCATAAAAGACCTTATGTTGAAGTGATGGATCAAATTTACATTGAAGATATTGAGGAATTAAAAAAGAAGCTTGATGACAAATAACATTAAAAATTCCAGTAAAGCGCCGGAACCAGTAGGATTATATCCCCATGCAAAAAAAGTAGGTAATTTACTTTTTCTTTCAGGTGTCGGACCACGCAAACGAGGAACAAAGGATATACCTGGTGTTACATTGGACGAAGGTGGTCATATTGTAGAATATGACATCGAGGAACAATGCCGATCGGTGTTTAAGAATGTCAGGACAATTCTGGAAGATGCCGGGTCTAATTGGGGACAACTCGTTGATGTTACCGTGTTCCTGACAAATATGAAATCCGATTTTGAAAAATATAATGCGGTATACACAGAATATTTTAAAGATAATCAACCTTGTAGAACTACCGTTGAAATAAACGCCTTACCCACGCCTATTGCTATTGAGTTGAAGTGTATTGCTATAATCGATGAATAACCAAAGTTAATTCAGTTATTCCGTACGAATAACTAGACCGCAAAGCTCTCACCGCAACCACAGGTGCGGGTTGCGTTGGGGTTAATGAACTGAAAACCTTTTCCATTCAGGCCATCGGAGAAATCAAGTGTGGTACCCAACAAATAAAGTAAGCTTTTTTTATCGACTAAGATCTTAACGCCTTTGTCCTCAAATATTTCATCGGATTCCTCTACGGATGCGTCGAACTTTAAATCATACATTAACCCTGAACAACCACCACCCTGTACTAATACCCTTATGTTGTGATCATCAGTTTTACCCTCCTGGGTTCTTAGCTCTACTATTCTATCTTTCGCTTTATCTGTTACGCTAATCATTATCTTAAAATTTACGCTACGGGATTTAACACAACACTAAAAACAGTAATGGTGTTCATATCTCGACCATAATACAATTTATCCAAGGCGTCGTAAACGTTAGTAGCCCGGAAATATGATGTATGTAATTCCTTATCACCTTTTGCGATCCATTGGATAGTGTAAGACCCGTCCTTCTCTTTGTAATTCTCTACATAATCCAGCATTTTATTAAGAGCATCTATCTTGTCGAAACCCTTGACAGAGTGAAATAGAAAAGACTGGTTATGTTTCGGGTTTATGGTAATCAGGTCGAGCTTGATCTTACCCTCAAATGTGCCATATTCAAAAATGAGTGCATTGCTACGTAATCCTAAATGTCCTTTTATCTCTTTTTGAATTTTTGCTGCCTCTACGTGTACATCTGCCGATGAATCGATCATAACCGCTTACCTTTGTTGTATGAATAAATCTAGGTTAGAACTTTTAGTCTATTTAAAAAGTTTCAATCTGCCCTCAAAGTTAATAGATTAACCTAAAATAACGTTAACATGATTAAAGTAGAACATATTGGTATTGCAGTGAAAGATCTTGCTAGATCAAACGAGCTGTTTCAGAAGCTTTTTGGCAAGGAGTGTTACAAGGTCGAAACCGTGGAAAGTGAACAAGTGAGCACCTCTTTTTTTAAGATGGGTGATACTAAAATTGAGCTACTTGAATCTACCGGTTCAGATTCAGCTATTGGTAAATACATCGATAAGCGTGGAGAAGGTGTTCACCATATAGCGTACGAAGTATCCGATATTAAACAGGAAATGGAGAGACTGAAAAATGAGGGTTTTACAATACTTAGTGAGGAGCCAAAAAAAGGTGCAGATAATAAATTAGTTTGTTTTTTACACCCCAGGTCCACGAACGGTGTGTTGGTAGAACTATGTCAGGAAATCACCTCTTCTTTTGACCGGCATGACTCTTAAAAGTTTTTGGTTTGGTCTTACCATGCTGAAGAGAGTTGTAATAGGCTAATTTTTTTTTACCTAAAGAGGTTTCATATTGTGGTTTTGGACCGCATGAGCTTAGTATCATCAGGCTAATAACGATAAGGCCAAAAAATAAGACACCTATAAGTCTTGAGAATACATTCATAATTGTGCGTTTTAGTTAGTTGGTGGATATAAATGGTAGGAGGGTGGTGCGTGTAACCGCCAAAAATAGGCATATCAGATATTCCTTAACTTTGCGCGATGAATAGCATTTATATCCGGTAAATGACGATTTAAACAAATGGAAAATGAGTGATAAAAGGACTGAGATCAGCGAGCTTGGGGAATTTGGATTGATCGAAAGGATCGCAAAGAATACAGTCGTAAGAAATAAAAGTACAGTATTAGGAATAGGGGATGACGCCGCGCTGATAGACTTAGGAGATCATTTAATGGTTGTCTCTTCAGACATGCTTTTGGAAGGAGTTCACTTCGACCTTTCTTATATGCCATTGCAACACCTTGGGTATAAGTCAGTTGCGGTAAATATCTCGGATATAGCTGCTATGAATGCTATACCTTCCCAGGTAACGGTGAATATTGGGATTAGCAACCGCTTTTCTTTGGAAGCCGTTGACGCATTTTACCAGGGTGTCAACGCAGCTTGTGAAAATTTTAATGTGGACCTTATAGGGGGTGATACCAGTTCTTCTGCGAGTGGGTTGGTGGTTTCAGTCACCGCTATCGGTAATGTTAACGAAACTAATGTAGCGAAACGAGAGGGTGCTTCAGAGAATGACATTGTCTGTGTTACCGGAGACTTGGGAGGCGCCTATCTAGGCTTACAGGTCTTAGAGCGCGAGAAACAAGTCTTTTTGGCTAATCCTGAAATGCAACCTCAGCTCGACAAATACGACTACATAGTACAACGTCAATTAAAGCCTGAGGCTAGGATGGATATCGTGTATGAACTTGCTGACTTGAACGTTGTACCTACTTCAATGATTGATATATCAGATGGACTCGGGTCAGAATTACTGCATTTATCCAAAGCTTCTGGTCTTGGTGTTCAGATTTTTGAGGATAAGCTGCCTATTGACAAACAGACTTACGATACCGGCCGTGAGTTAGGAATAGATGCAACAACCGCGGTACTCAATGGGGGCGAAGATTACGAACTGCTTTTTACGGTCAATCAAAACGAATACGAAAAAATTAAGCTGCATGCCGATATTCATTTCATTGGGCATATGCATAAAGAGTCTGATTCCAACGTAATGCAAACCAAAGGTGGCAATGCGGTTCGTATAATGGCTCAAGGTTGGAACCATTACAAAAATGGGATATAAAGTCTAAGTCTCCTGATTCGATACCATAATCGCTTTTTCAGCGATTACCTCTTGCACCCGCTTCTGCTGAATTTTGCTTTCCAGCCAAGAAATAATGTCAAAGTATATAAAGGCTCGTTTTTCATAAGGGTTCGATTGGAGCGGAATTAGCTTATTCAATAGCTTCTCAAACTCAGGTATCAAGTCTTCTTCTGTAAACTCACCTGCCAGTTTTCTTAAAAAACTTAAGATTGCCTTTTGAAACTGATGCAGATCATCCTTATTCAACATAAAGCGGTAGGTAGAACGTATGTAGTAGTCAATCACATCCGTGTTTCCGAGTTCG
>JBCCOE010000208.1:0-3860 GCA_039025475.1 Bacteroidota bacterium | reverse complement strand
CCATCTCCATTTGGAGAGAATGCTGTAGGTATATAAATCCTCAGGGGTAAATAGAGATTTATTTCGTTTGAAATGCTTTGCACCGAGCTATCTGCCGCATTTATTGCTACGATGCGGTACTTATGAGCCTGACTCTGGGCGTTAGCTTTGACTCCTAAGGCAAAGAGAGCTGTTGTAGTAATTAATGGTATTAAGGCTTTCATTTTTGTTAGTTTTAGATAAGTCTGTTAAAAAAGATATTTTTGAAATGGCAGGCATTTGCCTTTATATCTATTTTTTATTTTACGCTTCTTTGATAACTTGAAACTATATGCCGCTGTAAGCTCATGAGCGCTGTTTAATGTTGGGGCGGCCTCAGTGACTGGCAGGTCGTAACTATAACCGAATCTGAACTTGTTAAGGTTGAGACCCAGTGATGATACCACGCTGTCGTTAACCCTGTACCATGCTCCGAATGTCCAAACTTCCGAGCCGAAGTAAACGCCCAAATGGAGGTAGTTGAACCTGCCTTGTTGTTCAAATATTATATTAGGAGAGAGTTTAAATTCATTCTTTCTAAAATTGTTTGTCCTTAAAAAACCTCCGGCATGAATTGTATATCTAATGGGTAATTTAGATGTTCCTGTAGCGCCGAAATTGTTTGCGGGCTTATTGAGATGGCTAACCGTAGCTCCGGCATAGAAGTCCTTTGTAGCGTATATCATTCCCAAGGATACATCTACTCCCGATATACTGGTCATCTCTAATTGTTCGTATGTGCTGTTGGTTACTCCGTAGCGTTGATCAAGCTGATCTTCAAAAATTAGTTTGCCAAAATCTAAAACATGCTGGAAATAACCCACTCGCAACCCCATGCCAATTTCAGCGGTTTTACTTATATGAATTCTGTGGCCTACAACGCTTGCTATTCGGATGCTGTTTATGACGTTGTTAAGTTGAACATCCTTTATAATTTGTAAACCATAACCTGAGGAAGTTCCAAGAGTTCCATCAATAGAAAATGCGGAGGTGGTAAAACCATTAATGCTATTTCCCTGCTGACGATGTACTAGTATAGTGCGAATTTCGCTAGCCATTCCTGCAAGCGATGGGTTAAGATAAATTGGATTGGCATAAAATTGAGAGAATCTGACGTCTTGTGCTACGGACGTATTACCGAGTGACGCGAAAGCGATCACAAAAACAACAATGTTTTTCATGAGGGTAGAGTTATTTGCATCATAAATATTGAAGACTTTTATGCCATTAAAGTCAGGGTAAAACTGATTTGAAAAAATCAGTGATTCAGCCAAAAAATGACTTAATTAATGTTTTTAAGCGTTTTTTTGGATTCAGTACTTTTAGAATAGTAACTTATACCGTGTGACGTAAGGGTAAGGGCCTAGATATCGGGGAGAACCCTGAGCTTGTTAATAAGGGCTAAATACATAAAGAAGCTGCCGAAGTGCAGGACTTTCATAAACACTTGAGGCCTTAGTTAATCGGTATTCTTATTAGGGAGCTTTATCACAATGTGAGTCCCTACGGTATACGAAGAATCGATACCTATAGAGCCGGATAAACTTTTAACACAATGCTGAATGTAACTTAAAATGGATGAGGGAGGATTTTCGGACTGGTCCTGTAACACTTTCAGTTCTGATTTGGTATAACCTCTTCCGTTATCAACAATCTCTATTAGCGCCTCACTTTCCCTAACTTCTATTTCAAGGTCAATTATATTCTCTAGCTTATTGGGATCGATTTTAGTAACCGCATGATTCATGAGTTTTCTAAGTATAGCAGTAACTTTTGCTTTATGAGAAATGAAAGCAGTGTCCTGCCTTATTGATTTGGTAACGAAGAGATTATCTTTACCTGACCAGTCAGCTCCATGCGCAAGCGCACGATACAAGTTCCTGAAATTAATTGAGAAGTTTTCCTGATTGCCGTCTTTTTGAGGTTCACCTTGGTCGAACTTAAAACTCCATTTTCTATTTTTATCATTGACCTCTTCCATAAAACTCAAATCGTTAATACTGCTGTAAGCCCAGTTAAATAAATGATAAATACAAGAGTTGGACGCTCTAGCTAAATACCTTCGTCAGACAATGACTTGTTTTTATCAAAACAAATATTGCAAGGAACAGTGAAGATTTTCCCAGGGGTTTCACCGAGATTGAAAATTCAGGGAATCAGCAAGAACCCCTGTAGTGCGCATTGAGTTTAAAATAACTGTTAAAGCATCGGAGTTCTTTAGGAAAATGTCAATGCTTCGACATTAAATATCTATGATCTTGTGCTTGATGGCATATTTTACAAGTTCGGCTGTATTTCTTAAGCCAAGTTTTGAAAGGATATTGGTTTTATGAGTTTCTACGGTTTTGACACTTATGAACAGTTGATTTGCAACCTCTGAATTGGTTTTGCCAATTGCTACTTGCCGGAGTACCTCGTTCTCACGTTTGGTTAGTTCATTGCTGGAGTTGGCTTTTTTTCCATTGCTTTGATTGTAGAAGCTGTCTAAAATAATGTTTGTTACAGGTTGTGCAAAGTACTTATCACCATTAACAACACATTTGATTGCTTCCAAAAAGGTAGGTTTCTCCACATCCTTAGGTAAGTAGCCGTCAACCCTGGCTTTGACCCCCAGTGTGACATAATCCTCATTTACCTCACTAGAAAGTAGGATTATCTTTATCTGAGGGTTTTGCTCTTTAATCCAACGGGTAGCTTCTATCCCAGTCATGCCGTGCATGACAATATCCATTAATATAATATCGGGATTTAGTTCGTTGGCCAGGTTAATCGATTCTTCACCGCTGGAGGCTTTGCCAACAACGCTTATATACTCAATATTTGTTAGCAACGACGCTATTCCTTCAAGTAACAGGGCGTGATCGTCTACAAGTATAACTTTTAGCTTCTTCATCCTAGATCAAGTTTTGTGAAATCGAAGAAATCAGCTCCTCTGAAGAGCATGGGTTTTTAATGTATGTATGAATGCCTAAATCTTTTGCTCTTTTATGAGTGTTTGGATCTACCTTGGTAGAAAATGCTACTACGGTAAGGTCTGATAGTGTAGCGTCAGCCTTTAGACAATTAATGAAGCCGAAGCCATCGATTTTAGGTATGTACAGATCAGTAACCACAAGATCCGGATCTTTCGCTGGAACAAGCGCCCAGCCTGCGGTAGCATTAAAAGCTGTTAGAAATATAAACCCTTCCATTTCGAGAATATCTCTTACCTCGTCAGGAACGTGTAGCGTGTTATCAATCACCAATATCTTTTTCATATTTAACAGGGATACTCACTTTAAATGTGGTTCCTCTATTAAGTTGACTTTCTAGTTCAATTCTTCCACCCAGTATCTCTACAGCCTTTTTTACGATAGAAAGACCCAGCCCGGTTCCCTCAATAGTTCCTACGTTAGACCCTCGATGAAAGGCCTCGAATAGCTTGTCTTTATCTGTCTGGTCAATACCGTTACCCCAATCCTGAACAATAATGCTCAACACCCTCAGTCTGACAGTTACATCAACCTTTATCTTATCGGCCTCTGGACTAAATTTAACCGCATTTGTTAGTAAGTTAACCAGGACATTCCTTAAAAGCTTTTCATCTAAGTATAATGTGTCTGACTCTACGATTACTGAACTCAGTATCTTGTGACCATCATTGCTTCCCGCTTCTAATTCATTGAAGATGTCATTGCAGAACTTAGCTATATCAATAAGGTTTGGACTTAATTTAATGGCCCGTGCCTGTGATTTCCCAATAGTAAGCACATCATCTAATAGATATGTCATGTTCTTGACCTGTCGGGTTATTTTATCAAATTTCTCCTCCAGTCTGCTTTTTTCAGACGTTTTATAAAACT
>JBCCOE010000207.1:0-3904 GCA_039025475.1 Bacteroidota bacterium | reverse complement strand
TTTCTTTGAGTATAGATTGATTCACTTTTAGATCGTGGCTTCCGTTATGGGTTCTTCTTTTACCCGGTTTTCTTCCTTATCTTCTGACTTGAAGAATTTTTTTTGGAAGATAAGCATAAACACTACGCCAAGGAAAACCGAGCTGTCTGCCACATTAAAAACGTAGCTAAAAAAGAGAAAATCATTCCCTCCGATGAGTGGCACCCAATTAGGATAAGTACCTTCAAATAAGGGGAAAAAGAACATATCAATCACCTGGCCATTGAACCAGGGAGTCGGTGCGTTATATGGTGCATTATCTAGCAGAACGCCATAGAATGTGCTGTCGATAACGTTGCCAATAGCTCCCCCTAATACAAGAGACACACAAATTAATAACCCAGATATCACTTTTTTACGGTAGAGATGCAGCAGGTAAAAGCCAATGCCAAAAGCGGCAATAATTCTGAAAAGAGTCAGTAGCATTTTACCATAGGTGGCATCCCACCGAAGCCCGAAGGCCATTCCTGGGTTTAAGAGGTAGTGGATCTTGAACCACTCCCCAACTACGTTAATTTCCTGAATGTGATTTTGGGCCAGGTCAAAATGCACCCATAGCTTTACCGCTTGATCTAAAATTATTACGCTTAAGACAATTAAAAAATACTGGTATAGCTTCATCAAGCTTCTATCTTCACTTTCAGTTTATGCTCGTCCATTTCCAACAGTATCCCGTCATTCAATGTTTCAGTCATGGTTAACGAAAATGCCTGGGTCTCTTTACAGATATACTCTTCGTTAGCCTTTAGCGCCGCATTGACTAACTCCGTATTTACCTCTACATTGATGTTGATCTTGTCCTGTACCTCAAGACCCATGTCCTTACGTAGGTTTTGAACACGATTAACCAGATCACGAGCAATCCCCTCTTGCTTCAACTCCTCGGAAAGGGTAATGTCTAAAGCCACAGTTGTGGCACCTTCCGAAGCTACCGACCAGCCGGGAATATCCTGATAAGCGATCTCGACATCTTCTAAAGTAAGCGATACGGTGCCTGATCCCAGATTAAGTTCTAACGAATTATCGGACTCCAGGCTGGTAATTTGATCTCCATTCAACTGATTGATGGCGGCCGCCACTTCTTTCATACGGGGACCATATTCCTTTCCTAATTTCCTGAAATTAGGCTTAACATTCTTAACAAGGATACCGGACTCATCGTCTACAAACTCAATCTGCTTCACGTTGACTTCCGAAAGGATTAGATCCTCGACCAACTCAATTTGCTCTTTGAAATGAGTGTTGAGCACCGGAATCAGGATTTTAGACAACGGTTGTCGCACCTTGATCATGTGTTTCTTGCGTAATGAATGCACCAGGGAAGAAGTGACCTGAGCTAATGACATCCGTTCCTCAAGATCTTCATTGATTAAGTTTGTGTCTGTCTTCGGGAATTGTGTCAAGTGCACAGAAATCTCGTTGTCTTGGCCGGTAACTGCGTTCAGGTTCTGATAGAGGTTGTCCATGTAAAACGGAGCAATGGGCGAACTTAACTTCGCAATATTCAATAGACACGTATACAATGTCTGATACGCCGCTTTTTTGTCCTCGTTATATTCCCCACGCCAAAAGCGCTTCCTATTCAAGCGTACATACCAATTACTTAGATCGTCGATAGTAAAATCCTGGATAATTCGAGCTGCTTTGGTAGGCTCGTAATCCTCATAGGCCTTGCCTACCTTATCGATAACCGTGTTCAACTTACTAAGGATCCAACGATCACTTTCCGTTCGTTTGCTTAACGCAATCTCTTGATCTGAGTAATCAAAAGAATCCAAATTAGCATAGAGCGCAAAGAAAGAATACGTGTTATGCAAAGTCCCAAAGAATCTGCGCTGTACCTCTACTATGCCGTCAATATTGAATTTCAAATTATCCCAAGGATTCGCATTGGAGATCATATACCAGCGAGTGGCATCCGGGCCGTACTTTGCCAAGGTCTCAAAGGGATCAACCGCGTTGCCCAACCTTTTAGACATTTTATTGCCATTCTTGTCCAGGACCAGGCCATTGGCGATTACATTTTTGAACGCAACGTTATCGTAAAGCATACTCGCAATGGCATGAAGTGTAAAGAACCATCCGCGAGTCTGGTCCACCCCTTCTGCAATGAAATCTGCCGGGAAATTGGATTCGAAAATAGCTTTATTTTCAAAGGGGTAGTGCCACTGGGCGTAAGGCATAGCCCCGGAGTCAAACCAAACGTCGATCAGGTCAGGCTCGCGAAACATTTTTTGGCCGCTACCGCTCAGCAGTACAATATCATCTACAAATGGTCGATGTAAATCAAAATCTTCAGTAATATGATCCTTCATGAAGCCAGCCTCCACGGATTTGGCGACTTCTGCCTTAAGCTCTTCCATTGAGCCGATGCATTTCTGCTCACTCTTATCCTCAGAGACCCATATAGGCAAAGGAGTTCCCCAGAATCGAGAACGTGAAAGATTCCAGTCCACAAGATTCTCTAGCCAGTTACCAAACCTGCCGGTACCGGTAGACTCGGGTTTCCAGTTGATGGTCTTGTTGAGTTCCACCAACTTGTCTTTCATCGCCGTAGTCTTGATAAACCACGAATCCAACGGATAGTATAAAATAGGTTTATCCGTTCGCCAACAGTGAGGATAGGAGTGCTGATACTTCTCCACTCTGAAAGCCCCGTTTTCTTCCTTTAACTTGATAGCTATCTGAACATCAAGAGATTTCTCGGGAGCTGTTCCCTCAGCATAATATTCATTTTTTACGTGAATACCTGCAAAATCTGTGATCTCTTGTACATATCGACCTTGCCTATCAACGATAGGCGCATCTTTCCCTTCTTCATCTTTTACCAGGATGGCACCTATACCGGACTGCGCCGCTACCCGCTGATCGTCGGCACCAAAGGTTGGTGAAATATGAACGATGCCGGTACCATCTTCTGTACTCACGAAATCACCGGGGATCACCCTGAACGCCGGCCCATTGGGTGCTACGTAAGGTAAAAGTTGATCATATTCGGTACCCACTAACTCAGACCCTTTCATTTCTGCCACAATCTGATAAGGAATCAGCTTATCCCCTTCGTGGTACTCTTCGAAAGTCAAATCGGCCGCTTTTGGATTAAAGTAGGCACTCATCCTATCCTCAGCCAGAATAACAAAGATTTCTTCAAAGGTGTAAGCATTAAACGTTCTAACTTTCAGGTAGTTTATGTTTTCACCTACGGCTAACGCGCTATTTCCGGCAAGTGTCCATGGTGTTGTGGTCCAGGCCAGGAAATACTCATTCGTCGTGCCCTTTATTTTAAACTGGGCAGTTATGGTAGTGTCTTTAACATCTTTATACGTGCCTGGCTGATTCAATTCATGCGAACTCAAGCCGCTACCGGCAGCAGGCGAATAGGGTTGTACGGTATATCCTTTGTACAATAATCCTTTATCAAAGAATTTTTTAAGTAGGCTCCAAAGCGACTCAATGTAATCCCGCTCAAAAGTGACGTAAGGATCGTTCAGGTCAACCCAATAGCCCATTTTTTGAGTAAGGTCGTCCCATTGATCTTTGTATTTCATTACCGTCTCACGGCATTTCAGATTGTACTCTTCGACCGAGATCTTTTTACCAATATCATCTTTTTTTATACCTAGTTCCTTCTCGACCTGAAGCTCAACCGGAAGACCGTGTGTGTCCCATCCTCCTTTTCGTTTAACCTGGTAGCCTTTCAAGGTTTTATACCGACAAAAAATATCTTTCACCGCACGTGCCATAACGTGATGAATACCAGGTGTGCCATTGGCTGAAGGAGGGCCCTCATAAAAGGTAAAAGTGGGCTTGCCCTCTCTTGAAGAAATAGACTGCTCAAAAACCTGATGCTTCTCCCAAAAATCAA
>JBCCOE010000206.1:0-3913 GCA_039025475.1 Bacteroidota bacterium | reverse complement strand
CGTCTCCGATACCGGGATAGGCATAGAAAAAGATAAATTGACTAACATTTTCGAACTCCGTGATGACAAGGTAAAACCAGGCACGAAAGGCGAAAAAGGTACCGGTTTAGGCTTGAATTTAGTACATGATTTAGTGAAGTCAAATGGGGGAAGTGTTGCGGTAGAGAGTGAAGTAGGGAAGGGGACTAATTTCAGGATGAGTTTTCCATTGAGTTGATCCCCTTGATTAGATTTACTTTTAGTATCCATGGTAGATTGAATAGATAGTTTTCAATTTTGTCTTGTAGCCAAGATGCGTTTCAAATTGTTACGATTGCTTTTAACTGTTTACGTCATGTCGTAGTGGAGACATCTTAGCCCTTCAGAAAGTAAACGGTGGACTTTTTTAAGTTTAACGGAACCTGCTTTTCTGAGTCATATCTCAACGAAGTGGAGATATCTTAGTCGCGTAGCAAATAACCGCACTTTCTCTTACTCTAAGTTCTCCGTTTCTGACGTACTTGATCGCAAGGATTTCTACGAATGACTTCTTTTATAAGTTTAACGAAACCTGCCTTTCTAAGTCATATCGTAACGCAGTGGAGATATCTTTGCCGTGAAGCAGGTAAGTCACAGCAAATGAAGATATTCCTTGATCTTCTTTGGGGCAAAGATTTCTACGCTATCGCTCCGAAATGACTTCCTTTTTTGAGTTCCATTCTAAAAAACCTTATTTTCCAAAGTCATGTCGTAACGGAGTGGAGATATCTTTACCACGCATGGGATGAAACTACCTCTCAGTTACATCAGGGTGAGGTGGCCAGTTCGTTATTTGATCGTTTAAAAAAGTCCAGTTGGGATTCTCCTGATTGATCAATTCTTCTTTTTTCTCTCTACTCCAGTCTTTGATCTCCTTTTCTCTTTCTATAGCTCCTATGGATGTATCATGGACTTCGTAATAAATCAGCTGATAACAATAATATCTGCCGGCAAATGTTTTCCGTTTTCCACGGTTTCGGTAATGCTCAATAACTCTATATTCCAAGTCGTTGGTCATGCCCGTGTACAATACCGTTTTCTTGGGGTTGGTGACGATATAGACATAGAATGATTTCATAAGATGAAGCTAGCCGCTGACTTGTATGATGGCAAGGATTTCTACGAAATGACTTCCTTTTTTAAGTTTAATGGGACCTGCTTTTCTAAGTCATATCGTAACATAGTGGAGATATCTTAACCACGCAGCAAATAACCTCACTTTGTCAAATTCTTTAAGTGTCATATTTACAACAACTCCCTCACCCCATATTTAAACTCATACACCGTATTGATCTCTTCCGCAGTCAAGCTTCTGTTATAAATCGACACTTCATCCATAAGCCCAATGTAACCCAGCCCTAACATAATATTCGATTTTTCATACTCCCAGGTGAATGGATCTGTGATATTGGACCGGGTGCCCACCAATTTCCCATTCAGATAAAGCTGTGCCTCACCGTTATCCGTGTTTAAATGTGAAAAGTTGATAAAAACGTGTGTCCACTCACCTTTGGCAAAGGGAGGTTCTTTCACTACGGGCAATTGTTCAATAAAAATAGGATTTTCGTTATCAGGCCCTTCAGGTGTTGGGTTCCAAACGGCTCGGTCTCCTATGACCCCCAAACGAAAATCACGTGGGTTTTCTTTCGTGAAGTCTACCCAGAACGCTGCATCGTTATAACTGACGTCTGTAATTTGAATGGGGTCGCAGTAGCCGGGCTCCAGATCTGTGACCGGATCAAGGCTTAACCAGAATGAAATGGCGCCATTCCAGTCGTTGGTAGCATAAGAAATGTTTTTCTCACTTCGGTAAAGGATGTATCCCGGGCTTCGTTCGGTAAACAACAGACCATCTCCATAGCGCCCTTTATCTTCAGCGATGCTAATATCCGGTTTGTGCAATCCTGCTTTTGCTGAATCTATGGATTTTACGGGAGAGGTATACAGTTTATTGTCACCCAAGGCAAAATCAGCCTCGGTTCCGTTGTCGAAAGAAGCGTAAAATGTTAGGGCAGATTTCAATGCTTCATTGGGGTTCACTTTTGGTGCTTCAGTGCTCTCTGTTTTTTTAGGACTACAGCTGAAACCGCATGCTAAAATAAATAATAGTATTGCGAATAAAGCTTTGTTACGTCGTTGAGATGGCCAGTTCATAGGTATTATGTATTTTGTTGGCAAACTAGTACATCTTGTAAAATAAAAAATGAGAATTGCTGAATTTGTGATGAAGGTGTGTGATGTTCTAATTGTTTCTGTTATCCTAACTTAATAATACTATTCAAAATGAATCACAAGCCTCTTTATACTTAACTAACTGGGAAGTAGGTTTGAAAGGGAAGGGTACCGAAAACTTACTACTTCTAGTCATTTCTAAACTTAAAATACCCAAGATAGGGTATTGATTTCTACTTATTTTCTTAAAAATTTACATGCAATAAAATTATATTTTTATGAATGGTCTAATAAAATGCGTGTTAATAGTAATTGTTATATTGACTAATACACCTTCTTTTTCACAGGATTTAACCAAGAGAATTATGGTATTATCCGGAGGTGGAGCTAGAGGAGCATGGGGAGGCTCTCTGGCCATGAAGCTTTGCCGAAAGTATGACTATGACGTTGTTATTGGAACAAGCACTGGCAGTCTTATTGCTCCTTTCGTTTTAATAAAGGATAGCACAAACCTTGAACGGGCTTACACAAATGCAACTCAAAAACAAATTTTTAGTGTAAACCCTTTTAAAACTAAGGGCTCCAAGAAAGGAGAAATCAAATACTTTAAATTGGCTAAACGTGTGATTCTTGGAAAAGAAACAGCTGGAAAATCAAAGAACCTTAGGAAGCTTATCGACAGGGAGATTAATGTGAATAAGTACGATTCAATGATTAGCAAAGGAGAATTTATTGCTACTGTTGTCGAATTTGAGAGTGGATCAGTGTTTTACAAGTCCTCCATTGATTTTTCTGACAATCGCAATCAAATGTTGGACTGGATTTGGGCATCTGCGAATCAACCTATTTTTATGACACTTTATAAGACTAAGGACACTATACCATCGAAGAAAAACTATTGGATTGATGGTGGAATACGGGAAAATGTGGCTGCTATTAAAGCGTTAGAAAAGGCTGTTGAAAAGTTTAATGGCTGGAATGATATCAATGGATCAGCGATCAATAGCAATGGGAGAAAAGATGTAGTGGAGATTGATGTAATTGTGAATAATAGTGAAGATGCTGTCCTGAATAGGTTTAGGCCAAGGATTTTGCCATCTCTTTTTCGTACAATAGATATTTTTAGCTATGATACTCGTTCTAATGATGTTACTATTCCAGGAGGATTATTAAATGAACCACTGGTAAAAAATGAAATGGACAAGATTAACCGACAAATGTCCAAGATAAATATCGAAGAGCCTGTAGATGTTATTCGAATCAATTTCTTCTATATGAATAGAAGTGAATTTGAAGGTAAAAATGGTTTTATACGCTTCCCTACTTCTTTGTTATTTGAGCCAGATCGAATGAAAGAAATGTGGAGACTAGGGAAATTAGAAAAAAGCGTGATACGACATGAACCGCTGGAAATATCAATTGATTTAGCCAAGGCGATAATTAATGCCCAGTCAGAGGCAATAGATCGTCTTCAAAGCAAGTAGTTGACATTTTAAATAAGAATTCTGCTTGTTTAAAAAGTCAAATTTATGGCTTCAAAAAAAAGTCGAGGTTTTATGATAGAATTAGTACCTTTTCGGCCATACTAATTTCACTTATCGCTTTGGTCACCAGTATAGAACATACTGATCGACAGGCTAAATTTAACAGAGAAACACTCGAACTCACTAAAGGATCCCTTTTACCAATAGTTACTATTGATTACCAAGCATTTATAGATGAT
>JBCCOE010000205.1:0-3963 GCA_039025475.1 Bacteroidota bacterium | reverse complement strand
TGCGTCAATTCGCTGTTTATTACACGGTCCGTTTCCTTTGATTACATTGAAAAACTCTTCCCAGTTGATTTTTCCGAAATCATAGTGTCCAGTCTTTTTGTTAAACTTCAAATCGGGATCCGGGATGGTTATCCCAAGTAACTCTGCTTGAGGGGTAGTTACATCTACAAACTTTTGTCTCAATTCATCATTTGTGAATCGCTTAATACCCCATCTCATAGATTGCTTCGTATGGGTGGAAGCTTCATCTTTTGGGCCAAACATCATTAAAGCCGGCCACCACCATCTGTTCAGTGCATCTTGCGCCATCTTTTTTTGTTCTTTCGATCCATTACAAAGTGTGAGCATAATTTCATACCCTTGTCGCTGGTGGAAGGATTCCTCCTTACAAACTCTAACCATTGCACGAGCATAAGGGCCATAGGAGGCGCTGCACAAGGGCACCTGATTCATGATTGCAGCGCCGTCCACTAACCAGCCTATTGCCCCCATATCAGCCCAGGTTAACGTAGGATAGTTGAAAATGGAAGAATATTTTGCTTTTCCTGAGTGAAGATCTTTGATTAGATCATCTCTGTCTACACCTAAAGTCTCGCACGCACTGTATAAATATAATCCATGCCCTGCCTCATCTTGTACCTTGGCAAGTGCAGCTGCTTTTCTTCTTAAAGAAGGAGCCCGTGTTATCCAATTAGCCTCCGGAAGCATACCTACAATTTCGGAGTGTGCGTGTTGAGATATCTGACGGATCAATGTTTTTCTGTAATTCTGAGGCATCCAATCCTTTGGTTCAATTCGGATGCCTTTGTCAATCTTTTCATTAAATCGATCTTCTAAACGCTCGATATCCATTTTATTCATCCATTTTAAAGTTAAAAAACACGTTTGAATGGTCCTTTGTTCCTTATCATGGTTGATAGCTAGACATCGAAATTCAGTTTGACCTTATCCGTCTTTGGGAATGCCTGACAGCTCAAAATCAATCCTTTTTCGATCTCGTCCGGCTCCAGTGCGTAATTAACATTCATCTCAACGTTGCCCTCTTCTACCTTGCATCTACATGTGCTGCACACACCGCCCTTACATGCGTACGGTAGATCTGCCCCATTGTCAAAAGCTACATCCAGAATGGATTTATCTGAATTATAAGGAAAAGTTAAACTATTACCATCAAGGACAACAGTGATCTCAGCAAGTGCTTTCTTGTGTTGTGTTTCTCTGTTTTCACTTCCGAGCTTGGCAATAGGAGACGTGAATAGCTCATAATGAATCCGCTTTTCCGGTACTCCCATATCAAGAAGTGAATCTTTCACTTTCAACATCATTTCTTCAGGCCCACAAGTGAAATAATGGTTGATTGATTGAGCGTTAAAAAAAAGCTGAGCAAAGGATTTGATTTTGTCACCGTCAATCCGACCATTAAAAAGTTCGGATTCTTGTCGTTCCTTGCTCAAGATGTGATAGAGGCTAAATCGATTCATATAACGATTTTTTAATGCTTCCAGCTCTTCTTGAAAGATGATGGTATTTGAACCTCTATTTCCGTAAAAAAGTGTGAATTCGCTCTCGGGTTCAATCCTTAAAGTTGTTTCAATAATGGATATGATAGGTGTAATCCCACTTCCACTTGCAAACGCCACGTAAGAATTCGCATTCTCCGGATCAAGAGGGACGTAGAATTTACCATGAGGAGGCATCACTTCCAGTTCTTCACCTGCTCTAAGAACATCATTGGCATAGGTCGAAAATTTTCCCCCTTCAAGTTTCTTGATTGCCACCGTTATTGTTTTATCCATTGGACAAGAGCAAATCGAATAAGATCTTCGTATATCTTCTCCATCAATCTCTTTTTTAAGAGTGATGTGCTGACCTTGAATGAAAACAAACGCTTCCATTAATTCATCCGGAATCTCTAAAGTAATTGCTACGGATTCTGTTGTAGGACGCGTTAGGGTTGCTACATTGAGAGTATAAAATTTTGCCATGTCAATTTTGAGTTCAATACTAACCTTCAAATAAGTATTTACTTGGAAGATAGTCCGAGCTTCTTATTTATCGTTGCGATTTTTTCGAGTACCCTTTCTTGATCAGAATGAGCGAATAAATAGAAACGTTTGCTATGGTCTATTTTTATATACGCGACGTATTTAGCATTGGAAATTACATGGTTATTATCTGATAGCTTAATTACACTTTTTTTTGATTGCTCCTTTTCGACACTTATTTCCAAAGATTTAAACAATACCCATTGACCTTTTTTAAATCCCATTATCCAGAACCCTTTGAAAAGGTAACAATCCTTGGAATTTACGATGAAAATTTTGGTAGCAAACCATACAGCAGATACCAGATTGCAGAGTACTATCGAAATAGGTATAGCCATTGATGATATAAGATGCTTTAACGTTAGCAAAACCATTAACAACAAAATGGTTACCAAGAGAAGTCTACAGCTTAAAGGAAGGGCTTTTCCTTGGTTTATTCGAACAATTCCCATTTTTTATTGAAACGATAAAACTATTCTACCTCATATCAGTTTTCATAGTGTATTGCCGTATAGAGCAAAGATAAAGTAGGAAAAATACAAGTTATTAGAACTTGTGAATATGAAAAAAATACCACTTTTCCCCTTAAATATTGTAGCGTTTCCTGGTGAGGATGTCAATCTTCATGTTTTTGAGCAAAGATACAAGGAATTAATTCGAGATTGTTTGGATGAATCAATGAACTTTGGTATTCCATCTTACATCAATAATAAAATTGAATTAGGTACGGAGGTAGAAATTCTAGAGGTCTCCAAGACATATGAAGACGGAAGAATGGATATTCGAACGCGTGCAATCAGATCATTCATTGTTAGTGACTTTTGGAATCCCTGGGGAGAAAAATTGTACGCCGGTGGAGAGGTTGTTTATCTTGAACGATCAAAAGTAACAACAAACCTCAGTTTGTTACTCAAAATGAAAGAATTGGTTAGTCAACTTTTTGCCTGGTTGCAAGAACCTACAGTTCCAAATATTGCTACCGCTAAATCTGTATACGACATTGGACATAAAATTGGCTTTAAGCTAGAAGAAGAATATGAACTTCTTAAAATGCAGTCAGAAAATGATCGTTTGCAATTCACAATAGATCATTTAGAAAATCTCCTTCCTGCGCTTGAACGGGCACACCTTGCTCAGGAACGAATCAAGCAGAATGGTCATTTTAAGCATCTGGATCCACTTACATTTTAATTTCCTTAATTTTTTCATTAGTCCCTATTAATTTTCCGAAATGGTAGAATTATCAGGGTTTGGCGTAGTGCTGTTATTCATTGTAGGAGGATTGGGTTTCTTAATAGTGACTCTTTTAATGAGTAAAATTCTTAGGCCAAATAATCCGACGAGAGAGAAACAGACGACATATGAATCAGGGGAAGAACCCTCAGGAACGGCATGGGGTCAGTTTAACGTCAGGTTTTATGTGATAGCTTTAGTGTTCCTTCTTTTTGAAGCCGAGTTGGTCTTTTTATTTCCTTGGGCTACAGTTTTTGGAAAAGAAGAATTTGTGGATGGAACCGATGGGCTCTGGGCTCAGTTTTCTATGATTGAAACGTTTATTTTTATAGGAATTTTAGCCATTGGTTTGGCTTATGTTTGGGCAAAGGGAATGTTGGAATGGGTTCGTCCAAAACCTAAACCTTCCTCATTTAAATCAGGCATTCCTTCAAACGCTTATAAAAGATATCAAAAAGCTAGTGGAAAAAGAGCAACCTTTTGAAAAAATAAAAACAGGTGAAGGAGGTATCGTTGTTTCTAAATTAGATGACCTTCTTAATTGGGCAAGACTTAGCAGCATTTGGCCTATGGGTTTTGGACTTGCTTGTTGTGCAATAGAATTCATGTCTACGGCCTCCTCTGCCTATGATCTTGATCGATTTGGTGTGATTCCAAGAAATTCACCAAGACAGTCAGATGTGAT
>JBCCOE010000204.1:0-3971 GCA_039025475.1 Bacteroidota bacterium | reverse complement strand
TCATAAAGAATATTATCTAGGGTTCGAACTGCATTGTTATAAAAAATAGGCTCATCATAAAGCTCTCCAACCATAATAGTTTGATCTCTATTTTCATACAGCTTATCTAGTGTAGACTCTATCTTTTATAACAATGCAGTTCGAACCCTAGATAATATTCTTTATGAAGAAAATCTAATTACGATCGACAATGAGGCTAGGAGACTTACAAGTAAAGGGCTTAAAATCTGCGCTTCTGGTGGTTGGATAAAATATCTAGAAAATCAGGAGCAGGCCAAGCAGAAACAGACTGATCTGGATCAGCTTCAAATGCAATCGCTAAAATCCTCGATAAATATTAATAAATGGAACAAGGTCTTTTTGATTATAAATGTGGGACTGGTTCTTATAAATATAGTACTGATGATATTGGTGGCCAAGGGTATCTTTACTACCTAAAGTTACTATCTTGAACCTTGCAATGGGTTGTTTACAATTACCATACGACTATCAGGAAGAGCCACTGGAAAAATTGCCTTCAGTGTTATGGGAGGTGCATAGCAAAAAAGGAAGTGAGTCAAAAAAGGGTGTAGAGTACTACCGTTATGGTTTTCAAGGGGAGTACGCAGAAGAAGATAGCGAGACCGGCTGGAACAGTTTTGAACTCCGAATGTATGATCCGGTGATTGGGAGGTGGAGTGTTACCGACCCCGCTGGTCAGTACTTCAGTCCTTACCTTTCTTTTGGTAATAACCCCATCATGAGGGTTGACCCTGACGGTGGGTTTGACTGGTTTGCGAATAAAAAGACGGGTGAAGTTGTCCACGCAGAAGGTAAAGGTGCTGACTATGCATCTGAATTAGGTCAAGATTTTGCATGGGTTGCGAAAGACGGTGACATTAGTTTATTTTATTTTAATTCCAGTGCTTCAATGAGGTTAGATGGTGGTACATTAATACGATCTTGGGATGCTGCTCAATCGAGCTTATTAATGAAAGCCAATAACTATAATTTGGTACCTACAATAGCTTTTGAATTTAGGTCTTCAATTTCTATGATGATTTCCGGTGGATCTGTAACTAATACGACCATAACCTCAGTTTATGAAAACATGACCTATGTTCCGTCTGGATATTTTTCTAAAGAGTATATAGAATTTAGTAGAGCTAATTCTCCTCTCTCAGCTACATATCTTAAAACATTTAGCTACTCGAAGCAGGATCCGAATAAACATGCAATTAATTCTAGTTTTAAAATTCTTTCTTTCACTCAAAAACTAATAAATGTTTTTAAGGGGAGCGGGGGAGCTAGCCATGATACTATAAGGAAAGTTAGATATGTTGGTTGGGATGATTACCCGAGTGATGGTATTTTAAATGATTACAGACCTGGCGGTATTTATAGGCCTAATTAATGTTATGAGATTAATAATTTTTATACTGAATGTATTCCTGGTCTCTTCATGTGTAGAACAAAAAGGAAAAGAGAGTTTTGAAAGTATTATATCAAGATTTGATAGTAGATTGGTAGATCATTTTCCTGAAGATTTCAATGAGGTTTATGATAGGGTTGAGTATTATCCAAGTGAAGCCATACCTAATACCGGAGCCTTTGCAAGATTGACTGTTAAGTATTCATTAGAAGAGATAATTCGTATAAAACAAAAGTTTCAATTAAAAGAGATGATTCGACATTCATCGTATGATTGTTTCAACTGTAAATATAGCTTGAGAGATAGTACATATACCTCTGAATGTAAGCTTGATACGATACCAATTCCTGTATTTAATTATCTTCAGGGGAAATTGGGAAAGTCTAAATTTTTGGAAGATGATTTCGAAATTTATATTCTAGAGGCTAAGCCTGAGAAAGTTTTACCAGACTATATGTTAGCAAAGGACTTCTGTAAAAATTGGAATAATGGATTTATAAAGGGCTTGATAATTAATAACAATAAAAAATTGATTACTTATTGGGTTGAAATTTGGTAACCGTGGTACCCACTGGCTTAATCGTCTGTCTTAAGCCATGATTTAGTTATAGTTTACGTCTTGTTTTCTAATGAAGAAAGGTTTTTCGTATTCGGGTGAGTAATAGAAATCAAAGAAAAACCCGTGTCCTGGGAGTGTGGTTTTGTTATAGTGGTGTGCCATTGCTTCTACGTTTTGCTGGAATGAATTAGAATCCCTCAGTCGCTCGGACTTTTGAAAAGGAAAACAGTCGCTTACCTGTGGCGAGTGACCGCTATCACATAGGCCTCTGGCCGGGTTAACTCGTTTAGGCAAACCGGTACTTAAAGTGCTGTCAGGTTTTCCAACCTGTACAGCACAAGGTTTTCTATAACTGTTCGTAGGGTCTGCTCAAACTGGTCGTAGGTTCTTCTACGACCTAATCATAGGGTAGAGCGTCCGCTCGGTTTTAGTTAAGAAGCTGTACTACTTTTTGAGCAATTAGGTCAGCCACCATAGCAATTATTGGGCAAAGCAGTGCAATGATCAAGAATTTATATGCTGCATTGAAAACCGCTAAATTAGAAAGGAGGTTAAACCCGAATTGTCGTGATATTTCCATGAGGATAAAAGAGTAGGCCAATATGAATAATATACAAAGGCCCCAGCCCAGTAGAGAAGTAACAGTTTGTTTTCTAACCCAAGCGATAAACGCTTTTAACGCAGGAATAATGTGGCTTTTGGTGTACTCCTGAAGTACTGTTTGACCAATAATGCCTGCGACAGCTAAAATGAAGATATAAATCCATTCCATATTCATGATTAAGAAGCGTACGCCTGTCTGGTTTTGAAGTCACGTATATAGGCGTCCATTACATTAAATAGCTCATTTTTTTGATCATCTGGTAAGCTGTTAATGCTTTCGATACGTTCGAGCATTTTCTTGTCCTTAACCGTATCAGAGGCAATGCCCATAAGATAGTCCAGTGAAGTCTCCAATGCCTGGGCAATCTTTGTAGCAATCTCAATAGAAGGCTTCATATCATTACGTTCATAGCGTCCAATGATAGCCCCTGATGTACCAATGATATTACCTAACTCGTCCCTGGAAAGGTTTTTTTCCTTGCGGATCACTGCCATTTTATCGCCAAAGCTCATACCTATACGTGTTAATAATGACGTTATCGTACGTTAAAATGTAAAAGTATGGCAATGATAGGTTAAAAACAATGTGTAAAGGTGTTGTTAAAACTGCACGTATTATATACATTTGTTACGTATACGTGACGGATAAAAAATATGCCTGCTGTTAACACCACCAACCCCGAACACCTGATCTACGAAAACGAGATGCTAAAACTTACTGTCTTGGGCGGCATCAAACTTGAAGGGCTGGACAGGATGCGAGTTACCTTAAAGATCGAACTCAAAGACACTTCAATACCTGTCATCCGCCATAACCTGGATCTGTACAACGATACCCAATTAGAAAAGCTCATCCGCAAAACAGCCGAGCGGTTGGAAATAGGTACTTCTGTAATCGCGGCCAGCCTAAACCAACTCACCGAGCAACTGGAACACTACCGCATGGAAGAGATCAAAAAGGCAGCAGCCGAACATCAGATCACTGTAAAACCACTAACAGCAGAAGAAAGAAAAACAGCCGAAATCTTCCTGAAATCCGGAGATCTACTTCAAAAAACAAACGAACTGATCGGCCAGAGCGGGGTAGTAGGCGAAGACACCAACCGGCTGATCATGTACCTGATCTTCACAAGTAGAAAAAGAACGCAACCCTTGCACATTGTTAGCTTAGGTAGCAGTGGCACCGGCAAAACCCACTTGCAGGAAAAGGTAGGGGAGCTCATACCAGACGAAGACAAGATCGAACTGACTACCCTAAGCGAAAACGCCTTCTACTACTTTGGTCAAAGAGAATTAAAAAACAAACTCATCCTGATCGAAGATTTAGACGGAGCCGAAAACGTGCTTTATCCGCTCAGAGAACTGCAATCCAAGAAACGCATATCCAAAACCATTGCC
>JBCCOE010000203.1:0-4032 GCA_039025475.1 Bacteroidota bacterium | reverse complement strand
GCTACTTTCTTACCCGATGGTTCTCTCGACAAACTTGAACAGCATATGACCTATCCGTACAATTTTGAAAAAGTCGAACCACGGTACTTTTGGTCTAAGCCTACCCCTGGGAATATTTATTTTGTGATGGATGGATTGGATATTGAACCGGCAGAAAATAACCTCCTTTATGGGAATGATTGGCCTGTTGATTTTGCAAAAGCCGTGGTAGCAGATGGTCACCCCTTGTTTAAGAATAATGAGATCTACGAATTTGAATCTTCAGTTTCCGATGGTGAAAGCAACCTGCCTAAAGAGATTACCACTGGATATAAACCTAAGTTTAATATTGACATGTCTGAGTTATTTTTGGTTGAAACTTTTACATATCAAAACAACAAAATATCACTCTACAGTGTCAGTGAAAAGGCTCCAACAATGGAACCCACGAACAGTGATAACGCCAGTGCGCAAAAGACCCAGCAAACTACGGATAACGTTAGTTATAATTACGATGGTGAAAACCTTATTGAAGTCAGCAGCGGAACAAAAACACTGAAATTTACTTACGAAGGGAATTTCATGAAGCGTTCTGAAAGGTGGATTGCAGGAAAACAATATAATACAAGACTCTATAGTTATAAAGAAAACAAGCTTTTGGATAAGATAGAAATTCTTAATGTAAACAGTGAACTTGAATACACTATTCTATATGAGTATTCATTCTACAATTAAGTACCCGACAATCTTCCTGACGGTGAGTTTATTTATTTTAAGATAAAACTACTATGACGAATTTAATTCTTTATGGCCTGGAAACCGCAATGGCCTCGATCATATTCTACTTGGGTTTTCTAATCATACGAAAGGTAACTGGCCCCACAGTAAGACGCTGTTATTTACTTTCGACCTTAGTATTGATCGTACTGTTACCCATGATACAGTTAGATGTTTCGCGTGACTATCTTCCTGGTTCTCCTATGGTTATATCTACTCAAGGTGTCCTCAAAGCAAGCGATTTATCTGAAAGTAGTAAAATTAGTGAGCCGGATTCATCAGCGTTTACCACGGATGAACCCCAAGCGAAGGGAGCGATGAACATTAATTGGATGTGGATCCTTGCGATTGGTTATTTCACCATAGTTGTGCTTTTTTTAGTTAAAATGGCGATGGCGTTAGTTTCTTTATTCCGTCTAAAAAACAGTGCTCTACCAGAGGTTTTTGACGATCGGTCCGTGTACGTGGTGAAAAAGCCAGGGTTTTCAGGCGCTTCTTTCTTTGGAATGATCTTTATTGGCGAGGAAATTACCAGGTCACAAGACCTCTCATACATTTTAAAACACGAACAGGTTCATGCGGAAAGGTGGCATTCTATAGACGTACTATTGGCAGATGTATTTAGGGCTTTTTTCTGGCTCAATCCGGTAGCCTGGTTTTATCGATCAGCGCTTCGGTATACCACTGAACTAGAAGCAGATTATATGGTAGTAAAAGTGGTGGACCGTTCGAGATATGCAAATTTACTAATCCACCTTTCGGGCTCCTCGGACGCCCAATACATCCTGAATAACTTTAGTTCACCTCGGGTAAAAAGCAGATTATTTCAGATAGCGAAACCCGTGCGCAATAGATGGTTTATTGCCCTTGCTACCTTTCTGTTTACTCTTGGAGCCTCCTTTTTTATGGTCTCATGTCAAAATGAACCGGAGGATACCTTAGTTGCCGCGAGTATAATAGGTGACGTCAAAAGTATTACCAGCACATTTACCAGTCATCAACCGGATACGCGAGAAAAAGACGATAGAATCGTTGCGGTGGCAAAATTTAACACGGACGGAAGTTTGGATAAGTTTAATCAGCATTTGACTTACCCTTATAATCTTGAACACGTGGAGCCGCGTAGCTTTTGGTCGCTACCGGATCCCAACAATCTACACTTCGTGATGGATGGCTTAGATCTGGAATTCGCTGAAAACAATCTGCTTTACGGGAATGCCTGGCCACGTAAATTTGCAAAGGCTGTAGAAATCGCACATCCAAGATTTCAAAATAATGAATGGCGTGAATACAAAAGTACTGTTGATTACGGATCAAATGAGCTGCCCCATAAAATTGTGACGTCCGGTCGATTCTTTTTAAGAGATGTTAGTTTGGCAGATTGGATCGAGGAGTTTAAGTATGAAAATGAAAAAGTGGTCATGTCCAGTAAGCGTCAAAAACATAAATTTGAAGAAGGTAGAGGAAAATTCACCGAAATGAAATGGGCGGGACTGGAAGAGCCGGATGCGATCCAATATAAGTATAACGATGATCAGTTGATTGCCGTAAGTCATAGGAACCGCACGCTTAAATTTTCATATGAAAACAATTTTTTGGTGAGATCAGAGCTATGGATAGGAGAGAAGCTTTATAATACAAGACGCTATACCTACCATGAAAATGGCTTGAAAAAACAAACAGATATTTTCAATCTGTACGGCGAACCAGAATATACGATTGGTTATACGTATGAGTTTTATTGAAATTCCATTCACTCATAGCATTTTCACAAGCTTTTTACCATCTTTTTACTTCATTTATAACTATTGGAGTTCTGATTACAATTTCTTCGCGTTCGACTGTTGATATCCATGGAGCGCATATTAAAACGTATTCAGCTAACTGATCCTTTAGAAACTTAATTGTCGCATCACTGTGTTTAATTCGTGAAAGCTTACTTGGTGGGTTGGTATCAACCATAAATGGAAGAGAGTGGCTTGTAATATCAAAAGTTTCCTTATTTGTAATCAAATCAACCGACTCAATTGAAGGAACTCCATTGGAGAGTTTAACTGTAGTATTAAATTCAAAATGAGTATATGTGTTCATAAGTATCGTTGGTAAGTTGAAGTAATCAACAAATAAATCACTTGCTAACATATCCTCCAAAGGGTTGGGTTTTTACTTTTATATCCCTTCTGGGTAAGTAGAGAACCATCCACTCACCACTTTGATCATCTCTAATTATGCCTCCTTTGGTGAAGTATTGTTTTCCATTTGAAGAAGTCATTTCTGTTTTTGAATCGAAGTTATATTCAGCAAAAGGCTTCTTTCCTTTTTTGTCCATTATTCGCCAAATCCCTGAAGGTTTGCCATTTGAAAAACTTCCTTGTTTGATAATCTTGCCCTTGGAGTTATAGTATGTCCAAGTTCCAATTGGCTTACCTTCCTTGAATTCAGCAGTCAATTTAAGTTTACCGTGAAAGTGAAATAGTTCGTAGGTTCCATCAAGCCTTCCAGTTGAGTAGTTAGCTTTTCTAATGATTGTTCCTTTGGAATTCTTACTTACCCAAGTCCCATCTCGTTGGCCCGATTCAAATTGTCCAGATTCTACTTCAACTCCATTCGATACCACCTTATATGATCCGTCAGTTAGCGTTTCAATACAATTGCAGTGAGTAAATTTATTTTCTTGAGCTAAACAAAATGTGGTTAGTAGTGCAATCGATATTGTAAGTATGGTTTTCATTTTGAAGATTATTTCTCGTAACCCTTGTGAAAAAAACGTATGTCACACGAAGCCCTAACGTAACATTTTCTGCTAACTTTCTCAATTACACAAGTCACAAAATCGATCTTTTTAAGTTTCTACTTCTTTCTGATTGATAATCTGTGATGGACGTGAGTAGAAAATGTGATGAGCCGTATTGGCCTAAGCTACAAGTTACTTTAGCTTTTGTTTTTCACACCATGTTGCAGTGCGTTTCAAATTCTCTTAGTGACCGATTGAGATATGGTGCCTCCTGCCGCCTAAGGCTGGGCGGCAGATAAGCAGATGTTGAGCAGGATATTAACAGATGATTAACTAGTCGTCCCTTAAAATCGGCATAAGTACTTAGTTATCAACAGGTTTTGGGTGTAAATATGTGGATACATTCTGCAAGTAAATGCTTATCTTGGGTAAGAAACCTTGCAGAAATGTTACAGGAAAATTCGACCGATCAAGATCAACTTAATTGCTTTACTCCCGTGCTTAAACAAATCATTAATCCCAAGCATGCGCTATGTAAGCTG
>JBCCOE010000202.1:0-4122 GCA_039025475.1 Bacteroidota bacterium | reverse complement strand
CCGACTCCTTAAGAAAGGCTGCATTGAATTCAGGTAGCACAAAATGTTTAGAACCGGGTTATTTTCCCTCCACAGATTTTACCTTGGTATCTTCCGGCTTTTGGGTTTGGCTACTCAATAAGATCTCCACGGCTTTTAACAACTGCTCATCTTTTCCCTGCACCAGCATTTCGTAGCTGTTTTTTACGAGCACATCGGGTTCCAGCTGCTTATTTTCCAGGTAATCGCCGTTTACATCAATCATACCTACCTGAGGTATACCAAAGACTAAAGAAGGATCGATCTGCCGCTCCCACCATACCGCCGTACCGGTTCCGGGGACGGGCATACCTACCGTAGTTCCAAGGTCTAACGCCTTGTAAGCATAAGGGAACATGTGTGCGTCCGAGTAATTACTTTCGCCAGTTAGCACTATAGTAGGTTTCCGCCATTTGAACTGAGGTTCGGTACCTAAGTCTTGCCCTCTTGGCATCATTCTGATATATTCTTTGCCACTGAGAAAAGTAGCCAGATCATCGTGGAGCCAGCCACCACCATTTGACCGGGTGTCCACAATAAGTGATTCCTTATCGTAATTTTCTCCCAGTACTTCTTCATACACGGTTTTAAAACTTGGATTGTTCATTCCTCGTACGTGGACGTAACCTACTTTGCCGTCAGAAGCTTCTTTCACCTCTTTCTTACGGTTTTGCACCCAGCGCTCATACATCAAGTTGTTTTCCGCGCCTCTGCTGACCGGTTTGATCACTTCGTCAAAGCGTTTTTTGGCGGCAGGATCATAGACGGAAAGACGGATGCGATCTCCTTGCTTACGATTTAATATATCATGATGATTTACCGAGGGTAGAAGGGTAACACCATCAATTTTTTCGATGATCATCCCCGCTTTAATCTTTACGGATTCTTTATCGCAGGGCCCGTCTTTAAGCACTTCTTCAATCTTGAGCCCATTTCCAGTGTGTCCATTATCGAAAAACAAGCCTATGGAGCCGGTCCGGTCTGCGGCACTATTGGAAGGCCGGTAAAAACACCCGGTGTGGCTTGCATTTAATTCCCCTAATAACTCACTCATCATTTCTGCAAAATCATGATTATTCGCAATATGGGGCAGGAATCGGGCATAGTCTTTTTTGTAGCCGTCCCAATCCACATTGTGCAGGTTTTTTACGTAGAATTTATCCTTAACCTGCTGCCACATGTGGGTGAACATGTAGGCTCTTTCCTCCATCGACTTTAATTCCATCTCGCCCTTAAAGCTAAGACCGGTTTTTTTACCACTTTCAGTTTCCACCTTATAAGCCCGTCCGTCGGAAAGCATAAACAAGTTTTTACCATCGTCACTTAGAATTAAGCCGGCGCTATTCGCGCCTAATTTGGTAAGCAGCTTGGTTTCCTTCGTTCTTAGTTTGGTCATCCACAGGTCGAGGCCTTTTTCAAAGCGGGCAAGGTAGTATAGTTTTTCACCGTCTTTAGAGAGTACCGCATCGCTAAGTCGTGAAGAATGGAGCGTGAGTCTGACTTTTCGCTTTTTGATACTTTCAAAATCAATTTTTACAGGCTTGTCTTTTGTTTTACCGTCTTTGGATTTGTCTTTGTCGTCCTTATCCTCCTTTTCCTCCTTATCCTCTTTTTCTTTGTCGTCTTGCAGCTCCTTATCTTCCTTGGTCAGCTTATAGCGGTCGTAGGCTTCCTGATTGAGCAGGATGGCATATACATCCGCTTCAGAACCCCAACTTCCATGGTTTCGCATACCGTCACGATCGGAAAACCAGTACACCATGCTTCCGTCGCTCGACCACCTGGGTACATAGTCGCTGTAACCACTTCTCGTGATATTTTTCACTTCTTTACTGGCCACGTTAATGATCCCTATTTCGCCGATCCATTGGCGCGGCATCAGCATATCCGAGGCAATCCACTTACTGTCCGGCGACCAGCTGAAGTCAATATCCCCATCGGAATAGGAATAGTTGCTAAGTGCAGGAAGTAGCACTTCAGTTTTGTTCGAAGCCAGGTCCAGCACTTTCAAGGTCGTACGTTCCTCTAAATACGCCACCTTTTTTCCGTCGGGAGAATAAGCCGGCTGGAACTCGGCTAACGGAGTTTTAACAAGCGCCTTTTCTTCAAAAAGTGTGGAGGTAAAGAAATAAGGCTCCTCCTTGTCTTTTAATGTCACCTGGTAAATATTCCAAGACCCATCCCGTTCGCCGGCATAAAGGATAGACCTACCGTCAGGGCTAAAACTAACCGATCTTTCCTGTTCAGGAGTATTGGTAATGCGCCGGGTGGTGCCTCCGTCCACCGAGGAAACAAAAACCTCACCCCGCTTTACAAAAACAAACTCCTTACCATTGGATGAGATTTGCATTTCAGAAATCCCCGAAGATATCGATACCGTTTCCCGGGCTAGATTCTGCCGCGTACTGGTGATCTCTATACTTATCTTTTTGGGAGTTTGTCCTTCTTGAAATGTGTATAGCTGCCCGTTGTAGCTGAAGCACATCACACCGGCATCGCTGATGGTGAGATAACGTACCGGGTGACGGTCTAATTGGGTTAGCTGTGTATTAGTGCCCGTTTGCAGATTTAGTTTATGCACGTTAAAAGATCCGCTTTCTTCAGTCAAATAGTAGAGTGTACTTTCGTCCGAGGCCAGTACCGGATTTCTGTCTTCTCCAATGAAGTTGGTGAGCTTATTATGCTTGCCGGTCTTTATTTCGTGTACCCAAAGGTCCCTGGCAATGGATGAAGTATGATGTTTCCGGAAAGGGTCTTCATAACCTTTGCGATCCTGGTAGTAAATTTTATCTCCGGATTTACTGTAAACAATCGATTCGGAAGGTGTCGTTAGCACCGTGGTAGGTCTGCCACCTGTTAGCGGCACCGCGTAGAGCTCGGGCATTCTGCTATTGGGAAACTGGGCATATTTGGCCAGATCAACCCGCCACGAATTAAATACTACATTTTGACCATCCGGAGAGAATGAAGCGGGTAAATCATTGGAGGAATGATAAGTGAGGCGTTCTATGGCCCCACCTTTTGCTGGAATCACAAAAACATCAAAATTACCATATCGGTCAGAGGCAAATGCCAATTGATTTCCATCCCGAGACCAGACCGGCATGTAGTCGTAGGAGTCATCAATGGTAAGGGGAACGGCGAGTCCTCCGGAAGTGGGAACCGTGTAAATATCTCCTTTATAGGTGAAAGCAACTTGACTTCCATCCGGTGATATGGCCGCAGTACGGAGCCAAAGAGGCTGGGAAAATAAAGTAGAATTAGAAACAAACAGAGCCAATACAATGAGGATAATAATGCGCATAGAAGGTGATTTTTTTAACGTTATAAAGATATTGTTTTAAGACTACGTGAACAATTCTATTGTGACAGGGGGTGGTATATTTTCATGAGTGCCTGTTCTACCTACAACGCGGCCGTAGCCGGTCGCTTTGGATAGTATGTTTTACACCTAATTAGTTAGTTATCATGGAAAAAAATCATTGTAGTATGTCTGGCTTTAGTTGCGATCGTTGCCTGCGATAATGATCAGGAGGTTACTTTAAATGAAGAGATTGAAGAAACTGTCGTCCCTAATTTAGACCTGGAAACCAGTGTGGTTTACGAATGGACCGATCAGTTTCTAGCATTGGAGCAATATGCCAGCGGAAGACCCAATGGTGCGGCAAGAGCTATAGCTTACATTTATTTGGCGGCTTATGAAACCGCAGTACCTCAGATGAACGGCCTGATTTCACGTGATGATAGACTAAGGGGGTTGCGCATTCGCGGTGCTGAAGACGGCGAAACGGTAAATACGTCACTTGCCTTAAACCCCTGTTTTGAAGAAGTGATCAATCATTTTCTCCTGGATTTGCCCGAAGAACTTTCGGATCAGGCCAGTTCTTTTGCGCAAGAAATGGAGGACGAACTCGCTTCAGATGTGGATGAATCTGTATTCGAAAATTCACTGGAATGGGGGCAATACGTCGCGAATGAAGTAATCCGGTATAGCCAGCGTGACAGCGAGGCAGAGGCGCAAATTCTTGACCCACAGCCTTTGTCCTATGAGCCTCCGGTAGGTCAGGGGTATTGGACCTACTCAGCCGATCCTGAACGCGCCCT
>JBCCOE010000201.1:0-4160 GCA_039025475.1 Bacteroidota bacterium | reverse complement strand
CGGTTAAACAAGGAGTTGAAGAAGCTAAAAAAATCAGATGTTGAAATGATTGATAGAAAAAAGGCATTGGAAAAGGTATTGGCCGAGCTAAGAAAAAAGGACATTACCTACCCTCAACCTAGGCTCATCGATCAGATGGAGTATCTCTACAGTATGACCAATCGGGCGGATCAGGCGATGGGAAAAGATGCTTATGAGCAATTGGAGGCGCTTTCCGGGGCTTTTGAGGAGATTAAAAAGGAAATGAACTGATGACCAGGCTTCCGAGTTTTCAGTCCGCCCTGTACAAAACATCTTAGACTAGTTTGTGTAACCATGCAAGGTATAAAACATGTGTTTACGATCTTATTCGTTATTCTAGCTTTTTTTGAAGTTTCATCCCAAAAACAGAAACCTAACGTAGTTTTAATAAACGTAGATGACCTAGGTTATGGTGATTTAGGCGCCTATGGCGCTACTCAAGTTAAAACCCCAAATATTGATAAGCTGGCTAGCGAGGGAAGAATGTTTACGGATTCCCATTCTGCCTCCGCGGTATGCACACCTTCGAGGTATGCCCTAATGACCGGTCAATATCCGAGTAGAAAAGACCACTGGAACCCTATTTTCCTTAGGAGCCCACTGATTATTGATCCAAATACAACCACCATAGCCGATATAATGAAAAAAGCAGGTTATAGTACGGCAATAATTGGAAAGTGGCACCTTGGGTTTGGCCACGAAAGTCCGGTTGATTGGAACAAGGCATTAAAGCCTGGGCCTCTAGAATTGGGCTTTGATTATTATTTTGGAATACCTGTATTAAATAGCCACCCTCCATTTGTATATGTTGAGAATCACAAGGTAGTGGGCTTAGTTCCGGAAGATCCTTTAGTATATGGTAAAAAGGCAGAAACCAGATGGTTTCCTGAAAAAATGGATTTGCATTTGCTAGGGGGTGGAAGTGCTGCCCATAACCTTTACGACGATCGGAAGGTAGGTACTACACTTAAGGATAAGGTGGTTGCGTATATCAAAGAACATAGCGATAAACCCTTCTTCTTATACTATGCCACCACCAACATTCACCATCCGTTTACTCCTGCTCCTCGGTTTATGGGTACCAGTGATGCAGGCCGTTACGGTGATTTTATCCATGAATTGGACTGGTTGGTTGGTGAAATTGTCAATACTTTAGAGCAAGAAGGGCTTACTCAGAATACCTTGCTCATTTTTACCAGTGACAACGGAGGGATGCTCAACCAGGGCGGCCAAGATGCCCATAAAGCAGGGCACCGGCAAAACGGTGACTTGCTGGGCTTTAAATTTGACGCATGGGAGGGAGGCCATAGAGTACCATTGATCGTGAAATGGCCTGGTAAAGTACTTCCATCGTCCGTTTCCCATGAACTTTTATCCAATGTGGATTTTATGGCCACACTGGCTGCAGTTGTTGGAATTCCACTAAAACCTGGAGAAGCACCGGATAGCTATAATATGTTGCCCGCATTTACAGGAACTTCGGGTAAGCCCATAAGGGATCACTTGATCATAAGCCCAAATAATCCTAACCACCTGTCAGTAAGAAAAGGGAAATGGATGTATATACCAGCTCAGGGTGGGGGTGGGTTCTCAGATCCTAAAATAGGTAGCCATACTTTTGGTGGCCCCGCAGCATTTCCTTTTACAGGTCAAAAAAATAGTGATATTGAAGACGGAAAATTGAAGGATGGTGCCTCTCTGGCACAGCTATATAATCTTGAAGAGGATGTTTCACAGCGTGTAAATGTCTACAGTAAATATCCGGATGTTGTGAAAGAACTACAAAATATAATTGAACGGATCAGAAGTGATAAGTGAGTTTATGCAATACAAAGATATTTTTTTGTCATGAACAGAAGTGATATTGCACGTACCAGGTCAAGTCAGATGATTATCCCGATATTGATATTGGCATTGATTTCAAACCTTGCTTCATGTAAAAAAGAGGAGGATAGGGTTATTTCCTATTCCGATTTAGTGGGTCGCTTGATAGACTTACAGTCATTAGCAATTTTACCTAATGAAGGTGAGAAAAGCGCCATGTGGTCCAGTTATGATAGGGATAGTAAGATAGACACGGCAACGGGTGAGTTCATCAACTGGGATGCAAATATTGACGGGCTTCGTCCTCAATATATTAGAAAAGAGGGTGATAAGGAAGTTCTTGCCGACATGATTGGTCCCGGTGCCATAGTTAGGATTTGGTCAGCGAGCCCCCGTAAGGGAAAAGTACAGGTCTTTATCGATGGTAAAGAAGAACCTGTTATTAACGAGTCGTTCATAGATTACTTCAAACCCAGTATTGCTGCTTTTAACTACCCGGAACTTGTTTATGAAACCAATGCCAGAGGATTTAACAATTACGTACCTATACCTTACCAAAAGAGTTGTAAGATCGTGGCGGAACCGGGCTGGGGTCAGTATTATCATTTCAATTACATCACATTTCCTGACGGAACTGAATTAGAACCGTTTGATCCAGCCTTGACTGAATCCGGAAAGCAATCATTAGAACAGGTTAATGCATTTTTTGCTCAAAAAATGGGGACATACCCTCATAAAGAAGACCTGAATGAAGAAGTGGTAACCGTTGAAATTGAACCTGGGGGCAAAAAAGATGCCTTCCTGTTTAGCGGATCAGGGGCCATTGCTACGTTAAGAGCCAAGTTAAATGATGTAAATGATACGGCTGTAGCGGAAATCTTAAGAAAGACAGTTTTAGAGGTTCGTTGGGATGGGGAGGAGAGTCCTTCCGTATGGACTCCCTTGGGTGATTTTTTTGGTACTTCTCCGGGCTGGAATGAATACAAGACCTTACCCATGGGTATGACGAAAGAATGGATGTACAGTTATTGGTTTATGCCTTATGGCGATGGTGCCAAGATTTCGATTGTGAACCATTATAGCCATGACGTCTCGATAACCTTGGAGCTGCAAAAGAAGAAGTTGGAAGGTAATATTAATGATTATGGGCGCTTTCACGCAAAATGGCATCGTGACTTAAATCCTTTAGAGGAGTCACGTTGGCCGGACTGGACCCTCCTTAAAACCAAAGGTAAGGGTAGATTTCTAGGAGCACATTTGTTGGTTTGGAATCCAAAAGGTGGTAGCGCTGAAGCAGGTGGGCCAGGCTATTGGTGGTGGGGTGAAGGAGACGAAAAGTTCTTTATAGATGATGAGCAGTTTCCATCCACCTTCGGTACGGGTACAGAAGACTATTTTGGGTATGCTTGGTGTGACCCATCTGTTTTTGAGCAGGCATTTCATAGTCAGACTTTAGATAACGACAATATGGGTTATCAACCTATGAACAGATGGCAAATAATTGATAACATTCCATTTCAAAAATCTTTTGATGGTTATCTCGAAAAGTACTTTCCAAATGAAACACCCACTCAGTATAGCACGGTTGTTTATTGGTATTTAGATCCAAAGGGTGAAGATCTTTTGACCGGGGTAGACGCAGAAGAGCTTTATGGGTATGAAATCCCCTTTGAAGTATTTCGAAGAGAAGGGGTTCTTGAAATGGAAAAGATTTCAATTGTAGGGAACAGTGGAGGTTGGGCGACAAATGATATCTGGGCCAATGAAAAGCTTTTTAAAAGCGTCAGTGGACATAAGATTTTACAGTGGACCGTGGAAAAGAATAAAGAGAACAAATTAAAAACCACTTTTGAATTAGAAAAAGAAGGAGGATATGGAGTTTATGCCAATATCATTAAGCAGGAAGATGGCGGTGAATTCGACGTTCAGATGAATGGGGAAATTCTAGCTCGTATTGATTGTTCCGCTCTAAAAGGAGCTATGCAGACTGAAAAAGTAATGCTCGGTAGAATACGTTTGCAGCCAGGCGAGCAGCAAATTGAATTTGGTTGGTCAGGTAAAGATGAGTTTCCAAAAACGTTAAGAGTCGATTACATGGAATTTAAAGAAATTTATTAGGCCTTGGTTAAATATTAACCTGATAGCTCACACTCCGTCCTCCCCCTGATCGTAGCAATACCCCCTGTTCAAAAAGTATTTGCAAATCCCTGGTGGCCGTGGCTTTGGATGTTTTGGTAATACTCATGTATTTTTTGGCGTTCATACCTCCCTCGAATCCTTGGGAGGTCAGCATTCGCTTTATGACTTTAGCTTGG
>JBCCOE010000200.1:0-4183 GCA_039025475.1 Bacteroidota bacterium | reverse complement strand
GCTCATTGCCATTCCTTCCTTTTCAAAGGAAGAGGATAAAACGGCCGATGTGCTGGAAGGCTTTTTGAAAGAAAGAGACTGTCAGGTAAATCGCGCAGGAAATAATGTATGGGTACGGAATGATCATTATGATCCTCAAAAGTCTACCTTGCTGCTGAACTCACATCATGATACGGTAAAACCCAATGCCGGATACAGTAAAGACCCTTTCTCTCCTCAAGTGGAAGACGGAAAACTATATGGGTTAGGCAGCAATGATGCCGGAGGACCATTAGTTTCGTTGATCGCCACTTTTCTCCATTTCAAATCGGCAACCGACCTGAACTTCAATATCACTCTGGCGGCTACGGCTGAAGAAGAGATCTCCGGAAAAAACGGAATTGAAAACATTATTCCAGAGTTCGGCAAAATAGATTTCGCCATTGTAGGCGAACCTACATTGATGCAACTTGCCGTGGCAGAAAAAGGATTGACGGTATTGGATTGCTATGCACACGGCAAAGCTGGCCATGCCGCTCGTGAGGAAGGCGAAAACGCCATTTACAAAGTATGGAAGGACATTGAATGGTTCAGAACTTTTCAGTTCGAAAATGAATCTGAAATGCTGGGGAAAGTTAAAATGCAGGTCACACAAATTGAAGCCGGTAGCCAGCACAATGTGGTGCCGGACTCCTGTCATTTTGTAGTGGATGTGCGGGCTACAGATGCCTATTCATTGGAGGACACACTCAAGATCATTCAAGACCATGTCGATTGTGAGGTGAAACCCCGCTCTGTACGACTTCAACCTTCGGGAATTGATAAGGGGCATCCCATTTTAGAAGTAGCAAAAGCACTGGATATTACTACCTACGGCTCTCCTACCCTTTCCGATCAGGCACTGATGCCCTGGCCCAGCGTAAAGATCGGTCCGGGGGACTCCGCACGGTCGCATACCGCGGATGAATATATTGGATTAGATGAAATTGAAAAGGGGATTGAAGGTTATGTCAAGATAATCGACAATTTAAATGAGATTTGGAAATGAGGTTGGATTTTAGATTTATGGATTTTAGATTTTCTCAATACTAAGGACTCACTACTAGATACTAAGGACTTACGACTTACTGCTAATGACTAATAAAAATCCCTCGCTTTACCCAGACCCTAAAGCCTGCCTAGCGTCAGACAGGGGTGGTGAGCGCTTTTCAAACTCGGTCGACTCCCGTTTTACCCCTACCCTAAAGGGAGACGGGGGACCTTCGCAAACGATGCAATTCCTAAAACTAAAGACTCAAGACTCACTACTTACTACTCAATACTAACACCATGAAACTCTGGGAAAAAGGCATAAACACCGAAAAGATCATTGAAGAATTCACCGTGGGCAATGACCGTGTGCTCGACCTGCAACTGGCAAAGTTTGACGTACTTGGATCCATAGCCCATGCGAAGATGCTCGCCTCGGTAGGCCTGATCACTCAAGACGAACTGGTTGGGTTAGACAAAGAGCTGAACCACTTACTTCAAGCCATTGAAGCCGGTGACTTCAAAATAGAAGAAGGTTTTGAAGATGTGCACTCCAAGGTAGAATATATACTGACCGAAAAGCTGGGCGAAGCCGGCAAGAAGATCCATACCGCCCGCTCTCGTAACGACCAGGTGTTGGTAGACCTCCACTTATTTGTAAAGAACGAGATCGACCAGATCAAGCAATTGGTTAAAAGCCTGTTTGACCGTTTGATTGCTTTAAGCAATGAACATAAAGACGTACTCATTCCCGGTTATACACACCTGCAAGTAGCCATGCCCTCCTCCATTGGGATGTGGCTGGGCGCTTATGCCGAATCGTTAGTTGATGACGTGTATCTACTGAATGCCGCTTACAAAATTGCCGACCAAAACCCCTTAGGTTCAGCAGCGGGATATGGCAGCTCCTTCCCTATCGACCGGCAACAAACCACTGAATTGCTGGGGTTCTCTACCTTGAAGTATAACTCGGTAGCTGCCCAAATGAGCCGGGGCAAGCTGGAAAAATCATTGAGCTATGCCATGGCTTCCGTGGCTGGCACCCTTTCCAAGCTAGCCATGGACATCTGCCTGTACATGGGCCAGAACTTTGGGTTCATCTCCTTCCCCGACCAGCTGACCACGGGTTCCAGCATTATGCCGCACAAGAAAAACCCCGATGTATTTGAACTCGTAAGGGCCAAGTGTAATAAAATTCAGGCCTTACCTTCTGAGTTCATGGCCATTACCAACAACCTACCCAATGGTTACCATCGAGATTTTCAGTTGCTCAAGGAGAGCCTGCTACCCGCCATCGAGTCCCTAAAGTCTTGCCTGACCGTTTCGGATTACGCTCTATCACAGCTCATCGTAAAAGAAGAAGTGATCAACGATCCGAAATATGATTACCTGTTTTCCGTAGAAGTGGTAAATGAGTTGGTTACCCAGGGAATGTCCTTTAGAGATGCTTATAAGAAGGTGGCCGAAAATATAGCTAATGGTAGGTACAACCCTCAGAAAACGGTGAAGCATACGCATGTGGGCAGCATTGGGAATTTAGGGAATGATGAGGTTGAAAAAAAGATGAGTGAAGTTCTAGATAAAGTCAAATAAATCTTAGATTAGGATTTTTTAGTACTTATTTTTAGTGTTTTATAACATTATTAAAAATTTTATTATATTTTGAAAGTGGAATATATGTTCTACATAGTGAGGCATCATATCTGAAAGATGAATTATAAACTATTTATTCTATTAATATCGTTCACAGTTGTATTTACTTCTTGTAAGGAACATAACACTCGTGAAATAAGATTATTCCTAAATAATAATTATTTCCATGTTCAATTTAACTATGAACACAATAACGATTCCACATGGATTGAATTTTTTTCTGACAGTTTATATGCCTTTAGATTCTCATCTGCCGGTAAAAAATATGCTCAGATAGGAAAATGGAAATTAGATCGTGGCGGAACATTCACCAATAAATTAATTATTGATGAGTATTCTACTCCATTTGAGCTAGAAATTATTGACTTAACGGATGAACTTATTACAAAATCTGAAAAAGGTATTGTAACATTTAATTCGTCGCTCGGAATAAATATTGAAAAGAGTAATCTTTTAGGCACTTGGACTAACCCGTCTGATAGTTTTATGGGCAATGCAATCGAATATAAAAAAGGAATCCACTATGTTCATCCAACCTTTACTTTTTCAGATTCAACTTATCATATACGAGTGGATGATGTAATGGTAAACAAATCGACTTACAGAGTATTGAAATCAAGTGGGATATTAATATTGGAAGAAGGTCAATACTATCCAAACAACCCCTTAATCATAGTTACTTATCTTACAAATGACAGGTTAAATCTTCGAATAAAAGATAACATGGGATGGAAAGAATATCAACTTAATCGTCTAAGAAAAGATGTCTAATATTTTTACGCTCAAACTGATCTTGGGTTAAGCGATAGCGGTCCTACGACCTTACCATTTACGAGAGCGTCCGCTCGAATTGAATTTAAATGAATTATCTTCATCCAATTCGTTAAAACCCAGTCAATCATTTGGAAAGTTTTGTGATATCCTATGATGGTAAAGTTCCCCGTCAAATGGCTGAGAAGTATGGAAGAGAACTGACTTTGAAAGAGCGGTTTAAACACAAAATTTTCGGTATTGGTTTCTTCAAACCCATTGAAAGACAATCAAATATCTTGAGTGAATGGTTTAGAATAAAGAACTTCTCAGTGAGACCACACTTGGATCAACTTACTAAGGGGCTCATTTTCAGGTTAAAAGGGACAAACGAGATGGATGCGCTGGCCATTCAATACACAGAAATCAACAAAATATCTATTAACAGAATACCCGATGAAATAACCCCCATTCCACTTTCTCCTTTTTGGATGCTAATCAAACTTGGGTTTGAACCAAGAAAAGTCAGATGGCTCGCTTTTTCATGGCGGTATGAATTTAAATTTGGGGCTATCGAAGTGATAATCGAAATAGACGAAAACGAGCCAATTCGTCTAATATGGAATGCCCGACACGAACCGGCTGTGAAAACGTTCTTTTCAAGCAAATATCTTAGTGAGAAAAAGGTAGGTTCCACTAATATCATAACCAAATAAAATTATTCGACTTCAACAAGAGCACCAAAGCATCTAAATTTGGAATAACTCTACTG
>JBCCOE010000199.1:0-4265 GCA_039025475.1 Bacteroidota bacterium | reverse complement strand
GGTAAAGATAAATGAGAATATCACGGTAAACCTTGTTCTTGATACCGGTGGACGGTCCGTTATCTTATTTGGCAACAATTTTAAGAGAAAACTTGAGGTGCTCGACAAAGAGATTTCGCTGCATGGATATGGTCGGAACCGGAATAAAATGGCCTTCCTGTCATTGGAAAATGAAGTCAAGCTAGGTGATGCCCTCGGTAAAGGCATCAGCATTTTAGTGGCTAACGGGAGGTATTTTTTTCCATATAATGGGGAAATTAAAATTCACGGGATCATAGGTTACCAGGTATTTAGCCGGTTTGTAGTATCTATTGATTATCAAAACCAAGAGATCATCCTTACTGAGCCTCGTTTCTATGAACCACCTGCAGACTATACTCTACTTGATCTCACCTTAAAGGATACGAAACCCTATATAACTTTAGCGTATAACGCTTTCGATAATACCAGCTTGCGGGGAAATTTTCATATTGACACAGGGTCCTCGCGAGGCGCGCTCCTTTTTTTGAAGCCCGATGATCATTTAGACAAGAAGCTCTTCCGTTACACGCAGGTGGGAAAGGGAATAAACGGGGTTATTACAGGCTATAGACCGGTTTCAGAGTCTATAAAAATTACTGAATTTCAAACCGATGCTGAGTACTATGTGGTTAAGCGTGAATTTAGCCGAAAAGAGATACAGGATGCGCAAGGGTCTATTGGATCAGGCCCGTTAAAGAAATTTACCGTGGTGTTGGACTATGTAAATCACCGCTTTTACTTCAAAAGCAATGCTTAATCATAAGTCATTGAATATTAAGCGCTCCTGTTTGTACTAATCGTAACTCCACGGTAGCGCCCTGGTCCTACAGGTATTGGTAACCGATCCGTTTATTGTCAGGAAGATTGAAAAGTTGATTGCTTTAACACCTCGACTCATGAGCCCAGTCCGGATCGTAGCCTCCTGCCATTGCTCGCCTTTTCTTTTTTAATACGTTAGTTACTATTTCAGCCAGCTCAGTGTATCTGCATTGCTTGCTATCAATCATATTGCTGTCCCAGACCCGGTGTCGATTGGACTTTTCACTAAACCAATCTACTTTCACGTCGTTACCGACCCGGTCTTCGCTATTGCCTACGTGAAGGGGCTGTTGAATAGCGTCGATATGATGTGCCAATATTTTTATGGGTTGTGTTTCTTTCTCCGAGAGCAGGCCTCCGGCTTTAGATCAGCCATGAGCCGTTGAATGGTTTCAGCTACGTCCCCATTTGGATTTTTCTCTTCCTCTTCGTAGGTCTTACCGGTAGGAATCTTGAAATTTTAGCGTTTTTCACTTGAAATCTGTGATTCTATTGGATCAGCCAAGCTATCGAACAGGGCCGATGTATGTCATCAGGAACATCAAGAAAGGGGATGATCTAAATCAAATGGGGAGGTGTAGGATTCGGAAGAATTTAATTTAATAATCCAGGTCAATATACTTTTTGCCGGTTGCGAGGTAATGTTGTTCTACTATTATTGATTCGAATTCACTTTCTTCCATGCCATAGCGCACAATTAGATCTTTGATTTTTTTAGATCTTAACTCTGTAACTTTATCCAATAGGTTCTTTATTGTAAACAAATATGAGCCATCGGAGATATTATCTTTCAATTGAACAAGTTCCATTACCCTCTCTGGTCGTAGCGTCCGCTACGTACCTAAAATTAGGTGAGCGTCCGCTCAAAACCTACTCGATAAAAACCAATTCAATTTCACTAGCGTCGTTTCGTTCATAGGCAGCACAACTACTCCAAACCCAAGCATTGGGGTCATCTACGAAACCCGCTTCCAAGGGATTATTGTGAACATAGTTTAATCGCTGATTCATGATTTCATTCGTATTGAGCTCAATAGGATGATTGTGCTGCTGCCATAATTGGAATATTGAATTCCGCTTGTTTTTCTTTCCCGCTCTTTCAAACATCCAAATCAACCAGCTTTCCCTGCTTTCTTTTGGACTTTCTTCGATGCTCTTTTTCAATTGAGTGGATGTATAGCTTTTGAAGTCCCTGATAATCGATGATAAATCATATCCGTCTTCCGCACTAAGAATCAAGTGAATGTGGCTGGTCATTATACAGTAGGCATGAACGTTCAATCCCTTATGTAGTTGGTAGTACTTTAAACTTTCAATGACCACTTTCCTATATTCACCGCGAGTAAACAGCTCAATCCAGTTAACTACTGTGCAGGTGATGAAATAAATGGCATTTTGATTGCGAATCGCGTATTTACGTCCCATTGGATGAAGATAGTGCTTTATTGATAATCCGAGCGGACGCTCTTGTTTATGAAAGGGTCGTAGGATCGCTGTCGCTTAACCTACGACCAGTTGGGTTAATTCCTTATACAACGGAGCTTTTCCTACATTATACTCAGGATCAAAGCTGTAATACTTCTCAATGGCTTTGATCGCATGCTTGTATTCGGTCCATTTTGGAACCCGCCAACCGTCAGGACAAACATGAATGAGATCTGTGGGATAATAAAAATTGTTGTTAACACAGGCCGCTGAGTTGGGGTTTTCGGCACACCAGCTCGTAGGAGTAAGAAATCTAAGGTTTTCTTGAAACCATACATATTCGCCAATTTTTATGATATCATATTTTGTACTGTCTCTAGAGTCGATCACGGTGGTTTGAGCGACCGTCCACCCAGTCGACCAGAGGTAGAATACGATGATTCTGCTGAGGTAGTGCATACGTTAATTTTCTTTAAATGTACCGTCGCTCACATCTGAATATTGTTTTCTATTCTTCTCATTTTTCTTGGAAAAAGTCATCTATCCCTTTTCTTTCAATTCTCTGATTTCCTCCGTTAATTCATTCATCTTGTTTAGGAGGTCTCTCATGACTGGATTTGAAGCAGACGCATTCCTGAGTTCCTCCTCTCTCAATCCATAAACGGTATCTAGTCTTCCGACAATCAATGCTAAAATTATAAATATTACGAAAAGGATCGGCATGGAAATCATCGGATTACTAAATATCAGGTCCCCCATGGTCGTGTTTCTATACGCTTCAAGCAGGACGAATAAGATCATTAAGAATTGGACATAACCTATGTACATGCGAGCTCTATCAATGTATACTTTCCATCGAATAAGCGTTCGTTTATTGGCCTTAATGTTTGTCATTTATTGATTTTTTTAAATGGAAAAGTAATGATAAAGTTTTACACAAGTAGTTCTATTGGAAGAAGACCACCGCTAGGTCAAGTTAAGTATTGATTAGATTTGTCCATTATCTTTCAGGCTTTAAAGCATTCTATTCAGGCTTCGTTCCGTAATCCCGAGATAACTTACCAGTCTTTTTTGGAGATCACTTCACAAAGAGAATGGTTCACGATCAACGAGACAGCAGATTCCTGTTCTCGCACCACCCTTCGCTTTTGGCAGACAGGAATGACGTTAAAGGTTTTTTTCGCTTTTGGTGGGATAGCTGAATAGTAACAGCTTTTCTTTTTTCGAATTAGAACAGTCCGTCATCATAATGAAAAGGATAGTAATTGAAATGTTCCTGGTTAAATACCCGAGTCGCACATGCCTTTTAACCGTTTCTTACAAGGTGTAAATTCTCTGATCATTACGAAGTACTATTTTTGACCTCTCATCTTCATGAATACTATTGCAATTAGTACAAAACCTAAGCCTGTAATTACCGGTGGGTTAATGACATTTTCTCGTTGTAATCCCAAATAAGTTATCATAACCGCCAAAATAAACAAGATGATTACCGCAAAACTAAGTATAGATTTCATGTTGGGTTTAGGTTGATGGATTTAAAAATATGAAAACTCAATTGTGAATGTTAGGCGAGTCATACTTTCGGTAGTTTATAAACTAACTCGTAAGATACAGATTAGTCGTTTAATACAGCATCAATGGCTGCTTTAGCCAAAGGTGCCATTACCTCATATCCAGCTTTATTTGGATGGACCCCATCATGGGTGTAGTCTGCTTTTAGCCCATTTTGATCATCCACCAGGTGTGAAAAGTAATCCAGATAGTGGTGACCTTCATCGGAACAATACTCCTCCAACATGCCATTCAATTCTATCACTTTTTGTGCAGGCTCAAGACCGGGTCTCCAGGGAAAGTCACGGGCGGGTAATACGGATGAAATAATTACCTTGATGTGGTTGGAGCTAGCCAATTCAGCCATCGATTTAATGTTGTTCATGATCATATTTAGGGTAAGTTGGCCCCTTATTTACTGCTATGTCGTTAATGCCGGCAAGAAT
>JBCCOE010000198.1:0-4412 GCA_039025475.1 Bacteroidota bacterium | reverse complement strand
CTTTGGGATACATGACCTGAGCGGCCAGGGCTTCCCACCCCCCGGTCGAGCCACCATATAAAAACCTTGCCCATCCTTCGCCGATCCCTCGAAATTCTTTTTCAATATGGGGAATGAGTTCATAGGTAATAGCGTCACCATAAGGGCCAATGTTGGCAGAGTTCACGGCATACGAATCATCGTAATAGGGGTTCGCGTGTTGAATTTTTATGATGAGCATGCGCGGGAAGTCATCGCTTATCCATCGCTTGTAAAAATCATAGGCTTCTTGCTGTTGTCTAATGTTATATCCTTTCACATCGAACCTTGCACTATAGTCAGGCTCCAGATTTGGGTCGTGTGGATCCGTGCGAAAACCCCCAAAATCCTGTGGAAAGTGTCCGTGAAAAATCATGAGTGGATAACGCGCCTCAGGATGATCTTCAAAGCCTTTGGGCAGTAAGACATGAGCTCCCAGATACACATCCGTACCCCAGAATTCAGATAGACGCTCGCTTCGGATCTTAATATGCTTGATGAACTCCGTATCCTCGGGTTCTTCAATCTCGGGAACAACCTGATCCATCACTATCTCGAAAGTACCACCATTTTCAGTGATACTTACCTGCTGCGGTTTACTGTAAAAATTCCCCGGTTTACGATTCCATTGCTGACCTTCCCCTTTGTCTGGGGGGAGCTTTACCGTATGCCCCGTCGATAGGTTAAAAGTCTCATACCGATTTAGAACCGCCTGTACATAATACTCCCCGGGAGGAATGTTATTAAGGGTTTCAATCGGATACCCAAAAGCATTTCCATCAAAAACTACATGATCAGCGGGTTTGAGCCCTTCCACATCCAGGCCATATCCCAGCTGTGTATTCAATCCGTCAGAAAGCTGAAATCGGGGTTCGGAATCGTCGTTATTGGAAATCAGCAGAATCAGCCGTCCGTCTTGTACCTGAGCAGAGAGCTTACTTGAAAATCCAACCTGAAATTTGAGATTGGAATTATCACCCTGATGGCCACAGGAGCTAATGATATAAGCAATTAAAATTATTATTAGTGAATTAACGTTATTCTTCATGGTGATTGGCTTTATGGATCGCTTCACAAGATATAAGAATAGCATAGATTCACAAAACAGAGTGATAATGCGGTGGTGTTTATCGACGCTAGGTTGCTTTTTGTGCTTGTGTGCCGATGCACAGATTGACACTACCCGGTCAGTGGACTACCTGGTTCGGGATATTCTTGTGGGTAACGGGGTATTGGTCGGGAATGTGAAGTACACCGGCGCGAAGCAAGCCATAGCGCTATATCAGGATTCAACAAGTCAGGTAGGGATTGAAGAGGGTATATTACTAACCTCAGGGAATGTATTTTATGCTCTCGGCCCTAATAAATCGGCGCATTTTGGAGGAGTAACCAATGCTCCCGGGGATATTCAACTTGATAGGATTGCTAAAGGGAAAACCTATGATGCCTCGGTGCTCGAATTTGAATTCGTTACAGTTTCTGAAAACCTGTCGTTCGAATTTGTATTTGCCTCCGAAGAGTACTTGGAATATGTAGGTTCAAAATTCAATGATGTATTCGCCTTTTTTGTGGAGGGACCGGGTTTAGAAAATATAAACATTGCGAAACTCCCCGATGAAAAAACGCCGATTACCGTGAATACGGTGAATCATGAAAATAACAAAAGTTACTACATCGATAACATCTACATGAACGTGACAGACGCCTATGTCTGGGACGTACGAAACCGAAAAGTAATTTGGAACAAGCACTTTTTAAAGAAGGAGGTTCCGGCAGCCTTTAATACGCAATTTGATGGATTTACCACGTTGCTCACGGCCAAATGTAGGGTCATCCCCAATCAAGTGTATAAGATTAAAATAGCGATTGCTGATGTCAGCGACCGCATCTTGGATTCCGGTGTGTTTCTCAAAGGTGGCTCATTTAGTAGCTATGGCAAAGAGTTCGTTGAGCTAAAGGATCACTTTGTTGAGAGAAGGCAATTGCAGAAAATCAGCAGGATCAACCCACAGTTTTATGAAATACCGGTTAGACTGACCAAAAAGATAAGGCCTGTGGTCAATCAAGGTCGTGTGGAGTTTGATTTTGATCAATACCACTTATCAGCAAGTGCGAAAACCGCCATAGTTCAGTTTTATAACCAATGGAAAGAAGCACCTGAGCACGTTATTAAGGTTTTTGGCCATACGGATAATAAGGGTAGCATTGATTACAATTACAAGTTGGCCGTTATGAGGGCTGAAGCCGTGGCCAACGAACTGAAAAAATTAGGGGTACCCTCGGAAAATTTAAGGTTATTCTTTAAAGGTGAGTTGGAGCCCATTCACACGAATAGAACTTCTTTTGGCAGGGCGCGAAATAGAAGGGTGGAATTACAACTACAATCTTAATTTAATTTCATCTTCATAATCTACGGGAACCGTTACCGGCACTCCGTAGATTCGAAGTTTGACTTTACCAGCGTAGCGCACGGTCATCTTTTTACCACCAAGCAGGCTCATAATTCCATTGAGTAAACCTACATCGCTAACCTTAAACGTCGCATCTACCGGAACTTTAAACTCAGATTCTCCCTCCACCTTCATTTTCAACGATTGATTTATGGCGCCAATACGTTTTTCCTCCAGGAAAACGTCAATGTCAACTCTTTTTAGGAACATACTAGCCTTGTTAGGATTATAGAAAAAAGCATCTCCTTTAAGCAAAGCTTCTTTTCCATCTACTTTGGCCACTTTAACGTTGCCCACTCTCCTAAACTCGGGGGCTTTGTCTACATTTTTACAGCTGACGGCGAATGCCAGTATTACAATAAACCCGGTTACTTTTTTCATCTTTTTTATGACGTTAGAGGTTTCGTTTTGTTACTCCTTCTTCAATAATCTTGCTAAACTAAGGGAAACGCGTATTTCCAAGAATAGCGATAAACCCTTAGAACAATGCTTTCAGGTCAATTTACTTTTGATCTCCTAAAATCCAACTACCGTGAAAACAGAATCAAGAAGGTCTGAAAACATTTACAAAGGTCTTATCACTGCCTTGGAACGAAAAGACAACGCCATCCGAAGATATGCCAATATCACTTCACATGAACTGCGTGCCCCTATAGCGAGTATGCTGGGCTTAATTCAACTTTGGCAAGGACATCAGGATGATGAAGACTTTAGTCAATCCATCATGGAGAAAATGGAACAATGTGCGCAGGAGTTAGATGATATTGCCGCCAGGCTAAATGCCGAGCTCGACCCGAATATGAACATCATTAATCCGGAAATAAAGATCGGTCGATATTAGGGATCACTGCCAAAGCGTTTTTATAATACAACTTTTTTAATACAACGTCATCCAAATCTAACCCATACATACGCCAAAAAGCGTGATAGCGCTTATAGTAGGGAAAGTACTCATCGGCCGTTTCCAGTACCCGAAAATAGGTGTAATACTCTTCAGGGTTCCAGTAGTCCTTACCAAACATAACCCGGTCCTGGTATTTGGTTAAGAACTGTTTAGCCATTCTTGGTTGCCTGCCAAGCTCAGCAATAACGGCACCTATTTCAGAATACATGTTAGGGTACTTGTCCATAAGTTCACCGAGCTTTCCAAGATTATTTCCGTACCAGCCGAGATGTGCATTAATCCATTTGGTTTTTGGATGCTTTTTGAAAAGGTCATGCTGCTCAGCAATAATGGTTTTCCAGGGTGCAGGATCATTGTCATTTCTTTTTCTGCCGGGCCTTACTTTAAGCTCAAGCCATCGTTCATTTTGTTCATCGTGTTCATCCCAAAATGGTTTTGGGTCAGCGGCATGAATAAGCACAGGAATTCCCAGTTCGCCACACTTCGCCCAAACCGGATCTATTCTGGGATCATTGATTCTTATGCGTTTTCCATCTACTACTGCCATGGTCTGGTTCTTATAAATTTTTAATCCATTAGCTCCTAGCTTGACGTCATTCTCTATTTGTTTTACCGTGCGCTCCGTCCACCCGGGTTCGTTGATAGCGTTAACGTTAATGTTAGTGAATACAATAAACCTGTTTGGGGCAGTACTATTTACATTATTGAGACTTTTTTTCAAATGCTCTAGATACCCTCTCCCCCGACCGCTAAGATTGATCATTACCGCCATATTCAACTTATCCATGTCTTCCACAAGGGCATTTAGATCTTGTGATGGCATGCTAAATTGATGGTTATGAACATCAATAAAAGGAAATTTCGCACGCGTTACCGTATGTTCGGGCACCACTAAAGTTGAAGGCGGGTCATACTTCTCCCAATCCATAACCATATCAGAACTTCGCTGGCCATAACCGTTGATGACAAAAACAGAGGAAATTACAATAATGAATATGCGCATAACGTAGAAATTTTAGCAAGTGTACGATTCTATAGGT
>JBCCOE010000197.1:0-4512 GCA_039025475.1 Bacteroidota bacterium | reverse complement strand
TTAAAAACGGCCTCTACTGCACCATAACTCAAACTTATCAATGTATTTTGTTTTAGGGAAAAACCCTTTTTTTGGATGACTGCATTATTCACCGCAAATAATGGCGAGTTGATTCAAGTAATTGATTTACCGTAGTTGAATAGAATCCTTTGCAAAACTGAATTTTTGGTTCAAATCGAGGCTTTCAGAATTTCAAAAAGTAGTTTACCGGTTGTAAATGAGGCTTTTGAAATTTTGAGTAATGAAGAGTTGGGCCAAAAGGCGGGCTTTTTCAAAAGATTCTAATATTCATACTGAATGATTTTTAACTCCTCAAATTTCGGGAACGATGTTGTCATCTCATTCAAAATCACTTAACTGATATTCAGCATATTACCTTATATCAATGAATAACACCCGAATTTTTTTTGGTTAAGTTAATTGTCACTGGTTTAATATCGATATAAAGAAATTATACTTTACTTTAGCGCCTAGATTGTATCATAAGTTCTTTGTTCCTGGAATTTAGCTATGCGTTCGATAAAAATAACCGATCAGGAACATGAAGACACTAGTACCTGTGATCAAACACCATTTCTGGCTGATTCATATAGTTGAACATATATGTAACAGAAAAAACGCCTAATCAAAAAGAACCGAAAGAAAGTTAGATTTATTCTCATCAAAACGTGGCAAAACATTTGTATACAATGAAGAACTGTTTTAGCCGTTTAGTGTAAAACATCAGGCGGGCCCAAAAGTTAACTATGATATTTCAAAAACCAGAAAGGATATAAAGGATAACTAAAATATTAAGAGCATAAGGGACTACGATGATAGACTTTAATTTGAGTCAAAACTTAATGTTACTATTGCCAATTTGTTATATTGCAGAAACTTGTCTGGTCACCAAAACGATGAAAATTACTAGCGCCAAAAAGGCTTTCTTCCTGCTGCATTTATCACTTTTGTTTTTTTCTTGCAGAAATCAAAAGAGTGATTCAACCCAGCCTGTCAGTAATAGCTTTCTTATTTTGATGATGAAGGACCATATCCCCTCTGACATCGAGCTCTTGAAAGCGTACCGAATAGAAAGTTTAAAAAGAACGAGTCGTTCTCAGAATCTCTGGCTGGTGAAATTACAAATTGAAGACAATCAAATAAACGAATTGATTGAGAAGCTAACTGAATTGGAAGAAATTGAATCTGTGCATCAGTCTAACTTAGAGAATAAAACCAATTTGACGAATAAGGACAAAAAGAAGTCTAAACCAATTAAAAATTAAATTGATGAAATCATTCTCTTTGACATTGCTAGTTTTTTTAAACGTAACGCTATCAATAGCGCAAGAAAAGAAAGTCCTTGAAGGCGTCCAAATATCCACGACTAAAGCTTTGTTATTAGGATCTGTAGCTCCAGAAACTAATGGTTCATATAGAACAACATCTTTTGAGAAGAAACTATCCAAAAAAAAGCAGAAACAGATTCCGCCAAACTTTATCGGAAGAGGTAAAAGTAAGGTTGTAAAGCCAGAACTTGAGCATCAAGGGCCAGACCCCATCAGACAAACAAGATTTACCAGAAAAGCATCAACAATAATAGAACCCCTGGTGAATATTAATGGGTTAACACAATTTGGTTCGCCACATGATCCTACCGGTGCTGCAGGTTTAAATCATTACGTACAGGCAATTAACGTTACACAGATTGGTGTTTATGATAAATCAGGTAGTCTTGAAGCTTCTTTTGCTGCCAGTTCTTTGTGGACGCCTCTAGGAGAATCATCGCTTGGTGATCCAATTGTTCTTTATGCTCATGAATCAGACCAGTGGATTATTACAGAATTTTCAGATCCTGCGGTTCTTTTAATTGCCGTTTCAGAAACAAGTGACCCACTTGGCGATTACTATGTTTATTCATTTGCTACTCCAAACTTCCCGGATTATCCTAAATATGCAATCTGGGATGATTTTCTTGTGGTTACGACTAATGAAACAGGCTCTGAGGAATTACATCAATATTTTCTAGATATGGAGGCGTTGCTTTCTGGTTTATCCGAAGTGACCATACAAAGGATAGCGATTGATGGCAATAGCGATACAGAATCCGGTTTTTACGTATCAACTCCAGTTCATTGGAATGGGGCCAATTTACCAGTTGATAACAATCCTATTGTCCTAAAGATTAATGATTCTTCCTGGGGTGAAGTAGAAAATGATGTGGTAGAGGTGATTTCATTTGACGTAAATCTCGACAATGCGGATAACACCACTGTTTCATTAACTCAGATTGAAGTGACGCCTTTTGATAGTTATCCATGTGATAATGAAGATCGCGGTTTTGCGTGTTTATCACAAGGAATAGGTGCTGGTGGTCTAGATGCTATTCCTGAAGTGATAATGAATATTCCACATTATAGAAATTTTGATACGCATGAATCCATCGTTTTGAATTTCATTACCGATGTTACTGATGGCGATAATTTATCAGGGATTAGATGGATAGAATTGAGAAGAACTTCCGGAGAAGATTGGGAACTATATCAAGAAGGAACCTTCGCTCCCGATGATGGCTTACACAGATATATGGGTTCCATTGCGATGGATGAATTAGGAAATATTGGTCTTGCATATACTGTTAGTGGACCTACTACATTTGCTGGATTAAGATTCACTGGGAGGTATGCGAATGACCCCCTCGGAGAAATGACCGTCCAGGAAGCTGTTATTATAGACGGTATTAATAGTATAAACACGGACAGGTTTGGAGATTACGCTCATATGACGATCGATCCTATCGATGGCCAAACATTTTGGTTTACGAGTGAATATGGAGGCGATGGCGATAATAATTCGCTTACTAGAGTGGTAGCCTTTCAATTGGAGAAAAAGGAAAACGATTTAGCTGTTATAGATATTACCGAGCCAGAAGTTTCAGGTGAATTGAGTGCGTCAGAATCTGTGGTTACGGTAATAGAGAACTTAGGGAATCTAGATGCCTTAAGCTTTAATTTATCGCTTTCACTAGACGATATTCTAATTGAGACATTTACCTACAATGAGACGTTAACAGCAGGAGACACTTATGAGCATACTTTTTCTACCGCTCTAGATTTATCTGCTGTAGGAAACTATACAATAGAAGTATCCCTTGACTATATGGATGATGAGGCTGATGGAAATAACATTAGGAAGAAAAGAGTTCGAAAGATTGCTGCGGTTGACGCGGCTGTTTTTTTGAATATTGGAGAAGAATTATGCGCAAGTCGTCCAACCAGCGGGACTATAACCCTTACCAATGAAGGAGCTAACATTCTTACCACAGCGGAAATAGAGACCTATATTGGGGGTCAATTGCAGGAAACAATAAACTGGCTAGGTATCTTGGAAACAGGAGAAAGCGAGGATTTGGACATCTCTTTTTCTGGATTGGTTGAGGGAAATAATACACTAACTGCAGAGATTTTAAGTGCAAATGGAACCTTGGACCAAGTAGAATCAAATAACAGTTCAGATGCAGTAGTAGTGCTAGACAATGAATTGGAGCTGGTAAGTTTGGTACTTACTACAGATGATTACCCTAATGAAATATTCTGGACACTTGAGAATACTGAAGGTGAAGTGATCTTCTCCGAAGATTCGTATAATAGTGTTGGAACATTTACAGAAAATTTCTGTCTCGAATCAGATCAGTGTTACATCTTCACTATTAATGATTCATTCGGCGATGGAATCTGTTGTGATTTTGGTGAGGGTTCTTATCAGCTTATTGATTTTGAAGGTAACATTATTTTCGGTAGTAACGGGAATTTCAATAGGTCTGAGTCTCATGAATTCTGCATTGGGAATGCTTGCAATTTATCTATTGAAGTTTCCACGACCGATGTAATAGGAGATCAGCTAGGTATGATCATGATTACTGCACATGGAGCAGTTCCGTATGAATACAGTATCAATGGAGGCGCCACATTTAGGTTATCCAATACATTTAATAATCTTTCAACAGGAGAATATGATATACTTGTAAGGGATAACTTAGGCTGCATTGTGAGTGCATCTGTTGATATTTTGGAAATCCCACTGAGTAAGGAATCGCTTGAGGATGAGTTGAAAATCTCACCTAATCCCTCAGAAGGACTCTTCAACATTACATTATCCGGGGCGTATTCTACAGACCATTACCTAATCATTCAAGTGTTTGATATCAACGGTAAGCTCATTCAGGAACGTAGATTTGGTAGGTATGATAATGAATTCAGGGGAGAGATCTCGCTTTATGCTTATCCTGCTGGTGTATATTTATTAATACCGTCCAGTGTTCGTACCGATAAACTATTTAGGGTCATTAAAAAATAGGAAAACGGTAGTAGATTTTCAATTAACCTTCAAAAAAAACAGCAATTCTGAAATTGATAGTGATTGCTGAAAGTCAGCGACTTAGCCTTACGCCCTGAAATAGGGGTTACTATTCAGTTTCCTATATAAAATATTATTTTAAAAATGAATTTACTTATCATTATTATTGAAATAATC
>JBCCOE010000196.1:0-4534 GCA_039025475.1 Bacteroidota bacterium | reverse complement strand
TGGGAAAATATATGCGCGGCTTGAGTCATTAGGCATCGATGATAATACATTGGTGATATTTACCGGAGACAATGGAACGGACGAACCTGTGGTATCTTATATGAACGGGAGAAAGGTTGCCGGGGGCAAATGGAAGTCCACCGATGCGGGTACACGTGTTCCGCTGGTGGCAACATGGCCTGATAAGATTAAAGCCAATGCTGTAAACACCGATTTGATTGACTTTAGCGATCTGTTCCCAACCCTTTGTGAGGCAGCAGGTATTCAGTGGCCCGGAGAATTAGATATTGACGGAATAAGTTTTCTGCCTCAGTTGAATGGAGAAAAGGGAAATCCCAGGGAATGGGTTTATAATTGGTTCTCGCGAAGCGGCAAGGAAAGTGAAGCCAGGGTATTTGCCAGAAATCATCAGTATAAACTGTACGATACGGGTGAATTCTATGAAATTCCTAAAGATTATGAGGAGCAGGATACACTCAGGTTCGAGGAACTGAATGCGGATGCCCGGTCTGTCCATAATATGCTTAAAGAAGTACTGAAAAAATACGAAAAGCGAAGATTAGATAAGATCCCTGCCATAAATACGAAATAAACGATCAGCTCTGTTCAGTAACTGACTCGTTTTTACCCTACAAACCAATTGCCCCTTTCTCGCATATTCATCACTATTAATTTATAGGGGTGACGTAGCGGTTTCGCGTAATAACTATTCAATTAAAAAATTTACCAAAAAACATTTAAAGATAAAGAGATATGATAAAGGTATTATACGGCTGTATCTCAATCAGGCATGGAGATGGTTAAAGAAGTATCGCTATACACACGTTAACATTAACCTATAAAACTCCAAGCGATGAAAAATAACAATGCACTTATTTATATTTTTATAATAGCTACATTCTACAGCGTTTCTACTCGCGCTCAGACGACAGATTATTTTGCTGATGACGGTTGGGTAAAGCCTTTTGATGTCACTTATCCGCACCCCAACTCACACTACCATAATGGGGTGACCTACATTGCCTATATGGGGGCAAGTGGAAATGGAAACGACCCGAGTGTAGCCAGTTATAATCATACTACCGGTGAATGGAAAGGGCCGGTGAGAATTGGTAGTAATCCACTGCCAAATGACGACTATCACGGAAAACCATCCATCGTAGTTGATGACCAAGGGTATATTCACGTCACTTTTGGTGGACACGGTGGTACGATTGGTCTTGCTGGTTCCAATCAGTATGGAGGCTATAGTGACGGAGAGTTAAAGCACCTCAGATCTAATCTACCTGAAGATATTGGTACAGGTACTAGTGACTGGACACGACAAAATCCGGCACCAGGAGGAGGGAGTACTGGGGATATTTCCGTATATGCGACCTACCCTCAGTTTATAAAAGTGTCCAACGGGGATATTTATTTTTTCTGCAGGCATGGAAATCATCATAGTGACTGGACTTACCAAAAATCTACGGATGATGGAGTTACTTGGGGTGGTGAGGTTCCGATTTTAGCCCACACGTGGACAGAAACTTGGTATGCCTGGTTCACTGTCAATGGTGATAGTATTAACTGTGTTTATAACTATCATCCCGGTGGTTCCGGAAATGATCGACAAGATATATATTACATGTATCTGGACACCAGTACCGACACCTGGTATAATGTGGAAGGAAGTGATTTAAGTTCAAAAATTCCGATGAATTTAAAACAATCAAAAAAGAAGACCAAGGTGAAAAATACTAACCCAGACAATTACGAAGTAAGCTCTATAGTCTGCAGGTCCGATACCAGCGGTATCCCGCACATCGCATTTCAATATTATAATGACCAGGCCTACCACATGATGTGGGATGGCAGTGACTGGACGTCATACGTAAACTTGACTACTACCAGTGCAACTGAAGAAAGTAAATTTGACATCATGCCGATTTCCTCTACCGATGTAAAGGTGTTGGTCCGGCGTGAGGATGCTTCAGGAACCAAACTTGCCTGGTGGTCTATGGATCCCACAAGCTCGTATCGCAATGAAGACGAAGTAATTATGGTGGAAGACACATCTTCTTACAGGCCTGCAGCAATCCCGGAGTTTTACCACGATGATGCCAAAGTGATGTTTTTCGAGAAAACCGGGAACGATAGGGTTAAGATCTTTATGCATGGTGACAGTGGACTGCTGACAAGAGGTAGTGGAAGCGGTAGCCGAATAGCCTCAACTGGTGAAAAATTAAGCGGTTCGTCAAATTCTATAGCTGTCTTGGCGGTTGATAAACAATTAAGGGTTTATCCCAACCCTGCGAACCATCGTGTCATAGTGGACTTAGGAAGTGAGTCACTACAGTCCGTTCAAATATTTACAACCAACGGACAGCTAATGTTATCTCAAACCGAGATTAACGATTCTCAGGTTGAAATAAACATACAAGGTCTTAAATCAGGCTATTACGTTATGCGTATTCATGGTTTGTCAACTACGGATGTCAGAACTTTAATTAAGAACTAAATACGTCTCAGCTATTAAATGAGGTTGACATTAAAATGATAAGTTTTGGGTCAACCTCATTTTTCAAGAGACCCAAATAAAATTAGATGGATAAGTTTACCATTTATTTAAAACCCTCCCTCTACCTATTTATTTTCGCAGGAATTTTATTTCAGTGTAATAAAAATTCTAAGTTACAACGTACGCAACCACCGAATATCCTGATTGCTATTGCGGATGATCAATCTTTTCCCTATGCCTCCATTTATGGAACCAAAGGTGTAAATACTCCGGCTTTTGATAGGGTTGCTCGTAGTGGGGCATTGTTCACTAACGCTTTTGCTGCGGCTCCTCAATGCAGTCCTTCCAGAGCAGCTATACTTACCGGGAAAAATATTTGGCAATTAGAGGAAGCAGGCACCCACGCCAGTTACTTCCCCAAAGTGCCTGTTTTTACTGATGTCCTAGAAAAAAATGGCTATCATATCGGCTATACAGGGAAGGCCTGGGGCCCCGGGGATTGGCAGACTACCGGATGGAAAAGGAATCCGGTCGGTCCAGCATTTAATGAACTTAAAATGGATGCCGTTCCTACTTCCGGGATTAAGGTCAATGATTATTTTTCTAATTTTAAAGCCTTTCTGGAAAAGAGATCAGGTGATCAACCTTTCTTTTTTTGGTATGGAGGGCATGAACCTCATCGAGCATATGAGTACGGCTCAGGAAAAAAAAATGGCCGAACCCTGGAAGAGGTAGAAGTCCCTCAATTTTTACCGGACAATGAAGTGGTGAAAAATGACGTAAACGATTATACATTTGAGATTGAATGGTTTGATAAGCACTTGGGCAAAATGCTGACTTTTCTGGAAGAAAAAGGACAGCTTGATAATACGATCGTAGTAGTCACCGCGGATAACGGCATGCCGTTCCCTTATGCCAAAGCGAATCTACAGGAGTATGGGACTCACGTCCCCTTAGCGATTTCCTGGCCCCAAAAGATTAATTCTAATCAGGTAATCGAGGAATTGGCCTCATTGATTGATTTGGCCCCAACTTTTTTAGATTTAGTGGAATTGGATCAACTTCCAGCGACCACTGGTAAGAGTATGGCTGCTCTTTTATTAAATAAAAATGAGTATGTGAGTAGAAAATATGTTTTCACCGGTCGCGAAAGACATACCCACGCCAGGCCCCATAATCTTGGCTATCCGGTACGGGCAATCCATTCCAAAGAGTATTTATACGTTCGAAATCTAAATCCTGCGTTGTGGCCGGCGGGGGATCCTGTAGACAGCATCTGGAAAGAAGTCTTGCCCGGCACTGAATTCAAAAGAATGTGGCCCGGATATCATGATGTCGATGATTCGCCATCAAAAATGCTGATACTAGATAACAAAGAAGAGTACAACATGTATTTTAATCTAGCTTATGAAAAGCGGAATTCTGAGCAACTATACCATATTGCAATTGACCCTTTTTGCATTCATAATATTGTTGATGATCCAAAGTACGCAACAGTTAGGAAAGAACTTAGTATGGCCTTGGAATCAGAATTAAAAGCACAGGGTGATCCCAGAATGTTCGGGCGTTCCATTTTTGATAGCTACCCAAGAGTGTCGAGCATGAGGGAATTTGAAGGTTTTAAGGAGCGGAGAAAGTATAATCCCGAGTACTTAGAAGAAGGTCAAAAAGTCATTAATTAACGTAAGTTCCGGATAACGGAAGATGTCATTAGAGCATCTTTGAAAATGCCACGGCCAATGATCTGTAAAAAAATAATAAAAACGCCAGGGAGTAGTTAAGGAGGCTGTTTGCTGACGGAATCATTGCTTTAACCTTAGCTCGATATAAGCTTAAGCTTAGACTATTGGAATATTTTTATGCGATTTCAACAAAAAAACCTTGGCACACGACAAAAGCCAAAATCAAACTATCGGATGCATGAAAACATGAGTAAAAAAGCCAGAATACGGCGCATTAAATTGAAGATTCATCCAATGGATCTTCTCAATAAGTAATGTTTTAAACTTTTATCGTGTACTGTGCAAAAAAATA
>JBCCOE010000195.1:0-4557 GCA_039025475.1 Bacteroidota bacterium | reverse complement strand
GTGAACGATTCTGTTACCAAGTCAAAATTTGATAACAAATACGGATGTAAAGAATCCTTGGTAGACGCTATCAGAAGAGCTACTGATGTCCTTGTTCCCTGTAGCGGTAACCACAATATCCGCTTCTTTAACCGCATCTACCATTTTCTTCACTTCGAAACCGTCCATTGCTGCCTGAAGCGCACAGATAGGATCTATTTCAGTAACAATCACTCTGGCTCCTGCACCTCTCAATGAAGCTGCCGAACCTTTTCCTACGTCACCATAACCGCCAACAACAGCGACCTTACCAGCCATCATTACGTCAGTAGCTCTTCTGATAGCGTCTACCAAGGATTCTTTACATCCGTATTTGTTATCAAATTTTGACTTCGTAACAGAATCGTTCACGTTAATGGCAGGCATTACCAGCGTGCCGTTTTTTTCACGGTCGATCAATCGAAGAACGCCAGTTGTAGTTTCTTCAGAAAGACCTTTAATACCTTCAACATACTGAGGATACTTATCAAATACCATGTTTGTCAAATCACCACCATCGTCAAGGATCATGTTTAACGGCTGACCATCAGAAAATACCAAAGTCTGCTCGATACACCAATCGAATTCCTCTTCACTCATACCTTTCCAGGCATAGACAGGGATACCGGCCGCAGCAATGGCCGCAGCAGCATGATCTTGTGTAGAGAAGATGTTACATGATGACCAAGTTACTTCAGCGCCCAACTCAACCAAAGTTTCGATCAATACCGCTGTTTGGATCGTCATGTGAAGGCAACCAGCGATCCTGGCACCTTTTAAAGGTTGCTCGTTGCGATACTCGTCACGAATTGACATTAAACCTGGCATTTCTGCCTCAGCTAGTTCAATTTCTTTTCTACCCCACTCGGCCAGAGCGATGTCTTTTACTTTGTACTTCAATTTTTCTTCAACCATTTTTTATGATGTTTTTATTGATTTTCTGAGAATTTTACAAAGTTAGGTATTGCAGTTTAAAACACTTAATATGATTCACATTTTAGTTCATATTCCTGTTTTTGTTGAATATTTAGAAAATATTCCTTTATTTTTCTGTATCACAATCATCACTTAGGAAATATTCCCATGGCTGCACTTGACCAAACTGACCATCAGATATTAAAGCTCGTACAGGAAGACGCAAAACTAAATGTACAGGAGATCGCCAGCCAGCTCAACCTGACCAAAACCCCGATCTATGAACGGATAAAACGGATGGAACGCGAAGGCATTATTTCAAAGTATGTGGCATTGATCGATCGTCAGAAAATAGCACCTTCCATCATAGTTTTTTTGAGTGGATCCTTAAAAGTAAACCGCTTCGAGCAGACGCAGGAATTCTACGATGCAGTAATGAGCGTACCCGAGGTACTAGAGTGCTACCTCTTGGGTGGCGACCAGGATTTCCTCCTAAAGGTTATTGCCAAAGACCTGGACTCTTACCATGAGTTTTATTCTAGCAAGATCGCCTCTATTCCTCACGTAGGTGAGATCAGAAGTTTGTTTGTTTTAAAGGAGGTGAAGAGGACTACCGCACTGCCAAATGAAAGTTTGGTGGAGTAGAGGTTATATAAATTGGTAACGCCCCTGTAAGGCGCTTTTGTTTACTTTGATTCTGGGCATAAACATAGCACGATTTGGGTTTAGAATCTAGTCGAGGTACAAGCAGCTTAGTACACCACGTTCTTATTAAACGTCCGCAAGTACAGCCATGAAAGTAGATGTGAAATACCAACCCAAAACGTGCGGGCTAACCGCACCTGAGCATTTAGGGCTTCGCGCGGTAAAGTCCAAATGCACTCTTACAACTTGTTAGCACAAGTTTAATAAGCCAGTCCAGTTATTGAAAAATTCTGGTTCTTTTCTAATGCCAAAGTTACAAATCGACCCATTACTTGGTTGTTCGCAGGTAAAAAGTTCAAATTTTTCAATTTACCGTCAGCCGATGCATAAGTTAGTTTGACAGGTTGAGTGAACCAAGAAGCTGGTCCAGTTATCGAAAAGTTAGAGGGGGTCAGGCTCGTTAAATCAGTTAAAGGTATTCGTCTTTCAATTCCGAAATTTGAAACACTTATTTGATTGTCTTTGACTTTGAGTGTTGGTAAAAATGTTAGTCTGCCAAGGAAATAAAAAACAACGTTTATCAATAAGAATAAAGCCGTAGCAAGTGAAACTGAAAGTTGAAATATCATGAGATTCACTGTGATGATAATTAGCGTTAAAAATGTTTTGCGCAAAACATTAATTATGCTTTTCCCAGATATTCTCAATGTCGAAGTAATTTGTGCTAACATCCGAATATAGTTACGTTACTATATTTACACTACCCTAGTTCTACATTTATCTTTTCTTGAGTTTTGAAATAGCAGAATCCAGTCGCTGCTCGTTAATATTGGAAGACAATTCATAATGGGTGATTGAAAACGATTCAGAAATCTTATAAACCGTTTTATTCTTCTCTCCTTTTTTTTCGAAAAAACCAAGTTCGGTACCCTTCTTTAAATCCCTACTAGCAGTTGCCGAAGATATATCTTTAAATACATTCATATAGTCCTTCCGGAAGAATGATCCCTTTACTTGTTTTATAAAATAGGCTAGTCTTTCCTTACCACTCCATGTTCGATTGTTTACGTTTAATAGCTCTATCAAGGATTGCTCTATAACGGCCAGAATATACTCAACGAATTGGGTTGAGCTGCCTGACTTATCACTGGCGGACAATGCCTGATAGTATTTTTCTTGTGATTGACTGATCAGTGTTTCGAATGGAATAAATTGGAAAACAGGATATCTTTCCATAAGTATCAACGTTTGCCAAAGTCTCCCCATTCTTCCGTTGCCATCTAAAAAAGGATGGATGAATTCCATTTCATAATGAAAAACACAGCTTTTTATCAAAACTAGTTCCTTATCATTTTTCAGATAGGTAAATAATTCGTTCATTAATGCCTTCACATTTACTGCCGGAGGAGCTAAATGTTTGACTTTGGAACCTTTTACAATCCCAACCCCTTTCGTTCTATATGTACCAGCATCATGTATCAAACCCTGCATTAGTAATTTGTGAGCTCTCAAAAACGATTTTTGAGATTTGTAATTAAATTTTTCAAGTTGATTATAAAGCTCAATAGCGTTCATGACTTCGGCAATATCTTTGCTCGGCCCAATAACTCTTTTCTTGTTCAATAAGGCTGTAATTTGATCTTCAGTAAGCGTATTTCCTTCAATCTTCAATGACGAGTGGATAGTTTTAATCCGGTTTCGCTTCCTCAGTTGAGGTGTAGGGTCATCTAAATGAGTGGCATTTATTGCCCCAATTAGTTCAGATATGGAAGCTACCAATCGTAATATTCTTTCGGTTAACTCATACGGTGGTTTCATGATACTATCATTTGATACTATCAAATATAGTATTTCGTAAGCTTTAGTTCTCCATTGCCAATTTGCAAATGAGTTCTGTGAATATTATCTTGTCTTCACAACAACTCAGAATAACAACATGAAGTACTCCCTGGAAATAGAGGTAAATCAACCTCTTGAAAAGGTTATTGCCTTACTTGATGATCCCGAAAATATGAAGCACTGGCAGCCTGGCCTGGTCAGCTATGAAGTATTGAGCGACGTGCCCAGAAAAGAAGGTGCCCAGATGAAGCTGCGGTACAAAATGGGTAAACGGGAAATTGAAATGATTGAAACAATCACCGCCTATGACCTTCCTAAAGGTATATCGGCTACCTATGAAACTAATGGTGTTGTTAGTATCCAAAAAAATCTTTTTCACGCCATTGATGCAAACAGAACACATTGGGTATCTGATAATGAGTTTGTATTCAGTAATTTCATGATGAAGCTAATGGGTACCTTTATGCCCGGGGCGTTCAAAAAGCAATCGAAAATCTATTTGGAGGCGTTTAAGAAGTTTGCTGAGGAATCTCAATAACTCTAAGTCATCCCGGAGGGAACCTTGCCCAATGAAAGTCACGCACATCTTTCTTTGTGGCAAAGATGCCTGCGCTAACGCTACGCCATGACTTATTGAAAGAGAGTGGGAGGCACCATCACTCCCTCCTAATCGCCTCTACAGGATCTAATCTTGAAGCCCTTAGGGCCGGATAGGTTCCAAAAACAACGCCTACTACCAATGCCACGATAGAAATGATCATCAAGGTATTGAGGGTAAAAGCAGCTTGAAATGGCGCTTCAGTTATCGCCTTCACAATAGGAATAATCACTAAAGTACCTAGTACACCCACGATTAGTCCCAATAGGCTTCCGAAGCCAGAAATAGTTATGGACTCAGCTAAAAACTGGATCACGATATCCTTCTTTTTTGCCCCGATCGCTTTTCGAATGCCAATCTCCTTAGTTCTTTCGGTTACGGAAATAAGCAAAACGTTCATTACACCTATTCCTCCCACCAAAACAGAAATACCTACAATCAGGCCCATAATCAGGCGAAACACCAGAAATCCTCGGTTCGCCTGCTCTACTCTTGCCCCGTTCGTAACCACACTGAAGTCACTTGACTGGTCGCCAAACTCT
>JBCCOE010000194.1:0-4628 GCA_039025475.1 Bacteroidota bacterium | reverse complement strand
GTTAGCTCGTAACTTTTTGTAATACCGCTTTACCAGCAATAAATAAACGGTAATAGAAACCCATCGCGGAATGTCGGTATACGTGTTGTACTGATCTATTGTATTGCCCCAGCTCAATAGATAATCCTGATCAAATGACTTAAACCAAAAACCAATTCCGAGTATCCACGCCCCCACAATGGGTAGCAAGTCTACACTTACCGAAAGGAAATGGATCCAATATTTACCCTTCCAAACAAGCGATGGCTCCATCATGAAACGTAAGTAGAAATAAATCAGAGGGCCCAGGGGCATGATTAGAATGGTCGGTACAAGACTAAGAAAAACCCCTACTTGCCAATAGCGCACAGACTCGCTTAAATAGATATTCAAAGAGGCTAAAGCCATGAATAGCAACATCGTGGCCAATAGTTTTTCCGCTGTTCCCTTTTTGGTTTTTGAAAAGAGTAAAAAGCTAAAAATAAAGCCTTGTAATGACCCTAGCAGAATAATGGTGTTAAGGACATTGAATGTCATACCTGTATAAAGTAAGAGCCTAAACAGATATTATCCTAGATAACACCAGATTATGATCTCAATAACAGATTACCACCTATTTTCCGATGGCTTTTAGGTCTTTATTGACTACCGGACTGGCAACTTTTGCTGTGCAATTTATCACTTACCCTTTATTCACTTCTCAGATTATCCGTAGGATTGGTCATAGCTGCAGCTAACGATCGGTATCCTACACTTGCTGCCGTAAATACAAAAACGGATAAGATAGTCAATACAATAATCCACCAGCTAATGCCTGTAGAATAGGCAAAATCATTAAGCCAGCTATTCATTATCCATATCGCGGCCGGTACCGCCACTAAACTTGCCACAAATATCAACTTCACAAATACCCTGAACTGCAACTGAACCAAGCTTTTCAAAGTAGCCCCAAGGATTTTCCTGACACTAATTTCTTTTAATTTGCTTTCGGCAACATAGGCCGCCAAACCGTAAAGTCCCATGCAGGCAATCACCAACGAGAAGAAGGAAAAGTAGGCTACTAAGTCTCCGGTTTTCTCTTCAGTCGTGTAGAGTGCCTCAAAACGCTGTTCAAGTAGAAAATAGTCCATCTCCTCATCCGGATTTATTTCGTTCCAGGTGACCTCCGCCAAGTCCAGTACGGTTTTGATTTCACTAGTATTTGGACGGATGATCAGGCGCGCGTACCAACTTGGCTGTACGTACAACATCAACGGTCTTATACCCTGATGTAACGAAGCAAAATGATAATCTTTAATTACCCCCACAATGCGTAAAGGTTTCTCTATATGGCCTATCTCAATTTCACTTCCTATTGGGTCTGTGATAAGAAAATGTCTTACGAAAGATTCATTAACCAATATACCTTGATCATTATCCCATGAATAAGCAGTCGGAGGAGACTGCTCGGTGATCTCCATTTGTAAGGTTTTCAAATAGTCTTTATCAACAGCTACTATGCTAATCAATTCATCGGGCATATCCACACCTTTAGGCTTAACACGCCATGAGTTCAGGCCTTCGAATGGAACATCCGAACTTAACGCGGTGGAAGTAATAAGGCTGGATTGATTTAACGTATTCTTAAGTGCTTCCCCATTATTCCTGGTGGCTTTATTCTTCAACTGTAGTACGATGATATCATCCACTGATACGCCCAAATCTTTAGATTTTATGAAGTTTAATTGTTGGAAAATAACCAATGCCCCAACGGTTAGAATGATCGTGATTGAAAACTGTAGGACAATAAGAACTTGACGCAATTTAGTGGTAAAGAAAGAATCACCTTGTGAATGGCCTTTTAAAGTTTTAACGGGCTGGAAAGATGAGAGAAATAACGCTGAAATCATTCCAGCAGCCACCCCTATTGATGTAACCACGACCAGCAATACCGGAGATAAGACCATTACCTCAGTGATGATAATGTTCTTACCTGTGAAATGATTGAAAAACGGAAGAAGCGACAGAACCAATAGTAAGCTAACTGCAAAGGCGATAAGCGTAGTAAAGATAGACTCTCCCAGGAATTGGCGAATAAGTTGTCCTTTTCGAACGCCCAAAACCTTCTTTACCCCTACTTCTTTAGACCTCCATGCCGAACGTGCCGTAGTGAGATTTATAAAATTGAAGCAGGCTATTAAAAGTATTAAGACAGCAACGGCAGCCAGAATTCGTATCAGCGCTATATCTCCATTTTGCTCGGCTTCGTTGGATAACTGCGAATAAAGGTGAATATCTTCAATAGGCTGAGAGTAGAAGCGAACACCGAAATCAGCCAGTTCAGGAGGGCCGTTCTCCTGGGTTTGCGCCATTAGCGCCTGATCGAATTCTGGGAGTCCTACTCCCTCATTCAACAGTACGTACGTGTAAAGCCAAATATTGCCCCAGTGGTTGAACATAGGCTCGGAATAAAATGACTTTGTGGATGCTATGGACAACAGATAATCGAAATGTAAGTGCGCGTTATCAGGAAGTTGTTCCACCAGACCTACAACCAGGTAATCTTTACTATCAATGTTAAGTGTTTTACCGAGGGCATTTCCTTCTCCAAAAATTCTTAAAGCGGCTTCTTGAGTAAGAACCGCTTCAAAGGGGTTACTTAATACGCTTTTTGGATTTCCTTGAATAAAACGTATGCCAAACAGTTGAAAAAATTGATTATCTGTAAAGTGCACTTTACTTTCGGTGAGCGTCTTTTCCGCATAACTCACTTTTACTTCCACTCTGTTAGATAGTTGGGTAAGTTTTTGCACTTGGGACATATTTTGCTTTGCCAACTCGCCCAGCCTATAATTTATGGTTGCCGAAGCCGATTTCTCGCCACCCTCACCGTGCTCCCTGACTATTCTCACTATTCTGTTGCCCTCCGGATAAAAATTATCATAGTCCAATTCATCAGATATGAATAGGAAGATCATTAAACCTGCACCAAGACCGAGTGCTAAACCTGAGATATTTATGAATGAGAAAACTTTGCGCTTTAGGAGATTGCGCAGGGCAATTTTTAGGAACATTACGAAGCTAGGTTGGTGTACTTAGTGGACATAACCGTTTAAAGAAGGTTGCAGGAGTGTGATTATTTTATGAACTCAACGGCTATAGTTCCTTCCGACAAAATATGACCCAAGTGGGATACTTCATTTGCTCAGAGGGGTCAACCCATTGACCTTTCCAGTTGAATCCTTCATCGGTAATGTCCGTAAACGAAAGCTTGTAAAAACCGTCCATACCGTTTGGCGCTTTTTGAGGACGGTATAAATGAATCTCATTTCCTTCTTTGCCACCGGACCATACCCCGGGAGCCGGACTAACGGCCGTGCTAAAATACGTAACATACCATCTTGCACTATCTGTGTGAAACTGGCGGATGCTTGAAGAATGACTTTGATCTGCCTTCAAGGTCTCGTCCAGTACAGCCATACCATTCATGTGGTACCTGAATTTCCAAATCATGTCTACCGTATCCGCGCTCCACGTTCCATCGGGCTTTCTGGCTACAGATTTACAGTGACTCTTGCCAATCAAAGCCTCATAATCAGCGGTTTGAGGGGGTGCTGCGGGGTTTAACTTTCCGTATGGAAATTTGTCGCTCGGCTCATAATCGTATTGAGTAAAACCTGGGTGACATAGACACAGCCACCAAAGCAAAAAAAGGCAGGTGGTAAGGGAATTTTTCTTCATCGTTTAAATAATTAGTAGTGGAAAATCTAGTGTGTTGCCGCTAGCATCCATTGGATGTCGTACTTATCCCTCAACATGCCGAACACCTCGTCTAACGGAAACAGTACTTTGCCCCCTTTAGCGAGTTTCTCAAATACCTCTTGCCTCAAGCCCATATCATTAAAAGCTACAAATAGGGAAATGTTACTGCCCACTTTGACCGGATACCGGGGCAAGTCATCAGAGGCCTTAAAATGAACGAGATCAGCAACAAGTTCAGCATTATATATTCTATTACGGTCCTGCTCATCCACTGGAATCGGTGATTCCCCAAAGGTGGTCATGCAAGTTATTTCAGCGTTGAAAATTTGAGCATAATACTGCAAAGCCTCTTTACAGGTGCCTGGAAAGGAGATGTAGGGTAAAAGTGAACTCATAAATTGGAATTTTGGAATGCCTTGAATTTACCAAGGATGTGTAGATACCTAAGCTTGTCGAGCTGTAGGTTGCAGTGAACAATAGCTGTTTCGCAGCGAACCTCTAAACGGCGAAGTGTTTTTTTATCGTTCCAATGCGGCTTTGTGCTACAGTCAATCGTGTGTTATCCAGTAGCTGGACCTCCGGGGATTGGGAGAAGAAAAATCGGTCTACCTCCTTTAGGTTAACTATGTATTTCCTGTGAATTCTGAGAAATTTATCCGGTGGAAGAACTTTTTCCATTGACTTCATGGAACTCCTTAAAATATAAGAGCCCCTATCCAGAGTATGTAGTCGAACGCAGTAATCTTCAGCTTCCACCCACTGAATGGATTTAATAGGAATTACCTTGGTTTGGGAACCGATCTTTATATGAATGAACTTCTCCTCGTCCCCATACGCCTTACTTTTAAATTCTTCATAAAGCTTTTGATGTGCGCCTTTTAAGGTTTTAAACTCACCCACTACCCACT
>JBCCOE010000193.1:0-4740 GCA_039025475.1 Bacteroidota bacterium | reverse complement strand
TTCCCCTCTGTCGGTGTTGACTTACTTCAAAGTTATTCACACTATCCACAAATTATCAACTCTCCCCCTTTGGAAACCCCCTCTAATAGTGCAACAATAACAATGATTATTAATATCATAATTACCCTGTAAAACTAAAGGACAGGCAGGTTCCTTCCTCCGATTCCTGCAGCATCTACCAAATAAAGTTTTTGGTCATAGGCTTCACCAACTGGCCTGTAAGGGACTTACATCCTCTGGAATAAGATAGTATCTTCGATACCAAATGCCCATGCTTGGCACACACATGATGTATAAATAATAGCTTCTTTCTGCTATCCGAAAAGTCAGAGCATTTTAGTATTTTTCGTTTAAAAAGTTCCTTTGGTGGGTTTTACGCGCTACTATTCATACATAGGACGTTATGAGGAATTAGTGCATCCTGCTGATTTACCAATTTTTGGTAACTTTGAATTATGAGCAAGAATACATCTATTTCACTCGGAAACTATTTTGACAACTTCGTCAAACACAGTGTTTCACAAGGTCGCTTTAAGAACGCTAGCGAAGTTGTACGAGCTGGGCTAAGACTCCTAGAAGAAGAAGAGAACAAAGTTCTTTCGCTAAAGAAAGCTATTCAAGAAGGTATAGACAGTGGAATTGATGAAGACTTTAATCCATCTAATCACTTAAAGCAATTAAAGTCAGCAAGATCGAATGGGTAAGTATCAACTAACCCATCTTGCTGTTCAAGATTTATCTGATATTTGGAATTACACTTTTGACCACTGGTCCGAACATCAGGCAGATACCTATCATCAACAACTTGTGACCGCTTTTGAATCCATCGCTTCTAATCCTGATCATGGCCGTAATTACGATGGAATTAGAAGTGATTTATTTGGCTTCAAGATCAACCGACATATCATATTCTATCGAATAATATCAAACGAACTGGTTGAGATAATCAGAATTCTGCATCAACGCATGGACCTGAAGAACCGGCTGACATAAATCCACATAGTCGAGTAGACGGCCGATGAGCTGAGCACTTTTATAGGACAATGCAAACTAGAAACGTCCGTGCTTCTAGAAATGGAGCGCATACTCATTTTAGGTTAGACGTTAGCCACAATCGGGACTAGCTCGTACCAACTCGAAGCACCAGCCCCTTACCGCTTCCCGAGCGTTTCATATTAAGTACACCCTCCGTTCTTTTAACAAGGTCAGCAGCAATAGCGACCATGATCTCTTCCGGGGTATCCATGTGGCGAAAACAAGGTACATCAGCGCCTATGCTCAGTTGTGCTGTACATTTTGTAGAGGCCATTTTCAGGTGGATAAATATGGCCTCCTCCGCCATGGCATGGGCACATAAGCAGGTGGCTATATGGTATAACCGGTTGTCCATTTCTACCGAAAGCCTTTTGTAAACACCACATTTGGAAAAGGCCAGGAGTGTTTCCTTCTGGCGGAGGTTCATGGCTTTACAAAACGCGGCCAGCTCACGGGGCAGTCCGAATTTTTCCAGCCGCGGGGTGATAAAGTAGTTGACCATAAGGTCATTGGCAGTGGATATCAGTTGCTGAAGGCAGTGCATAGCTTCCGGATCATTCCTCTTTCGCTTTGAAATATCATGAGGGAAATGTGCGTTCAACACCCCTAAAAATTCAAAGTAGCGGTTTAAAACATCCATAAAATATTTCTATTTCTATGTTTTTCCTTCCCGTGACTAAACACAACCTGCCCGGGGTGAAGAAGAAGAAAAAACCGATGGTACCTTACAAATGCGGCTTGTAGCTTACAAAGCTGGTTTGTATTTTACCAACCGGCTGTCCGGAATGTGTGAAAACTTAATAACTTTAAACCTATGGAAAGTACTATGAAACCCCGACCCAAGCACCTGGGCAGAAACCTCCGCAGGGTACGTGAGATACTGGGCGTAAAGCAGGACACTGTGGCCGATAAACTGGGTGTGACCCAACAGACCATTTCCAATATTGAAAACACCGAAACGGTGGAGGACGATACCCTCGAAAAGATAGCGGGCATACTGGGGGTAGAACCCGAGGCGATAAAGGAATTTGATGAGGATTCGGTCGTTTACAATATCCAACACAACCACGAAGGGGCAAATCAGGGAGCTTCCAATGTTGGTGCAGAAGTTCAAAATTATCATTGCACATTCAACCCTATAGACAAATGGGTAGAGGCCGTTGAGGAAAACAAAAAGCTGTACGAAGAACTGCTGAAAAGCGAACGCGAAAAGGTGGCCATGCTGGAGAAGGTATTGGATAAACTGAAGTAGTAGTTTATCCTCAGCTTTAAGGGAAGTTCGGGTTAGCCGGATGTTATGCACAACAATCTCATTTTATGAAGTATATAGTCGCCGTAATGACTTCAATAATAGCAAGTTCAACATTTGCCCAAAATGGATATATCATTACCAAAGAAGGCAGTTTAATCAAAGGGTTTATCAGATATCAGAGAAATTTTCATGACGGTCACCTTGAAGTAGAAGTTTGGAAAAGTAAAAAAGACAAGAACCCAATAAAGTATCCGACCAAGAGATTGAAGGAATATGCTATTAAGAAAGACACCTTCAAAATCATCACTAATTACTATCCCTTTAAAGAAGAAGCGACATTTATACCATACATTGAGTTAAAAGTGGAGTCAAGAGGTAAATTAAATTTGTATTCAACATTAGAACTTAACGGATTCAATTGGTCAGCCCCTGCTCCAAATGGAATGAACGGTTACGCTTCGCAGGTCGTAACCTATATTTTAGAAAATGCGAATGGCAACAGATTAGTAGTCCAGAGGGATAGAATGATTCAGGATCTAGACTATTTTCTGGATTATAATAAATTCGCCAGAAAAGTATCTGATAAGAAATTCAAATATCGAGACATACCTGCATTGATCAAATATTATAATCAACAATAAAGTGCATAACAAGTCGCTAAAATCCATGGGCTGACTTAAGTACTTGCCAAAGGTTAATGTAAACAAATACTTTTCCGATATTGGCGAGGGTTAAACCTGAGGATTTTAGCTTGGCGTTACCTACAGATCAGAGCAGGATAAAACAAACTTTATATGTAGTAAAATTAAAATTAGACCGTAGTACCTAACGATCAATTTTCCAGTTGAAATTTTAGCGTTAAAATGAAGATAATAAATGAAAAAACAGACATTTTTTAAGATTGCAGGGGTACTTGCAATTTTTGGAGGAGTCTTGACCTATATCTCCGACCACTTACTTCGAGGTGAGTTTGAGCCAGGTCCAGCAGTTGGCATTGTGGAAGCCCTTCGTACACTTCCGTTTGAACCCCTATATTGTGGAAGTCTTCTTGGTTATGCTACATTACCCTTATATCCATTAGGATTATGGCTGCTCTATCGTTCATTAGAGTCTGCCGGACGCGTTCTTGCGTCAGTTCCCAGTGATTTTATTCGGATATGCGCTTGCATTATTCCCCGGTTATCATTATTCTACTGTTTTATACTCACTCGGGTTTCAGGCCGCAGATGGCAGCTCCAATAATCTTCTGAATGACCAGTTGATGCAAGTTCACGCTGGTACTCTAATGATAATTATGCCGTTAGTAATCTTATCATCGCTTTGGATTGCCACACTAATCCTTTCTGGGAAAACACGTTACGCACGTTGGATGGTAGTCGCTTCACCATTATTGATAGTGTTAATCCCAACGTTAGTAGTTGAAATGATACCTAGTCCGTGGGCGGCTATATTATTCCTGGATCGGGAACTATTGGGTTAATAATATTTTTTGCTATGGCAGTTTGGGTATCCTGGCCGTCATAGAGGACGGACGTTAGTTGAGATCGGTCTTAAAAGCACATGAATTATGAAAGTGGGATAAAGGACAGCAGGTATCAAAGAAGAATATGCCAAAGCAAGTATCCTTGAAGGTGGGCGAGTTGTTTTTAACATCTGTAGAAACAAATACCGATTGGTGGTTGATAGTAACTACGTAAGACATTGGGTATTTATTAGGTTCATTGGAAAGCACTCAGATTACGACAAAATTGACGCTAACACAATTTGAAATTATGAAATATTAAAGCTATCAAAACAGAACAGGATTATGACAGGCATTATCAAGGTTTGAAGAAATATTTCATGCTCCTTCCAATACCAGAGAGGGTGATGAGGCAGAAGTGCTTTCTATTCTAATGGAAAAATATGAAGATGAACACTATCCGATTGAAGCACCCGACCCAATTGCAGCCATTGAATTTAGAATGGAATACATGGGCATGAAAAAGAAGGATTTGGCAGAAATAATCGGATATAAGAGTCGTGTGACAGAAGTATTGACTCGTAAGAGAAGTTAACACTCAAAATGATCCGAAGTTTACACGAAAAATTAAAAATCCCATACGAATCGTTATTGACTAAATATTAAAGTTCATGTTGATAGTCGAGTAGGTAAAGGGGACTCTCACCCCTAAACCTCTCACCACCAAGCGTACGGGTCTTCCCGAATCAAGTTCGGGACAGGCTGTACTTCGCGGTTCATTGAATTTGAGGTTTAAATTTCAAATAGTAGTCCATCATACTTGAATAACCCTTCCTTCTCAGGCGAGACAAAAGTGATGGTAGTAACTAATAGGGGGCTTTTGGGCTACTGCCAACCACCCATCCGGGTTCTACTCCAAGCAAACCAATGAAAAAGAATCGCCTGATATACGTTACGCTCCATCGGTATATATCGGTTATTTGTGAACGGA
>JBCCOE010000192.1:0-4796 GCA_039025475.1 Bacteroidota bacterium | reverse complement strand
GCCATGAAAAGTGTGGTCGTTGATATCTCAAATTACGATTGGGAAGGCGATAGACCTATTGAAAGGCCCTTTAATGATGAAACAATCTATGAGATGCACGTCAAAGGGTTTACAGCAAATCCTAATTCTGGATTACCAGATGACATTCGAGGAACCTATAGAGGGCTGATTGAAAAAATACCTTATCTACAGAAAATTGGGATCAGATGTGTTGAATTGCTTCCGGTTTTTCATTTTGACCGGCAAGCGGCACCTGAGGGAAGAGTGAATTATTGGGGATATCAACCCGTTAGTTTTTTTGCACCCCACAGGGCGTACAGCTCAGACAAATCGTATGAAGGTCCTATCAACGAATTCAGGGACATGGTCAAGGCACTGCACAAGGCAAACATCGAAGTTATACTTGATGTGGTTTATAATCATACCGCAGAAGATGGAAAAGGTGGTCCGGTATTTTCATTCAAAGGAATTGATGTTTTATCCTATTACCTGCTGGATTCTAAAGACCCCAATATGTTTGTTAACGCAAGTGGTACGGGTAACACCATAAATGCAAACCATTCAGTAGTACGCAGAATGATCCAGGATAGCCTACGTTTCTGGGTACAGGAAATGCACGTGGATGGATTTCGATTTGACCTTGCCTCCGTACTTTCCAGAGGAGAAGACGGACAGCCTATGGATAATCCTCCTATATTATGGTCAATCGACTCTGATCCTATTCTGGCAGGAACTAAAATTATCGCTGAGGCCTGGGATGCGGCTGGGTTGTATCAGGTAGGAAGTTTTGTAGGTGATCGCTGGGCCGTTTGGAATGGGCACTTCAGGGATGTAGTGAGGAAATTTGTGAGAGGTGATGAGGGAATGTTATCTGAACTGACCCACGTAATCGGCGGAAGCCCTAGTCTTTTTAATGATGAGAATCGTGATCCACAACGAAGTGTAAATTTCATTACTGCCCATGACGGATTTACCCTTAACGATCTGGTCTCTTACAATGAGAAACACAATGAAGCAAATGGGGAGGATAATAGGGATGGACATAATGATAATCTTAGCTGGAATTGCGGTGTTGAGGGTCCTACAGATGATCCGGATATCAAAAATCTGAGGACGAGGCAGGTGAAAAACTTCTTTACCATACTGATGCTTTCGCAGGGGCAACCAATGATCCTCATGGGTGACGAGTTTAGGAACACGCATCGGGGAAATAATAATGTTTATAGCCTGGATAGTGATGTGTCGTGGTTTGACTGGGAGAAGAACAAAAACAATAAGGGTTTGGTAAGATTCTTTAGCAAGGTCATTGCTGCAAGATTAGATAGTGAATTATTCAAGGACCGTAATTTCTGGTACCAACCTGAAGGAACAGATATAGCCTGGCATGGATTGAAGCATAATGATCCGGATTGGAGTCATCATTCCAGGTCCATTGCTTTCGAATTGTTCCATACTGAATTCACCTACAAAATATATGTAATCTTAAATGCATTTTCAGAGCCACTTGAATTTGAACTGCCAAAACTAAAGCAAGGGTATACCTGGGTTATGCTGATCAATACGGCACTTCCAAGTCCCAATGATTTTGTAAGTGAGAGAAAAAGGAAACCCTATGAAAAGACATCTTTTACAGCAGAAGCTCACTCTTGCGCTGTATTGTATTTAAAAAGAAAAGGTATTTGAGATGGCCATGCCGCTCTTATTGGCCGGGATTGAAAATAATTTGAATGGATCCTCGTCCAAAATCCGCTGGGTTAGTGCCTTGCTCTCCAATGGCAATGTCAGGAAAATTATTATTATCCAGATGGGCAATAGCAATATCGTAAAAGTCGATATCTCCATCCATTTGAATGGTTTCCGTACGATCAAAAGTGCCGTCACCTGCGCCATAGACAAGCGTCAGGTTGTGCGTTTCATCGTTGACCGATACCAAGTCGAGGTGAGCATCTTGATCAAAATCAGCGACACGTATGTGTATGGGGGCTGTGCCTACCGTTATCGCCTCTGTGGCAGTGAAAACCCCACTTCCATCATTGGTAAGGAGTTGTAGGATAGTATTGGTGGATGTAATGGCAATGTCAGTGTCGCCGTCTTCATCAAAGTCGCCTGTGGCTATCTCTTTGGATACGATATCGAAAATAAATTCTCCCAGATGCAATTGGGTCGGAAGAAGCTGAAGTTCGTCTGGGTAATTGAATGTACCATCCCCCTGGCCAGAAAATAAGCCCAAAGCTAGTCGGTCGTCATCATTGATATCGGTAGTAGTTATAATAGCCAGGATATCCGTGTGGCCATTGTTATTAAAGTCTGCGGCTGTGAAATTGCTGATCTGACCTATGCCCAAAGCTTTCGGTTCATCATCCAGTGTAGTTCCTATGTAGCTAACCGGAGATAAACTTGAGCCACTGTTTTTAAACAATCCAAAGAAGTTGATATTCGAGCCACCTAGTGTAATGGACAATATGTCCTTAAAACCGTTTCCATCAGCATTCGAAACTGAGAATAGGTTCACCTCCATATTCGGATGTATTGAATAATGCTGTGGACTGACCATTGGTGGCACCTGCATAGGCTTCAATTAGCGCATCACCCGTGTATGCAAAATCGTCAATGTTGTCCTCGTTTAAGTCAGTGCTAAGGTAATAACCTCCACGTTTAGTAAGACGTGGTTCGCCAAAACCAGTGATATCAACCATGCTTCCAAAATTACCTACACCGTCACCATACATAATACGCGTCAAAAACTGATCAGCTCCGGACGGGAAACCCGGTAATGTGCGAATACTAAAGATCAGATCTTGATGACCATTCCCATTCATATCGCCAATGACAAGATTGCCCGTGACAGAGACATCGACAAAACGAATCACATTACTTAACGAGGATGAACAAACTACTTCTATGTCGTTCACATTAGCATTGGCAGTTCCCACGCCGTTATTAATAGTGCAGGTTTGTCCTGTCGAAGAAGAAATGAACTGAACCAAATAAAGGTCTCCTTCTTTCAATCTTAGATCAAAGAGGAAGTTCGAGCCTGCAAAGTTTTGTTCGATTCCGTTGAGTGAGAGGGTGACTTCACCAGGATTATTGGAAATTGTGCCGCCAATAGTCAGCTCGCCATCTGGAATAATGTCTCTGGACTCGTCGCTACTACAGCTGAAAATTACTGTAGCTAATACTACAATACACTGTTTTCTGATACTATTTACTAAACGCACCTGTTTCATACTTCACATGAAGATAGCCACTAACCAGAGCATCCCGTACCTAAAATGATTGAGTGTTGTGCTTCAGTTTTTTATTGTTGTAAATTCGATGATAACTGAACACATTCAATGAATTTCAAACGCGCTGTTTTATCTACTTTACTCATATGCAGTTCCGTCATGACAGTTTTTAGTCAAGACAGCACACTGGATAGTCTGAGAAGTGCTTTGAGCAATCATGAAAGCGAGGACAGTACCAAGGTTACACTACTCATTAATCTTTCAAATACAGTGGTTTGGAATGATACTGAGGAAGCGTTAAAGCTGGCGGAAAATGCACTCACGTTAGCAAAGCGTCTATCTTGGGCGAGAGGAGAGGCCTTTGCCTATCGTCAGGTGGGATTAGTTTATTATCGAATGGCCAATTTCATACGTGCCATGGAAATGGCACAAGAAGCGCTGAAGGTAAATGAGAAGATTGGTGATAAGAGCTTTGAGGTAAGTGTCTATAATAACCTGGGCAATATTCACAGCGACATGAAGGAGTATAATAAAGCACTGGCCGCTTACGGACGCTTTCTAGACCTTTCTCGTGAGCTGGAACAACGCAATTATGAAGTGATTGGTTTAGTTAACCGAGGACTCGTTTTCCGAGAACAAGAAAAATATAAAAAGGCGATTGAAGATTTGCAAAAAGCCTTAGTTGTAGCACGCGAAGAAGGGTTTGTCTATTTCGAAGCAGTAATCCTGAATAATCTGGGGCTTACGTTCCGTGACTCAGGCAATATCTTGGATGCCATTAGCTTTTTTAGACAATCCGCAGCTACGGCGGGTACCACCAACTCGATGACAAGATCATCATCGCTAAATGGGCTTGCGGGTATATTTCTTAAACAAAATAAGCTCGATAGCGCTGAAACATTAGCTCAAGAGGCATTAACCCTGGCAAAAGAAGCGGGTTCCCTGGAACAGGAACGTGATGCCTGGGAAACACTAAGTATCCTTTACGACTCCACAAATAATCCCTCAGAAGCCCTTTACGCTTTCAGGAGGTTTATATCCTTGAGAGACAGTGTTATGAATGACGAGAATAAATCAGAATTAACAAGAAAGGAAATGCAGTTTCAGATGGATTTAAAACAGGCCGTTAGCTTTGCCGAAATACAACGGCAAACGCTGTTTAGAAATATCGCCATTGGAGGATCTTTAACGCTCATAATCTCTACCCTATTGGGCTATCGATTGTACAAGCGAAAGCGTGATGCTTTAGAAGCCCAAAAGGAGGCTGAATTTCAACGAAATGTAGCTGAAACAGAGTTGAAACTACTTAGGTCACAGATGAATCCTCATTTCATATTTAACTCGCTGAATTCCATAAGTGACTACATTGATAAGAACGATCCTCAAACCGCTATTAACTACCTTACTAAGTTTTCAAGGCTAATGCGCATGACGTTAGAGAACTCCGAGAAGGAAAATGTGACCGTCCAGGAAGATATAGAATGGATGGAACTTTATTTACAACTCGAAGCTACACGGCTAAAGGACAAACTATCTTATAGTATCTCTATTGACGATAACCTTGAGCCT
>JBCCOE010000191.1:0-4835 GCA_039025475.1 Bacteroidota bacterium | reverse complement strand
CTATATAAACTATATATACATATATTGAAGAATATTATTTTGTTTCAATAACATATCATTTTACATTGGGTGATAAAATATGTTTTAACCTAATGTAAACTGTATGAAAAAGTTTTTACTATGTTCTGCGGTGTTCGTTTTTGTATCAACACATTTACAAGCACAGCAGAGAACAGTTACAGGTAAAGTAACATCAACTGAGGATGGTTCTGCTTTACCTGGAGTAAGCGTTCTAGTCAAAGGAACATCTATCGGGTCGGTTACCGATATCGATGGTAACTATTCTGTGACACTGCCAGAGGGTTCCGGTACCTTGGTTTTTTCATTTATCGGACTGGCTACTAAAGAAGTGGAGGTTGGTTCCCAGTCGGTAATTGATGTTGACATGGCAACAGATGCCAAGCAACTATCAGAGGTTATTGTGGTTGGTTATGGAACACAGCGTAAGGAAGAATTAACGGGCTCCTTAAACGTAATTGACGGAGCTCAGCTTGAACAGATTCCGACTTCAACCTTCCAAGATGCGTTGCAGGGTACTTCGGGACTTCAAGTGGTATCTAATGATGGAGCTCCGGGTGCCGGGGTATCAGTTAGAGTGCGGGGTATTGGGTCTATCACCGCTTCCAATGAACCTCTTTATGTAGTAGATGGGATTCCGGTAACTTCTGGAAGTGTTTCACAAACCGATTTTGGTAATGGTGGCAGAAGTTCCAACGTACTGGCATCACTCAATCCTAACGATATTGAGAATGTAGTGGTATTAAAAGATGCTGCATCCTCTGCCATTTACGGATCTAGAGGAGCTAATGGAGTGGTGCTTATCACTACTAAATCTGGAAAATCCGGCAAAGGCAAGATTGATTTGAAAATGCAATACGGTTTTTCAGACTTTGCTTTTGATAATTTACTAGAACCCCTTAATCGGGATCAGTATCGTCAATTGTATATCGAAGGGTACGTTAATGCCGGAACCTTAACCGAAGAAGAGGCCACTGATTTATATGCCTCTCAGTTTCCTGAAGATGCAAATACGGATTGGTTGGATGAAATAAGTCAAACCGGAACTACGAGTCAATATGATCTGAGTTTTCAGGGCGGCAGCGACAAATTGACTTATTTCATTTCTGGAAGTTATTTTGACCAGGAAGGGGTAGTAATTGAAAATAAATTTGAGCGCTACTCATCAAGAATTAATTTATCAGCCAATTTGACTGATAAACTAAAAGTCACCAATAATCTTAGTGTTTCATACTTTGAACAACGTGGCATAACTGATGGTACCAGATGGCAAGCACCTTTTTATTTGTCCTACCTAATGGCCCCGGCAGTTCCCGTATTGGATGATCAAGGTCGTTTTTATGGTGAACATACCTTTTTTATGGGAGCTAATAATCCCGTTGGACACTTAAATGAGGATGAAAGAGAGCTCCAGCAGAGTAGGATAATAGACAATTTATCACTTTCGTATCAAATTACAGAAGACCTTTCATTTAAGTCGGCCTGGAGCATAGATATTCTAAATGTTGATGAACACATTTTTGCCAATGGAAGATATGGTGATGGCAGAAATATTGGTGGATCGGTAAATGATGCTACAACAGATATTGTTAACTGGCTGGGCACTCAAACTTTAAATTATGGTAAAACATTCAACGATGTCCATAACGTTGACGCTTTAATAGGGTATGAGGCTCAGAAAGTCACAACTCAAGTGCTGGAGGCTTCTGGCGAGGGCTTTTCTCATCCGGATCTTAAAACGTTAAGTAGTGCTGCTAACCCAACGGCTGCCATTGGAACTGAAACCGAGTACGCATTCAACTCATATTTTTCCAGGTTGAATTATGACTACGACGGCACATACTATCTCCAGTTATCCTTGCGAAGTGATGGATCCTCAAGATTTGGTCCTGCAAATCGCAGAGGAACGTTTTGGTCGGTGGGCCTAGGCTATACCCTGAGCAATGCCGGATTTATGCAAAATGTCACCGTGATTGATTTCCTTAAGTTCAGAGCTAGCTATGGAACCGTTGGAAATGCGGGCATCGGTAATTTTGACTGGGCAGGATTGTGGGGTTTTACAAGAGAATATGATGGACAACCTGGAGCAGCCCCATCGCAGGTGGCCAATGAGAATCTTACCTGGGAGTCTCAAGAAAATCTGAACATAGGCATGGATTTGAATATGCTGAACAACAGAATAGGCATTGGTCTTGAGTACTTCAATAGAACTTCAAGTGATCTTATTCTGGATAGACCACTTTCAAATACAACCGGGTTCCGAAATGTTAGTCAGAACGTCGGAGATATGGAGAATGATGGCATAGAGCTGACGCTTGACGGTAAGATCATTGAAACACCCGATTTTTATTTGAGTGCCAGTTTTAATATAACGTTCTTAAACAATGAACTGACATTCTTACCTGAACCTATTGTAGATGGAACTAAAAGAAGAGAGGAAGGTAGGGACTTTCAGGAGTATTATCTTTATGGTTGGGCAGGAGTGGATCCTACCAATGGTGACCCACTGTGGTTCACTGATTCTACAAAATCAGAAACCACAAATGACGTTAATGAAGCGGAACGTTTTTATGATGGCAAGTCTGCAACACCTGATTTTTATGGAGGGTTCAATCTAAGCGCCGGATATAAAGGGTTTAGTATAGGGTTACAGTTTAACTATCAGTTTGGAAATTACCTGTATGATGCTCCGGGTTGGGTAATCCATGGAGATGGTAGGTTCACGCCACGAAGCACATCAACCTATGCCTTTGAAAACCGCTGGCAGAACCCTGGTGATGAAGCCCTATTTCCTCAACACAGATGGGGAGGTAATCAGGCCTCAAATACCCGAAATTCATCCAGGTACTTATTCGAAGGAGATTTCATTCGTTTGAAAACTCTAAATATTGGATATGATCTCCCATCAAGTATTGTAAGTAAGTTGAAGTTAAGATCGGTCAAAGTGTATACTAATCTTAACAACTTCTGGACCTGGGTAGCGGATGACGAGTTATATTTTGACCCGGAACAGACTATTAACGGCGTTTACAATACAGTAACGCCCATTAATAAGACGGTAAGTTTTGGTGTTAATATTGGATTATAAATTAGATAACTATGAAACTTATATATAAATTTTTGATCGCATTCACGATAATCGTGATATCTTCTTGTAGTGAGGATTTTCTCGAACTCACGCCCCAACAGAGTATTTCTAATGACGATTTTCTTAAAACATTTGACGATTTTCAGTCTGCCATATTGGGAGGCTATGACCAAATGCAAAACTCTGATTGGTATGGTAGGTATATGATCCTGGTGCCTGATGTCATGGGAGAAGATGTTAAGCAAAATGCCAGCGCTAATCGAGCCAAAGAATGGGCAGAATATAGCGGTGCCCCGGTAGATTTTATACCAGAAGAATTTTGGGCCGAGCTTTACGAAGGTGTAAACATAGCCAATTCAATGATTAACACTGAATTTGAACCGCCTACCTCTCTGACAGCAGAGTTTAATCAAATTTTAGGTGAAGCGTATGCACTTCGTGCATTGGCATACTTTGATCTGGTTAGATTATTTGCCCAGCACTATACCTTTACTACAGATGCCTCCCATTTAGGGGTACCTATTGTTTTGGAATTTGATGTGGAGGCAAAGCCAGCGCGTAATACTGTGGCTGAAGTTTACAGCCAAATCATTGATGATTTTAATCAAGCAATTAATCTGATGTCCATTGATCCTCCAAATGCCGGATACTTTTCAATGGAGGCGGCACAAGCGTTATTATCCCGTGTTTATTTGTATATGGAGGACTTTGATCAGGCAGAATCTTTAGCGACAGCGGTCATTTCCAGTGGTAAATATAGCCTTGTCTCGGCGGCAGATTACCCTATGCAATTTTTCAATGGGAATTCTTCTGAAGCGATATTAGAAATTAACTTTAATTTGGCCGATAATCCTGGAGCAGACCATATAGGTGGCATGTACAAAGAGAGTGGTTATGGAGATTATCTGCCATCTGAAGACCTTCTTAATCTGATTCCGGATGGAGATGTAAGAAGTACGCTATTTAGGATTGACACTACTAGCATTGGAGGTATTTATGGAAATTTAAGAGTAGATAAATATCCTAGTGAGGGTGCAGACATTGCCACAGATAATGTTCCGGTAATACGACTTTCAGAAGTATACCTCATTCGTGCAGAGGCTCGCGCCAAATCATCTGATGATGCCGGGGCACAAGAAGATTTAAATTTGATTAGACAAAGGGCTTTACCAACGGCTCCTGATGTTACCGCCACTGGCGCAGCACTAATTACAGAGGTACTGAATGAGAGACGAGTAGAATTGGCCTTTGAGGGGCATAGTATTTTTGATGTGACCAGAAATAAATTGGGTGTGGTTAGGGATGATTGCACAGCTCCCGCGAATGCATGTTCAATTTCTTATCCCAATGATCGATTCATATTGGCGATCCCTATTGAAGAGACCGATGTAAACCCAAATATGATTCAGAACGATTCATACGGACAATAGTTGATTTTGGTTATTAGGGTCATCTCAAAGACCTTTGAGATGACCCTTTTATCAAGCGATTATCAAATACTTGATTCGGTAAAGTTCGTTGCTCAAGCTACTCTTTTCAGGCAGACTTAGATAAGTTTAATCTTACTATAAATCCCTATGGCTTTGCAGTTGGGAATATCTGTTAGATTAACTAGTCGTCCCTTAAAATCGACATAAGTACCTATTTATCAACATGTTTAGTGGTTAAAATTGTGGATACTTTTTGCAAGTAAATGCTTATATTGAGTTAGAAACCTTGCAGAAATGTT
>JBCCOE010000190.1:0-4840 GCA_039025475.1 Bacteroidota bacterium | reverse complement strand
GTTTCCCCTTTAGGTAGGGGAAACCAACGCCTGATGGAAAATAGAGGACATTAGGGAATGAGGGTTTCCGGCACTTCTGAAAAACCAGGAAATATAAAGTCCCGTCGTGAAAGGTAATAGCTACTCCTTTTGTTATGGAGTCGAGAACTTTTGTTATGTTGGTGTGCCCCGCACTACCCCTAAGCTAAAGGGGTGCCTAAAAAGTCTCCTTCAGGGGATTCCTGCCTTGCCGGCCGGCTGGTAGGGGTGTATTTTGATAAATTCATTTTAAAACCAATCTTAGTTGGATGCCACTAATTTTTTTTAATCTTCTATACGTGTTTCATTAGAGTTAATTGTCATTATACCGTAAGTGATGAGTGACTCAGTTAATCCACATATAGATCATGAACTATTGGTCCGGTATCTTTCCAGAGAGACCACGATCTTAGAAAATAGAGCAGTCGAACGTTGGCTTCATGCGGATGATCGGAATAAGGCTGCATACGATCAGTTGAGCTTGTTATGGGAAGCCAGCGAGAAGGCCAAAGAAGCTGCTTCTATTGATATTGAAAATGACTGGGAAAAGGTTAAATCCAGAATTGACACCGGTTTTAAAACGAGGTCAATACCTCTCACTCCTACAGAAAAAGGAAGTGTATTCATCCGCTTGATGAAAGTGGCGGCCGTGGTTACCTTGATAGTGATGGCCTATTTGGCCTGGCCTGTTTTGTCGGATCTAAGTCCTGCCGAGATGGCGACCGTCACGGCATTGGCCGATACCTCGACCGTGATATTATCGGACGGTAGCAAGGTAGTGCTTAACAAGAATTCGAGGTTAGTTTATCCGTCACAATTCGATGGTAAGACCAGAAGGGTGACATTGGAAGGGGAAGCTTTTTTTGACGTAGTAAAAGACCCCTCCCGTCCCTTCTTAATCACGTCCGGTGAAGCTACCACCGAAGTAGTGGGCACTTCTTTCAGCGTTAATGCGGGAATAAAAAATAAAGTACGGGTTACGGTGGTTACAGGCAAGGTGCTCCTTTATTCCGAAAGTAAGCAAGGGGAAAAGCTATCTATTGCCCCCGGAGAGCAAGGTCTAATGAAAAACGGATTACAGTTGTCCAAAACAGTGAACGAAGACATCAACTTTTTAGCCTGGAAAACGGGTATTCTCACTTTTCAGAATATAGCTGTCACTAAAGTCATCGATGACCTTAACAAGCACTACGGTCAATCCTTGAAAATTGGGTCTTCAGCGCTAAAAACCTGCACGTTGACGGCAACATTCAAGCAGCAGTCTTTCGAAGATGTTTTAGCCGAGCTGCAACTGGTATTACCTATTCAGGTTCAAAATGACGGAGAAAGCATCATCCTGACCGGAGTAGGTTGTAAATAAGTATAATGACGGATATCTATAAGACCTTGTTTTCAAGCCTCTGCCTGTGCTTTACACTCATTGCCAGAACCATGGCACAGGATACTCTTTTAGATAAAGAAATTACGTTAAGTAAGGGTACAGGCTCCATTGAACAACTTCTAAAGGAAATAAGCGAAAGGGGAGGTTTTAACTTCACCTACAGCAACCAGATCCTAATCGCCGGTGAGTTTACTTTAACCAGTCAGAAGCAATCGGTAAGGGCACATTTGGACCAGTTGTTTCCAGACGGTAAGGTTGAATATTATATTAAAAACCAGCGGATAATCCTTAGGTATAGCGGGGGTAAAAAACAAAATACTGAGCTCAAATATACCATCAGTGGTTACCTGAGGGATGCGGCAAGCGGGGAGGCGCTTTTGGGCGCCAACGTTTGGATAGCTGAGCTTTCGACCGGAGCTTCGGCCAACGCCTATGGTTTTTACTCACTGACGGTTCCACAAGGTAATTATACGTTGCAAAGTAGCTTCATTGGCTACACCACAGTGACAAAAAAGGTTCAATTGACGCAAGACGTAAAGATTGACATAGAATTATCATCGTCGATTACAGAGTTGGAAACCATCGAGATTTCTGACGTCCAGTTAGAAGAACATATTACTTCCAAAGCGATGAGCACCCATACCCTTTCGGTTGCGACCATCGAGAATATGCCTTCAATCGGTTCAAACCCCGACATCATAAAATCCATCCAATTGCTTCCCGGTGTAACAACCATTGGGGAAGGTTCCACGGGTTTTTTTGTACGCGGAGGCGGAAGGGATCAAAATCTGATTTTGTTGGATCAAGCCCCTGTGTATAACCCCTCTCATTTTCTCGGCTTCCTGTCGGTGTTCAATACCGATGCGATCAACCATTCAACCTTGTACAAAGGGGGCATTCCTGCGCGCTACGGTGGGCGTGCTTCTTCGGTATTGGACGTAAGAATGAAAGAAGGGAATACCAAAGCATTGAGTGGTGAAGCTGGAATCAGCTTAGTAGGCGGGGCAAAACTGACCCTGGGCGCACCCATTCGAAAGGGCAAAGGATCATTCATGGTCTCTGGAAGAAGAACGTATGCTGAACCTCTCTTTTGGGCCATAGGAAGGGTAGAACCACTCTTTAAAGGGACACGCGTATTTTTTTATGATGTTAACACAAAAGCGAATTACAAGATCAATGATAAAAATACCGTATTTGTTTCGGGTTATTTCGGGCAAGATGTAAACAAGCTACCCATTTTAGATTTTGAGGTGAATTGGGGCAACCAGACCGGCACGGTGAGGTGGAACCATCTTTTTAACAACAAGCTCTTCTCCAATCTAACCTTTACGTACAGTCGTTACCAGTATAAGCTGGATATACCCGCGGCACAGATTCCTGTGGGTTGGGAGTCGAGTATTAGGGATATTAACCTGAGTGCTGATTTCTCCTATTTTGCTAACCCCGGAACAACCCTGGATTTTGGCGTAAGCACTATTTCACATCGGTTTGATCCTGGGAGTAACGCTTTTGACGAACAGTTCAACGTACCCAATAGCCGTGCTTGGGAGCACGGACTTTTTGTGAGCCTGGAAAAAGAAATAGGCCCATCTTTACTTTTAGAAGCAGGGGTGCGGTGGTCGTTGTTTCAAAATGTGGGTGAGACCACTGTATTTGAATTTGACCAAAGCTTCACATTAAGTGATACGGTTCGTTATCGTTCGGGAGAGATTTACAACAGCTACAATAACCTGGAGCCAAGAGTTTCCGCACGGTATGTATTGGATAAAAAGCAATCCATTAAATTGAGCTATAATCGAATGGCGCAGTACCTCCACATGCTGGCCAATTCTACACTTTCCTTTACAGCCTTCGATGTTTGGTACCCTAGCGGGCCTACTATTGAACCACTCCTGGTGGATCAAATTGCTTTAGGGTATTTCAGAAACCTGAACGAGAATAGGGTCGAGGCTTCGATCGAGGGTTTTTACAAACACATTGAAAATCAACTGGACTATGCAGATTTTGCACAACTCGTCTTTAATCCATTGCTGGAAGGTGATTTAAGAAGTGGAAACGGATGGTCTTATGGCGTTGAATTTATGTTAAAGAAAAATACAGGAAAGTTGAGGGGATGGTTGAGCTACACCTGGTCCAGGGCTATTCATAAGATTCGAGGAATCAATACTGGCCGGTCCTTCCCTGCTCTTTATGACCAACCTCATAAGGTGGTGGCAACTGCTGCCTACCAACTCTCTGAAAAAGTATCATTAGGTGCTAATTGGACATTCAATTCAGGAGGTCCGGTTACGTTCCCGGTCGAAAGCTACAATTACGATGGATTACCTGCTGTACCGGTATACAACTCGCGCAACGCAGACAGGTTGCCGGATTACCACCGTCTCGACCTTTCCGCAAGGATTACCTCGAAGAAAAAGTTGTTCAAAGGGAAAGTGGATATCGCTTATCTGATCTCAATTTACAATGCCTATGCCAGAAATAACGCGCTGGCCCTTTACATTGGAGAAGATCTTTCAGCGGGGGATGACTTTAATTCCAGAACGGTGGCTAACCAAGTTTCATTATTCTCAATTGTGCCGGCGGGGTCAGTGCTATTCAGTTTTTAGCCATGAAAAAACACAGCTACTATTTATGTATTCTTTTTATCCTTTCAGGGGCCTGCGTGGAGGAGGTAGATCTCAGCGAGATCAACGGGCCAACGTCCGAGAGATTAGTCATTCAAGGTAGCATAACCAATGAGATGAAACGACATGCGGTGTTGTTGTCAAGAACGAACGTAGCTATTACCGACGTTGATGCTGAAAAGGTTAGCGGGGCAACAGTCGAAATTACGGATGGTGCCATAGTTTATGAGCTTATTGAAAATGATACCCTTCCGGGACTTTATCTTACTACTACTGAGGTAGCAGGGGAGGTGGGTAAGCAATATACACTAAGGGTAGAGGTAAATGATACTATATATACCGCCACAGACCTAATGGAACCGGTGCGGCCTTTTGAACCTGAAGCAGAACTCTTTGAATTACCCAACCGGGTAGAAGAATTTGATGATGTGGTAGAAGAAGGGTTTTATGAACATCGATTCCCCCACGTAAGGTATGGTACCTCCGTTGCCTCAAAGCAAACCCTTTTTTCCTATGATTCGACCGTTGGTGCATTGCGGCAAGCCGTATTTTACGAATTTCCTAGAACTGACCCTCAAGGCTTTTTACTCGGCTTTCAAGGTGATAACCCTACACTCATTATTGAGGAGGGCTCTACGATTTTTCAAATGAAATCTTCTATGTCTACCGCTCATTATCTGTATATGCGGGCGGTATATGCGGAGACAAAATTTAGAGGGGGACTTTTTGATGTGATACCGGGGAATGCCCCCTCCAACATTAGTAATAACGGTTTAGGTTTCTTTTCGGCATCAGAGGTGATCAGTCGCACATTTAC
>JBCCOE010000189.1:0-4864 GCA_039025475.1 Bacteroidota bacterium | reverse complement strand
AGCGAGTGCAAAGATAAAATTCTTATCTCCACTCACAATACCTGGACGAAAAAAAATTACTTTTTTCCCGCCACTCTACTCAATACCTCAATTCCAAACCCCACAACCATCCGCACGGGGACGCGAAGGTACGAAGAGCTAAGCCATTCACAAGAAGTTAAACAGGAAAAGCTATCTTTTTCTCGGTACTTTATAGACAGGTACTGTGCTGCACGGCTCACCGTACATGAGGCTACTTACTACAGGGGTTAATAATTGCGTAATTTGCACATAGGCTGCATCCGGTACGGGCAGGTCTCCACAGCCCTTAATTACCACCTTGGAATCTTTAAGCTCATTAAGATCTATTTTATTTAAAGCTTCCTCGAAAAGAGATAGTTCCAGTTGCTGTAAATTACCAAGCACTACCTTATTAGCTTCCTTCAATCGCGATGTGATTAGCATATACGCCCAAGCAGGGATAATAACGTCAACCGAACACATCAAAGCTACATTCTTACCGAGGTACTGGGACCAGTCATGTTCCCTTACGTAGGCACGAAAGTCTCTCTCTTTCAGGATCATCTCCTGGAATAGCCAATCTTTAATATCAAAAACCAGTCTTTCCCCGTGATGGTAATATTCTTCCAAATCAATGGTAACCAGAGGACTTAAGGCTACCTTATTTACAATTTCCATAATTCTAAATTCTTGCTTTGGGTACTGTTGCCCTGAATTCCTTTAAATAAAAGGGTTCAAAGTAGGCCAAATCCTCAAAAGCGGATTCTTGAAATTTAGTATATGCCAGATAACCTATTTCTTCCGCAGAAGGTTCTATGCCATCAATAAAAATGGCATTCTGATGTTTGATCACTTCCCTGCATTTATGGGCTCCATTACCAAAAAAGACAACTTTGCTTCCATCTAGCTCCTTTTTAAAACTAGTATCATCAATAATGGCAGGGTGAACATCTTTTACTACACTGAGGTCATTATCCAGTATACAGGTGTATACCTCCATTCTACGAGCATCCAACATTGGGCATAGTCTCACATCTAAATCAAGAAACGGAGCCACTTGCTTGGCCAGTCCTTCTAATGTTCCCACAGCAATGAGCGGGATGTCTAATGCGAAACACAGACCTTTTGCTGTGGATGTACCTATTCTCAGACCTGTATATGACCCAGGTCCCTTCGATAATGCAACTGCCGAAAGATCTGATTTATCATAACCGGATCTTATGATCAGCGTATCTATTGTAGGAATCAAAACCGTGGAGTGGGACTTGTCGATATAATAGGTACTGGAAGCTTTGATTTTGCCATCGTCATGTATTGCCACTGAGCAAACAGTAGTGGAGGTTTCAATGCTTAAGATTGGTGCCATATTATTGGCGAGCCAGGTATTGGCTGTACCTACTCTTGTCCTTGAGCAACTCTACTGAAGTCTTTATAGTTTCATCCGACTCGAACGATGCCTGTATGCTTCCTTTCGCGAGAAACTCTCGAGAAATAATTTCTTCTCTTAGTATTTGCTTGATCTCCTTTTTAAACGTTTCCAGATCTGACTCCTTATTATGCAAAACCTGAGCTTTCAATTTTTTTAGCTCCTCACTAATATCGTCATAGTATTTTTCTTCCTTCGCGGACTTCTCCAAACTCTCGAGATTGCGCTCAACAGATGTAGTGTAGTCATAATCCTTATCTTTTAACCAATTTTTAAAATCATTAAAATCAGATTCTGATAATTCGAAGGACGAGGAAGTGATGCGCGCCTTGTTCTTATAATAAAATTCTGTGGCATAGTTGAATACCAGGCCTTTGGAGACAAGACTAACTGTTATCGGCGATAGAAATGCTCGTTTTACAGATAGATCAGGATCAAGACCTGCTCCATCATACACCAAACGTCCTTTTTTAGTCTTAAATTCTGATTTTAGCGAATCCGCGAATTTATCGACCGAACCATCTTCATTTCTATGGGCATAATCTAAGGCCTGTATGCATCGGCCGCTGGGAATGTAATACTTAGCAGTAGTTACTTTGAGCTGAGAGTTATAGGTCAAAGGTCGCGTCGTTTGTACTAAACCCTTCCCGAACGTCTTTGAACCAACCAAAAGACCTCGGTCATAATCTTGGACCACTCCGGAAACGATCTCAGAAGCGGAGGCACTTCCACCATTGATCAAAACGATAAGAGGAATCTGCGTGTCAACCGGGTTATTTAAGGTCTTATACGTTTTATTCCATTCAACTACTTTCCCCTTGGTAGAAACGACTTCTCTATTTTTGGGAACAAAAACATTTGAAACGTTGACAGCCTCACTTAATAGTCCCCCCGGATTGCTTCGTAGATCAAGGATTATACTTTCCGCACCATCTGATTTAAGCTCTTTTAGGGCTGTGGCCACCTCCTTACCTGCTCCAGGGGTGAAATCCTCTAACTTGATGTACCCGATTCCTTCATCCACCATACCAAAATAAGGCACATTACCTAAGCTAATCTTTTCTCTGGTGAACTCAAATGTAAGTAGTTCAGGTTCGGAGAAGCGCTTGATCTGCACTTTTACTTTGGTCCTAGCCTGGCCTTTTAGAAGCGCGCTTATTTCAGGAACTGATTTCCCTTGAACATCAATGCTATTTACGGAAATGAGCTCATCACCAATTTTTAAGCCCGCCCGGTTAGCGGCAAACTTTTCGTAAGGCATTGTTATTACTACCTTGCCATTCAAGTTTCCTATCAACGCTCCGATGCCGGCGTATTGACCTGTTGTTAACGTACGGAATGATTCAATCTCGTCTTCAGGAATATAGTTAGTGTAGGGATCAAGGGAACCTAACATCGCATCAATACCCGTTCTTATCAGACGATCTGGCTCAATCTCGTCTACATAGTAGGCATTGACCTCCTTGAATAGCGTAGCGAATATGTCTAGGTTCTTGGCTATTTCGAAGTACCGCTCAGCAGGAGCCGTAAACGAAAGTGCTGCTACACTTGCGAATGAGATGAATAAAACAACTATGAGCTTCCTTTTTCTATTCATTACTTGAACCTTTATCTGACAGTTTGATCAACCCAGCTACAAGCTTTTTTTCGATCTCGGCATAGGCTAGAATTTCCTTTGAAGTATAAATATAAGCAATCAACAACTTTTCGCTATTAGCAATGATGCTCTTGTTTAGCCTGTAGGCTTCACGAACTCTTCTTTTTATAAGATTACGATCAACCGCCCGTTTAAAGTTCCTTTTCGGAACAGAAACCAAAATTTGGTGAAACTCAGGTTCAGGATCAAGTCCGACAGATCGAAAAAAAAGAGTTTTAAAAGGGTATAAATAAAAAGAGGAACCCTTATCAAAGAGTTCCTGAATATGTTTTTTTTTACTTAGTCGCTCAGCTTTTTTGAAGGTGTTCTTCATGACATTATTAAAAAGTACGCCATTCGAAAAACCCCTTGCCCCCAGGCCATTTTAGGCCGTATCACAAATTATTTGTGAGTTTTCTCGTCAGAGACGGTAAGCTTCTTTCTGCCTTTAGCCCGTCTTCTAGCCAAAACAGCTCTGCCTGCAACAGATTCCATTCTAGCCTTGAAACCATGCTTGTTCTTTCTTTTGCGCTGTGAAGGTTGAAATGTTCTCTTCATGATCTTATTTATTTAACCTTGCAATCAAGGTTTATTACCAGATTAACAAATGGCCTGCAAAGATAAATAGCTTTTTATTAATTACAAGCGGCTGATTTATTTTTACTCAAAGTTGATGAAATATTTTATTACGTACGACAATCCACTCCAACGATTACTGGATATCACACTTACTATCGATACCCGACAATTGTCTACACTTGAGTTAAAACTGCCCATTTGGCGTCCCGGCCGGTATGAAGCTGCCAATTATGCCAAAAACATCCAAAAGATAACTGCTATATCCGGACAGGGGCATGAATTACCTATTCATAAACCTAAACCAAGCCATTGGGAAATTGAATGTCGCGGAGTAAATGAAGTATCTATTCAATACAGCTACTACGCTCATGAAATGGACGCTGGGAATTCTCTTCTAGATGAAGGGATGGTTTATATTAATTTTATCAATTGTCTTTTATATTTAGAGGATAGAATGGAAGAAACACATGAGGTTATGCTGGATCTTCCGGGTAGTTATTCCATTGCATGTAGCCTAAAACAAGATGGACATCTGTTAAAGGCCAATTCCTATTATGAACTTGCTGACAGCCCCATGATTGCCAGCAACTCATTGGACCATCGTACTTACAAGGTAGATGGTTGTCTATTCCACATTTGGATCCAGGGTATGCATAGGCTAGACATGAAAGCCCTACTCGCTCAGTTTGAAAAATTTACCAAGCTACAAATCGAAGTAATGGGTGGTTTTCCAGTGTCGGAGTATCATTTCTTATTTCACATTTTACCCTACAAACATTATCATGGCGTTGAGCACGGAGCGTCTACAGTAATTACTTTGGGCCCTTCAGAAGAAGTAAGCAAGAAGCCCTTTTACAATGAATTGCTAGGTGTGAGTTCGCACGAACTGTTCCACACCTGGAATATTCTGAAGATCCGCCCCAAGGAGATCACGCCTTATGATTTTGGTCAACCTCCTGTTTTTCCTACCGGTTTTGTAGCCGAAGGGTTTACCACCTATTTTGGAGATCTTTTTTTGAAGCGCAGTGGAGTTTTTAGTACGGAAGAATACCTGAATGAACTTGAAAAGCTATTTAAACGATACTTTCTAAACTATGGGCGATTGAATAATTCCGTCTACGATTCATCTATTGACCTTTGGTTTGACGGGTATCAGCACAGCGCTCCACACAAGAAAAGTTCTATTTATGTTGAAGGAGCCGTGATAGCCTTATTATTAGATT
>JBCCOE010000188.1:0-5000 GCA_039025475.1 Bacteroidota bacterium | reverse complement strand
AGAAGCGGGCGGTAGGGTAAAGCTTAAGGACCTGGGGGTTGTAAAAGGAGCGTTAGGTGTAAACTTTACGGCTATAAAAAATAGGAATCAAAGTAAGGTAGAATGGGCATTTACAGGCGGTACTACAGTGGCCGGAGGAGAGCCTATACAGATAGTAAATATATTGGAAGCAAACGCTACCGTAATGGTCAATAATGACGGTTTCCTATTGGACTGCTCAGTAAGTGGCGGATTTGATGTATGGATTATTTCTATCAAAGGAGAAATAGCCGCCACCATTTGGTATCTAAAAAGTCAGAGGCAATTTGGCGCTTACGCGGAAATTGGTGTAGAAGCAAGTGTTCTGGGAGGACTGGCGAGCTTAGGTGGCACTGCAAAAGGGGCGTTAATTATTGAAAAATCGGATTTTCTGCTGTATGCCTCCCTTACAGGCTATGTAAAGGTAGTGGCCGTTTTTGAGGGTGACATGACCGTTTGGATGTCAGTATCCCGAAAAGGATGGAAAGGTGGACGTGGCACTTCGGGATATGAAGACCTAATTGCCCAGGCGCGGGAAGATGCTAAAAATCTGAATGAACGGGCCGACCAACTGCTGGCTTCTATTGAGGCCGCCAAAAATGAAATTCTTCCTCTAAGTAATGAAACCCTGGCCAGTGCAGGTCAGGCATTGTATATGGCGGATAAGGCAAGCCGTACTAATTGGGCGAACAGATTTATTCAGAACGAAGCCAGAATCAGGAACCCGGTTCATCAGGCTTTTCAAAATATAAAAAATGAAGTGATTGATGGTGATAGGCCTAAAGATGATTTACGGCAAACTATGTTGAACCAAATGAAAAATGCCATTACCGAAGTCAATAGTAAAAGTTCAGCAGCCATCTCATCCCTCAGACAGCTTCAATCTTCATCCGTTCAATGGGAAGCTCAGTCTGCACAACTTCTGGCTAACCTTCAAAACCCAATACGAAATAAAAACTTTAACTGGAACGGTGATGTAGCCCCTTCCATGGAGATCGACACCATACAAGCCGCTAGTAATGCCACTCAAAGTGAAGAACTAAAAGATAATATAGATGAGCTAAATGATGATGTATTCAAAGCAGCTATTGACACAACCATAGCCAATATCCATAAAATAGAACGTGCGCTCGATGGAAGGGCCTATTCACTTCAATCTGGCGGCAGCACCTCTACAACCACAGTGGCCGAATTGGCTAAAGCTTATCAAAATGCCGTTTATCGTATTCGAAGATTTTACGGCACTCAAATTTCTTACTATTTAGCCCTTGAGAGGTGGGCAAGACTTAAAATCCCATCTGTACATGGATCTAACAACCAGGGAACTGGCCCGATGGATTTGGCAAATGATGCCGTGCTCAGAAGTTTTGGAATTACCTATTCAAAAAATAAATATCCGTATTCTAATCAATATGGAAATTACACAGACGAGATTACAGTATCAGGAATATCTATTCAAGCCAGCGTAAGTGTTAATCCTAAAACCAATTTTTCAAGGTTATCAAACACTAATAAGGGCAGGTTCAGACAAGGTATAAATGTTCCAACTTCAAAATTGAACGCCATCGCAAAACGAAAGGAGCTCATTACGGAGTGGACGGGGGAATCCAATAGTAGTGCTACATTGTCAAATACCCTTAGTGGATATCTTTCTAATGACCAATACCTGGATTTCATTAATGGTGTGAACCAAACGACTAGGGATTTAACCCAAATGCAAACCTTTGGATTGGGTGCTATTGAGGCTAATTCCAGGGATACAGCAGATTCACTCGTTACGGCAAGTAATACTGTACTTACTGAGCTGCAACTGGCCCACGAGGAATTTTCAACCTTACTCAATGATGTTTATCGGGTAAAGTACAGTATGCTGATCAACCTTCACGCGATGTTCGAAGGTTTCAATATCCTAACCCAGGGTAATACGCCTCAGGGACTCATAACAAATATGACGAACAGCTATTCCGGCTTATTATCAATTACCTCTCAACCTTCTTCAAACGCTGGAAGCTTATCATCCACTGAGGGTAACAACTTAAGCAATAGGATTGCAGAGCTTGACGATCTACTTATTTCACCGCAGATCGGTCGAATTGGCGTCATTACCAAGGTGGGTGATAATGGATTTGACAATGAATTAATGATTTCTTGGACTGCTACACATCCCTACCTATGGAGAATGGGGGTTGTTGAAAATAGCTACACGATCAGGCAAGGGCGATCCACTTCGGTCTATAGCCGTGGTTTCCTTACCAGTGGGAAAGACAAATATATGTACTACCACGTGTATGCCGATAATGGTCAAAATTCAACCAAATTCCTAAATATTAGAATTAGGGCACGTGGGCCCGCCGGAAATACGGTAACCCGCTTTATTAACCGGCAAGCTGCCTTCGACCCTATTAATCCCGGCCGTACGACCACGGAGTGGAATGCCGTAGATGACGATACAACACCTCCCGCTACTCCTTTTGCATCCCCCTCCTATTCTAGACGTGAATCCCCATCGGTATCAGGAAGAAGGTATTGGTCGAATGACCCAAGAAATATAGAATTCAGTCTTATTTCCTCAGATAATCAATCCGATATTGTGAAGATTGAATGCGCTGTAGGCACTTCTAAAGGAGGGTCTGATATAGTACCATGGAAACAAGTATATGGCAGGGCAGCGCTTTCAGGAAACAACTCGTTTAGCACCTTCGCGCAAAAGGTAAAAATCAGCAATTTGAATTTGGAATTAGAAACTGATTATTATTTAAGCGTACGGGTTTCCAATGGCGAAGGCCTGCAAAGTCCGGTAAAAGAAGTGAGTACACCCATCCGCATTGATATTAGCAGCCCTGAGGTTCCGTCAGAAGAAGAAGTTGTAGCCTCAGGATCCGGTGCCTTACCGCTCGTTACATTTTGGAATACCTCATACCAACACAATTATGTAACCGCACCTCCCCTGATGGAAACCCCGCCCACCGGGTTGACAGCTGCCATACCCAACCTGCATGTGAAGTGGAGCGCGTCCACTGATGCCCTATCAGGATTAGCAAAGTACGAATACGTAGTATCCAATCACTCAAACCCGACTTTAGCCTTCGCAGAGGGCGAGGTTAAAACCAGAACCGCGCGATCCAGTAGGGAACTGCAAATTAATGGAGATCCACTAAACTTTGAAGACAGTACTTACGTGCACGTCAAAGCTGTAGACTACGCTGGAAATAGAAGTCGAACGCTGACGATCAGTCGTTTACCGAAAGATCCGTCTATACCCTCATTACCTAAAACCACGGTCATGACACGTCCCGATGGACTCAATCTTTATTTGACCAAGCCTTCGTATGATCTCGAAAGCAAAATAAAGGGGTATCAATACGCGATCGGGACATTTCCTTACGGTGGGGATATTAAACGTTGGCCGGTGGACAATGAGCTCGACAATCTTTACATGAATCCGTGGATTGCTGTATTGGGGCTAGGCGTATGGTGGAATGCCGTTTACAACAACGGGCGCTGGAATAGTAATAGCATTACTGCACCTCATTATGAAATAGGGCAGCTAAATGAAGGTGTACCCTATTATATAATGTACAGGACACTAAATGGACAAAACATGAAAAGCTATGCCAGTACAAGTGGTCCCGTACGTTTGGATACCTCATCCCCCCCTGAACCTTCCGTAACCTTAAGTCTTGATGGAGATAAGTTAACTATAGACGCTAGTAATATCAGGGATCCGCAAACAGGAATCCAAAAAGTGGAATACAAAGTGATCAATAGATTTTTAGCATCCGCCAACAGTAGTAATTGGAATACCCTTACCTATTTAAACCGCACCCAATATAACCCTCTTTCAGTCTCCAAAGAGATCGACTGGACAGAGAGCCTTTTTGCGGTTACAGTAGGAATACGCCTTACCAATGGAAATGGCATGCAAAGCACCTTTTGGTTTGATGGTAGCCAATATGGACAAATAATGTTTCAAAGCACAAACAGCTTTAATTTTAATTGGGACTAACATGCGAAGAGCCAAGTATTTCATATTCGGTTTACTACTAATCACTGCCTCACTCTGCGGGCAAACTGACCATGGATTAAGGGTACATGTAGTAGAAGACAGTGTTTATATCTACCATAGCAAGATTTTACTTAGTGGAAGTGGGTTCAATATTTATCGGGATGGAGAGAAGTTGAATACTGATCCTATCCAACCTGCAATTTATCCAGAAGCACTACAACTTGCCTTAGGTGAACACTATAACGAGCTCATGCAGTTTACGCAATCTACCAGTGTACAAAACTTGTATTTAAAGTTAACCTCCAATAAGATTTTAAATCAATTGAGTTCCTTTCTTTATCCGAAGGCGGCCAAAGCACTAGGTAAACTTTATGTTGACCCAATCCGAACGGACGGTCGGGTTAAAACGTATAAGGTTGAATTCACGAATGATATTGGTGAACCGACGGGTGAAACACTTGAAACTTCCGTTCAATTGAATTCTTCGCAAATCGACCCACCCACAGGTCTAAAAGCATCACATAAAAATACACTGATTACCCTTGAATGGGAGTATCCCCAACTTGAAAAAGGTGAAGATGATAAAGTCATCCAGTTTAAAGTGTTTAAAAAGACTACACAGGGCGATATTAAACTCAATGATGCCATTCTCATTAGGAACGCTGCGGTAAGAAAACAGGACTTCAGTTTCAATGCTTACGAAACAGGTGTAACCGAGAGTTATTATGTGGTGGCTGTTGATGTCGCACAAAGGATTAGTGCACCCAGTGAAGCTGTCGATTATTTTATCAAAGATAAAGTACCTCCACCTAAAGTATTCGGAGTGAATGCCTTGGCAGGTTCAGATCGTATCACCGTCACCTGGAATAGTAACACTGCCCCTGACGCAGCAGGGTATTATGTTTACCGCTCCAAAAGAATGCGCGAAGGCTACAAGAAGATTAATCAAAAACCATTAGATCTACTGACCACATTT
>JBCCOE010000187.1:0-5052 GCA_039025475.1 Bacteroidota bacterium | reverse complement strand
TTGGCCATCTCCTTACCGACGCGACCTTCTTTTTCGCGATTATTGATCACGTACGAAACTAGGGTGGCTGATACTCCCAGTTCGTTGGCAATGTCTTTCAATGATACTTTTTTCTTTTTCAAGATTTACGTGATTCTTTTTAAAAAAAGTCGGGTTCAAGAACTCAAACGATCTTCAATAGTAATTAAAAATACGTTGTTCAATTGGTTTTTGGTGATCCATCTATGATCGATCGTTTTAGACCGTAGAAAAGGTATTTTAGCGTGTTTACCTGAAAAGATTTAATTTGAGATACGCATTCTTTTCTTTTATAGCATGAACGAAAAACGATTACTTCCCAGATGCATATTAAGGATTTATTAGGACTTTTTCTTCAACATCAAGAAGCATTTATGAAATATGATCCTTTACAAAACTGTCGACCTAACCATGTGCCTTGACCTGTAAGTACTCAAATTTTACTAATGCATTGATTCCTGATTGCAGAGAGTACAGAAGTTTTAATAAAAGGAGTATCAAGGAACGTATAAACTTTTAAGTGCTTCGCCGGGTAAAGCCGAATAGCGTCAGGATGACTACGAATATGCCCACAAAGATTCTAAAAAATAACCGCATCATCGTATGACCGTGACCTTAATGATCTTCAATTCCGATAACTCATAAATAACGATCAGTTCAATCGGCTCATCGTTTCCCATGCGACCGGTGATTCTTTCGTGATCAATAACTGTATTATTAAGCACCATACGATTCATTAATTCCGAGTGAAGCTTAGGTGATTTTTCGAATAAGTTTGAATAGAGTTTCCGTACAGCGACTTTACCATCAGCCAGTAATTTTCCATCGGCTTGGTTGTACAATTGGACATTATCATTGAATAAAGCCATGAAACCATCAATGTCTCGAGTATTGTAGGTTTCCAATTGTTTTTGAACAACAGCCTCAGCGGTATTAGTTTGGGCCTGAGCGGTATAATAGAAAATAATTATCAGGACTGATAGTAATTTCGATTTCATAAAATGAAAATACCCACAATACTTATGATTTTGGAGTGCAGGTCAGAAATTCTTCTGTTTCACTTCACTTTGCCTGCCACTAATAAAAATGAAACACTGAGATTCTGACCTTTTCTCTATCTTTCAGCACAAATCGCAATTGAATATGAAAATCAGAATATTTACGTTACTTGCATTACTCTCATTTACCATATCCCAAGCTCAGGTAAACCCCCAATGGGCACGATACCCAGCGATTTCGCCAGATGGTTCGGCTATTGCTTTTACCTATAAAGGCAATTTGTATCGTGTTCCGACTATCGGTGGTGAGGCCACTCAGCTTACCTTTCACGAAGCGCATGATTACATGGCCGTCTGGAGTAAGGACAGTAAAACGCTTGCCTTTGCATCCGACCGTTATGGCAATTTTGATATTTATACTATGGACGCCCAGGGTGGACCTGCCACCAGGTTGACTTATCATAGTAATGATGAAAAGCCGTATTCTTTCAGTGCAGATAATTCAGAAATACTTTTTGGAGCGGTGAGGCTTGATGACGTTAAGCATCGGCAATACCCAACCCGGGTTCAACCGGAATTATATAGTGTACCCGCAGCAGGAGGCAGGGTTAATCAAGTATTTACTGTGCCGGCAGAGTACGTACAGGTGAGCAGTGATGGAAATCAAATGATATATCACGATCTGAAAGGTTATGAAAACGAATTTCGAAAGCATCATACCTCAGCCATCGCTCGTGACATCTGGACTTATGACCTGAACACAAAAGCGCATAAAATGATCACCACCTATGCCGGGGAAGATCGGCATCCAGTATTTGGCAATGAGGGTGTAGTCTACTACTTAAGTGAAAAGAGTGGTACGTTTAATGTTCATAAAATGAATATAAGTAATCCTTCTCAGGATGAGCAACTCACCAATTTTAAGTTACATCCCGTTCGATCTTTAAGCATCGGTAATGGCATTATGACCTTTAGTTTTGACGGCGAGCTCTACACTTTACAAGATGGAGAAGAGCCCAAAAAAATTGCGATTACTATTCGTACTCAACAAGGTGCTAACAGCGATAAATTTATTTCCATAAATGGAGGGGTGAATGAAATGGATATCTCTCCGGATGGCAAGGAAATAGCCTTTGTGGCCCGAGGAGAAGTATTTGTCACCTCTGTAGACGGATCACTGACGAAACGACTTACTAATACACCGCAACGCGAGCGTTTTGTGAGCTTTACTTCCGATGGCAAGGCGGTAACCTATGCCAGTGAGCGTGACGGTAAGTGGGGTATTTATCAAACCAAAAGAGAACGCAAAGAGGAGCCTTTTTTCTTTGCTTCCACTTTGTTAAAGGAGGAATCTCTAATCAGCAATGATAAAGATAATTACCTTCCGGAATTCTCTCCGGATGGAAAATACCTGGCTTTTGTGGAGGACAGGAGAACATTGAAGGTAATGAACCTTGCAACGAAGGTTGCCACCACTTTACTTACTCCGGATGATCTCTATCACTTTCAGGACGGAGACAAGTATTTTACTTGGAGTCCGGATAGCCAATGGTTACTCGTAGGATGGGGAGCTACGTTGAGCAATGGTGAGGTTTTACTGATCTCTGCTGATGGAAAAAAGCGAATGAACCTTACCGAGAGCGGTTACTATGACTATGCTCCGAAATGGGTGAATGAAGGTAAGCAGATGCTTTGGTTCAGTAACCGCAATGGCCTTAAGAGCTATGCCACCAGTGGGCGTACTCAATCTGATGTGTACAGTATGTTTTTCACGAAGGACGCCTGGGATAAATTCAACATGTCCAAAGAGGACTATGAGCTAATGAAGCAAATTGAAAAGCTTGAAGAAAAGGATAAAGACAAAAAGGGTGACGATGATAAAAAAGGAAAAAAGAAGAGTAAGAAAGGCGAGGATAAAAAGGAGGATAAAGAAAAGGTTGAGCCCCTGAAATTTGATTGGGAAGATATCCGGGAAAGAAAGACCCGATTCACCATACACTCTTCCAGGCTCGGTGATGCGGTCTTATCGAAAGACGGGGAAAATCTGTACTACCTGGCGCGTTTCGAAAAAGGCTATAACCTTTGGAAAACCGAGTTAAGGACTAAAAGTACAAGCATGGCCATTTCATTAGGCGCCAGTTCGGGAAGCCTGATGTGGGATAAAAAACAGGAGAATCTGTACCTATTAAGCGATGGTAAGATTTCCAAAGTGGATGTCGGCGGTGGAAAGACCAAACCGGTAAAAATTAAGGAAGAAATGAAATTAGATACCGATGCTGAGCGGGAATTTATGTTTGATCACATTTGGCTGCGTACCGGCGCTATTTTTTACCATTCCAACTTTCATGGGATAGATTGGAACGCTCTAAAAACAGAATACGCTAAATATATCCCACATATAGGAAATTCCTACGAATTTGCTGAGTTGGTATCTGAGATGCTAGGTGAACTTAATGTCTCACATGCCGGTGGAAGATATAATACCAATATACCTAATGGTGACGCCACTGCCTCCCTGGGTGTTTTTATGGATTACGCCCATGCGGGTAATGGTATCAAAGTAACAGAGATTATCAAAGGTGGGCCGTTAGATAAGGCAGCCTATAAACTGAAACCCGGCGTAGTCATTGAGAAGATCAACGGAGAAATCATTTCGCCTAACCGAGACGTGGCCAGCTATCTGAACCGGAAAGTGGATAAATTCACTTTACTTGATATTGTTGATCCAAGCAATGGAAGCCGTCAGCAAATTACCGTGAAACCTATTTCCCTGGGTGCAGAAAACAGACTGCTATATGATCGCTGGGTGAAAATGAATGAGAAGGAAGTAGAGGAGAAAAGCAAAGGTAAACTCGGATACGTACATATTCCTGGTATGAGCGATGGTCCCTATCGTACTATTTATGATCGAATGATGGGCAAGTTCCTGGATAAAGATGCCATTATTGTGGATACACGCTTTAATGGGGGAGGAGACCTGGTAGCCGATTTGGCCATGTTCTTTACCGGCGAGTCGTTTATAACGTACGCCACTGAAGATCGTAAAGTGGGTGGCGAGCCGACATCGAGGTGGACCAAGCCTACTTTGGCGATGTTCAATGAGTCTATGTACAGTGACGGGCACTGTTTTGCCAGTGGATACACCGATCTCCGGATTGGCAAAACGGTAGGGATGCCGGTACCTGGTACGTGTAGTTTTGCCGGGTGGGAGAGGTTGCCAGATGGTAGTCGATGGGGCGTTGTGCCGGTGAGCGCGAAGAATAAAGCCGGCGAATGGATGGAAAATAACCAAACCGAGCCGATGATCAAGGTTAAAAATATGCCAGGAAAGGTAGACCAAGGAATTGACCAACAACTGGAACGTTCTATTGAAGAATTATTAAAAGAGGTAGAGTGATACTTGGTTTTATTTGACGTTGAGTCGATCAACTACAAAATTGATTTGGTATCAAAGACATATCTCTCTTTATTATCCTTCAAAATCATCATAGCCTCCACCGCGGTTACGATTTCCTCTATCTGTCTTTTTCTTCTGGTTTATCCTGTAAATAAATGAAAAAGTGAATTGACGTTCGCGCCACTGAAACTCGCTATCCGAGGTAAAGAAAGGTGTTTCAGTAAACGACAGTCTTTTCCTGGAGTTTAATAGGTCTCTTACACTTAACGCAATAGTCGCTTTATCTTTCATCATGTCTTTGCTAAAAGCCAGATCAAGAGAAAAAATACCTTTGGTCTCAGTTTGAGCATTCTCTCTTGGGCCTCGATAAAAAGCATTCGTTTGCCAGTCTATTTTACCAGGTAGCGTGACTTTGGAACTAAACCGGGCAAACCAGCTCGTGTTCCGTGCCCCGAAATCTACCTCATTGAAAACACCTTCGGTATCGAACTGGAAAAAATTAAAACTACCACTGATTCTCAGCCACCGTTCCGGATTATAAATCACACCCATTTCAGCGCCTATACGTTCGTTGGTAGAAAGGTTAATCGGAATGTTCCGGATGAGTACAATCCCGTCCGATGTGACTTCTCCGGTTTG
>JBCCOE010000186.1:0-5093 GCA_039025475.1 Bacteroidota bacterium | reverse complement strand
TTTACCGATGCAGGGGCTATTGTATCGGAAATTCAAATAGCCATGGAGGATTTCAAAGGAAAACCTGCCGGTGTAAATATTGATTATACAGGACAAATTGAGGAACAGAATAAGCAGATGGCCTTTTTAATGGGAGCATTTTTTAGTGGACTGGGTCTAATTGCTTTGATATTGGTATTTCAATTTGGTGGTGTTTCTAAACCTATCATTATCATGCTAGCTATATTCTTGAGTTTCATCGGTGTCTTTGGTGGTTTAATGGCTACCGGATGGCCTTTTGTTATCATGATGACTATGATGGGTATCATCTCTTTGGCGGGTATTGTGGTTAATAATGGGGTTGTGCTCTTAGACTACACCCAGTTGTTAATTGATCGAAAGAAAATAGAAAAAGGATTGGATGAATCTGAGATGTTATCAAAAGAGGAAGTGCGGGAGATCATCGTTAAAGGTGGTAAGGCAAGGCTGCGTCCGGTTATATTAACAGCGATAACAACTGTGCTGGGCTTAATTCCGCTGGCCATCGGCCTGAATGTTGATTTCTTTTCGTTGTTCAGTGAGTTTGATGCGAAAGTTTACATGGGCGGTGACAATGTGATTTTCTGGGGTCCCCTCGCCTGGACAGTGATCTTTGGCCTAATAGTAGCTACATTCCTAACGTTGATTATTGTACCGGTACTTTTCACCATTGTATACCGACTTAAATACTGGATATATGTGAAAACAACAGCCAGAAGAGAAAGAGCCAATGGTAAACTAAAACCTGCACCTGCTACAATTTAAAATACCTCAAGAACTCTATCCCTTCCTGAAGCGTTTTCGGTTAGGGATAGATTCGGACAACGCCATGAATAAACTCTTTGTCATTACCATTCTGCTACTCGTACTATTCTTTTTGGATTGGTACATCTATCAGGCCATTGCTTTGCTTACAAAGGATAGTACGGAAAATACTATTTGGTGGGTTAAGGTGGTTTACTGGAGTGTTACTGCAATTACATTTGCGGCAATCCTATTTTACAATTTTGGGAATCCGGATTGGTTTGAGGGGCAGACCCGAAGTCTGGTTTTAACCGGGGTATTTATTAATTACTTTTCTAAGGTATTTGGTATTATTTTTTTACTTTTTGAAGACGTGACCCGAGCCGGCAAATGGGTTGTTTCTTTATTTCAGAACCCTGAACCTACTGGAGATGGCAATAGTATACCCAGATCCGAATTTTTGGCAAAAACAGCATTAATAGCCAGCACGGTACCTCTTTTGTCTATGAGCTATGGAATAATATCTGGGGCACATGATTACAGGGTAAGAAGAAAGCAAGTATTACTTCCCAATCTTCCAAGGGCTTTTGACGGCATAAGGCTCGGTCAGCTTTCGGACATTCATTCAGGAAGTTTCTTTAATAAAACAGCCGTGAAAGGCGGTGTTGAAATGTTAATGAAAGAAAAGCCCGATGTTGTATTTTTTACAGGTGATCTGGTGAATAACGAAAGTAAAGAAGTAGAAGAGTATATCAACATTTTTAATAAAATATCTGCGCCACTTGGTGTTTACTCCACTACAGGCAATCATGATTATGGTGATTATCGTGGATGGAGTTCAGATAAGGCTAAGGCTCAAAACTTTGAAGGTCTTAAAGAGGCACACCGATTGATGGGATATGATCTCTTAATGAACGAAAACCGATTCATTGAAGTTGATGGCGAGCGTATATCAATAATAGGAAATGAGAATTGGGGCGCTGGTCGTTTTGCCAAATACGGTGATCTGGACAAGGCATATAAGGGTTCGGAAGAAGCACCGGTTAAAATATTGTTATCGCATGATCCCAGCCATTGGGATGCCAAAGTGCGTCCAAATTATCCTGATATAGACTTGATGTTTGCTGGTCACACCCATGGGTTTCAGTTTGGAGTCGAAATAGGTAACTTTAAATGGAGCCCCTCACAATACGCGTATAAACAATGGGCCGGGCTTTACACAGAAGGCAATCAACATTTGTACGTTAACCGCGGTTTCGGCTATATCGGGTACCCTGGTAGGATTGGTATGCCCCCGGAAGTTACTATTCTGGAATTGAAGCGTGCTTAGCTAGATTTATTATCTTTCCTAATTGTTAGATTAGTAAATAAAGAAATGAAAAAATTTGGCTTTATTATCGTGTGCATTTTCGCTTGTGGCTGTTTAAAAGCGCAAGAGGCGGGTAAGATAAATGTTTTTGGTGGTTTCGTGCTAGGCACGGCTGCGGGTATAGATGATGACGGTTCTTCTAAAGCGCAGTTAGGGATTAACCTTGGCGCAGAATATTTTATCACGAGTGAAATAAGCGCTGCCCCAAGCTATTCTTCTTTTTTTGAATCTGAAGCAGGTGCTGATGGAGCAGAAATCACTGCTAAGTTTAATGCGATAAACCTGGATGGGCGCTATTATTTCTATGAGAATACATTTCGTCTTTATGGCCTTTTTGGGGTAGCAATCCTTAACTCTGAAGTGGAAACCCCGCCATTTCTTGTTGGCAGTGGTGGAGGTGGCACATCGGTAATTACATTTAGCCCTGGAGAGACTATCGATGATACTGAGGTAGGGTTAAATCTTGGCGGAGGCATTGTTTTGCCAATTATTGAGCGGTTTGGCTTTAACGGAGAAATAAAATACCAAACTCCAGGAGACGGGCAACTGGTATTAAAGGCGGGAGTACTTTTCAGTATCAATTAGATACTTGAGGCATTAGGTCGGCGACGATTTTTCCCGATAAAAGACTAAGTGGAATTCCACCACCGGGATGAACACTACCGCCGCAGAAGTAAAGTCCTTTTATGCGACTTGAGAAATTTGGATGTCTCAAAAAGGCCGCCAGCTTACTATTAGAACTGGTTCCATACAGCGAACCTTTGTATGATGATGTCTTACTCTCAATGGTCGAAGGTTCCAAAACTTCCTGGGTTTCGATCAACGGCTCAACATCCGTCTTTAGTATCCTGGATACTTTATCCACAATGGCTTTTCTCGATCTTTCCTTTATTAAAGTCCAATCCTGTCCTTCATTGCACGGTGCGTTGACCATAACAAACCAGTTTTCGTTTCCCAATGGGGCATCAGTACGATTCAATTTGGAGGTAATGTTAATATACACGGTCGGGTCGTGGTATAGCTCTTTTTTGTTAAAGAGGTAATCAAATTCAGTGGCATAGTCTTCGCTAAAAAATATATTGTGAAGCCCTAACTCTTTAAACTCTTTCTTAATACCCCAATAGTAAATCAGTGCAGAACTGGATCGCTCCTGCTTACGAATTTGCCGTGGGACTTGATGTTCAGGTAGGAGCTTATCGTAAGTATGATATATGTCCATATTAGAGATAACGCGATCGGCTTCAAAGAAAACGCCTTTACTTCTTACACCTTGAATTCTTTTGTTAGCTACTACCACTTCATCTACGGCGCTATCAAATTTAAATACTACGCCCAGATCAAGATTTAGCTGAACAAGAGCATTGGTAATACTATGCATACCACCTTTTGGGAAAAAGGTACCAATGTTATGCTCAAGGTGCGGAATTGAATTCAGAATACCTGGAGCTTTGTACGGATTCGATCCATTGTAAGTGGCGTACCGATTGAATAACTGAACCAACTTGGGATGGGTAAGACTTGCTTCGTTGGCTTGGTTCATACTTTTTAGAATGTCGTACTTGTATATCTTGACTAACGCTTTTAGAACATCTTTAGCAAGCCAGGTGGAAGCTTTGTGCAGTGAGCTATTCAGGAAAATAAGGCCTGCTTCCTCATAGATAAGTTTACTTTTTTTTAAGTGATCTACAACAGTCTGAGCTCTTACTCCCAAGACCTGCTCAATTTCTGCCCCAAACTTCTTAGAGTCTGTATAGGATTTTAATTGGATACCATCCTCATAAAAATAATGGCAAGCGACATCCAATTTCTCATAATCATAATACTCTCTAGGGTTTTTGTTTGCCGCGAGAAAAACGTCATCTAATAGTTTAGGTAAGGTGAAAAGAGAAGGACCAGCATCAAAACGGTAACCGTCTGACCCAATCTCCGTTAATTTTCCTCCGGGGTAGTGGTTGGATTCAAATATCGTTGTTTCGTACCCCTTTGACTGCAGTCTCGCTGCGGCGGCTAATCCCGCGACTCCTGAACCTATTACAATTGCCTTCAAACTCCTTTTTTTGATTTGAACAGTGGGTTAATATATTTGTTTTCTTTTTTAATAAAAATGTCAGTGTCAAAGGTCTGTAGCAACTGTGGTCACGAAGTAATAGGTAAATATTGCCATAACTGTGGTCAAAAGTATGGTGTTGCTCGTCTAACTTGGCGTACCATGTTGGCAGACTTGCAGAAACGACTTTTTGGTTTTGATAATAACTACGTACGTACAATTAGGGATCTCACTATTCGACCAAAAGTAGTGGTCAAGAGTATTATTAATGGTATACGGGTTGTTTATATCGGTCCTATAGGATTCTATTTTTTAATGCTTACTATTTATCTGCTGGTAGCCTCTTTTCTGGATATTGATATGAAAGATATGATGGAGACGTCAGGTAAAAGCTTACAGGAGGAGCAAGAAATGAATGTGTCACAGCAGCAATTTAACGATGATATTTTATCCGCAGTGGCGTCAAACTTTCGAATTTTCTCCTTTTTGATGGTGCCATTCTTCACCTTATCCAATATGCTTTTTTTTAGAAAGGCTAAAATGAATTTTGTTGAGCATACGGTGGTGGTTTTCTACGGCTTAGGATGGCCATTTATACTATCGATTACGTTCTTATTTGTCTATGCCATTACAGGTTGGTTTCCTGGTCTGTGGGCATCTATTATTGTAGTATTATATTATGCATGGATATGTACTTCGGTGTACGCTAAAAATAAAATTCTCGGCTTTATCAAAGGTATTTTTGCAGTAGCCCTGGCTTATTTGATTTTAGTAATGACCGGTATAATTATCGGAATTATATATACTATGTTAAACCCTGAATTCTTGGAGACTTTTGCACCGTCAAATTAGTTGAGGTTTTTAATTATTTCTTTTAGTTCATCTAAGTGGCGTTGATACATAATCCTAATCAAG
>JBCCOE010000185.1:0-5194 GCA_039025475.1 Bacteroidota bacterium | reverse complement strand
TGAAGCAGCTAATTCTGCCTTCGATGACGCAGACAGCCAGTTCAATACGTACAAAACACTTCGAACACTGGCCATACTGGCCTGGGCATCCGATGTGGTAGGAGTTTACATCAAAGGTAAAAAGAACCAGCGTGAGGGACTTACTGCCAGGAAAAAAGTAAAACTAGACTGGAATCTGGCTATGTCACCTGATGGAAGAACACCGATGGCTGGAATAAAAGCGACTTTTTAACTATGAAGAAGATATTCTATTTGTTGATATTACTACTGGCGGTTAGTTGCAGCAAGTTGGAAATCGAACGTGTTGATGCCAAAATAGACTCGATAAGCCCCGTAGCTGCGGTTCCTGGTTCTACGATAACAATAACAGGTTCCAATTTCACGGAAAATACCGTAGTTACTTTTGGCAGCAGCGACGCCTAAATTATCAGTGTTACATCAGATCGATTAGAAGTGTTTGTACCGTTGTCATTAAATGCTGGAGATTTTGAAATTAGTATAACGAGCCGTGGAATACCTGCTACAGAAAATTTTGAAGTATTATCATTTTTTTCTCAGAAAACTATTCATCCTGATGGGTTTGTCAATGATGGTTTTCCAGCCGGATTCATTATTGATGATCAAATTTATTTGGGAACTGGAGAATCTGAGTTCAATACGATTTTTGAAGATTTTTATGTTTACAGTACTCAAGGCGATTCCTGGACTCCGTTACAATCCACTAGCAATCTACCCTACCGTAGTGGATCTGGGGGATTTACAGTTAACGGAAAGGGCTATTTACTCCACGGGGGGGTTGAATTATGGGAGTTTGATCCCATCACTCGATTCTGGAAAGAATTGGCACAGCCGCCAATTGAATCTCGTTTTCCATTGGTGATCGGTAATAACGTATATTTTGTACAGGAGAATTTTTTTGGCAATTCTGTCTATCGCTATTCACTATTGAATGACGAATGGACCAAAATGAATGATTTCGATGGCCCTATGAGGTTTGGGCTTGTAGGTTTTGTGATCGATGATGTGGCTTACATTGGCCAAGGCATTGATATGGATACACAGGATCTATTCAATGATTTTTGGAAATATGATGAGGCAACTGATTCTTGGTCTGAAGTTTCTGGCCCAACACCACGGGCAGCCCTTCAGGAAGGTGTGGGTTTTTCCTTAAATGGTAAAGGATACATTGGCTTAGGTAGGTCTCAAAATAACAATACCAGATTCTTTCAGTACACACCGGAAACTGACAGTTGGCAGGTTATTGCCGAACTACCGGCTGAGCCAAGAATTAAAACGCATGCCTTTGTAGCTGAAAAAAAGATTTATTTAATGTACGGACAGGAAGCGGCTGCAAACAATACTCCGAGGATAGATGAAGTCTGGGAATTCACACCTGAAACGTTTTAGCTTATGAAAAAGATTGGTCTATATATATTGCTAACAGCATTTACGTTTGACGCGATTAGCCAGGAGGAAGAAGCTAAAAGCAAAACTTTTAATTTTTACATAAAGTCCAGGGACAAGGCCACTCCGGCAGTTTTTTGGATCAGTCCCGAGGTGAGTCCAAAAATGGCAAAAGACAGCAATTATGAGATAAAGATTGGCCTGAAATGCCCTTCAAAGATCTCAGAGGTGGAGGTTAAGATCAATGGACGCTCGCTTTCTAATTCCCGGGGTCTTGGTATTGTATCATCCGAAAAGAGCTCAGGTGAATACGATTACTGGTTCAATGAAACCATTAGTTTGGCAGAAGGTGATAATACTATTGAAGTTATAGCTAAAAATGAATTTGATGCCGTTACCACTGAACAAAGGACCATTAGGTTCAGTAACGCGCTAGTTTCACGCAGAGATCATGCATTGATCTTTGCAACTGACAAATATGATAATTGGCAGGATCTGACTAACCCCATCAACGATGCCCAAACCATTGCTGAGCAGCTGGAGAATACTTATGGATTTGAAGTAGAGCTAATTGAGAATAATGACATTCAGGATATTCTGCTCAAAGTACGTGAATATGCTGCCAGGGAATATCTTGACGATGATCAGCTATTTGTTTTTTTTGCAGGGCATGGGCACTATGACGATCTACTTGGCGATGGTTACATTGTAGGCAAGAATTCCAAAAAGGATGACCCGGCAAATACATCCTATCTTTCGTTTTCAATATTGGAAAGAGCGTTAAATAATGTGCCGGCTAAGCACGTGTTCCTTACTATGGATGTTTGTTTTGGAGGTACATTTGATTCCAAAATGGCCAGCAATAGTCGGGGTAGTGAAGATATTTATGCTGAAGCTTCAAGAACTGAATTTGCTTCCAGAAGGCTTAAATACAAAACCCGCAGATTCTTAACCTCGGGAGGTAAAGAATATGTATCTGACGGCCGGCCGGGTATGCATTCGCCATTTGCGCGTAAGTTCATAGAAGCTCTAAGGACCGGTGGAGGCAAAGATCGTATTCTCACCCTTAGCGAGATATTAAATGAGGTCAGTATCGTCAACCCGGCTCCTCACTATGGCGAATTTGGAGATAACGAAGCCGGCAGTGATTTTATATTCATGGTAAAGTAAACCTGTTTTAAGTTTGTAAAAATTTAAATAGAGTAGGATTACATGCTCTTTTAAACAGACCTATCACTAGATAATATCAACGCTAAGGTCAGGACATGTTTTAGCATTGGCTAGTCAATTACTATTCTTCCAAATTCTTTCTTTGAAGACGTTACTAGATTAAGGAAATAAACCCCTTTATCGAGATCTCCAGTGTCAATAACCTTTTGATTTTTACCTGGTAACAAACTCCATTCAACAGATTTTATCAGCCGACCTCCAGTGGAATAAATCAAAATTGTAGCAAGTTCGGATTTATCATTTTTAAACTTGAGATTCACATTTTGTTTAGCCGGAACAGGTGAAATATTTAGAAAATTGTTATTAACTAGGTTGGCACTATCTAATAAATTAGGTTCTGCATCAAGATTTAATCTGCTAGTTGTTGATGAATCAAAGCCTATTCGTCCACCGCCAGAACCAGGTGCCTCGTGAGACATTGTTACACCCTCAAAGTAATCGTTAGGGCTGTAGAGACAAAAATCAGCTATTAAACTTAAACTTGAGCCTGTGGGGCCATTCAATCGAAACTTTGATATTCCATGCACTACGAAATCTATCTGCGAAAATTGAGGATATTCTCTTTTTATAATCCTGATTCTACTTCCCACCCAATACTGTCCAGCGGACCCGCGATACTGACCATTCTCGTAAACACTGAGATCACCGTTAGCCTTTAGATACAAATTGTATTGAATTGTTTCCCAATGGTTTCGCCAGGTTCCATCGAAATAATTACTTTCAGACAGCCCAATCATTCTGTTCGTGTTATTATGGGTAACGTAAAATTCAATATAGCCTTCCGTACCAGATGGAATGCGGTTTGTGGAAGCGGCAGAAGATTTCCAACCGGAGCTGGTATTGGTGTTTATGATTCTGTCTCCATTTTCTGTAGCCCGGAATTTATCTGTCCAGCTGATTGCATAATTACAACCTTCATCTGTCATGTCACCTTTTCCAAGACTAAAATGATGTTCCTTGCTATATCCATTTGATCCAGTAACATGAAGCCATATCCATGGAGTGAACACTTCAACTTCAACTGATGTACCCACATTGTTACCAATAATTCGACCCATGGTCGGATCCCGTCTATTTTCCCAAGTATAAGTTACATCAGGCTCTGGGCACTCTATCTCAAAAATGCCGGGCTCACCTTGACGATTAGCACAGTATTGAGGTAATTTCGATACTATAACTTCATCGATACAAGTAGGCTCACAGTCAGGATCAAAGTTCAGAGCAGCTGTAAAAGGAAATCCTCTAAACATGGTCACTTCGGAGTCAAAATTACAAGTTGCTGTAATTCTCAGGTATAGATCCGTATCTCCCGTTGTTCGAATTTGTACTTCTGTTCCAGTATTACTTCCCACGATTTGATGAGATGAAGGCGATAAGCTTCCCCAAGTGTAAGTAACATTTGGTTCTGGGTTAGTTATCCTAAAAGTACCCGGAACAGTCGGTTTTGATTGATCACGGCACACAATTATTGGCGAAATTTGCTCGACTACAAATTCATTTTCTGTTATACAACAATTAGATTCAATCTGCCTATTCACTGATGTCGAAATATTGGAGGTTGTGGATAAGTTAGGATTAAAAAAACAGACCGAAGTTATTGTGAAACTGATATTATTTAAATCCGTTAGAACCTGGATTTCAGTTCCAAAACTACTTCCAATAATTTGCACTCCATTAGGAACACTCCACGAATAAGAGATACCAGTTCCAGGATTTGCAATACTAAAAGTACCAGGAGTATTTTGAGCGGGATCGAAAGGGCAATCTAAAATTGGGGATGTTTGGGTAATCTGAAGCTGGGTAAATATACAAAACAAGTCATCACTAAAGGAATCCCCTTCAGATAAATCTGTTCCCTTGGCAAATAGGTTGTCTGAGATGGTTAAACTTAATGCCAAAATAGTAGTGATGAATAATTTCATGATTGTCACTTTTTAATTATAAAAAGCAATATAATGAGAATCATTTTTAATAAAAATTACAGTAACCATTTATTTTTAACGTGACTTGGTATCTGAGGAAAATAAGGGGAATTCTTATCTTTAACTGATTTTTAAGGTTAAGTCATTGCCAATGATTAGCTTCCCTAATGGTAAATTCGGATAATGAAATCAGTAGTGAATTCGTATTTAGGTTAGCTAGTCTCCGATTCATGCGTTTCCTGGCCTTAGTTCTAATATTGTTTTTCGCTGCAAATGTTATGGTAGCACAGCAGTGTGTTACCGGCCTTACTTTTAATAGGCAGAAGTGTAAGCTAGAACCGAAAATGGTAGCACAGAGCAAAACCACTTTACCCACTTCATTTTCCCTAAAAAAATATTGTCCGAAACCAACGACCCAGCTTTCATTCAAAACTTCAGCAGGTTGGGCTTCCGCTTATTATGGAATGACCATTTTAGAAGCAAAAAAAAGAGGGCTTTCCGATATCAAGGAGATTACCCAAAATTCCTTCGCTCCGGTGTTCGCCTACACAAGCCCTACCAATAATAATTGCGAAACTGAAGCTTCCCTGGTAAGCATTCTTGACGTTCTTAAAACCAAGGGTACTCCAAAGTTTATG
>JBCCOE010000184.1:0-5344 GCA_039025475.1 Bacteroidota bacterium | reverse complement strand
ATTCATCTTATTAAGATATAGGAATTCGTCCAGACTAGGTGTAACGTGATCGGCCTTTTCGGTCACATTTTGACGTTCCACATTTTCGGTGAATGCATAGAACTTATTAGCCATTCCGGCTGCCTTTATTTCGTAGTCGGTGTAACCGTCACCAATCACATATACGTCACCATTTAAGTTCATTTTCCGCAGTTGTTCCGCTTTTCCACCATTCACGGAAAGGTTATTACTTTCATCAAAACCTACAATATTACCTTGTTCATCAAATTCAAAAGAATTGGCAAATACATTTTCCGGTTTAATGTGGTATTCTTCCACTATCGGCACTATGAAGTCTTTAAACCCGTTACTTATAATGTAAATATGATCGGCATTTGTGTCAAAGAATTCCTTATTGTATCTAAACGATTTTGATACTTTTCCTCTGAGCTGCCGGATCAAAAGAGGCAGGTGATTTTTATGCGCATCTAAGATCTCAATTCTTTTCACCAGTGACTCCCTGAAAGTCAGGTTCCCACTCATTCCTTCATCTGTAATGGCCTTTATTTGTTCAAGCCGCGCTTGCTTTTCAGGATGGTCATTTAAAGCAATTTCACCCAGGATATCCAAGGCTTCTACCTGAGTGAATGTACTGTCAAAATCAATGATATAATTCTTAGCCACTACCTGCTCCATGATTACCGAATTTAAGGGCGAAGTAAGCTCTTTAATTCACGATTTGAAAGGGATTTTTTTAAAATCTAATCCCCTGAGGGTACGATCAGAAATACAATCGTTTTCGAAAAATTATCAGTTTTCGAAAGTCTGGTTCAGGTACTTAACGGGATCCAGGTAAAACATTTTTTTCCAACCCTGTTTGGCATTGTCAATTCTCCACAGATAGGGTAGCGGGGTTACTATGGAGTAGTGCAAATGCGCAGGTTTATTTACTGCATTACCGCTATTACCTACGGTGCCAATCGGCGTATGATTTACAAAAGAGAAGTTATTTGTGGTGAGTGATTCCAAGTGGGCATAATAGAGGCATAATAGTGAAGTCTCCATTTGGGACCTAGTATTAAAACAACTTTGCCGCCCACCTTAATTTCACCCGCGTAAAGTACAACACCATACGTACTGGATATTAGTTCCGCTCCTTTTTTGGCAAATATATCCACTCCTTTATGCGTAACGGACTTGCCCCATGGGTAATACCAGAATGAATTCAGATTATAGTCGGATTTTTTACTTCCGGGCACCCGATTTGTGAAGTTTTCCGGTAGTAAAAAACCTCCCAATAAGATGAATGCAAAGAAAATAAAAATGATCCTTCTAAAAGCTAGCACTTAATTCAAAACTAAGGTCATACAAACGGCTGTGGAAGGGCAGAGGTTTGCGAACTCCTCGGTTTGTAATATTTCTGCGGGCACTTCAGAACGATTTATTCTGCTAAAGCCATTTTTAGCAAAGAACTTCTCCGCAGTTTCAGTGAGTAAGAACAACTGGCTTACCTTGTTTTTTTTGGCCAGGTCCAAAAGTCCGGAAACAAGATTTGTTCCTAATCCCTTGTTTTGACCAGCATAAATAACCGCCATAGAACGCAAAAGGGCGCTTAAACCGTATAGCTCAAGCGCTCCTATCCCGATAAGTTTGTTCTCAGCTAAAATACCTACAAACTGTTGAGTGGCTAGATCCAGGTCATCGGTGGGTAGCTTACTATTTGTGAGTATACCCATTACTTCTTCGGTATAGGTGATATCCAGTTCCTGTACTTTATTCATACCGCGAAAATAGGACTAACCAGGCAAACGCCATTGAAGCCTAGTAATCAGACCGCACAGCACTCACCTAATTCCGAATTTACCTTATCGTTGTGCTCAACATCTTCCTTAAAGATGAAGACTTCCCAGCGGTACCCGTCGGGATCCGTCACCCAAAATTTATCTTGCTTGGCGTAGCAACATTTTACTTCCTTTTCTTCGTCAATGGATAGTTTATAGCTCATGGCACTACCGAGACGTTGCTTGAGTTGTTCCGCTTCGTCCAATTCAATACCAAAATGAATATGTCCGGGTTGTATTGGGTTCGGGCTTTGGCTAAATGAAATGTTAAGAGAGGGCTCCTCAAGAATAAACTTGGCGTAGTCCTTTTTGACCTTCACCGGCTTCGCCTGAAAAAACTTGGTATAGAATTCAACGGTTGCTTCGATGTTTTTAACGCCGTAACCGATATGTGTTCTTGGAAATTGTGATTTCATGTTCATAGTTCATTGATTTTAATTTAATCTGAGTTCCATATAAAAACCTCTTTGTTCTACGTCATTGCGGAATTTTTCTTTCTATTATTTTCTATTAGGAAGAAAAATGTCCGCGATCTCCCGAACAGATATAATGAGATGCCGTACAAAATAAGCTTTTCTAAGAGCTAAAGCTGATTTTTCCGGTAGAGCAGATCTGAATTATATAAACTCATGTTAATTTATCTTTTTATCGTATTATTACGATTAATAAGCGCAAATTTTTTTAGCAACAGTTCATATGTACATCTACTTCATCAAAGAAATTTTTGATCCGGGTTTGCGCCTTTGCCCAGACTTCGGCATCGATGCAGTAACACATGCTGGGGCCTTCAATAGTGCCTTTGACCAAACCCACATTTTTAAGCTCCTTTAGATGTTGAGAGACGGTGGATTGGGATAGAGGAAGTTCGTCTACAATATCACCACACACACATGAGTTTCGATCTGCAAGATACTCAAGTATGGCAATTCGGGCAGGATGGCCTAATACTTTCGCCAAAGCCGCGATCTGGTTCTGATTTTCTGTGAATTTTTCTGTTTTGGAAATACCCATAATCTATTAATCGTAATAATACGATAAATATTTCATTCCCCTTCAACTTTTTTATCTAAGTTTATAGTTTTTATTATTTGTTCAACTAAAAGCTCGGGTTCACTGGGTTTTGAAGCAGTAGGTAGTATCAGTTCTCCACTTTTGTTAACCAGGGCATACCTTGGAATAGCCCCTTGATAACCATCCAGATATTTCCACATGTCCAATTTTAACTCATTGTTTGCCCTTACGTGGTAGCCTTTAAGCGCATTATACTTGATGCTTTGTTGCCATCGTTTCTTCCATTCCGGCCTATCCACGGAGATATAAAGTAGATCGATTTCATTCTTTGACCAGAAGCTATCCAACTTTTTCATGAATGGAAATTCCTTTATACAAGGATGGCACCAAGTGGCCCACACATCTATAAAAACGTACCTACCATCAAACTCTTTTAATAAATCCGTAAAGCGAGTGAAGTTGGTTTTGATTAATTGAGCTTCGTTGAAGTCTTTACTATTAGTTTTGATGTAGGATCTAAGATTGTTGACCTGAGGTTCGAAGAACTTTAAATGTATCGACCCGGGATACATTTTTTCTAGCTGGTAATAGCAATCAAGCAGCGTAGGGGAATAGAAGAATTGATTCTCCATGTATATTTTCAAGGCCTGTATTCTGCTAGATAGTTTTGTTTGTTTAGAATTAAAAAATGTGGTATCCGGATGAATTAAGGCATCATAGATCATTTCATCGGTACTTCTTCTGTCAGATTCAAATTCATAAATATTGTACTGGTCCTTGAAGAAATCTAGTTTAAATAGTAGTGTATTAAAGTCTATGGAATTAGTGGTTGGATTTACTTTACGGTTAATATTGGCCAAAAAATCCTCGCTCAGTTTTTCCCATTCTGAATTGTAGATTGTCATCTCGACATTAGGATCTTTTTTTAACACCCTCATTTGCTTCACTCTTCTGTTATTCAGGCCATTTATGTATACGCAGGCGTAGTAGGCCTTAATCTCATTGCGCATGAATTCTTTGATTCGCTGAATGGGCAATTGTGCATATTCATTTGAACTATTTTCACTTTCTACAATGTGTAAAGAGTTAAGACTATTTATTTCTGCGGAAATAAGTGAATCCAGTTTCTTATTTGCGACAGTTAGAGTCTTTGCCTCTGTGATTAAGCGTGAATGTGTTGTACCGTCCACTGGGAAGGCAGAAAATGCGGTGCGCATTACCGAGTTGTAATAGCGATTTACTTCTTTGAAAGTACCACTGATCTCAACTAATCCAGCTTTTCTTATGGAATCGTTTATAAATAATTTCTTCTCTCCATAATCGTACTTGTATTTAGGTTTACCAAGTTTTGCTTGGTCTATGGTTAATTTTATTTCGCTGTTTTCACCATATAGTAACCTGTATTCAACGCTATTGAAATGTATTCTCACGGTACCTAGTCTTTCATTATCCAGGGTAATTTTAAAATGACCGTTCTCCGAAGGTTTTACCGATTCCCAGTACGTGGTGTGGATTCCTTCGACTGTAGGATTATAACTTACTAATTTCTTGCCGTCATAATTCAATATTTCACCCCGAATCACAGTTTGACCATACCCACTGAAGGTTAGGCAAGTGATAAACAGAAGTTGAATACTTAAGCGTCCGATCTTCAATCCAAGTTTCAATTTGAGGCTATTCTCTAAAGTGCTTATACGCATTAATCAGTCCATTGGTAGAGCTGTCATGCGATGCTACGGGCTGATCCCCGTCCAGCTCCGGCAGTATTTTTTTCGCCAATTGTTTACCTAACTCCACACCCCATTGATCGAAGCTGAATATATTCCAAATTACCCCCTGTACAAATATCTTGTGTTCGTACATAGCAATCAGACTCCCTAAAGTCCTGGGGGTTAGTTTTTTGAATAAGATGCTATTTGTAGGTCTATTGCCTTCAAAGACTTTAAACGATTTAAGCTTCTCGATTTCCTCCGACGTCAGTTCTTGTGATTCGAGTTCTGCAATTACTTCCTCTTCGGTCTTACCGTTCATGAGGGCTTCCGTTTGCGCAAAGAAGTTGGCCAATAGTTTTGGATGATGGTCGCTCAAGGGATTGTGCGATACAGCCGGTGCCAGAAAATCGCAGGGAATCAGCTTAGTACCTTGATGGATCAATTGGTAAAAAGCATGTTGTCCGTTAGTGCCAGGTTCTCCCCAGATGATTGGACCGGTCTGATAGTTTACCGGATTACCACCGCGATCCACATACTTGCCGTTGCTTTCCATATCACCTTGCTGGAAATACGCAGCAAAACGATGCATATATTGATCGTAGGGGAGAAGCGCTTGAGACTCGCTACCGAAGAAATTATTATACCAACTACCGAGAAGGGATAGAATAACGGGCACATTTTTTTCAAAGGGTTCGTCCTGGAAATGTTTGTCCATAGCCTCTGCGCCCTCGAGCAATGCTTTAAAGTTTTCAAAACCTATGGTGCACGCAATTGAAAGACCTATGGCCGACCAAAGTGAAT
>JBCCOE010000183.1:0-5413 GCA_039025475.1 Bacteroidota bacterium | reverse complement strand
TCATTAGCTATCAAGTCAGAGGCATAAGTCAGGGCTGCGTAAATATCTTCTTTAGAAAGGTGGGAGTAGGAAGCCAACATTTGCTCAATGGTCATGCCTTCAGACAGTTTTCTTAATACTAGTGCAACTGTAATTCTAGTTCCTTTGATTACTGGCTTACCAAGCATTATATCAGGATTGGCTATGATTCTATTTGTGTAGTTCATCGCTTATTTTTTTATTGAATTACTTCCAATTAGTAAAGATAACGCTTTCATTGTTCTTTTTGGTTTCTTATAAACTCACAATGCCCCGCTTCTGTATGCGCTCTGTGAAAGCATTCTCCCAATTTATGCAAGGCAAAACATAAGTCCAGTATAGCTCTGACCTCGAAATCTTAGTGCCCGCGTATCTGTACTTACCGGATGGTAAATCATACTCGTAGTCTACACGGTGGTTTTTTGCAGAAATAAAATAGTCCAAGTGCCAGGTAGTGACGTACGTATTTTCCGCGTTCATGTAAGCAACATTACGATCTGCTTCAATTTCTGATATCCCCGAGGAGCCATATTGCTGCTGTGTTAATTCTCGCGTGCCTAAAACATACCTGAATCCATTGGCTGTTTTAACTTCCCAATGCAAGTCATTTTTGTAGTATCTTATTTGAATCTTGGCCGGAACCAATAACGTAGCCTCGACATAATCCAGCAAAGCACTCTGCTTTTCCAAAATGAACTTGCCCGAGGTACCATCGGGTAACACAAAATGAAAAATATCCGGCTCATTATCCACATCATTATCACATATATCTGTCAAGTATTGGTTTGTGATAGTTTCAGGTATTTCAGGATCTAAAGGAAAACCCTGATAGTTGTAAAAGCCTTGATTTGAAACGTCATCCTGAACAAACGCCATATCATTCTTACCTCTAATCTCCCGACTTATAAACCCACGTCCGCTAAGGTTCCATCCCAAGCCCACCCAGCTGGCCTGTGCCGCGACTTGGATACCGCTAGCATGATAATTGAGCACAAGCGGTACGCTTATATCTTTGTAACCAATAGTGTAAATAGGCACACTTATATCCACCAAACCAGTGTAGAAATCGACAGGGTAATCTATGAATTTCGTAAATGCTATAGTTTCCGATGAAGGAGCGACCGGACGATCCATATTTGGCAACTGCGAGTGGACTGAAAAAGAAATACTCGAAAAAAGTAGTCCTAAAAGAAGTTGGTGAATTCTTATCAGGGAACAGGTTTTGAACTCAAAGGATATACTCATAATACAAATGATATAAACTTAAAGTTAAATACTACTTTCAAAATTGATTTGGTGATTATACTTTCAGAAACTTATCAGATTATATTCTTGACTTGATTAATCATAAAAGGAATACTAGAAATGCAGTTTGTTAGATTAAGCTGGTCATAGAAATCTTTTCAAAGAAGAAATAATTACTTCACCTTTTGCATAACATATATCTTTATCCCTCGTATATTAGTTATGCAAATACGTAACTAATATATGAAAGGTACTAACTTGGGTGAGTTTGAAGAGCTGGTATTGCTGGCCGTGGCAGCCATGCAGGAAGAAGCCTACAGTCTCGCCATTACCGAAGAGATCAATAAAATCACCAAAAGGAACATCACCTTTGGCGTCGTTCACTCGGCGCTGGACCGGTTGGAGAAAAAAGGATTCCTCAAGTCGGAAATGGGCGGAGCCACCAAAGCGCGCGGAGGCAGACGAAAGCGGATATTCAGCATTTCTCCGATCGGTAAGGAAGCTTTATTGAAAGCCAAAGACCAGCGCGATCAGCTTTGGGAAATGATTCCTGACTTTGTATTCAATAAATCATGAAGAAGAAAAAGATACTTCCACCGCTCTGGGCGGACCGGATCCTGGAGTGGTATTGTGATCCTCTCGTTCTGGAGGATCTTCAAGGTGACCTTTACGAAAGGTTCGATCAGCGCATGTCCAGGTCAGGTCAGTTCAAAGCCCGGTTGTTTTATTTTTTGGATGTCTTCAGGTTCATCCGGCCATATACGCTTAAAAGAAACCGGTATAGCTTAAACCCATCTTTTGTTTTCATGCTTCCCAGCTACCTGAAATCAAGCTTACGGTCGATGAGAAAAGAGAAATTAAATACAGCCGTTTCTATTAGTGGACTCGCGCTGGGTTTAGCCGTCTTTTGCTTGATCAGTCTGTATGTAGGTGACGAATTAAAATATGACCGGTACCTGCCTAATGCCGAAAGAATTTACCGGATCACCCTGAGTTATACCTCTGCCTCATCCAGCGAGCATACAGCGTGGGCGGAACCTACTGTTAGTCCCATGCTGATGGAGTACGATCAGGTGGAAGCTTCCACCTCGCTCGTGAATGAAAAATCAGTAGCCAGCGCCGGCAATCAGACTTTTCGTCAGGAGAAGTTTTTCTATGCCACTACGGATTACTTTCGCGTATTCCCCTACCCCCTCATCTCGGGATCTGTCAAAGATTTTAATCCCGGGGAAGCGGTGATCACAGAAAGCACAGCACACAAGTATTTCGGAGACGATGACCCGATCCATCAAGTCATTGAGGTTGACAAAAAGGAGTTCGTCATTACCGCGGTATTACAAGACCTCCCCTCTCATACGGATCTGAAAATAGACGCCATTCTGGGCACGGATCAGTTGCACGAGGTTTCAGGATGGACGTTTAACTACATCTTGTTAAAGGATGAAGAGGATTACGAAGATCTACAACCCAAGCTGGATAAAGTTTTCGCGGAATCCGTCCAACTCGAGTTTGATGATTACAACACCAAGGGGCAATATCATGCCGAAGCTTTGCCGGATGTGCACTTCGGAAGCCCAAAGCTATTTGATACTCCCAAGAGCAGCCGGTTGAATATTTACCTGTTTTCTTCAATAGCTTTTCTGATTTTGATTATTGCCGGTATGAATCATTTGAATTTATCACTGGCCAGTGCGACCAGGCGGCATTTGGAGGTCGGTATTAGAAAGGCCATAGGCGCTCAGAATGAACAACTACGATTTCAGTTCTTGTTCAAATCAATTTTAATCTGCTTTATGGCTTTATTTCTGTCGTTAGGGCTTATATTTTATGGCCTGCCAGTACTCAATATGTTGACCGGTAAAAACATCGTCTGGACAGAAGTACTCTCTATGACCATGGTAGCCTACTTAGTAGGTTCAGTTCTGCTTCTGGGTATAGTTTCCGGAAGCTATCCGGCCTTCTATCTTGCTTCGGTCAAGCCGATTGAATCATTAAAAGACAAAGTCTCGAAACTGGGCCATCGCGGTGTATTACTCAAAGGTTCGGTAGTCATTCAATTCACCATCTCCCTGGCGCTGATTATCTCTACAATATTTATTTCCAGGCAGATGAACCTGGTTTTAAGTAAATCACACGGCATGACCGTAGATCCTGTGCTCATGATAGACGTACCGTGGAACGAAAATATTACAGGCCAGGTAAAACAATTGCGGAATGAGCTTTCCAATCTGGCCTTTGTTAAGTCTGCCTCTATCGCCGGATTTAATTCATGGCCTACTACTGATATGGATATTGATGCCTACGAGGTGCGGGTTGGTGAGGACTGGGAAACAAAACCTTTTAATAACATTGAGGTGGATGCCACTTATTTTGAGGCGTTGGGCCTTGAGTTCATCACCGGCCGATCCTTTACCCCTGAAGAGGTAAACGGTGCTTCTGAAACCGTTATAGTTAACCGTGCTTTGGTGGAGCACCTGGGTTGGACCCACCCACTGGAAGAAACCGTAGCCTACGAAAATGGAGTTGAATCCCGGGTTATTGGGGTCATCGAAAACTTCAATTTTAATTCGGTCAAAGATCAGTTTAAGCCTATGCTTATATATCCGAATGACCGCTATCCGGCGAAGTTGTTGGTACGATTGGAGGCGCAGGCTGGCTACCAGGGGATTGATCAGATCGAACAACGCTGGAGAGATGTGATAAAGGGCCAACCGTTTGGTTTTGAATTCTTAAGAAACTCCATTCAGGATCAATACCGCGCTGACCTGACCATGCAGGAAGTGTTCAACTTTTTTGTTATCGTGGCCATAAGTATTGCCTGCTTAGGGCTTTTTGGTCTAATTGCCATCTCCACTTCACAACGGATTCGTGAAGTAAGTATTCGAAAGGTATTTGGCGCCAAAACAAGTCAATTATGGCTATTGCTATCCAAAGGCTATATAGCTCTTATTGCAGTCGCTTTTATCATCTCCGTCCCTCTGACGGCCTTTGGCCTTAATGCGTGGTTGGAAGATTTTGTTTACCGTGTTCCGATAACTATTGATGTATTCTTAATCGCCGGTGTAGCTACTATTTTTGCGGCTCTATTGGCCATGTCGGTGCACATTGTAAAAGCAACTCTAGTTAATCCTTCAAAGACCCTCAGCCATGAATAGAAATATTGTTCTGATTACCCTCATGTCCATCTGCCATAGTATACCTGCGCAGGTTTGGACGGATTCTACTGAACGTATAGAGCTTTCAGGAAAGGTCATCGACCGAAAAACAGGTAATGCTGTGGAATTTGCTTCTCTAGGTTTAACTAGTTCTCCCCTGTCAACCGTGACCAACCTCAAAGGAGAATTTGTTTTCAAGATTCCAAAAGCTTTCGTCACCGATACACTAGTTGTTTCTTCTATTGGCTATACAGTGAAGCGTACTCTGGTAGGTGACTTCACCAAAACTGATCAGATTACCATCAAATTGGATCAAAGTGAAACTATATTGGCTGATGTAGTAGTTACCGATAGTCTTAGCGGTAATGAGATTATGAGGTTAGCGCTGGAAAGGATGAAATACAACCATCCCAACTTTCCCATATCCATGAATGCCTTCTATCGCGAAAAACAGATGGTGGATGGTGATTATGTATCTCTCATCGAAGCTGCCATTACTGTGTATGACCAAAACAACATTAAAAAAAGGAAGTCTCCCTTGAGGTCAAAAATTCGAATAGACCAGCTCAGACGAAGTCTGAGGTACGAACATCCGTATGCGGATTGGTGGAATAAGGAAAATTTACTTCTGCGGGTCTGGAACGTAAATCCGGTGCCCTACGGTTACACGGGTTTAAATAAAGCCATGAGATTAGAAAATTACGAAAGAATAGGAAAAACGGTTGTCAAAGGTAAGCCCACCTATATAGTGAGGGACAGAAAGTCAAATTTTTGGAGTCCGGAGTACTTCATACAAGCCGAAACATATGCTTTTGTTCGGGTAGAAGAACATTACATTTTTTCAGAAAAGGAGCCTAAAGGATGGAAATTAGAACATGATACGCTTGACATAGATGTGGTAGTGAAAAAGCGTGAAGTCGTCATTGACTTTAAGGAATATCGAGGTAAATACTATCTCAACTACCTAAAATTCGACAGTAACCAAGACTATTTTC
>JBCCOE010000182.1:0-5464 GCA_039025475.1 Bacteroidota bacterium | reverse complement strand
TAGGGAATGTATTTCAAAATGAAGGGTTAGTTCAATCTATCGACACACTCGAACTTAGAACTGCCTCTGGCAAAATAAGCTTGAATAGAATCACAAAATGCGGACAAGATATAGATCAGATCGACTATTTTACCCAAGGAAAACTAAGTTCACGCTACGCACTTAAGGATTCAGACGTCCAAAAATACTACAGCTATGCTCCAGAAGGACAACTTTTAGCTGAAGGAAGCTACTTAAACGAGCAGAAACACGGATCGTGGATATTTTACGATGACAACGGACAGCCCAGCTTTACGGTCGATTATCAAGAAGGTGAAAGGGAAGGTAAAAGCATCTATTATTACCCTAATGGTCAAATTGAGTCCCAATGTCAATACGCCCAAGACAAACGAAATGGATCTTGCCATTACTATGATCCTGATGGAAACCTACAGCTTATAAAATACTACCTGCCGGACTATGGAGTCTATGCCTATCAATACAAAATGGATACCGGTGAGCTATCAGACACTTTAATCGTAGATAAAAAGAACGCTTTTGAGTTAAAAAGTTTCTTTCAAAACGGAAAGGTGTCGGTCATTCAACGCTACAATAAAGGATATTATGAAGGAGAGAATATCTTCTATAATGCTGAAGGCAACGTTATGGGCAGGACTAATTTTAAGAATGGACTATCACATGGAAAGCACTCAGAATACTATGCAAATGGACAACTACGGCATGAAGAGAATTATTATTATGACGAAAATCATGGTGCAGAAACGCTTTATTACCAAAATGGCCAACTTAAAGAAGTTATAAATTGGCATTATGGAAGTAAAGAAGGTTGGCACAAAAGATTTGATGAAAGCGGTCAATTGTTAAGTGAAGTTTTTTACCGGAATGATAGGGAGTACTAGGAAAACTGGATTTTATCTGTTATTCATCTTTTGGGTCATTACCCATTCAAATGCACTTGCCCAATTAAGTCCAATCGAGGCGCACAAAAACTACAGATCGTCTTTCCCGGAAGAAAGTGGTATTGTCACGGAATACCGTAAAGTCATTGAGATTAAAAGAAAAGGCGATTCACTCGATATCAGCGCCCGGGAGTACAGGGAAATTTTAGTTTTGGACAAGCCGTCGAGATGGGTTAAGGAAAAGGTATATAGCAGTGCCTTTGCCAAGGTTGAAGAGGTGAAAGCTTACACGCTATTGCCCGCTAAAAAAAAGTATAGGAAAGTACCTGTTGAGGATTTTAAAAAGTCGTTTAATAAAGACAGCTACATCTTCTATGATGATACGGAAGTGATAAACTTTAACTTTCCGCAATTAGTAGAAGGGGCAAAAATAGTAACCGAATCCCGCAAGAAATTTAAAGACCCGCGTCTGCTGACTGGGTTTTATTTTGCTTCTTACATTCCAACACTCTCATCCACGTTAGAACTAAAAATCGAGGATGGAATTGAAATTGTCCATGGATTGATTAACGATTCTTTGGCGAATATTACCTTTTCTGAATCCTTGGAAAATGGGGTTAGAAACTATACCTACACCGTAAGTGATCTACCAAAGGTAGACTACGAAGATGACAGCCCCGGGTTCGGCTATTTGTCGCCGTCAGCCTATGTATTAATAGCTAGCTACACGAATACCGTCGGGGAAACCGTTCCGGTGCTCTCTTCTTTAGATGATTTACATTCATGGTATAAGGGGTTTTTGGTTGACCTGGAATTAGGTAATGACGTAAACCAGGTGTCAAAGAACATTGTGGAGCCAGATGACCAGCCCATAGAAAAGGTGCGAAAGATTTTTTATTGGGTACAAGAACACATTAAATATATCGCATTTGAAAACGGTATGAGGGGCTTTGTTCCCCACCCTGCCGACTATGTACTTGAAAAGCGATATGGTGATTGTAAGGATATGACCAGCTTATTGGTAGGCATGCTTAAAAATGAAGGTATTGACGCAAATTTTACCTGGATAGGAACACGGGAGTTACCCCATAAGTATACTGAGCTGCCAAGCCCAATCGTGGACAATCATATGATTGCGTCCGTGAATATTGATGGGAAGGTGATATTTCTTGATGCCACTGGCAGCTATACCCCTCTGGGATTGCCCACTGCTATGATCCAAGGAAAGGAAAGCTTAATAAGTACAAGTGATGGTTACAAAATAGTACCCGTTCCCGTAATAGAAAAAGAAAAAAATCAAATGAATGACAGTTCAACGATATGGCTTGAAGACGGGGTAATTTATGGGAATGGCGAGGTTACCTTATCAGGTTTGGCTCAAGTTGCCAATTCCTACAAGCTCATACAAAAAACGACCAGGGGTGAAGACAATTACGTAAGAAGGCTTTTAAGCCGCGGAAACAATACGTTTTTAGTGGATGACTATGACGTCAAGAACCTGGAAGACCTTGATCAGCCTATTAAGATAAAATATCAGTTTAATGTGAGTGATCATTATCGCGAGGTAGGTGATGAGATATACATTAATTTATGCCTTGATAGAAGTTTGGTCAACAGGGTTATCAAAGATCGAAAAGTACCCCTGGAAAACAGTTACAAATATATTACCAGTTCATTCACTGCATTAAAAATTCCGCAGGGATATAGAGCGAAGTTTGTTCCCGAAGGCGGTAAATTCAATTCAAATGACCTAGGGTTTGAGATCACCTACGAGCAAAGCGGAAATTCTATCATATTCAGCAGTAAAATATTTGTGGATTACCTTATAATGAACCCATCATCTTTTAAAGATTGGAATGAGGTGATCAAAGCCTATTCTAAGTTAACACGCAAGACCATAGTTCTTGAAAAAATATAAGTGGTATGAAAAATGTTTTATTCATTAGTCTATTACTATCTGTGTTCTGCGTCAAAGCCCAAAGCGATTGGGTGGAAAACAGGAGCGCCTATCCTGTGGCAGTTTCTGAAGAAAATGTAGCGTTAAGTTATTTATCTTATACTGTCCATTATGACTATAAATACAATCAAGAAGGAAGGTTTATTTGTGATGTGACCTATCACGTAATTGCTCGCGCCAATAACGATGACGGGCTGGAATCTATGAACAGGATCTATATTTCCCTCAATAATGTCATCGATGTTTTGGATATAAAATCGAGGGTAATCACGAAAGAAGGTAAAACCGTTGAATTAGATCAAAGCAATATAAAGGAAGTAGAAGACGAACAAACTAAAGGGGGGTATCGGATTTTTGCTGTTGAGGGGGCAGAAATTGGTGGTGAAATAGAATATCGATATACAAAAAGGGTGTATGGCTCAACTTTCATTAATGAGCGAATCCAGTTTCAGTTTCCTGTCCAACGTCTAGAGTTTACGTTAACTTGTCCGGAAAATTTGGAGTATGAATTTAAGGTGGTAAATGACGAAATAGTGGTAAACCAAATTGACACAACAGATACCCGTAATCGCTATCAGGTGGTAATGACAGATATCCCTGCTTATACTGCTGAGCCGTTTTCGGGCTTGGATGCCAACAAGAAACGAATTGATTTTAGACTCGCTTACAATAGCGCTGCGGGCAAAAAACGCATCAATACTTATGCAGATGCAGGAAAGAGAATATATGAGAATGCACATGATCTCAGCAAAGAGGATCAAAAAGTAATCGACAACTTTATTAAAGAACACGATGATAACGACCTCGAGCCCATAAATCGGCTTAAAAAACTTGAGCATGAGTTAAAACAGAAGTTTTATATGGAAGATAATTCGTCTGATAAAGTAGCCGACTTATTTTCCAACGGTTTCGCTTCCAAAAAGGCGTTTTTAAAACTTTTTGTAGCGATTGTTGAGTATTTAAAGATTGACTTTGAAATTGTTGCCACTTCCGATCGCTCAAATTCAAAATTTGAATCTGACTTTACCTCCTGGAACTACCTGGATGACTTCCTTATTTATTTTCCAAGTGAAAATAAATTTCTATCGGTACACGATTATCGCCAAAGATATGGTTCGGTAACGCCCAATAACACTGCCATTAGCGGAATTTTTATCCGTCCTGAACCTGTTCAAGATTTTGTTTATCCCGTTACAAGGCTTAGTAGTATCCCTGCGACGTCATACAAGGCAAATATGAATAACCTTGATATCAAGGTTTCATTTGACGATGACATTTCCAAAGCTATTGTTAAAGCAAAGAGGATATACATTGGAAACGAAGCCAACTACTACAAGTCCGCCCTTTTTTGGATGGATGAGGAACAATCGAACGAACTTTTGAAAGACTTGGCTAAGTTCCTGGCTGGGGATGGGGATATATTGAATGTAGAGCTGAGCGAAGCCAATAATTCGGTGGTTAGCTGGGATGAACCTTACATTATTGACTGTTATTTTGAAAATGAGCATTTCATTGAGTATGCAGGCAATTCAGTCTTGTTTAAAGTAGGGGAGCTAATTGGCTTACAATCAGAGTTGTACAAAGATGAAGAAAGAAAATTTGAAGTAGAAAATACCCACAATCGAGGCTATTTAAGGGAAATAACTATTAAAATCCCGGAAGGGTATGGCATTGAAAATTTGAACGACCTGGTCTTAAATGAAAAGGTGGTTGACCAAGGAAAGCCGGTCTATTTATTTGAGTCTTCTTACGAAATGGAAAAGGACCAATTGAAAATTCGAATAGACGAGTACTATGACAAAATATTCTTCCCGAAGTCCCGATTTGAAGAGTTTCGAAAGGTTATAAATGCCGCCGCCGACTGGAATAAGGTGACACTTGTTCTAAAAGAAATAAATTGATCTTTAAAAAGACTCCGTTACTATCGAAAATACCACTGGTAATGAAGGGAAGCCCTAATTCCGGAAATTTACCTTTTGAATATAACGACGTTAAAACCCAAGTCTAAACTTCTAATTACCTTACCTGTTTATTATTTTTAGACCGCAAATAAATTAAGCCTAAATCTGTTTCACGAAGTTAATAACGGAAACAGGAAGCAACCAGTTAATCTTTAATTTACGTCCAAATGGAAATCATGCACTACAAAATAAAACCACTCTTATGCATCGTAGTAGCCGCCGTTCTACTAATTTCCTGTGGAAAGCAAGGCCCGACAGAAGAAGAGTTTGCAGCAGCTGCCGAGAATTATGCAGATATTGTTTTGGCTAATTATCAAGACAGCTATAACGAAACGGTGAAGCTTAAAGAATTGATAGATGCATTTGTGGCCGCTCCGACTGAGGAGGGTTTTGTGGCATGTAAAGCACAGTGGCTCAAAGCACGTGATCCTTACGGACAGACGGAAGCGTTTCGCTTTTATGGAGGGCCTATCGACGATGAAGATGGCCCTGAGGGCTTGATCAATGCTTGGCCCATGGATGAGAATTACATTGACTATGTACGAGGTGATAGCACGGCGGGACTCATCAATAATCTGGAAGAGTATCCTGAAATTACGAAAGCGTTGCTTGAAAAATTGAATGAATCTTTCTCTGAAGAGAGTATT
>JBCCOE010000181.1:0-5475 GCA_039025475.1 Bacteroidota bacterium | reverse complement strand
GGATCGGAAAAACTAAATCATCGGCCGAGTCACTAAGCCACTTCCTAGCGCACCATGGCTACACAGAATCTCCGGTAACTATTGATCCCAACGACTATCTCTTTGCAAAGACTTACCATATTGCATTACAAAAAGGTGATACTCTTAAAGCGTCGAAGGTGGCGGTTGCTTACCTGAAGCACGTGGAAGACAAAATAAAATTCTATGAAACAATAGCCATCGAACTCTTTGACAGGAATATAAGTCACACTTTGCTCATCCACGCTAATCTATTAAACGCCGATTACCTGGATGAAATAGCGGAATTATTTAAACAGCAAGGATATAGCTTTGTATCACAGGAAGAAGTATTGAGGGATAAGGTTTATTCCAGCCCCGTTACTAAATATGGAGACTGGGGCATGTCCTGGATGGATCGCTGGGCGATGACGTTGGAAAAAACAGAACTACTCTCCAATGATCCCAAAGTACCAGCCCTGGATTAATTTAGCAAGCTGCATAAGATAGGAATACATATTCACCCATTACTTGAATTTATACTCTATACTTAGTTTAAAAAACCTCGAGAAAATAAAGGACTGGTCCTCTTGAAAAAATGTGGGATAAATGGTTTGCCTGATAAAATCCCGGCTATCCAGTACGTTTTGGGCCTGAATAAGCCAGTTAAACTTACTGATCTTACCGCGAAGGGTGGCTCCTAACACAAAATTTTCAGTGGTAGCCCCGTTAAAAAACTGTACGTAGCGCATATCATTCGTAAAAAAGAGCTTATCCGGTATTAGGTCGAATTTAGATATTATACTTAAAGAGAATATACTCTGCTCGTTGGACGTTTCCGTACTTTGGTCTTCAAAAACAAACAGGCTATACTTCGGATATAAGTTAAAGTTATAAAAGGCATCTTTCCACTGGCTATTTAGTTTAAGACCCATTAGAGTACGGGTGGTCCTAACATTATAAGAATCCCCTAACGGGTCTATATTTTCACTTTGGTTTATCAGCCATTCCGGCTCCAAAATTGCGTTCAGTGGTATATTTTTAAAGCTCTTGGTCACCGGAAAAGTTAGCCCTAAATATTCCGTTCTAAGTTGGTCATACCCTATTTCTATTACCGGGCTATCGGTAAAAAGATACCGGTCTGCCTTCTCATTTCTTCCTACAAAAACACCCGCGTCAAATAACACATCCCACTCCTGTATTTTAAAAGTAGCATTAAAATCTGCTATGTACTCTACAACAGGTCTGAAATCGTGCCTTCTCGGGATGTTTACCGTTTGAAAATCTATGATATCAATGCCTTGCGCAAGCTTAAACAGCGGCAAAGCAGTAACCCTTCTATTCAATGAAATTCCCAGGTCCCTGAAGTTTCCCGGTGAGTAGTTCATGGCTATTTTATATTCCAGCAGGTTCTCGTTTGACGAGCCGCGGCCAGCCTCCGGGAAATCAATAATCGCCAGCCCCACTTCATTATTCATGGAAAAATTACCAAAGGACAGCCGATGGCCCATGTACGGTGTTACTTTTGAATAAGTAAACCTTTCCTCAGCAGCCGAAAAGCGAGCCAGCCTTGCCTTTTCAGCATTATCATTATCCCTTCCTATTTTCTCCAGATCTAAGCGTCGCGATTCGTAGCCTAATCCCAACTGCAATCTGTTCGCCTTCCCTTTGAACTGGATAAACCCATCTGAAAATAATTTTTTCTCATCGGCCAGTACATCCTGTCCAAAATCAAAAACCGTTTGCCCCATTTCGTTAAAAAAAGAAGCTTCATAAGTAGTGTCATTGTGTACCAGCCTTTTAAAATGGTCATTAGAAGATCGGGACCAGGAAGCTTTGGCTTGAACCCCCACTTTTTCGCTGACCTTATATTCAAAAAACCCATTAGTGGTTGCATCAAAGCTTCGGTGTTCATCACTGTACTCATAATGCAAACCCCTTACCGTTTCCGTATGATCTGTGTCCAGCTCGTTATTAAAAATCACTGTATTTAGGTCTATGCGCGCCTTAATTTTACCGGCATTTAAACGATACTGCACCTTATTACGGGTAGAATAGTCCGTTATGGTTTGCCTTTCCAGGAGTTCGTTAGTGAACCCTTCCGTAAATGTTTGCACACTGCGGCTTTCCTGGCCCCTAAGGTTATAGGCATTATAGCTGCCAAAAAACAGCTCGCTTACGTCGGTGAGTTGATGCCGTATAGTAAGTCCGACTATACCATTGTCAGCCATAGTATAATCTTTAAAGCCATAAATTTCCTGATTAAAAGCCTCACGCTGGGATAACTCGTCAAAATCTGCAGAAGATTCAAACAGTTTTTGCCTGGCCTCCGCCCCTATGTTACCAATCTGGTCCAGAGAAATCGTTTCATGGCCAAAGGCATCATACTCTGCAAAAAAGTGGACTTTAGTTTCCGTCTTTAATGAAAAAATATTGGTGTAACCTCCGGGCTGTACATTATCCTGGTAACCGGCTGTAACTCTCATTTTACCAAAAAAAGATTTATGAAGCTCCTCTTTTAAGATAATGTCCAGCACTACTAATGGCTCATCATCTATTAAACTCTCCTTGAGCTTTTCATCCTTTTCGTCTAAACGCACCTCTACGCTTTTCACATCTTCTGGGGAAATGGAACGGGTGATAAGGGCCGCACCGGTGGTAGAGAATTCTTCTCCGTCAATCAATACTTTACTTATAGCCGTACCATTGAGTTCTATATCCCCATTGCCTAAGATCTTGAACCCTGGTATATCGGCCAATACGTCTTCAAGTGTTTCGTCAACAGCTTCTGTCCACTGTGGAATATCGTAGATTACCGTATCTTCCTTTACTATCACAGGAGGTGTCGCTGTTATTTCCACGCTTTCCAACTCTTTAATGTCCGGCAGAAGGGAAAAAGACAGTTGCAGTTCTTGAAGGTCCTGCCTCCCTATCACGATATCTCTTTGGTAGGGCTTAAAGCCTATTCGACGGGTTTTTAAGGTAATAATAGCTGCACCTGAGGGGATGGTAAGCTGGTAATAACCACTTTCATCCGTTTGCGTGTAGTCTATAATTTTACTGGTCTGGTATTGATAGGCAATCACTGACACCAACTCTACAGGACCAATACTATCCTCCGCATTAGTCACGTTTCCAAATAACTTGACCTGACCATAGGTGGAGGAAAAGAAAATGAAAAAAACAAAAGAGGTGTTCAACAAGCAGCATTTCATGATCTGCTACATTAGTTCACTTCCATATTTAGTCTATTCCGCTCTTTTTTTAACCACTTTTTATCGATCCTATGGTTTGGATTTAGGATTTCGTGTTTAGTAACCCTGATGCCTCCCGTAGGAGGCTTTAATTCTAATCCCTCCGGAAAAGATATTTCTTTTAACCAATACCTTTCACTGCTTTTAGTATAACTTAAATCCAAAATTAGACCCGGTAGCCCATAATAGCGTTCTGGCCCTGTACTAAAAGGAAGATCTACGGCAAACCAAGCTATGACACCCCCTTTTTTCCACTGCTCATTCACCACGAAATCTAACGATGCCCTGGTCACCTTTTGTACGGTATAGCCCTGGATAGTTTTGGTATCGTCTGTACGATAACATTGTTTTGAGCCCTCGAATTCCCATAAAGCCCAAATAGGAAAAATAAAACTATGAATATCCTCATATTATCGTTGTGACATAATGGAAATTTGAATTACACAAAAGTTGCAATCATTTACATCTACTATACCATATTCATTTTCCACCTGTTCTCCGTAAATCTCAGATAAACATGGAAAAAAGGATTTGATACAGGCCACTCTACTAATTTATTTCTATATTTAATCTCTTCCTTTCATTTTTAAGCCACTTTTTGTCAATTCTGTAGTAAGGATTGAATATCTGTTCCTTGGTAACCTTAATGCCTTCAGTCGGCGGTTTTATCTCTAGTGCTTCCTGAAAGCTTATTTCTTCAAGCGTAAATTTTTCACTGGACTTGGTATAACTTAATTCTAAAATCAGGCCTGGCAACCCGTAATAACGCTCAGGGCCGCTGCTAAATGGGAGATCCACCGCAAACCATGCAATTACATCTCCTTGTTTCCACTCTTCCTCGGGAGTAAGATCAAGCGCTTTTCTGGTGGCTTTTTGAACCGAGTACCCCAAAATGGTTTTTTTCTGGTCTGTAATTGTCCAATCCATTTCCTCAACCCACTCAGCGATTAAGGTCGGGTACCCATTCATTAACCTTTGTTCAACAATGCTGTTGGTCCTACTATCATGGTACCAATAAATGTAGTCTTTATATTGATAGAAGTTCCAGCCTTTTTCATTCACTGTTTCATCCGGATTTTGTAAATGCTGATATAACGACTCAGCGCCATTAATAAGCAATGAAAACTTCGCTTCAAATGGTCCGGATAAATCAGCGTGATATACCGCGACTGCGCTGTTTTGAGCTTCAACAGTTGAACAGTAGGTAATTTGAAAAAATAAAAATATGGATATCCGCATATTATTTTACTTCGAATTTTAGTAAAAAAGAAGAGAAAACCGGTTTATCCAATTCTGAACAAAGCGATTTTCTCGAAAAATAATCCCTAACCGCCGTGGATGGCTTCAGCTAATTTTGCACAGTTACAGATGAGACATGAGGCTACCTTCTGACCGTTTTTAAACACTTTACACCCAATACCTTCCTTCTCATAACTTACATTTTCAATGCATTCAACTGGTTCTGCTGATGCTGCCTTAACATTTCTCTCCGCAGTTACCGTAAATCCACATAGGAACATTACGCTAACTACCATAAATACTTTAATTACTTTCTTCATTGTGATAAAAATTAATATTAAACAAATGTGATCTTAGCTAAAACCTAGAATAAAAGTATAAAAATAATTTTTTTAAAAACTTAATTTTTAATAAAAATAAAGTAAATAATTACAATCAATTGATTATCAATATCATATAACTTCCATTGATCATGTTGGTATGGTTAAAATAAAGGCCGATTAACCTCTATCTTGAACACCAGCAATAATTAATGATTTTTAAAGATCGCTACCACATATCCCGAGCGCATTAATGACAAAATATGTTTCTATAAAAAAGTCTCTTCAGCATTGTTTGTCAGGAACATTAGCCACACTTTACTTCTCCATGCCAACCTGCTAAATGCTGACTATCTGGATGAAATCGCTGAATTATTTAAAAATAATGGATATCGATTCATATCCCAGGAGGAGGTATTGAAAGACCCTGCTTATTCTAGTCCGGTCACAAAATATGGTGATTGGGGCATGTCCTGGATAGATCGATGGGCTATGAGCCAAGGTAAGACTACACTCCTAAGGGATGATCCAAAGGTGCCAGACTTTGTGGTTAAATAAATCAGAGGAATTTAATAACCCAAACTAGCCAAAAAAGCATAGATAAACGACATCTCCTTGAACCCCGCAAACCGATCGCTGGAGCCACCGTGACCGGCGTACATGTT
>JBCCOE010000180.1:0-5602 GCA_039025475.1 Bacteroidota bacterium | reverse complement strand
CAGGGCTATTTCATTCTTAATGGTAATGTAGTTATGGTAAATTTAATCAAACCAGAAAAGTGAGTGAAATAGCCATTCTAGAGGTATTCTCAGGAATGCCAGACCATAGAAGGAAACAGGGAACAAGACATTCATTAGAGCTATGCCTAGCTCTGTTTACACTGGCAGTGACAGCAGGGAATCAAGGCTTCCTGGCAATCGGGGATTGGCTAAAGTCATACAGTGAAGAATTAAAAGAGCTGTTTGAAGTCAAAAGAATTCCCTCTTACAGCACAATCAGAAGAGCTTTGCTAGGTTTAGATTATGAGGACTATTCTGCCAGATTAGCAAATTTCTTTGAAATCAAACCATTAGCAGGGGAAACTTTGGCATTGGATGGAAAAGCATTGAGAGGCTCATACCTACTTTCGGAAACTAACCCATATTGCGAACCACATAAGGCAATTACATTAGTGACGGCTTACTTAGTTGAAAGAGGGCTTATTTTAAAACCAGAAGAAGTAGAAAATAAAAGTAATGAGATGCAGCGCGTACGCGCAGATCGTCGTCTTCGACGACTGGCAACGCCTTGCGTTGCGCGCAGTACCTAAATTGATTGAGACTTTGGCTGTTGAGGGGGTAGTTTTTGCCTTTGACGCAATTAATACACAAAAAAACGATTGAGACAATTATCAATAGTGCAAATCATTATCTTGCAGCAGTCAAAGGCAACCAACCTAAACTATATCAGGCTATTCAAGCACAATTCACCGAACATGACAGTTTTGACAATATCTGCAAAGGTCACGGAAGAATAGAAAAACGTCAAGTTAGCACTTCTTATCTAGATTTAAACTTACCTGAATGGTCAAGTATAAAAACAATTATCAAAGTAGAATCAGAACGCCAACTTAGGTATAAAACTGAGTTTAGTACTAGGTACTATATCTCTGATCTAACCGAATCAGCATTCGAGTTCTATCAAAGAATTCGAGGTTACTGGGGTGTCGAGAACAAGGTTCATTATGTTCGCGATGTTACTCAAGGCGAAGATAAATCTAGAATTCGTACCAAACCGTTACCTCAAATTTTAGCGATCGCACGTAATTTAGCCCTTAACCTGTATCGCGATGCTGGATTTGACAACATGGCTCAGGCACAGCGTAAATGCCAATTTAGCCTCAAACATATCACGTCTCTTTTTAGAATGAAATAGCCCTGGTAGGTAGCAGTAATAGTATGATACTGAAAATCAGGTGGTTTCTATTTAGAATGACTATAAACTAAAAGAAATAAGCCCAAAACGGACTGCCAAAGCAGCAATCCCTTTTGGGTATTAAAGAAAAACACTACTAGTAAAAAATAAAAGGTCTTTGAGAAATTGATAATAAGAATCTAGACAAAAGATGAGGAATGGCACCGCCTCAGACTTGAACAACAATCTGATTAATCTCACGCTGAATTTCCTTAACCTGACAATGCCTGGTGAACTTCAATCTATCATCTTCGAGTTTCTGCCCTTCGCAACCTTCGTTTATGCAACAACGCTGACTAGAAAACGAAGTTATCAGAATTGTCCATCTGAGCTACAGTAAGATCTTGGAAAACAATGAAGTCAGAATTGTTATATTGCATCATTGTATTTCCTGCATTTTCGATGAAGCTAATTTCGTTGCCAGCCAAAGGATCGGCTGCACCTAATATAGCTGTTAAATCAATTTGATCTTTTCCTAGAGTAAAGTCAGTAATGGTATCAACTCCTTCACCAGTAGAATTATAAACGATAACATCATTGCCACTATCAGTGGTAATAGTATCGTGACCAGCAAAACCAATAATGCGGTCGCTGACGGACGTACCAGTTAAAGTATCGTCTCCTATCGTACCTTGAAGTAAGTTGGAATCTACACTGACTGTTACTACAGCGGTATCGGTTTTGCCATTGTCATTAATTCCACGATAAACAAATACATCAGTCCCACTAAAGCCAGGATTGGGAGTATAGGTAATAATATCATCTGCGTTAATTATTGCAGTTCCATTATCAGGTAATTCTGTTAAACCTGCTGGAGCAAAGTTACTGACCACTAAATCGTTTCCTAAAACATCGATATCAATAGATGTATCTGCTGTAGTAGCAACAACATCATCAAAAGCCAAACTAGTAGGTAAGCCACTCCAGTAAGAAGCTGCACCAATATGACCTCCTCCAGTAGTGCTAGTAACGATGATAGATTCATCGGCAGTAACGCTAACATCCCCTGATAAACCCTCTATTTGATAGACTAAGAAGTCTTCATCTCCTACGACAGGAACACCATCAGAGATAGAATTATGATTGACTTTAATGGTTGCAGTATCGCGAGCGACGATGTTTAATTTACCAGGACCCAAAAGATCTATGCTGGGAATGTTAATTTCTTGATTACCAGCATTAGCAGCTACGGGTAAGGTTAAGTTTAACCCTGGTGCAGTACTGTTGTTAGCACTGGTCATTTGATAAACATAAGCTGGGTTACTAGTCTCAATTAGTAAAGCATCGCTATTTCCATATTCATTACCATCAAGGATGACACTTTCACCGGCATTTAAGGTAGTGAAAGGAGTTGTTTCACCTCGTAGATAAACTTCTGTATTATCTTCCGTAGCTACTATAATCGGTCTTTCTAATAAATTGGCATTAGATGTAGCCTCTCCTTTAACCAAAATATATTTCTCGCCCACTAAGTTGGTAGGAACAATTTGATCTACACCAATATCCCTACCATTGCCAACTGTTCCTCCCAACCAAGAACCAGTATTAACCGCGACTGGTTTGTCGGAGACAATAAGAGAACCTTGTAAACTGTTGGGTAAACTAGTATTTGCTGCAATATTGACTCCTACAACAAAAGATTCATATTTATCCAGGGTTACTTGACCTGGATAACCATTAACAAACTCTACTCCTTCGGGTAAATCGGGGAAAGAAACAACAGTATTATCTTCTGAAGCCATTACAGAGATAAAGTGGGACTTGCGCCAGGCTTGCTGAGTATTAGTTACTAAATGTCCCGAACGAAATTCTGTTCCTAGAGCTAACTGACCCTTAGAAGATAGGGATAAACCTTGAACTCTGGTTTCGTGACGCACATTAGCATAAAAACCTTGATCTCCAGTTAAAATTAAACCTTCGGTACTATTAATCTTTCCTACCTGACTGCCATCAAGAATTCCTAAAGAAGCAGTTCCCGTACCATCACCATAGGGTGCAGAACTCAAGTCGATTGTAACAGGAGAATCTTTAGAGACAGTAACGATCTCATTCACTCCTCCAGTTTCTCCATTAGCACCATCAGCATTTTGAATTACAACTTGGAAAGGTGTCTCTTCGTTGGTAGAGAGAAGTAAATAATGATCTCTAACATCTTGTTTGGCATAAAGAGGTGGTAAAAGATGAACTGTATCGAGAGTTCCTACATTATTTTCGCTACTGTCTTCCGTAAAACCCTTAATGGTAATATCGACAGTTGCAGTATCGATTTTCCCCTCACCATCGTTGATAGTGTAAGTAAAGCTATCAGTTGCAGTTTCTCCTGCTTTTAAATTGTCAAACTGACCATTAGGATCGTAAATAATTTCGCCATTAACTTGACTGACTAAACCAGAAGTTCCTGAACTATTAAAATTAGAAAAATTTATAGTATCTCCATCAAAATCGTAGTCGTTACTGAGTAAATCAGTCAGCAATAATGATATGGGAGTATCTTTAAACGTTAAACTAGAATCATCATTAGCAATAGGTGCATAGTCAATTTCAAACTGAGTATCTCTTTCATCTTCATAACCGGGAGCATAGAAAGAAGCACCTTCAATACTAAACATAACATCGTTGTAGTCGCGATCGCCTCCGAAAAAGACATTTAAGTCTTCCATACCGATTACGGTCACATCTTCATTTCCCGTCTGATGCTCGATTACTTGAACAGAATTCAGCAAATTTGCTCCTTTCATGGAGAAATAAGGACGTTTCCCTTTTTGCTCATCCATGGTAGGGTTAGCAGCAACATCAGCTAGAGTTGAATGGGGAACTAACATCAAGCCATATCTTCCTCCCGGAGTAAGTTGGAAAGTTTTTTCTCCTAGATATGTCCCATCGTTATAATTATTTTCCCAAGGAAAATTACCATCAAAGCGAGTTGCTTCTATTCGGTCGTTAAAGATAGAGTACCCTTGAAGAGAATTACTCTTGGCTCTAGTTGCTGCTTCTTGGATAAAACTTAGAGGATTTTCCTGGTAAGAATCCATATCCTCTAAACTGAAGATTCCAACTTCTCCTTTGTACCAACCGCCATCAAACAATAAATCTAGCTTGACTTCTCCCGACTCGCCGACAGTGAAATAACCATCATCGGTTACATTCTGTTTAGATTCTGCCCGAATTTCTTGACCGACAGCAGACATGCGGAAGTTTCTTCCACCATTGCGAACGTTGCCATAATAAGGTGCATCTCCCTCTGCACCAATAATTTGAAAAACAGCCTCATTATAATCACGATCCGAACCCCAATCTACTCGTGTCGCCTCAAAACCAAAAGTTCCACTACTATCTAAAGCAGCAAACTGTTGCGGTGCATCTCCTACATAATCTGGGTTAGCTTCTGCAATAGAAAAAAGAGGAAGTTTTGCTGGTTCAGTATAGCTATCGGGGTCGTTAAATAATTGTTGTACAGAAGTATTTTGGATTAGCATAAAGCCAAATTGCGCTCCTGCATCCATGGAGAAAGTTTTTACCCCTAAGTATTCTCCATCGTTGTAATCTCTTTCCCAAGGTAAAGCAGTACTGTATTTTGCTCCTTCACTACGGTCTGACATCAAGATATAGCCGCTATTATCATTGCTTAAAGCACGTCTTGCTGCTTCTTCGATGTATGCAGTCGAACCAGGTGTAAAATCTTCCATTCCAGCAAGATTATAAATTGCTAGTTCTCCTTTGCTCCACCAGCCTCCATCAAATAAATATTCAAAAGTAAATTGTCCCGAGTCCCCAACCGTAAAAATTCCTGTATTACTCATCTGATTAATTAATATTAGTATGCTGTTTAGGCGTTTGTATTTTAAATAAAGTATACGAAGCTACTATTTTTTTTGGCGTTTGATTTATGTTTCTTTTCTTGTCTGATTTTTGTATTGGACGTTTGCTCTTGGAATTAATCCAAAATGCTCTATCAAGTAATTGAGATGACTTACGAGAGCATTTGAGACTGGGTAGATCAATAAGCGTGACCCAGAAGCCAGAAAAATCAGTAAGTGTCGCTCTAAAGCCTCTGATAAATGGCATCTTGACGAAGTGAGGAGCACTGGCTATGGCGAGCTGTCGATAACCAGGTTCAAGTACTGGATATCCTGATTCAGAAACGAGATAATGCAGAGTCTGCCAAGAAATTGATGCAGAAGCTGCTCCAGAAACAGGAATTTATTCCCAGAGTCATCATCACCGATAAATTGAAGAGTTAAGGAATAATGATTCCAGCCTAAGTAAGAGTAAGGTATTAAAGCTTCGTTGAGTCCATGTTAAGCTCATGAGGGATTTATATCCCTTCTTTTGTTAACCTGACAATGCCGCTTTATCGCCTTCTTATTT
>JBCCOE010000179.1:0-5643 GCA_039025475.1 Bacteroidota bacterium | reverse complement strand
ACAGTAAATATTTCGAGTTTGTCGATAAGTGCCGGGCTGCGGATATCCATGTGCCGATTATCCCGGGTATTAAGCCCATCACCACGAAAAAACAGATTACCGTACTACCACGCTTCTTCCACATTGATCTGCCCGAAGAGTTGGCCGATGAGGTTGAAGGCGCTGCTGATAATAAAGCGGCTAAAGAAATAGGGGTAGAGTGGTGCATCAAACAATCCAAAGAACTAATGGATAAAGGGGTGCCGGTATTGCACTACTATTCCATGGGTAAGTCCGATCCGGTGTATAAGATCGCGAAGGCGTTGTTTTGATCTGAGTTGAAATCTTGTAAACCTGATTTCATGATATGATGCCGAGATATTTCATATTGATTATGGGCACTTGTCTCGTTGGATTTAAGGCCCATTCTCAGATTAAGTTTGAATTTCTCGGATGGGCGTTAAATGCTCCAATGATCACCGATAGTCGGATATCTGTGAAGGCCAAAAAAGAACCGATACAAAGGGCATATTTAATTCTTAACCAGAAAAGTAGTGAGCCAACACTTAATTATCTTGATAGTCTAAGAGCAGCGCTAAGGTTAAATGGCTGGTTCTATTATAAGCTATGCAAAACCTATGTAAATGCTCTTAATAAGAGTGAAAACTTTTCTACCTTCCTAAACTGGTTTTTACTGGGCAAAAGTGGATTTCGAGCACATCTATATTTTGAAGGTAATCGGCTAAGGCTATATGTAGAGTCAAAGGATAACGTCTATGATATGCCAAAGGTATCAGATACGTACTGTTTAAATTGCTTCGATAATGAAGTAAAGGTAACTCCTTCAGGAATTGATCAATTCAGAAACGGAAAATTCTTTGATTTCTCAATAAAGGAAGTTGCCAAAATAAGAGATCCTCAAATTGACCAGCGAACTGTTGTAATTAATTCAAACTTACTATTGCGGCAATTCAATTTAGAATATTCAATAAATCAAAGCTGGGTTCTTTTGTTAGAAGATTATCCTAATCTGGAATTAAAAAAAGTGTATAAAACTCCATTTTCCTTTCAATTGCAACCCTTAGTGGATACCCTGAAATCTATTACCCACGGTATGACTCTACTTGACGGAGTTCGATTTTTGTTGTCTTTTGCTAGGCTTAGTACGGAATACAGACCTGATGAGCTGATTTTCGGGCGAGAGAAATGGATGACGCCTGAAGAGGCTCTATATTACCCCTCAGGTGACTGTGAAGATAAGTCATCTCTTTTTTATTATTTAGTCAACGAGGTTCTCGATTTAAAATGTGCAATATTAATCTACCCCAGACTTGATCATGATAATATTGCTGTGTCAATGGACGCAGAAAAGAAACCTTATTTCGTTCTAAATGGAGACCCTCACTATGCTTGTGAACTAACTGATTCATCTGATCTTGAAGATGTTGGAGATAATGAGCTGCCGAAAAAATTTAAATATAAAGTATAGAGATAAAGAAGCGATTACCTACTGTTCTCTTCTCAAAAAAATAAAATCACCGCCCTCATCCTCGGCCTGGACGATAGGAAAAGGATTGGGTGAATATATTTTTATTAAAAGCTGGTCAATAAATTTGAAAAATATGTTTTCAGAGTGTAAAATACTGATTATCCCAATCTTATTAGGAAATTGTAACAAAACGATATCAATTACCGATTTAAAAAAGGAGACGTTGACTATGTTGAGTTGCCTGATTGAGTCCCTCATCATTTCACAAGATGGCCTTGTCAAAATGAGACTAATAAGATTTACACCTCTAGTTTTTGTTTTTTGGTCTTGTGACTTTACTAAATCTCCAGATCAAAAAGATAATTCTTCAACTGTAATCAATCACCTTATTGACATTAGATATGTTGGTGAAGACCGAGATAATTATTATCGCTTAGTAGTAAGTGATTATGAGTTATCAAAATCGCACGTACTACATCTAGGTTCGCTAGGTAAGAATGAAGGTTGCACATTGGTAGACTCGTTTTGGGTAAAAACAATTCGAGTTCCGTGTAAAATATTAAAAAAAATGAAAATTTATTTAGATGATAATTTAAGTACTGATCGTTCGGTTCTTGATGAAGAAGTCGACTATAATGAGTCACCAATTGTAGGATATGAGTTTCGTTATTTTCAGCAGGACAGTCTAAGTAAGGAGTATTGGTGTGTAACGAACCCAACGTGCAAACAAAAGTTTTATGGTCTTGTAGACCTTCTTAAGAAGGAGGAATTCACAGATTCATTATTGAGCTTACTTGAAAGTTATTACATCGTTGAATTAGAAAATCCTGGTTGGGGTAATGTCCAACGTAGAATTGAAAGAAATAGGATGAACAATTAATAATCATTCTTTCTTAGAGTCTCTCTCAGAGGACTCTGAGGAGGTTAAAAGAAAACAAACACCTACCTAAGGTGCCTTCTGCGTCTGAAATGGAAGAGAAGGGTATTAATCTTGGCGTAATGAATATATTGCTGCTGAAGAAAGTGGAGGAATTGACTTTGCATTTGATTGCGCAGGTTAAAATTTGGTTTATAGGAAAGCCACAGAATGCGTTGATATTAGTATCAAATTGCAATTGAATCGCAGTTGGTAAGCGATACTCCTTTAGTCCATCAATTTTTTTACGGTTTCGGTTGACTATTTTCCTTTTCAGGAACGTTCTTATTGCCATCAGGACGTACTTCTGCTACTCTGCGTGGGATAAAGTAGTTTGATGTATTGGCAGACTGATTCTGGATCTAGCTCAAGTTCCGCAAGAATGCTTTCATACACTTTAAAGGCATCTTAAGTGGGTGCCCATCTAAAACCCTTCAAAATGAAATCATCCAAGTAAAAAGAGCTTGCCAAACTCATCCACCATACCCAAGAAGCTATGCCTGTGACCACGCCAGTGTGAGCCGTGATCTGCACAAAGCCATTTACTGTTTTGTTTACACTTCCTGGCAAAAAATGAAATCCCACGAAACGAAGTCAAGGACGCATGTTTTGCCCTGCACAAGCTTAGTGAATGTTTTTACCGTGCGTATAGTGAACGGAGAACAAGACGACATCAGAGCTTAACCAAGCTGTGGGAAGAACTGACTCCCCGGGAACATACTAACGCTGAAGGTAGGTTCAACCGTAAACTTGAACTAATAGAGAAAATGAAAGCCTTATATTTACAATCAGACAATGATTCAACGACTATGAGTACGATAAAGATCCGAGAAGAAGTCCAGGAGTATCTTAATAAAGCTGATGAACGATTCATAAACCTGGTATATGGTATGATACAAGCTGATAAATCAGGTCCGTTGCTCAGTGCTACAGAGCGTGAAGAATTGGATAGAAGAATAGCCCGCCATAAGAGTGGAGAATCCAAATCCTATACTTGGGATGAAGTGAAATCGAGTTTAAAGGATTAATGAGCTACCATCTTGACCTCAAAGAAGAAGCATCCAATGAAATCAGTGATGCTTTTACTTGGTATGAAGGCCAAAAAGCGAGCCTAGGATCAGAATTTGTGAGTCTATTAGAAGAATATTTTGAACGCATAACCGAAAAGCCACTGCTGTATCCGAAAGACAACGATCAGCACGTAGCTTTTATGCAGCGTTTTCCTTACAAAATAGTATATGAAATAGAAAAAAATCCATAGTTATTTATGCGATATTTCACACCAGTAGAGACCCGAAAAAACTAAACAGATAATCCAGCACACCAGTCCTTTAGCTTTACAAGATAGATATTATATTAATAATCATTTCTATTGTTGCACTATTTAGAGGGGGTTTCCAAAGGGGGAGATTTGATAACTTGTGGAGAGTGTGGATAACTTTGAATGAAGTCAACACCGACAGAGGCAAATTATACGCCAGCCTGGGAAAGACCCTTTTGCCGATTTAATCCTCTGTCGGCTACTTAAACAAGCATCATCTAGAAATTCGGATAAGATCCATTAGTAAGGGCTTGATTGTGTTTAAGTACGTTGATCTTAATTGTAAAAACTAAAGTTAAAATTAATGAATTTGGAAGTTTTTATTGGAATAGACGTATCGAAGGAAAACTTAGATTTCGTTGTATTACAAGAAGGGCTGGACAAGCCATTTCACGTGCAAGTAGAGAACAATACACAGGGAATTAGCTCTTTTTATAAACGCCTGTGCAAGGAAGCAAAGGCCCGTAAAGAAACCTATTTATTTTGTTTAGAACATACAGGGATTTACTGCAATCCATTTCTGGAGTTTGCCACTTCAAAAGGACTGATGGTGTGGTTGGAAGATGCAAAAAAGATCAAAGCTTATCATGGACTGGAACGAGAAAAAAATGATGCTATCGATGCTTACCGTATCGCAGAGTATGGTTATGCAAAACAACACAAACTCACCCTCTGGAAGCCTCCCAGAGAGGTTGTCAGCCAGTTAAAAGTAATGATAAGACTAAGAGAAAGGCTTGTGGCATCTAAGAGCCGATTAGTAGTGCCCTTGAGCGAGGATAAGAAGTTTAGTACAAAGAAATGGTCAAAAAAACATGATCAATTAATACAGCCTGTGATCAGTAAAATAGAAAAACAGATCAAAGAGGTGGAACAGCAAATCAAAGAGCTCATTAAAGCGGACAGTCATCTCAATAAGCTTTATGGATTCGTAAGTTCAGTCAAAGGAGTAGGGTTGATTGTAACCATTAATACCTTGGTAGCAACTAATGAGTTCAAACAAATTACAGAACCGAGAAAAATGGCGTGCCATTGTGGCGTGGCTCCTTTTAAAAAAGAATCCGGAAAGTCGGTGAGAGGAAAATCAAAAGTCTCTCATCAGGCAAATAAGTCTATGAAAACCTTATATAACTTAGCGGCCAGATCAGCGGTTTCCTGTAACGGAGAATTGCGGGATTTCTACCTCCGAAAAGTAGCTGAGGGAAAAAATAAAATGTCTGTGATGAATGCGGTTAGAAACAAAATAATACATCGGATTTTTGCTTGTGTAAGAGACGAAAGAAAATATCAAGATATTTATACACATTCACTTGTTTAACCCCTAGAAATCGGCCTACGAGAGACTCTGAGGAGGTTAAAAACTGAAAAGAAGTTATCTCCGTGGAAAACCTTTTTTCTAAAGACACACTTTCTGGGGGACTACCGGAGACTACCGAGCAAGATAGAACAAATAAAGAACAAGAGAGGGAGCTGGCTGAGTTGAAAAGATTGATCGGGAATTGATTTGTAGATCTTAGATATAATCTCGGGATCCCGGGTCAGGCCCGGGAATGTGTCTTAGTCCCGCCTCAAAAAAATAAAATCCCCGCCCTCATCCCCCGCCTGGCCGATAGGGCCGTATTGGGGAACCTGACCGTTGGGGCTATTATTGATCACTGCCACCTTAAAGGATTGAAAGAGCTGTTCGGCTGAAAGTAGGGGGGACTGATTGTTTACCAAGTTTCTGTTTAAATATTGGATGAACACACTTTTGTCGGGTACGGTTTTCAATGCTCCGCTGGTCATCGCTTTTCGGCTGGGAAGCTTATACATTTCTAAAATGGCCTTGGAGTTGGTAAAAACCGCTCTTTCTTTGAAAATACTCCCGCTGAAGCAGGCATCAGTGACCAGTAGAGTATGCTTAGAATTTATGCCGCTTATGTAGTCACGTAGGGTGCTGTT
>JBCCOE010000178.1:0-5664 GCA_039025475.1 Bacteroidota bacterium | reverse complement strand
CTATTTTCTCATGGCCATCTTAACCTGCTTTGTCATTGTCTCCGGGGTAATGATCTGGCTGGTAGCCCGAGAGAAGAAAACCTATGCTCACAAGGCAAAATTCAATAAAAATGTAGGCGCCATTTATTTAGGAGCTTGCTTGGGATTATACCCGGCCATTGCTACGCTATTCGTCACCGCTAAGATCCTGCCACTCGATATAGAAGGTCGCTATGAGATTATCAATTATGTCTTCTTTGGATTTTGGCTGTTGTATACGGTTTATGCCTATTTTATCAAGAGCAGCTACAGGATTAACAAGCACGCTATATTGGTTGCGGGAATATTTGGCCTGGCTATACCCATAATTAATGGATCGGTGACCGGCCTCTGGTTCTGGAAATCGTTAGGGATGGGCTATTCGGATTCTTTCTTTGTGGATATTTCTTGGTTAGTACTTAGCCTGATCACATTATGGGCTGCCTATGTGGCCAAGCCTGTGAATAAAGAGGTATCTCCGCTTGAAATACCGGAAGAACGGACTGAGGTTTTTAAGAAGGATACTATCATCAGTAAGCCGGTACTAAATATCAACCCTAAAGCCAGGTGAAGGTACATTATAGCGCTGGTAGCCGAATAACGGAAGAGGAAAAACATGAAGTGATTTGTGCACTTAAGCAAGAGATTATCCTAAACCCTAAGATGAGACACCGCCTTATCCTAAAGGCGATAAAAACAGAAAAAAATGCTGAGCTACGGAAGTTGATCAGGTGGTATAATAAGAAGGGATTGATTTAAGATCCGGAAATGTATTGAAACCGTAACGGCTCATATTTACTTTGAATTTTCATTCTACAACTAAAAAAGTGTAAAACCATAAGTTTATGATTTAAGAATCACTAGAAACTAAAGAGCTTAGTCGTTTGATCAGGATATATAACAAAAAGAATGCTTTGTAAACTGGTCTTCACAGTAAGCACTGCCATAAAAAGTTTGTCTACATATTCACCTGCTTTTCTTCATCGAGCTTCCAAGTTTGTTCTATTCTAAACTGAAACTTACATTTGGTGTTTGTTTATAATAGTTCTAAACAAGAGAACCTGACGCAAGAAGTACTGAAAGGAGCATTTGATTGTTTTGGAAAACTAAAAATAGCAGTAAACCACCTGACCTCACCACGTATGATGGCTTTGAGCAAGTCTTTAGAGCGTACTCCGAGAAGTTGTGCGCTATTGCCCTTAGCCTGACCCGGGATAGAAGTACAGCAGAGAGTATTGTACAGGATGTTTTTTTTTCGCTTTGGGAACGAAGACAAACGCTGCAGCTGAGAGGATCTATAGAACATTATCTGACCCGTGCCGTAAAGCTTTCAGTCATGGCGTACCTAAGGAATCAGGCGATCAGACGTGAAAAAACAGATCATATGCTTCGGGATTTATGCGATGCTGAAGAGTGTACGTCCAATACAATTCATTACAATGAGCTATCGCACCGTGTGGATACATTAGTAGACCGGTTGCCCTGTCAATGTAAAAAGGTGTATAGGCTAAGTCGCTTGGAGGGGTTGAGTAACAAGGAAATTGCTTCTACACTACTTGTTTCAGAACGCACCGTGGAGGCTCATCTTTATAAAGCTCTCAAATTCCTAAAGAATAATCTTTTGGAGTTTCAGAACCCTTAGCTCAAATTTTCACAATACACATATATATCCAACCTAATGGTTCAATCTAATGGTCTGTGTCCGCACAGACCATGGGTGTGAATGTTGACTTTTACACAACTCCATCCATAGTGGTCCGACGACTCACCTATTTCAAGTGATCCTCAACCAGACCCAGAATAGTCGTTAGACCACTTGATTAAAAAAATTAGAGTACGCGTAAGTAGTTCGACCCGTTCATGCAACATACTATAAGAAGCATGAATAAAAATGAAAATTACTCCTGAACTATTGGAACGCTATGAGCTGGGGAAATGTACTCCTCAAGAGCAGAGGTTCGTTGAAGAATGGCTGGATGACGTAGATTATACACCTGATGACGTATCCAGCGAGTCGTCCAAGGCGATGTCGAATTCAGTTTGGAAAAATGTGTCCGTCAAGACCGGTGCTAAAAAGGCAGGTCAAGTTATACCGCTGCATAGAAGAATCACGCGATATGCTGCTGCGGTCGTCCTCCTGAGCGCCCTTAGCTTTTCTGTCTACTATTTAGCTAGTTCGGATCTTATTTTTAGTGAGAGCCAAGTCGCGGAGGTATACCAAAAGGTTCAAACCCAACGCGGTGAAAAAAGAACGGTTAAACTTCCTGACGGCTCTAAGATTCGAATGAACTACGAGACCGAATTGCGTGTACCAGAAAAATTCGAAGGAGATGAGCGGGTAGTTTATCTGACAGGTCATGCCCACTTTGACATAGCTAAGAATCCTCAAAAGCCCTTTATTATTTACACTAAGGACTCTAAGACAAAGGTACTTGGAACTTCCTTTGACATCAATACCAAAGAAGAAGGCGAAACGGAGATTATTGTGACAAGCGGGAGGGTGGTGTTCTCTCAGAAAGACAAAGAAGACAATGGGGTCATCTTGACAGTCAATGACCGCGCAGTGTTAAAGGCTGACCAACACATTGTAACGAATACCGTGAAAGCCAATAACCTGACTGCCTGGAAGGAAAACCGTTTGGCATTTTACGATCAGACCTTTGCTGAAATCATCGAAGTGATTGAACCATGGTACGACGTAAAGGTCACCGTGAAAGACGCAAAGTTGCTTTCTCAGCAGTATACTTTTATTTATGATAACCCGTCCCTGGAGATGCTCCTGGAACGGATGAGTAAAATAGCCAAATTCGACTACGCCATAGAGGGTCAAAATATTATCATCGAATAGAAGCTTTTTGATGATATTCACTACGCGCGCCACTTTGGTATCCTTTCTTTTTGTTACCGTCATTGGCATTTCGGCGACTCAGGATATCTATGCCCAATTCTCTATTCTGGAAGAGCGCGTTACCATTGCCTTCACTAATTCCACCGTGAAAGAGGCGCTTGAAAAAATATCCCATCAAACGGGATATGTATTCAGCTATTCCAATTTCGAGGCCGTTAAGCGGGCAAAGGTTACGGATCAATTCGTAGATATCCAGCTGAAAAATATTATCCGTAAAATCTGGGCCCCGAAACGAATAAAGTTATCTGCCGTAGGTCGGACCATTGAGATAGTGGCAATCAATGAAGTTGAAAATGCAAAAGGTAACCTTTCAGGTCAGATAACCGATGAGGACAACCATCCCTTACCAGGGGTAACGGTCAGGTTGCTTGGCACTTCTATGGGGAACATTACAGACCAGAGCGGAAAAGTAAACCTGGAAGGTATTCCCTCCGGGGATCGAACCATTGAGGTCTCTTTCGTGGGGTACGAGACTGCCCAAATTCAACTAAAAGTCGACCCGGGAGGTAGCACTTCTTTCTCAAAACAGCTTAAAGTATCTACTAATATGCTCAACGAGATATTGGTAGAAGGGGCATCTCTGGCAGATGAAATTGCGAGCGAACCTATCAAAATAAATACCATTGACGCCAAAGCCTTTGAAATCCAATCTGTAGGCGCCGCGGAAATGCTAAAGATCGCACCTGGAGTACTGGTAAGGCGCACCGGAGGACTTGGAAGTCGTGCTAACGTAAACCTTAACGGACTTGGGGGCAATGCCGTGAGGATCTACGTCGACGGCTTTCCCGTGGAGTATCTGGGAGGAGGTTACAACCTTAACAATTTGCCGGGGTCTGTAATCGATCGGTTGGAGGTTTATAAAGGCGTAGTACCCACCGATAAATCGACAGATGCCCTAGGTGGTGCAGTCAACATTGTTTCAAAACGGTTATACGACGATACGCTGGAGCTAAGTTATCAGGTAGGTTCATTTAATACGCATCGTGCTTCCTTTTTGGGAAGCAAAAAAATCAACAACCATTTTTCAGTCACGCTCGAAGGGTATCACAATTACTCCGATAACGACTTTTTGATGGGCAATGTGAGAAATATTGTCATCGATTCTATCCCCGATCGTTTTGGCAACGGCCTCATCCCAGCTTTCCGCGACGAAACCTTGAGCCGTGTAAGAAGATTTCACAACGCTCACCGATCCTCCTTTGTGCAGGCCGGTCTGCACTGGAACGATTTAAGCTGGGCCGACCAGCTGTCATTCACCAGTAATTTTTCCAACCGGTTCGACGAGGTACAGACGCTGAACATTACCCAGGGTTTTGCACTACTTGGCCGAACGGGTGAAGCAACCGCTTTTAATCAGAGCCTGGCCTATGTAAAACGGTTTTTCAACGAACAACTGGAGCTGAGATACAGAGGGGTTATTTCAAGTTCAGTAAACTCTGTTCGTAATAACAACCCGGACCGGTTCAATTGGAACAGGGAATTAATAGAACGGAATGTAACGGATTCTTTAAACACGGATACGGAAGGCCTTAACCACGCACATCGGCTGGGACTGATTTACCGCATTAGTGATAAGCATACGCTAAGCATCAATAATTTCTATGCCAGGACCCGGTTTTTTAGAAAAGACAACATCGACCCTTTCGTTGAGATCGATGGTCAGTTGATCAATCAAAATGAAATACCGTCCTTCTTTACCAAGAACATTGCCTCCCTTGAATGGAGAGGTGATTGGTTCAACAAAAAACTCACCTCAGTGGTCTTTGGCAAGCAGTATTTCTACCATGTAGAGACGGCCATTCCCTTTTCCGGGGTGCGTGAGTTAGAACTAGAAGATAAATCCACAGGGTATGGTGGAGCCCTGAAATATCTATTTACCCCTCATTTTTTCGTCAGGGGGAGTTATGAGTACGCTGTACGTATTCCTACCGAGGCTGAAGTATATGGTGATTTCGTAAACATTGTATCCAATTTTGAACTAAGACCGGAGCGGTCCAATAATATTAACCTTGGGATCACCTTCGAAGCAAATTTCGAACAGCTGTTTAGGATCAATACTTCATTGGATGGTTTTATCCGCGACACCAAAAACCTGATCTGGTTGACCCCTTTTGGTTCCTTTCAACGATTCACGAACAACAGGGAGGTGAAGTCCTTAGGTGTGGAGTGGAGCCTGAAAGTGACTAGGGACGATTACTCAAACATTGAGTTTAATCTGACTGCCCAGGAACGCACCTATCAGGCCTTCAATGGGGATGGGTTCAGGTTTCAGGATCCGTCCTTCATTGGCTCCCGCTTTCCCAATACCCCGTTGTTCTTTCACAACCTTCAATTAAACCTTGGGATCAAAAGCTTGAAAAACACGCTTCCAAACGTGGTGCTGTACGGATCATGGTTTCATATCGGTGAATTCAGTATTACCGATGAAGTGCGTAACGCTGAGCCCGAGCCTTTTTCACTTGTGCCCACTCAAAATGAATTTAACCTGGGTATAGGCTATTTCTCCTCAAATGATAAACTAAGCCTATCCTTTCAGGTCAACAACCTGACTAATGATCTTGAACTCTTCGATAACTGGAGAGTGCCCAAGCCCAATAGAAATTTTCAATTCAAAGTAAACTATCAAATCTTTTAAATTATGGATATACGTTTTTATTCAAAATGGATAAATAGGCTGTCTGTAGGTCTGTTACTTACAGGACTGCCCATACTAACCATTGTTTCGTGCGACGACGATG
>JBCCOE010000177.1:0-5717 GCA_039025475.1 Bacteroidota bacterium | reverse complement strand
CCGCTTCTTCCTTATTTCCATATAAGTAATTAATTAGTAGTGTTTCCATCTTTTATGTTTTGTACTGGGTCATCTATAGGCTTTTTGCATGACCCAGTTCATGGAGTAATGTTTCTGCCGTAGATCTTTTCCCTTCTTCCCCAAAAATTGCCTGAAAAAGCCAATTCAAATATCCATCAAATTTTACTCCTTTGTGGGAATTGATCCTTCAGTAAGCACATTAGAGAAGATTGCTAATGCGCTGGGTGTTTCCCTTTCTGAGCTTTTTGCTGTAGGTGTTGATGCTCATGAGGTAAGCTCACAAGATAAAACCATCATGGAAAAGGTTAGGTTGATCGAGTCACTTTCTGATGAAGAAAAACAAACTCTCTTTACTATACTGGATGCTTTCGTTGGGAAGCGTAAGTTAAAGGATACGTTATCTTAATGTTTTAAATGATGTGGCTTGACTTGTTCTTAATGAGTCATTCCGGTATCACACCATTGCAATACTTCCCCTGAGCCGTCTAATTCGTAATAGTAGTTATGGGTAAGGTGTTTTTGCTTGACGATTCCTAGAATAAGATAATGCTTACCTGATGATTCATTAGCTTGATAAAAGTACATCCTCAAATTTGACTTAGTTTTCTTCTTCTTAAAAGAGATATCATTTATTTCAGTAAGGTCAAGCTTCTTCTTAGGAAAAGTGTTTTTATAAGCTTTTTTATCAAGTGCTGAGATAGTTTCGTCACTCAAGTCAAAACAGTTTTTAAACAAAGTAAAATTAGATAGTTCGTCCTCGGTACATCCATCAAATTCAATTGAACTAACACTTTCATATTTTGAAGGAAAAACATTCTCAAAAAAATGTTGTAGCACTCTTTGCTCATAATCAACTTGCTGCGCACTAGCTATAGTTGATACTAATATTAAAATCGGTATTAATCTCATCAAAGCAGCTAATCTGAAGGCATTACAGATTAGATGATCTCACTTTGCTTGCAATATTCACTCACTGTTTCTGATGAATCAATTTCAAATAAGTAGTGATCTACGAAGTGATTAACCTTGTATACGCTTAGATAAACATATGAACTGGAATCAGTTACTATTGCTCTGTACACTTCAACATTTAACCCTTTTTTCTTAACATGTTTTGTGGTTGTCAGTTTATCCCTTGAATCAAGTGGTAATTTATCTGATTCAACAGAGCTATACTGAGAGTACAGCTCTTTGAACATTTTTTCTGATTCAAAGCAATCCATAAAAAGACCTGTGATACTAACAGTTGATTCAGTACATCCTTCAAAATATAGTTTGCCACTTTCTGAGTAATTCTCGCTTAAAGTATTATTCAAAAAATAATCAAATGCCATTTGCTCGAATTGGGGTTTTTGAGCAAATAATACCGAGTGGATAATAAATAGTGTATACAAAATATTCTTCATACTAATTGTTTCTTCGTTCTTCTCTCTTTTTAATCCTATTCATAATTCTGTTGTATTTATTTACACTAATAACCTTGCCATTCTCTAAACCACTATTAGAAGAGCCATTAAGCAAAGTACCATCACCAACAGGATATGTTGAACCAGAGCTATTTCTATTGGAATTATCTCCACCAATTCCAACGCCTTTTAAAGTTTCTCCAATTTGAGCGGCACCTACTGATCCGCCACCGCTTGGTGATTGATTTCCTCCATCCTCACCAGTATGAGCTATTCCCATTGCATGATTCACTTCATGAGTTGTGATATTGCTATCCTCTTTTCCTTTCCTCATATCAACTTTATCATTAGTTGTTCCACCTCCTTGATTATCTTTGAAGCCTTTGGTTTCAACATCGAAAGAGTTCAATGTACCTGTATTGTCTTTTCTGACCTGACTATCTCTATCTGAAACTCCTCGACCTTGTCCATCAGCACCACCACTGACTTCACTAGTTAATGATATATTGATTTTATACACATCAGCCTTTCCTTTTCTCAATGCTTTAAGTCCGCCCGCAACAAAAACGTTTTTTGCACTTTGCGCATTCCATCTACCACTTCCGTGAGTCTTAAACGCTTTGGCTGACTTAGAACTGGTAAGGAAATGTGCCTTAATTGTTATCGTTTTATTCCCTCTATCTACTTTCACCCCGTAATCATTACCATCAAAATCGACAAAGAGGATAGGATTATTTCCTGAGTAGTGATAAGGGCTTTGATTCACGTAGTTTTCTGCACTGTTATCAATTCCGTTCCATCTGGCTATATCAGGCGCATACATTCTGGCTCCAAAGTCGTACCATCCAACTTCCAATTCATCTTGTCTTTCCTTACCAGCGAAAAGGTAATCATTTTCTTTCGCTGTAACCCGTTGATAGCCTCCGGCCATTTCGTAACCAAAGGGATAGTAATCAACTTTCTGTACCACCGGATGCTCTTCCACCGTGACCTGTAGATCATCAAAATACACCTCAGTAAGCTGCGCACTTTCATTGCTTAAGTACACCACCACATAACCACTTTCAGGTGCTTCATAGGGCCTGTCTAATGCTAAGATCGCCTGACTATTACTGGATGCACTCGTAATCTGTTTGAACGCAAAATGATCGGTAGCAATCGAGCCGGTCACATCATCGGGCAGGAAGAGCAGGTTAATAAACGCCATCGGGTCGGTGCTGCTGGCATTCGCATTGATCAGATTGGTTACTGTTCCACTCGAACCATAGCCATTATTTATCGCCCCTTCATAATTATTCACTCCTGTACTTCCCGTGATCGCTCCAATAATTAGATTGCCAATCGCTGCTGCCGGGTTGTTCTTACTGGTTGGGGCTAAATACTTGGCATACACTTCCGCATTGATCTTGTCACCCGCACCCACAGGGATCGTTAGTACCGAACCAATCACCCCGTTAGTCGCTCCGTTCAATGCCTGTACATTCGTATGGTTGAATGACTCGTTAGGTGCATCTACCCGGTCATGCACATCGGCTGTGATCACATTTTGCAGGTTATCAAAAAGGGTCTCATCGTCCGGGTCTGCTGAGTTACCCTCATAGTTCAGTGTAAAGTCTATTGTTTTCGGGTCTGTGGTAAAAACAACGCGTGTATTTCCGAGATGGTCTTTTAAATAATACTCATAATCGTAGTTTCCGGTCGTAGGATCTAGCACAATGCGCCCTTCCTCATGCTGGATCAATACTAATTCCCCATCCTCATAGACAAAATCCCCGCTGTAATCGATCTTTTTGATCAGGTTGTCAAAAGCATCATAGACTTTCTGGGTCAGCTTCACACCCGCCGCATCATAGACGTACTCGATGTACCGTCCATCGGCTTTTGTTACGAGTTCAGGAAGGTTTAAATGGTTGTATTCGATACTAACAATCTCCTTGTTCAGGTCTTGGGTCATGTTCCCGTTTCGATCATAGGCATAATCATCGTTGGAATTATTTCCATCTTTAAAGCCTTCTTCTATATCCCCAACATCACTAACCGATAGAAGTTGATTACCATCATAGGTATAAAAAAGTTCGTCTAGCAGGTTAACATTTTCATGAAGAGTTTGACGATTAAGTGACATAATATTCCCATTTAAATCATATTCCAATGTAGGAATACTATAAGCTCCTTGATTGGTAAGGGTAGTCCAGGAAGAACCTCCATTTGATGCCCCTTCTGAATACTGAGCTCGTTTAAGCCGGTTTAAAGCATCATAGGAGTAGGTATATAGTTGTTCATGATCAGAATTCGCTTTCTTCCATTTTATAGCCGCAATATTCCCGTTGTATTGTTCGGTATAGCATTGGCCAACATTCACCTCCCCTGAAACATTTGTTACCTCAACCGAAACACTACCGCCCCAGCAGCCAAAAGCCATGTTTTTAGCCCTCAAGTAATATGTGCCCAGACCATTGGTCTCATAAGTAGCACCACTATGTAAGGTACTTGTTCCGTCTGCGGAACTTTGCCAAAACCAGCTATGGTAATATTGGGGAGAGCCTGTTCTTACCAAAATTTTGTTCCCACAAGCATTTATTGAAATCACTGGTTCGGGTGGAGCATCTGGTATTTCTCTAATGCTCGTCACATCAAATGCTGTACTATTACTCCAGCAACCCATGTTATCTTTTGCTCTAATGTAGTAAGTCCCTGGACTGCTAATGAATTCCGAATCCTCAACCTCCGTACTGGTCCCTTCAGGGTCTGAGCCCTGCCAGTACCAAGTCACCCCTGAGGGTCGAACAGATGATAACTCCAAATGTACTCCACCGCACACAGGTTCACTTGCAATGATTTCAGGAGGGTCCGGTTTATTTACTGTTACCGTAATCATTTGTGCCGGTCCCCAACAACCAGCAATATCTCTTGGACGTAAATAATAAGTACCTGACGATGAAACTTCATAAGTAGATCCTGAGTGAGCCGTAGAAGTGCTACCCAAACTGGTTTGCCAGTACCAAACTACTGCATAAGGAGCACTGCCCTTGGTCAAAATTTTGTTTCCACACGTATTGGTAGAGACCGAAGGAGCTGATGGAGTAGAAGGATAAGTAACAGTGGCATATACACTTCTTGAACTACCCCAGCAACCACTGCTACTTTTTGCCCTCAAATAAATGTATCCTGACGAGACCATTATATATGTTGGTCCTGAGTTAGACGTACTTGTCCCCCCAGAGCTTGTTTGCCAATACCAGGTGACTCCAGTGGGCGGAGTGCCTCTCGTAACGGTTTTGGGCCCACAGGTATTGGAAGTGAGCGTTGGCACAGATGGTATTGAAGGAACTAAACCAACGGAAACATATACACTTCTTGTACCACCCCAGCAACCATTGTTGTGCCGTGCCCTTAAATAAACAGGCCTGGATGAACTTACACTGTAACTATGCTGTGAATTACTCGTACTCGTCCCACTTGAGCTTGTTTGCCAATACCAGGTAACATTTGATGGAGGCGTACCTCGTGTTACTGTCCTTGTCCCGCAGGAGTTGGAAGAAATGGTTGGATTGGAAGGTGTGCCAGGAACAGGTTTTATTTGATACACATAAAAGATCGTACTTGGACCCCAAAGGCCAGAACTGTTGTTCCTAGCCCTAAGGTAGTGGTGACCGTTTGAATAAACATTATGAAGATAATGTGAGTACGATGTACTCATTCCATACTGTGAAGTTTGCCAGTACCAGGTTTCATTTGAGGGTTTGTTAGTAGGTATATAGGACAGCTGGGTATAACCACACTTATGGACTCCATAAATGGAAGAGGGAGCAGATGGGACTTGTCCGAATACACTTGCTGATAAAAGTAACCCAAAAATTAGTGAGGTGGACTTTAGTTTATGGTTTAAATAGGTATTCATCCTTAGTATTTATTTCATCATTTTGACTGATACTCTATGGCATAGGTGTTATGGCTAAGGGGTTGATATACATCAGTTCCATTCCAAATAGATCCGACGCCAGACCAGCATCATTATTGTTAGGGCCACTGATCAAAGTAGAATTATTGATCGATTGCAGCCACCCTCTAATGTTGTAGCGATAGTCGATACTTTGATGCGGCACTCCCGCTTCTATATGGAGGTTCTTTTCTATGAGTTCACCGAGTTCATTGTACTTATTTTCTGCCAGGAATACCTCTCCTTGGCCTACACCACCTTCATAAAGCTCGTGGTAACCGGCCATCAGTCTGCCGGCGTGGTCGTAGGTGTACCGGTTTCTTACAGAAAAGGCCGTGCCGTTACGCGTT
>JBCCOE010000176.1:0-5760 GCA_039025475.1 Bacteroidota bacterium | reverse complement strand
TTTCATTTAAAGGAATTGATGTTTTATCCTACTACCTGCTGGATTTTAAAGACCCCAATATGTTTGTTAACGCAAGTGGTACAGGTAACACCATAAATGCAAACCATTCAGTAGTTCGCAGAATGATCCAGGATAGCCTACGTTTCTGGGTGCAGGAAATGCACGTGGACGGATTTCGATTTGACCTTGCCTCCGTACTTTCTAGAGGAGAAGACGGGCGGCCTATGGAGAATCCTCCCATATTATGGTCAATCGACTCAGATCCTATTCTGGCAGGAACCAAGATTATCGCTGAGGCCTGGGACGCGGCTGGGTTGTATCAGGTAGGAAGTTTTGTAGGTGATCGCTGGGCAGTTTGGAATGGGCACTTCAGGGATGTGGTGAGGAAATTTGTGAAAGGTGATGAGGGAATGTTATCTGAATTGACTCACGTAATCGGTGGAAGCCCAAGTCTTTTTAATGATGAGAATCGTGACCCACAACGAAGTGTTAATTTCATTACTGCTCATGACGGATTTACCCTTAACGATCTGGTCTCTTACAATGAGAAACACAACGAAGTAAATGGGGAGGATAATAGGGATGGACATAATGATAATCTAAGCTGGAATTGCGGTGTTGAGGGTCCTACAGATGATCCGGATATCAACAATCTGAGGACGAGGCAGGTGAAAAACTTCTTCACGATACTGATGCTTTCGCAGGGGCAACCGATGATCCTCATGGGTGACGAGTTCAGAAACACACATTGGGGAAATAATAATGTTTATAGCCTGGATAGTGATGTTTCGTGGTTTGACTGGGAGAAAAACAAAAGCAATAAGGGTTTGGTAAGATTCTTTAGTAAGGTGATTGCCGCGAGATTAGATAGTGAATTATTCAAGGACCGTAACTTCTGGTATCAACCTGAAGGAACCGATATTGCCTGGCACGGATTGAAGCATAATAATCCGGATTGGAGTTATCATTCCAGGTCCATTGCTTTTGAATTGTTCCATACTGAATTCACCTACAAAATATATGTAATCTTAAATGCATTTTCAGAGCCACTTGAATTTGAACTACCAAAACCAAAGAGAGGATATACTTGGGTTATGCTGATCAATACGGCACTTCCAAGTCCCGATGATTTTGTGAGTGAGAAAAAAAGGAGACCTTATGAAAAAGGGTCTTTTGTCGCAGAAGCTTACTCTTGCGCTGTATTGTATTTAAAAAGAAAAGGTACTTAAAATAACAGACGCTAGCGTCCATGGTGAATTTTTGAATGGACTCAAGTCCTTGAATGAATGAGCTATCAAACGTACCCAGCGCCTGCTCAAGAAGCTTTAGAAAGGTACTCTGTAGGATGGAAAACCTTTTTTCTCAAGACAGACTCATTAGGACACTACCAGAAAGTATCGTGAACTGGTACTGGTACACCCTACTATTTCAGAGTTAGTGCTTATCTATTTTACGGAGTTAAGCCCGTTGATTGAATGAAGATCATGTGCAGATTTTTATGCCTGCAGGACTACGGTATCTCAAAGCATAAGCGTTATTCCAATCCTCGCCGAAGAAAGCACATTACCTCCACCTACTTCTAAATTACCGGCTAGGTTCTTTTTAAAGAAGTACCTGGCACCAGCCCTAAGCGCTACTCCCAGTCCACCGGCACCAGAACCGGAGTAACTAACATTAGTACTTCCTTCAGTCAGCTTGGTATCCCAGATGTAATAACCTAAATCCAAACCCCCATAAATATCCCAGGTATCATCCAGACTTAGTGCCTCATTAAAATGATAGCTACCGCGTGCCGTGATGCTGAAAATACTATGACGCCATTTGGTAGTGGTACCAATGGCTGAAAAAGATTCTGTATCACGCTGGTAACCTATACCACCTCCAACAGTAATATTATCTGCTATGCCAAAATCAATAGAAGCATAAATGGGAATACCATATCCGGAAATGCCAATACCAGCGCTGCCGAGAACAGCTTTCTCAGTATATGGATTAAACTGTGCCAAAGCCTCTCCGATGAACAGGCTGGTGATGAGAGTCAAGAAGGTAAAATTAAGCGCTTTCATTGGTATAAAATTTTAGGATTGAAGTTTACTGACCAGGGTTATAAATGATTTGAATAGATCCTCTCCCAAAATCTGACGGATTAGTTCCCTGCTCTCCAATGGCAATATCGGGGAGATCATTATTGTCCAGGTTGGCTATGGCAATGTCATAGAAGTCGATATCACCATCTAGCTGAATAGTTTCTATATCATCGAAGGTACCGTCACCCACGCCATAGGCAATAGTAAGATTACGTGTTTCATCATTGACAGATACCAAATCCAGGTGTATGTCTTGATTAAAATCTGCCACACGTATATGTATGGGTGCTGTACCCACGGTTATGGTTTCTGTGGTAGTAAAAGTTCCATCTCCATCGTTACGAAGGATTTGGAGGATAGTGTTTGTAGACGTAATGGCAAGGTCCAGGTCACTGTCTTCGTCAAAGTCTCCTACAGCTATCTCCTTTGATTCTATATCAAAAATAAATTCACCTACATGCAGCTGGATTGGTAGAAGCTGAAGTTGGTCCGGATAGTCGAATGTACCATCACCTTGGCCGGAAAATAAGCCCAGGGCCAACCGCTCATCGTCATTAGCATCTTTGGTGATAATGACCGCCAGAATGTCTGTATTACCATTGGCGTTAAAGTCTGCTGCAGTAAAATTGCTGATCTGGCCTATGCCCAACGCCTTAGGTTCGTCATCCAACGTGGTACCAATGTAGTTAACGGAAGACAAGCTTGAGCCATTATTTTTATACAAAACAAAGAAGTTAATATTTGAGCCACCTAGCGTAATGGATAGTATATCCTTGAAGCCATTTCCATCGGCATCGAAGCTAAGAATGGGTTCTCCACCATATTCGGTAGTGTTGAACAGTGCCGTGGGCTGACCATTAGCCAGGCCAGCGTAGGCCTCGATTAATGCATCACCCGTATATACAAAATCGTCTATATTATCCTTATTTAAATCTGTGCTTATATAATAACCTCCACGTTTAGTAAGGCGAGGTTCTCCAAAACCGGTGACATCAACGATATTTCCAAAATTACCGGAGCCATCACCATACATAATACGCGTTAAATACTGGTCTGCACCGGTTGGAAAACCAGGTAAAGTACGAATGCTAAAGATCAGATCCTGATGACCATCACCATTCATGTCACCAATAACCAGGTTGCCGGTTACAGAGACATCAACAAAACGAATAACTCCGTTTAATGAGGATGAGCAAATTACTTCTACATTGTCAACATTGGCATTAGCCGTACCTATGCCATTGATGACACTACAGGTTTGTCCTGTTGAAGAGGAAATGAATTGAACTAAGTAAGGGTTCCCTTCGGTTACCCGCTGGTTAAAAGTGAAATTTGACCCACTGAAGGTTTGTTTTATTCCGTTTAGTGAAAGAGTGATCTCCCCGGGATTGTTGGAAATAACACCGCCTATAGTGAAGCCATTCAGGTCTATGGAATCGTCCCCACTATCACCACAAGCTTGTAGCACTAAAAACAGCACAACGGTAAAGTGTCTTATTATCCGCTTTAGCAATATCATATGCTGGCTTTGTTTAGTTTGGTTAAGGAAGATGCTAGTCTTTCATATTGAATTTGGGTGAACACACCATTTCGCACTTCGTAGACATCTCCCGTATCTTCATCAATAGCGTCATAGGAAAAAGTCCCGGATACTAATCTATTACTTCGGTCGATGGCCGTAATCGTGCCAGTCGTAGAAGCCACTAATTCAGCAGTAGCGCCAAGCGGATCATCCCCACCCAAGTCAATGGCATAACCGGCCGTCATTAACATATCCATTGAAGATCCTGAGAAAGTGTTTCCTGCAGAAAGTTGAGAAAAATCGGGCATGATCAATACAATACTTACCCCATTCAATCGGTTTAAATTACTGACATCAATACCACCTATCACCAGTTGATCACCAAGGCCAAAATCCTCTACAAAGGCCGTTGAAGACACCCCAAAGGATCTGAAACTTGCCCCGTTAATAGTTGCCGTAATTTCTCCGGCATTAGTATCTACAGTGATTTCTTCAGGTTCGTCATCAGTACAGCCAAAAACTGTAATGGCTACAAATAGGACTATTTGAATTCTTATTAAATTAGATATCAATACTTTTCTCATGGAAAATGAAGGTAGTTACAATCAAGGTCAAGAAGTACCCAAAATGATTAGGCGTTGCGCTACAGTTTTTTATTGTTGTAAATTCGGGGATAACTGAAAATCTAAAATGAACTTCAAAGGCACTCTTTTGTCTGTTCTACTTATCGGCAGTTCTGCCACGGTGGCTTTAGGTCAAGACAGTATGCTGGACAGTTTAAGAAATGCTTTAGGTAATCATAAGGGTGAGGATAGTACCAAGGTCAGACTACTTATTAACCTGTCCAATACGATTGTTTGGAATGATACGGAGGAAGCGCTAGATCTGGCCAAAGAGGCACTCACTTTAGCAAAGCAAATATCTTGGGTCAAAGGAGAAGCATTTGCTTATCGTCAAATAGGGTTAGTTTATTATCGAATGGCCGATTTCATTAGCGCCATGGAAATGTCGCAAGAAGCGCTAAAAGTCAATGAAGAGCTTGATGATAAGGGCTTTGAAATAAGTGTCTATAATAACCTTGGCAACATTCATAGTGATATGAAAGAGTATGATAAAGCTCAAGCTGCTTATGGACGTTTCCTGACCTTATCACAGGATTTAGGACAAAAAGATTATGAGGTGATCGGCTTAGTTAACAGAGGACTTGTTTTTCGAGAGCAGAAGAAGTTTGGAAAGGCCATTGAAGATCTACAGCAAGCCTTAACCTTGGCTCGTGGAGAGGGATTTGTGTATTTCGAAGCGGTGATATTGAATAACTTGGGGCTTACATTCCGTGACTCCGGAAATATCTCAGAAGCCATAAACTATTTCAGACAATCTGCAGATAAGGCCGGCACGAGCAACGCCATGACCAGATCGTCATCACTTAACGGACTTGCAGGCATATTTCTAAAACAGAATAAACTCGATAGTGCTAAGTTGCTCGCCCGAGAAGCACTAGATCTTGCAAAAGATACGGGTTCCCTTGAGCAGGAACGTGATGCCTGGGAAACGTTGAGTATCCTTTATGACTCCACAAATAATACTTCAGAGGCGCTCAATGCTTTCAGAAAGTTCGTTTCCCTAAGAGACAGCATTTTAAGTGAGGAAAGTAAATCAGAATTGACAAGAAAAGAAATGCAATTTCAAATGGATTTAGAGCAAGCCGTTAGCACTGCTGAAATACAAAGACAAACCCTGTTTAGAAACATTGCTCTTGGGGGATCTTTGATTCTCATAGTCTCTGCGCTACTGGGGTACCACCTATACAAGCGTAAACGTGATGCTTTGGAAGCACAGAAAGAGGCTGAATTTCTACGGAATGTAGCTGAAACAGAGTTGAAACTACTTAGGTCACAGATGAATCCTCATTTCATATTTAACTCGCTGAATTCCATAAGTGACTACATTGATAAGAACAATCCTCAAACCGCTATTAACTACCTTACGAAGTTTTCAAAGCTAATGCGTATGACGTTAGAGAACTCCGAGAAGGAAAATGTGACCGTCCAGGAAGATATAGAATGGATGGAACTTTATTTACAACTCGAAGCTACACGGCTAAAGGACAAACTATCTTATAGTATCTCTATTGACGATAACCTTGAGCCT
>JBCCOE010000175.1:0-5780 GCA_039025475.1 Bacteroidota bacterium | reverse complement strand
GCAAGGTTTCTAACTCAATATAAGCATTTACTTGCAAAAAGTATCCACAATTTTAACCACTAAACATGTTGATAAATAGGTACTTATGTCGATTTTAAGGGACGACTAACTAACATTAAATGCAAAATAAATGATGATTATTCATTTAGATGGATAAGTACACAGACTTATACAGGTAAGATCAGAGAATGGGCTATACTAGTTTCCAAGATAAATGATGCCCTATTTTGGCACTTAAATTCTAATTCAATTGACTTGGGGCTAGACGGTTCGAGATGGTTAGTCGAAGGTATTAATCGGCGCATGAACCAATTCCATACCGTCTATACATGGAGTCCCAGTGGCTCGTTTGAAGAAATAGGTATATACTTAGCAAGTCTTTGTGGTGAAAAGCTAGTCAATTAAGAACTTAGATGATCCCTCGTGAGTATCGTGGAATTCGCTTTTGAAGTAAGTGAAGAATTAAGTAATTATTCCCAAAAAACCCTCAGGAGTTAATACCCCAATTTCACTTTTTTTAAAGTCCTTAACATTTCGAGTGAGTATACCATCAATGAAGTCGGATTGAACAGCAGAGTAATGCTGTAAAGCATCTTCAAAGTCTCGAAAACCTGAACCCAATGCCTGTATTATTGTACCCCGACCCATATCTAACACTCCTATGAAATTCATTAATAGATTAAGCTTTTCAATTATTCTTTCATGGGAAGCGGTTTGTCTTAGTATGTAATAAACATTACTACAAATGACTGGTGTGATAAACCCCTGGACTCTTTTGGCCTCACATAACGCAAAGATTTTGGTGGCCTCATCAGAAAATGGCTTCCTATCAAGAAAAAAGTCGAGAACTATATCAGTATCGATTAGAACTCTCAATGGCTAGAGGTATTTTTTGACAAGCTCTTTGGCAAGTTCTTTTTTATAATCAAAATCTTTTGGGGCCTTGAATGAACCTCTTAAAGACTTCACTAAAGGGGTAATTTCAACATCTGTTTTGGTTTCTTCCTTAGTAATTACCTTAAGATAATTCTCTATGATATCAGAAAGACTACGTCCTTTTTGCTTCGCGTATTTTTTAGCTCGCTGTATTATTTCTTCCTCGATTGTCAGTGTTAGTTTGGTATTCATGAGCCCTTCCTGTTTATTCTAATAAAGATAAGCGCATTAAACAACACGTGCAAATTAATAGAAATTCACACGTGCTTTCAGAAAGAGTCTGAATCAAAGGCTTTAGTAAGCTAATAGCTCAGCTAGAGCCATTTTAACCTTCTCCGAATTAGGCAACATCTTTTTCTCCAGATCAACATTTAAAGGAATGGCGGGCAAGTTAGCCGCACCTAAGGTCTGGATGGGGGCATCTAAGTGCTCAAAACATTCCCTGGCCAGTCTACCCGCTAACGATTCGGCAAAGGAGTTAAGCAGTGGTTCTTCGGTTAAAATAAATACCCGGTTATGTTTTTCAACGGCAGCAGAGACCGCTTCCCAATCATAGGGATTCAAGGTTCGTAAGTCAAGAATTTCGACTCGTCCCTCAAACTCCTTAGCGGCTGCCTTAGCCCAGTACACTCCCATACCGTAGGTGATAATCAACGCAGATTTACCGTTATCAATTTTTTCCTGATCTGCTTCAAGGGCAATTCTGGCTTTGCCTAAAGGGATGATGTAATCTTGATCAGGCTCAAAGGTCTTGGCTTCTGTAGTTCCCGGTACTTTAGACCAATACAACCCTTTATGCTCTAACATGACCACCGGATTTGGATCATAAAAGGCGGCTTTCATTAGCCCCTTCATATCTGCTGCGTTAGAAGGATACACCACTTTTATACCTCTGATATTCAATAACGTGGACTCCACGCTCCCCGAGTGATAAGGACCACCTCCACCATAGGCTCCAATTGGAATTCGAATTAAGGATTGGATGGGAAACTTGCCGTTAGACAAGTAGCAGCTTTTTGAAAGCTCCTCAACCAATTGATTAATGCCCGGCCATACATAATCAGCAAATTGAATTTCAACTATTGCCTTCGCACCTACGGCAGACATGCCGGCAGTAGAACCCACAATATATGCCTCCTGGATTGGCGTATTGAAAACCCTGTGATCACCGTACTTTTTAGCCAAGGTAGCTGCTTCTCGAAAAACCCCGCCTAATGTACCTCCCACATCCTGACCATAAAAAAGCGCTTCCGGATGCTTCTTTAAGATATCATCCACAGCGTGAAGTGCGGCATCAACCATTACTACCTTCTCTGCGCCTTTAGGATATCGCTCACCTCGCTCCTCTAAAACCGGTGTTTCTGCAAACTCGTGGGTATCAAAATCAGTAGGATCTGGTGAATTCAGTGCATATTCATAGTCTTTTTCAACCGTGGCCTGAGCTAGCTTATCCAATTTATTTAAAGAGGCAGACGCTTCACCATGGTCTTGCAAATATTTCTTTAGTACCGGAATGGGATCATCTTGCGCATGCTTCTTCAAATCTTTATCACCGCGATACCATTCTTTCCTGACACCAGATGTATGGTGCCCTAATAGTGGACATTGAGCATGCGCCAAAATAGGGCCTTTACGATCTCGCACATATTGAATGGCCTTTTGAAGACCTAAATAAGAATCAACAAAGTCAGAGCCATCTACACGCATGCGCTCCATTCCCTTGAACCCAGCGACAAACTCATAGGCATCCATAGTCCGCATTTCCCTACCCGTCGCAGAAATCCCCCAATCGTTATCCTGGATCAGATAGATAATCGGCATTTTCCTCAGTACTGCCATTTGCATAGCTTCAGAAACTTCGCCCTCAGTTACGGAGCCATCACCTAGTGAGCATAAAACCACTGGATTTTCCTTGGCTTCCAATAAACCCTGACTTTCCAAATACTGAAGGCCGTGCGCCATACCTGTTGCAGGTATAGCTTGCATGCCCGTAGCAGAACTTTGGTGTGGGATAGTAGGGAAACCATCTCTGTTTAGAGATGGGTGGGAATAATACGTACGGCCTGCCGAAAAAGGATCATCACCCTTAGCCATCAACTGCATCATCAACTCGTAAGGCTGCATGCCAATACCTAATAATATAGACTCATCCCGATAGTAGGGAGAAGCAAAATCTTGCGACTTTAATTGCAAACCTGCAGCAAGCTGGATGGCCTCATGGCCTCTTGAAGTACTGTGAACGTACTTGCTACAAATTTCTTTCTTGTCATCATAAAGTTGAGCCATATGCCTGGCAGTGCACATGAGTTGGTAAGCTTTGAGAAGAATTTCCCTATCTACTTTAGTTTTCGGTTTAGATATCTTTTCTGTTGTTTTCGCTACTTCCAGGGTTTCAGCCATTTTCGTTGTTTACCTTACGAACAATCGTTTGCAAAGCTAACGAAAATGAATAGTTTCTTGTTTGCACTAGTCCAACAATTCTGGGATTTTTCATGCTTGCTCCTTCATACCCGGAAACCTACCTTTGCCGCATGCTCAATAAGGAAGGGATTACCGATTGGTTTAAAGTGCTTCAGGACTCTATCTGCAAAGATTTGGGAAAGGCTGACGGAAAAGGTCGCTTCAAAGAAGACCTATGGGAAAGGCCAGAAGGTGGCGGCGGGCGTAGCAGGGTGATTACCAACGGGCATGTGATCGAAAAAGGGGGTGTTAATTTCTCGGCTGTCGAAGGAACTTTACCGAAAAAAATAGGTGAGGCATTAAAGCTGGGAAAAGCGGATTTTTACGCTACTGGGGTTTCTATTGTTCTACATCCTTGTAATCCATGGGTACCTATCATTCATATGAACGTACGTTACTTTGAAACAAAGGGCGACGGTGGCTCGACCTGGTGGTTTGGCGGAGGCATAGACTTAACTCCACATTATGTCAACGCAGAGGACGCCAAATACTTCCACCAACAGTTAAAAAAAGTATGTGACCGTCATAATTCTGACTACTACGCAAAATTTAAAAAGTGGGCGGATGACTACTTTTACTTGAAGCACAGAAATGAAACCCGCGGCATTGGCGGTATTTTTTTTGACCGATTGAATGATGGTGAAGGTTCTAAAGAAGCCTTGTTTGAATTTGTTCAGGATGTAGGTTTGATCTTCGCTCCTATTTATATGCATTACATGAACGAGTATGGTGATCGACCTTTTGAGCCACAACATAAGGAATGGCAAAAAATAAGAAGAGGCCGTTATGTAGAATTCAACCTGGTGTGGGATAAGGGAACTAAATTTGGCCTCGATACCAATGGAAGAACAGAGTCTATATTGATGAGTATGCCTCCAGAAGCCGTTTGGGAGTATAATTATGTGCCTGAAGAAGGTACTATAGAAGCCGAAACATTGAGCCTTTTGAAAAAAGACATTGATTGGTTGAGCTGATGCTGGAAATTCTATTAGAATGGGATCGTGATCTACTACTGTTCTTAAACAGTCTACATGCGCCATGGCTGGATCAGGTTATGTATTGGATCTCTGAAAAAGAGATATGGATACCATTTTATGTATTGATCATAGGACTTATCATTCGAGAATATAAGTGGAAATCAATCATTTATATCACTGGAATCATATTGGCTATAGCAGCTACAGACCAACTGTGCTCCGGATTTATGAAACCATTTTTTGAGCGCTTCAGGCCGTCAAGGGATCCGTCTTTAGAAGGTTTAGTGCATATTGTAAACGACTACCGTGGCGGTAAATACGGATTTGCTTCATCACATGCCGGTAATACTTTCGCTTTGGCCACATTCCTATTTCTTACTTTCAAAAAACGTTTCAAGTTGATCTCCTGGATGTTCCTGTGGGCTGCGGTTGTATCCTACAGTAGGATTTACCTGGGAGTACATTACCCAGGGGATATCCTGGTGGGAGGATTAATTGGAGTGGGGTTTGGTTTTATTTTTTATCGTTTCACACAACTCTATTTCACCAAATTCACAGAACACTTTAAGAAGTCTAACGATTAGCCAATAAGCGCTGTAAGGCTAAGACAGTTAGGTATCTTATTTTAACTTAGTCGTCAGACCACTCCAAGTGGTCAGACGACTCTAGAGTCACGCATCTCTATGCAAAAGCCGTTGCACATATTTACCAACAATGTCGAACTCAAGATTCACAGTATCCCCCTCCTTTAACTGATGAATGTTAGTATGCTCGTAGGTGTAAGGAATTATAGCTACAGTAAATGAATCCTTCTTGGAATTAAAGCACGTTAAACTAATACCATTTATAGTAATCGAACCTTTTTCAACTGTAACATTGCCATGGGCAGGGTCATAGTTAATAGTGTATATCCAACTACCATTCTCTTCTTTGATTGAGCTAACGGTACCTGTCTGATCTACATGGCCCTGAACGATATGGCCATCAAAACGACCATTGTTGAGCATGCAACGTTCAATGTTCAGTTTATCCCCGGGCTTTAGGGCACCCAAATTACTTTTCTTCAGTGTTTCATCAATCGCTGTCACCGTGTGTTGATCATCACCTAAGCTCACCACCGTTAGGCAAACTCCGTTATGCGAAACACTTTGATCAACCTTCAAGTGATTCGATACATCACTCTTCACGTCAAAATGTTTGTTTGTGCCTTCAGTTCGGATGGCATGTATAACCCCCATTGATTCTATTATTCCTGTAAACATAGCGCAAAGCTAGGGCAACCCATGTGAAAAATAAATTAGAGCTAACGTAACCTTTTAATTTATATTAGGTTTATATTATAAACTACTTTATATTTGATCGATAATTACTAAATAATGAAACCTCAGCAGCAACTTACAAGCCAGG
>JBCCOE010000174.1:0-5814 GCA_039025475.1 Bacteroidota bacterium | reverse complement strand
GCAAGGCGGTGGCATCATTATCAACATTAGCTCACGTGCCGCACGTCGTGGGGACACTTCTGATTATTTAGCGTATGCAGCTTCAAAGGGAGGCCTGGAAGCCATAACGAAGTCAATAGCAAGAGCCTATGGCAAAAAAGGAATAACCGCCTTTGGAGTCGCTCCGGGCTTTACACGTACCGATATGGCCCAGGATTTTATAAAGGCATATGGTGAGGATTACGTGTTAAATGATCTGTCCTTACCCGAACTGACGGAGCCGAAAGATATAGCCCAAACTGTGGTGTTTCTAGCCAGCGGTTTGGCCCGACATGCCACCGGTACTACCATTGATATTAATGCGGGTAGTTACGTGAGATAGTTATTTGGTCAGAGTTCTGGGTCGTTTTTGTAGGATAACTGTTTCATTCACCCAACACCCTACATGTATAACTTCACCTTCCTCTCGAACTTCGTTAAATATGTTATCCATTGAAGGAAACTGTGCTATCGCCATCTTCATTTTGTCAACGGCTTTGGCTTTCTTGTACATGTCATAGGCCGCAATGTAAATAGACCGGTCGTTTACCCTGCTTTTACCTTCTTTACATTCTTCTGCACTTGAAAAGAAAAGGTCACCTACAAGTTCATAGCTTTTTAAAAAACCGGAGTCGTGCGTTAAGGCCTTCAGAGCATATTTTCTGGACAGGCTTTTCATTTTTCTGTTTTGATAATGCACGGCCAGTGCATACAGTATAGAGGCCTTTTTGCCGGGCTCAGAGGTAAGGTTTAGCGCCTCTTTGTAATAACCTTCGGCCTTGGCCGGTTTCCCACGTTTATCAGAGAGCACTGCAAGCAGAAGCCCCAAGGAGTAGCTGGGTTGATTTTGCTGCACTTTTTGCGCGGCCAGATAAAATGAAGGGGACTTCTTACAACCATAGGCTAAACTTAAACGTACCACCTTCTTTGCCAGGTTAACGCTGGAAGGGTCTTGCATAAAAGGATGTCCAAATCTTTCATGTATGAATTTGCAGTCGACATTGACAAGTTTAACTACTATACGATCGGCAATGTCCTGAACCTTTGGGTCAATGTTCTTTTCCTGAATAAGCGAAGAAATGAGTTCATATCTATGGAGAATTACGCTATCACTTAGCGGTTGCACATGATGGTGATACATTCTTATCACGTCCATGTAAGTAGCCACATTAGCCGATAGGATTTCATTTTTCCCCATGAAATAAATTTTTTCGAATAACTCAAATAGCTCCTCATACTTTTGTGGATTGTCTCTAAAATAACGGTAAGCGGCGTGTGCCTTGCGGTTTAAGATTTTCGCTTCCTGTCCGAAGTGTTGTATGCGAAGATCATAAAGTTCTAGTTGAGCGAGTTGATATTTGAGCTTCTTTGCATTGTTGGTAGACGATGAAGCAAGACTCTTATACATCTTCTCCCCGTGGATATAAAGCGACAGGTGAAGACCCGGAGCTTCCTTTAATAACCACCCCAAGGGTTCAATTGCTTCAACGTAGTTTTCTATGCGGAAAGCGTCCTGGTACAAGGCAAATTTTTGCTGTGCCGTAGTGGAATCATTTGGCCAATTCAATTGGCTAAAAGCACAGTGACAAATTAACCATGTTAGTGTAAAGGCTAACGAAAGCCTTTTTGACCAATTTGATCTATTGAAAGGCACAATTACTGTGATAATAGTGAGGCAGATCGCACCATACGTATGAATTCTTGCCGATCCGTATCGTGCGGTTCCGAAGCATTATTGGCCCAGGTAATTACCTGCTCAAAACTGCTTTGCCCCTTATGTGGGGAGTTTTGGAGTAGCATGCCAAATGCAGCAACTGCGGCTGAGAATTGGAAGTTTTTAGAGGTAAGGGCGATTTTCCCGTTATTAGCAGTAATTATCTGGCGTATCAAAAGACTTTCATTACTTTCAACGGGTTTATAGCGTAACTTGAGTTGCATGAGTTCATCTCCTTCTGCGTATGGTGTTTCAGTGATTTCCTGGTACCGGGGCGGGTCCGAGGAGGCCACTATTTGTGACGTGCCGGCAGGCACAATTTCATACAACGCCGTTACCGAATGGCCGGCGCCTAATTCGCCTGCGTCTTTCTTATCATTATTGAAATCTTCCTGGGCTAATATTCTGTTTTCGTAGCCAATTAACCGGTAAGCATCCACTTTTTGTGGATTAAACTCTACTTGAATTTTCACATCTTTTGCGATAGTAAAAAGGTTTGCCGTCATTTCCCTGCTGAAAATTTTTCCGGCTTCCTGTATATTATCAATGTAGAAATAGTTTCCGTTACCGGCGTTACTAATCTGTTCCAGACGGTTATCCTTGTAATTGCCCATACCAAAGCCACAGATGGTCAAATAGGTGCCACCTAGTCGATATTTTTGAATGAGGTCTACCAATGCACCCGTAGACGATACCCCCACATTAAAATCGCCGTCTGTGACCAGAATTACTCTGTTATTACCTCCCTCCATCAGGGTTTTCTTGTTCTCCTCATAAGCTAGCCTTATTCCTTCGCCACCGGCGGTGGAGCCACCTGCCCGCAAGGAGTTTAGGGCACTAATAATTTTGTCTTTTTCATTAGCCGGTGTCGCCGGCAATACCACGCCCGCTGACCCGGCATAAACCACAATAGACACTCGATCATGACGATTCAACCTATTCAGTAAGATTTTGATTGATTTCTTCACTAAGGGTAATTTTTGCGGACTATCCATGGAACCAGATACGTCAATGAGAAAGGTGAGATTACTAGGTTTCAGATTCGTGTAATCCAGTCGTTTCCCTTGTATGCCGATGTGTATAAGCCGGTTTTCTGTGTTCCATGGGCAGACCCCGATTTCAGCAATGACAGTAAACGGATGAGGCCCCTCCGGTTCAGGGTAGTCGTACGTAAAGTAATTAACCATTTCCTCAATTCGGACAGCATCTTTTGGCGGCAACTCTGAATGGTTTATGAACCTCCTTACGTTACTGTAAGAGGCGTGATCTACGTCAATGGAGAATGTCGAAAATGGATTTTCATTCGTTTTTTTAAATGCATTTTCTTGAATACGGTCGTATTCCTCAGTGTTGGTTTCTTCAGTATCAATATCAGCTAACGATATATCTTCTATAAAATCACCTTGCGCGATAAACGTATTGTTGGAAGGATTGCACGACCAGAGACTTAGCAAAAGAACAGCAATACTCACTACAATGATGTAGAAGTAGACATTGAGCACTTTTAAAGACCGAAATGTATTTTTAGGTTGATTATTCTTCATCGGATTTTGGATTTTGATTTTTTTCAGAAAACTTAGTTGGACTTGCGCTTTCTGGAAAGGCAACGATCTGCAAAGGCCTTGTAAATGTTTTACAATGATTTACCGGGCAGTTTTGACTTAACTTTTTTTACTTGTAATCACTAATGGTCACCGGTGATCTAAAATATTTTCAAAAATTAAAAAAGGACGTGGTCCTACGTTTGAAGAAGCATCATGCCCAGGTAGGTGATAACATTAAAGACTGGAGAGCAAGTGATATACTAAAATTCCAGGAAGACCTTGAAGAAAGTGTAAATGGAAGGGTGAGTGAGAAGTGGTTTTATACTCACATGAAATCTCAGAGTGAAACGATACCCCGGATTGATATATTAGATTTATTAAGCACTTATGTGGGCTATAAAAACTGGAAACAGTATAAGAAAGTAGCTGCAAAGTCTTCGATAAAAAGGCAAGTACTATTGATAGTCGTGGTTGTATCAATAGTATCTATTTCCCTAGTTTTTTTTACACTTTCTGTGCCTGTAGCACATACCTATGAATTCTGTTTCATAAACGGTTACACTAAAGAGCCTTTACGCAGTGAGGAATTAGAGGTTAGGCTTTTGAAATACCAAGAATCATCCCAAGTTCAATCGGCCGATGATCAGGGTTGTGTAAAAATCACAGGGTCAAAAGGCAAAGTAAGGTTGGTAATAAGTGCTCAGTATTATCAAAAGGATACCATAACACGGATTCTGGATTCTACAAATAGTTACGAAAAAGTACTATTGATTCCGGATGATTTCGCGCTTATGATACGTTCTTTTTCGCAATCGAATTCGGGTAATTGGGAAACGAGGCGAAAAATGCTTCAAGAAATGATAGCCTCATCGGCACGAATTTACCGTATGTACGATAATCAAAACGCTATGCAGGTCTACAACAAGCAGGAGTTTATCGACAAAATAATTATACCCAGCAAAAGTTTTAAGAACGTTGAGGTAATTAGAACGGTCTACGAAATGGATCAGGTAGTGGAGCTTAGGTTCTTACAGGCGAACACGGAATAAGATGAATAAATACATAAGAATTTTAGGAGTCATTTGGGTTATGGCCGTCATGGCATCTTGTGCCACAGCGAACAAGGAAGATGTTTCGAAATTTACGGAAGAGCCTCTCACTGAATTTAATAAGTCGCTGACCGCCGATAGGCTCAACGCAGCTAACTTTAAGACTTATGAAGCGCAGGCGGCATCTAAATTAATTGAACTTTATGATTACTTCGCAGCCATATCAAATGCTGATCTGGATTCAGCTTCTAGGCAGCATATCAAACGACTTGCACTAGATTTATACTATGGTACTGATCCTGTGACACCATTTTCAGGCTTGTCGGAGCCACCGGCAGATCTGGATTCTTTTTTGAATCAGTTAGGTTCCGAAGAATTTGTTGAACATGATTTTGCTGTGAAGAGTATTGACTTCATAGAGGGATTTTCGTTAGCTCCTGATTCTTTGCAATATCTTGGGAAGGTGCGGTATGAGGTGATCGTTGATGGTAGATCAGCCGGCACTTCTGAAATCAAAGTGCTAATCAAGAAAGTCGAGAAACAGTTTGGTGACGAAATGGAAAAAGTTTGGGATGTATTATTTTACTAGGAGATAGATATCGACCTACCTAATTAAAAAGTCACCAAAAGACCAGTTTAACCTTTTGATGACTTTTCAAGTCGTCTGACCACTCCAAGTGGTCGGACAACTAGGTTTCTAAATTATTTTTTCTTTGTGGGTTTACTGATACTTTCCCTCATATCCGTATCCGCTTGGATGTTTTCCATTTTGTAGTAGTCCATAATACCAAGGTTACCGCTACGAAAAGCTTCAGCCATAGCCAAGGGTACTTCAGCTTCAGCCTCGATAACCTTAGCCCTTGCTTCCTGGGCTTTTGCTACCATTTCCTGTTCAAGTGCAACCGCCATAGCTCTTCTTTCCTCTGCACGCGCTTCAGCGACTTTAAGATCGGCGGAAGCCTGGTCAGTTTGAAGCTGTGCCCCGATATTGGTCCCTACATCTACATCGGCGATATCTATGGAAAGAATCTCAAATGCAGTTCCTGCATCTAATCCTCGGGTTAACACGACTTTTGAAATCTTATCAGGGTTTTCAAGTACTTCTTTATGGGTTCCAGCTGAACCTATTGAGGTAACAATACCTTCGCCTACACGTGCCAAAATGGTATCTTCTCCAGCACCACCGACCAATTGCTGAATATTTGCTCGTACCGTAACCCGGGCTATAGCTACAAGCTGAATACCATCTGCGGCTACGGCGGCCACTTTTGGTGTGGTGATGACCTTTGGGTTTACCGAGATTTGAACCGCCTCAAAGACATCCCGACCTGCGAGGTCTATCGCGGTACATTGATTGAACGATAACTCAATGTTTGCCTTGTCGGCCGAAATCAAAGCACGGATCACGTTAGGTACATTTCCACTGGCCAGATAGTGTGTTTCTAATTCACGAGTAGTTAATTGTAACCCGGCCTTGGTTGCGGTGATC
>JBCCOE010000173.1:0-5921 GCA_039025475.1 Bacteroidota bacterium | reverse complement strand
TTCAAGGTTCTCGTTTCCAATAAAGCTATAAGACTTATGTTTCCTGTAGACTCCAAGCCGCTCAATACTGGTCATTGTTCCGGAAGAAAAAGCAGGTGTAAGACCCAGAAATTTCAAGTAATACAACCAGCTAGTAGCGTTAGACCCCTGAACCCCTGTAACAAGGCACTTGAAATTGAACCCATCCATTCTGAACCTAAATATATCTCCTGCCTTGAATATCTGAGGTCCTCCAGCATCCAGAGCATATGGGTTTCCACTATTTTGTTCATAACTCATTACGTCAATAATACGATGGTTCCCCAGCTCTTCCACTTTCCTACTCCAAGTCTGTGTCGATGCATGTACCAAGCCCGTTGGATTCAGGGAGCCAATATCATCCACCTTGTAAGTAGATGAATACGCCTCTTGTGTTAGCATATTAGCTCCAAAGTTTATTGCAAGGCCCATTTCAGGATATACCTTATATGCCGGAGTGGTTTCAGACAAATAATGATTTCCGTAACTATCGGATTTTAGCGTTTTTGTGGGTATACCAGAGTAATAATCAAACCCAAGGTTAGAAGTAGTGGCTGACACTCCAGTCTTATGGTTAATAGTAGTTACTCCAGTAGGAATGGCAGGATATCTTTCTCTTTTACTTATAACTCCTAAAGCATAAAATTCATTCGGATTGAGTGTGCTACTCAATAAACCATCCTCACCCTGCTTCACAAATCTTGCATTCGCAAATGTTTCATGAACCACACCCTGATTATCAAACCTACTGTCTAATTCAGGAACATAAAATTGCTCATAAGCTTCAAAGACGGACCCAAGACCGTTGGCATCAACAAAATCCTGATCGTAGGTGTCGTGTAAATAATGGTTAATGGTTTCAGTCATCTTGTTACCATTTTCATCATAGAGTGTCATACGCTTCAGCTTGCCGAGCTGTGATGAAAAGTCTTTCATCGTGACCTTATTAGAAAGGCTGGCTTGAAATACCTGTCCGGTATTGGCGTCCGTTCCCCCAGCTCCTGTCCGGTCATCAATCTCTTGAGCACGAACTATACCTATCTGATTCGGGTCAAAAACCTGGAATTCAAATTCAGAATAAGAGGGCAATTGTGTAGTGGTGCCTTCTCGGTTTATCTCCTCCCGTACCGTTACCAAACCATAATAAACTCCCGGACCTGGTATATCTCTACTTATTGTAAGCACACGTGAAGTAGTTTTGCCGAATATTAGGCTCAAATAATCTTTCACCGCTTCCCTGCGTTCGGGAATGACCGAAGAGAGGTCCCGGACGTTGAGCTTCTCACCATCAAGTATTACCGTTTCTATCTTTTTTGGCTCATAAGAAGTAATTCCGCTAGTATGCCCGTCCACCTCATAATCATACAACGTGGATCTCTTCATTGTTTGATCGTCAATTGTAAGAGACTTGACTCTTAGACCTCCGCCCAAGATATCTCCGTTCTCCTTGGCAACCAGCATATTACCGGCAAGAAAGCTCCTAGTGCCTGCCACGCTTGTGCAATTCCTACAGTTCGTTGAATTCACATCATCACATAATCCATCACTGTAAGGCCCTAGATTGTTATAAAGTGTAATGGCCTCAATAACTACATGATTTGAACTTTTTTCAATAATCGTTCCATTAATTGAATAGTTGTTGTACGAATAAGAAGTGCTCGTAAACGGACTACAATTTGTAACCGTATTAAATCTTGATTCTACCGCCTCGTTTTCGATCAAGCAAACAAACTCTATATATTGCCCTACGTTGAAGAATGAACTTTCATTAACGTCGAATGAAACTTTGATTTTACCAAAATTTGCTGATCTCTGAATGTCTATAATGTTAATATGGTAGCTCTTGAATGCGTCAGGAACTCTGTAGACATCGGATTCATAGTTAACCTTTATTTTGCTTCCCAAATTGGTTACTATACCTGTAAGAGACCACGCGTCAACATTCTGTGCTGAATTATCGGTTACGGTCCTTCCCTCGTTATCATTTTCTTCGACTTCATTCACGTCAAAGTCTGACTTGTAGAAGCCCCATATATCTCCATTCTTTGCTTCATAGTTTGGATTTTTGGCTCCAGTTCCATATTCAAACCTAATTGGCGGTAGCAGTCCACCAACATTTTCTTTTCCAAAGTATTCAATTGATTTTAGCCCTAAGCGACCGTCTCGTGTATTATCAGATGCATCTGCAGTATTTAAAACATCGATCTCCGATATAAAGCTATTGGGAGTATCTTTTGTGAGAGAATAATCAGTATTTAACCGGATGGTCCTTATTGTATTGGTCTTGTCAAAAGATGATGCTATATCGTGTTTATCAACAACATTATTACCATAGTGAAATGTCTTTTGGCAGTCTCCGGATCCATACACATGATTATAAGTACCATCGGCACTCACAAGTAGATCAGCCTGATTCCTATCAAAGTCCTTATTCGCTATTAAGTAAATATTATCTAGTTTAAGTAGGCTTCGCGGCTGTTGGGTACAACCATCTACGACCTTCACATCAAATCCACCTTCGTCTACATTAGAAATTTCTTTGGTAGCGTTATTTACAGTAACGGCCGCATCACTTAACTCATGAACAACTCCCTTTCCGTCCTTTCGAATACTTTTTTCAAAAACTGCTGTATGTGTTTTTGTACGGATATAATTTAGATAATATAGTTCCTTCTCGCCTTTGGTAAAGAACTCATAGTCCTGATCTAAATCTCTGTGAAAGCCATTGTCCGGATTTCTCCAACCATAGCCATCAGTCCATTTTCCATATTCAAAAGACACCCAATAGCCCCAATCACTTTCGTCCATTGCTCCGTTAGGGACTCCATCCGGTCCACGATCTACGTAGTCAGGCCCGGTAATTCCTGTTAGATACCAAGTATATGCATAGCCCGTTTTCTTTCTAAGTTGATTGAAGCTCTTAACACCTTCATCATCGACCTGACCCGAATAAATTATTTCGTTTTCCGCATATACGGGAAGAGAGTAATGATAATTTACACCACTTTCATTGGTGATTTTGAACCCATATATCTGATGATTGTACTCAAAATATTCTCCGGAAGTCGAAGGCGAATACCTAGGAGTGTAATTGCGTGCTTTTATAAGTCCATAAGCTGTTCCATTATAAGCTTGGCTATTGGTATAATATTCAATATGGCGTGACCCCGCCAAAACATTATTTTTAATGATTCCGTTTTTCGGATGATAAGTTCCATCAGTCACCTCGAATTCAAATATGTTACCGGCACTGGATTTAAAATCGGCCTCATTATAGATATGGGAATTCGAAAAGTCATCTACAAAACGAAACTTCGCGGGTTTAACGATTGAAGCATTTTCGCCATTATTGTTAAAGATGTAATTAACAATCTCAGGGCTGCCATCATATATTTTGTTTTGTCTATTAACTATTTTTTGTAGATGATAAGGACGCATTGTTCCTCCAAGACCCTGGGCATTTACCGAGTAGCTATCATAATCAGAAAATGATCCTCCGAGAATCTTTTCGTCAGTTCCAAAATCCTGAACGCTTCTTCTTTCATCATGAAGATCATAAGTATCGAATGCGTTAGAGTTGTAGAAGCTAGATGAACCTTCTTTTGTATCTAAATGGTAAAGGGACCCGTTCACTTTGACATTATCAAGGTTATCTGACCAATAACGGACATACTGCCTTGAGAGGCGAAGATTAATACCAGGCACTGGAGTAGGTATATCTACAGAAAAGCCGGATGAAGAGGTGCTAATTTTGCCGGCATTTGAATTATTGGCGGATGCTGTACCCCCACCAACACTAAGCGAACTACTCCCTCCTTTGCCCGTGGATAGAGAAGCGCCTACGAGGCTCATAGAACGACCGTTGCTCAATCCTTTCTTTGCCGTATTGGGCGTTGAATAGTTAACACCTGCATTGGCGCCAAACCCTCCCGAACCAAAGTTGACTCCTACGGAACCATTTAACTTTGGTGCCAACTGCTGAGTTAGGGCTAAACCGATACCGTAACTAAAATTTATAGAGCCTTTTTCAGAGTCATTATCATAATCAAAAAAACTTACTGTTGCTCCTCCGCCTATACCTACCACCCCTTGGTCTCCTTGTCCCAAGTTAGCGCTAAGAGAAGCCCCAAGGTATCCTCCCATCCCAAAACCCCTATAAGTATCCTGCCCCCAGCTGAGCCCTGCTGAAACAGTAGGGCCATTAGCAAGACCAACAGAAACGCCGGCGCTCCAAGTTTCACTTTCACCTCCCTCCCAAAATTCTCGAGTTGAATTCTCAACGGATTTGTAGTCATCAGGGTATCCATTTACAATTCGGGTAATGGCACCGGGATTTAAAGTCCAACCTAATCCGACCCAAGAAGCCTGTTGCTCCGGTTGAATACCAGCGTGATAAGATAGCGAAAGCGGATAACCACCTGATGGTCCCGGAACTTCAAGTAACGGTAGATTGTAAGTGAAGTCTCCAGTTAAAAGATTCACCATATCGGTAGTATCCACCGGTTCAAAGCTGGTGGCCTCCGGAGCCGTGGGACCTGAGGTAAGCGCATAGCTCATATAAGGCATAGCTATGTCCAACATGAGCTCCAGGGTGAAGAAGAGGGCTATGATCCGTATAAGTTTTCTTTTTCTAAACATTTTTTTTCTAGTAGCTAGTATTTAGTTCTGAGTCTTTAGTTATTAGTATAAGTATTAGGTACTCAGACTTTTTCAAATTTATTTTTCACGAGTCTCAGTAGTTGAGACTGTTGTTTATTTCTTAACCTTAAAATCTATTTTCGGCACATGCTCCAGGTCCTCTCGCCTGAATCGAAATGTTTTATTGCCGAGCCCCATGCCAAATTCTTTTAAATTAAACTGCATCCATTCATCACCTTCAGTGTTTTTCTTGTTAAAGACGAACATAAAATTCGTGGCTCCACCCATGCCGTACGTTCGTGGAAATACATAGTCGGCTACTTCTATGGTATCACTGCCGGACGTGGTCATATTCACGTAGTTGGCCATCCGAAAGGAAAGGGTTTGTACTAAGTCGCTGAATTGGTCTTGCCCGCCACCCGCTTTGTACAGGGCTTCTTTGTTTTCTTTGGAAAGGCTCAGAATGAAATAGTTATAATCTTGATATTTCTTCCTCAACTCAGTCAGCTGGGTAAACGACTTTGCCTCCTCGCCACCCAACTCTTGGGCAATGAGTAAGTCGTTGGGCTTGTAGCTTACGGTTATTTGATAGCCTTTGTATTCTTTTGTTTTGGACAGTTCTTCACTTTCCTGAATGTAGGCTTGTAGCTCGTGTTCCGAGAGGTAGGTGCGCGTACAGGCGAGTGAGAGGCACATGCAAAGTACCATAACAAGCCACTGGGTGTATTTCATTTGCGTGGAGCCCATCTGCCGGCCGTTAAGAGTGGCATGAGGTTCTAATTTACTGTCCGGCATATTCGTTGTTCAATCCGTCCAGCACCTCATCGGTGATATCGAGGCCATCGGCTGCGTAGGCCACATTACCGTATTCGGTAGCTGCAATGATGATTCTATAGTTCCTGCTTTCGCCATACGACTTGAGATAGGCGTTGATTTCTTCCAGCACCGCTGAAGTCATTTGACCGTCCTCTTGGGCAGCTTTTTCACCAATGGCCTTTTGGTAATCCGCTAACCGTTTCTGCTTCGTGCGTATAAGCTCTTGAGACAGCTCTTTTTCTTTCTTTGTTAAAGCCGGACTTTCTTTCTCATAGTCCGTAATGGCTTTTTGTACTTCTTTGGATAAAGTATCTACATTACCCTGCCATATTTGCGCTTTTTTCTGGTAGGCATTGCGGGCATCCAGCATGCCCTGATAGCCGTTGATCAAGCGTGCCGAATCCACATAGACAATTTTTTGCTCAGAAAAATGAAGATAATAAAGACCT
>JBCCOE010000172.1:0-5996 GCA_039025475.1 Bacteroidota bacterium | reverse complement strand
TTGGTGTAAAAACCTGTAGCTACCGGCCGGTTCAAGGCATCGTATTTGGTAAAGAGCCATTGGTTCTGGTTGCGTTGTTCACCATCTTGGGTCAATACCAGCCGGTCGCGGTCATCGTAGACCATATACACCCAGTGAGCGCCAGGCACTTTCTTTTCGGTCATTCTATTGCGGCCGTCGTAGTTGTATTGGAAAGCCCATCGGGCTAAGAACGTAGAGCTTGGGGTGTAAGGAAAGCTGGTCCCGATAGCTATCGGGACCATTTCTTTCACGGCCTCCGGAGGCAATACGTACCTGAGGGCACCAAAGTCATCGTTTACGTAGTAGGTATCGGCCCATTCTCCCAGAGTGTAATTGGTCATATTGGGGCTTTCTACCGCCTGAACGCGTTTGAGTACCGTTTGCCCCAGCTTGTTGACAAACTCGATCACCGCATGGCCTTCTTCGTCCGTGGTGACAGTTTTGGTAAGTTCACCATCTGGGAAGTAGTCCAATGCGCTAAGGTGATCGGTAACAAAATCAATGTCCCAAAACAGCACTTTATCGACCGCAGTGTTAGCCTCGTAGGAAAACTCCGTCGTATTATCCGTACTTGGCTGCCATGTTTCACCTAGAGCCCCTTGTTCTAGCACCCTATTCAATGGGGATAATTCATAGACCTTTCTAGCATAGGCAGAATCAGTGTGTGCAACCCATTGCTGCGTCCTGTAAAAATTGGACTGATTGGCGCTGGCATTTTCATCATAAGCGCCTAGTCGGTCTATGAACGCATAGGGTAGATATTCCCTATCCCGCCTTCCGAATTCATCGTAGTGGGTAAAGGTTATCATGTCATGCTCATTCGGAGAATTTCCCAATACGTGGGCTTGAATTTGCCGACCCAGGCCATCGAAATAGTTCGTAGTCAGCGTGTATTCATGATTTTGTAAATCAAAAATATTGATCGTTGTATCTGCACCCTCTGCTCTAAAGTCAATGGTGGTGATATAATTGTAGGGCTGATCAGTAATCGTAGATCCTATCATGTACTCCCCGGTGGTGTAGGTCGCCCCGCCATCGGTAGCCTCTATTCTAACTGTGTATGCGCCCGGCTTGGATATAGTTGCACTATTTTCTGTTTCACTGGACAATACCACATCGTCCCTCCTCCATATGTACCGAAAGAAACCACCGTCCGTGCTTAATTGAGTTTGTACGCCCGGAGCGATATTTTCCGGGCCGTTGAGCGTAAGGCTGGGAATATTAAATATAGTAATCTCCACCTCTGAGGAGCTTTGTGCACTGCAAGTGCCATTTTGTACCACGGCACGGTACTTTGTGGTTTGGCCTACATTCGTGTAATTCAACGTGGTGTTTGTTTGTCCAACTAGGTCCGCCCAGTTACTCGTACCCGACCTGTGCTGCCATTGAATTATGCTCCCCCGATGATTTTGAAGCGAAATTTCACCTGTTCCTATACCAAAATAGTCTTGCCCCCCAGAAGCTGTTCCTCCAATACTTGGGCTATAGACCGATAGTGAAACCGTGTTGGAATATTGTGAGGCACAGGTGCCGTTGTCTACCAACACCTTAAATTGATAGGTCTTCAGACTGGAACTGCTATTACTTACGGTGTAGCTTCTCGACGTGGACGTGCTTGTGCTGAACGTAGACCAGGAAGACCAACTACCGCTACCCATACGACTTCTCAACTGCCAACTTTGAATACTTCCTATTTTACCCGATAAACCAAGGCTAACGGTCGACCCAGAACAGAAGGTGCTTCCACCAGAATACGACAAGTTTCCTGCTTGGGTAGGGGCATCAACGTATATCTGCTTTGTGTTTGTATAATGTGGTATGCAGTTTCCATAAGCAACAATGGTTTGAAATTCATACGTTTTTTGGCTGGTACTGCTATTGGTGACTGTATAGTTGCTTGCGGTAGAGGAACTGGTACTAAAGGTGGACCAGTTGCCCCACAACCCTGTACCGGTCCTGCTACGGACACGCCAGGCCGTTGGTAAACCCCGATTTCCAGATATATTTAGTGCAACGCTAGTAGTACTGCATACCGTAGAAGACGGTGAGGCCAGCGTTCCGGCCAGGGTAGGAAGGGATACGTTCACGTTGAGGCTATATCTAGGACAAAAACCACAAAGTGGCGAGGGGGGTGAACTACCAAACGTATTGACCACGACTTCTACCTTACGGGTCCCCGCGCTATTCCATAACACTTGCACGGAGGATTGATTAGGTGAACCGACGATTGACCCGCCTAACGCCGTCCATGCAAAACCACTCCCGGAAGGCGCGGAAAAACTGTACGAATTCGTATTTCCTTCACAGGTATTGGTAGTACCCGAAATCGTTTGGGCTATGCTAAAATGCAATATCAGGAGATGGAATGCTAAATTTAAAATTACCGTTGTTTTAATGTCCACGACTGCTTAGTTAGCGTTATAATAATGGTATTTTATGGAGCGTAGCAGGTTTGAATCATCATCTAACACATGCTTTAAACGTCCCAAATCGTCGTGCTCATACGTAGTCTTTAGCCCATTAGGATCGATTACTTCTATCATGCCCACCAGTGGTTTAAATTTATAGGTAGTAACGAATGCGCTGGGTAAACTTTGTCTAAGAGCGTCTAATGCTGAAAGATTGGTATGATCGAAATTCGTTAAACCAGCTTCAGAAATGCCCAGGGCCAGTGCTACTTCAACCGATGTAGCGTTTTCTATTTTTGCCGCAGGATAACTCTTGTTGTAACTCCACACGTAGGTAGTAGCAACACCAGAGGTATGGTTAACTTGGATAGGTAAACCATCAATGACCCGAAAATCATTAACCAATTCGTAATTATCCGGAATGTAGTTTAGGTGTGAGTTATTCGTGCCTTCCCCCCTATGATAACGGTAATCCTTGATAGTATTTCCGTTATTATCCAGCTCAAAAAACTGACCCATAATGGGTTGTTCGTCATTTTGAACCTCCTTACTCACTGGTATCCCTACTTGGTGCTTCGTTCCACTAACCAAATGGGTTAACTCGGGATAATCATTAGGATACCTAATTTCTTCACGCATGGTTCCTTGTTGACTTTTTGTGGTCTCGATAGAGGTTATTTGTTGATTCGCATTATAGGTGTAGTACTTGGTTGTTTTGACCGTGTCATTAGAAACAGGATAGTAATTTTCTAATTCTTCCTGCGTGAGTTGATGTGCCAAAGAACTAAATACACGGTTTATGGGATCCCTGAATCCTAATTCGTTATTTCGATTTATGTCAACGCCTATGTATTCATAGCAGACATCAACCTCACCCATAGCCCAGTACTGTAAGGTATTTACATTGGTAATAGCGTAAGTAAAATTTTGACGTTGGATGGGTATATCGTTTTCACCATAAACCACTTTCGAGACGAGAGCCCCTTGGTATTTGTCTTTGTAAGGTTTCCCATCAAAAATCTCCCGGCTCCTCAGAGCCATTCCATATCCTTGTTGACTAATAGAAACATTCTGGTAGTAGTAACCACTTTTAACAAGGTCAGTATCTAGGATAAGGTTTTCGTCAGAAAAGATCATTTTATCTCCATAGTTTTTTCTCTTGTTTTGAATTAACGAAGGATTTCCAACGATTCCATCGTATTCAAAAACCCTTTCAGTTACTAATGGTGCAATCGATTGAGGCGGGTCTTCCCGGTCATTTGAGTCAAAATCTTTCATGGATTTGACCCTTAATCCACCAACATAAAAAATTTGCTCAGGATCTTCTTCCCACCAGTCAACCTCCACCCTTTCCTTTTCAACCGTACTTCCATTTAAGAGGGCATAATCCGAAGGGCTTATAAGCAATTCAAGTATATAGTCCGCATCATGTAGGATTACCTCACCATCATTCCCGATAACCTTTCCAGTGGTAGAAAGGACTGGGGTTTCAGTTAAACCGTCAATCTTGTAAACATTAAATAATGAACCCCCGATAGAGTTAGGATCGGTAAAGATAGTAGAAGTTGAACTATAGCCAGAGGGTAATCTTAATACTGAGTCGGGAGCGTTTGTTACCGTAAAATGTTTTCGATACACATGGTACCCTCCACTGTTAACGGATTGAGGTTGGTCTATTTGCGTATCAATAAATGCATTAGGTTGGAAATAATTGATATTACCACCTAAAGTCACTGTATCACAATTTATTTCATAGTCAAATTCTGTGGTACCGCCTGTAGGATATTGGACGGATTTAAGTGTACCTCTTATCAGGTAGTTCAAATCAGGGTTTCTATTCGCAAGCCGAGCTCGATGAATGGGTGTCAATTCTTTATATGCAAAGGCACTAAATGGTACCAGTGAGGAATTTGCTTTACCGTTATAATAGCCTTTATGATCTTTGGATTTACTTCCTTTAACAGGCAGGTCACCTTCAAAATAAGTAAACCGATGTGGGGGAAGGGTATGGCCTTCAAACCCTACTTCCTTAATGCCAGTGAGTTTAAGCCTTCGATCCCCTGTGAAAGCGTCGTAACTAAGTGTAAATGATTTTTGCCTGTTTAAAACTTTATCTGTTATTTCTATCACCTCAAGCTTCCTTTTCCAAGCAGATAAAGAAGGATCAGTAGTATAATTAAAATCTACTCTAACTGTGGCCGTTTCTATAGAACTAACCAATTGATTTATAGGCCTTCGGATGACTGAAGTACTGGTAAGGTACTCCAAATAGGTTGTTGGATCACCACCTCCTTCACACCCACATTTTTCCTGTGCTTCTTGAATAGCTCGTATTAACTGATTCTCTGCTTGTTCAACTGGAGAATCTCCGTCAGTAGGATGGTTAGCACATTTTGGGGCTTTTGTAATACTTTGTGAGACTTGAGGAATTTCATAATCTAACTGGTATTCTTCATAAGTAAAGTCAATGGTTTTCCCATTTTTAGTAATGATCTGCTCTAGTAACCACCCCGTATTTTCATAGGATCGCTGAGACTGAAGTAAGATACCTTCACTAGTTCCAACTACCACCTCACCGTCATTGCGCTCTCTAATTACATTAAAAACATACGTATTACCCACCGGATCTAATATTTTAAACGAAAGATCGGTTCCAGTATACGTTTTGTCAATTCTTAATCCATCCAAATATGCCTTTCGAATTGTTCCCGACTGATCAAATTGAAAGTCTCCCGAGTAACCAGGGATAATATAATTGAAAAGGTCTGGATAATGATCGTAGAGTGAAAAATGAATGCGTAAATTATCGTGAGTATGTATATCCGTTGGGGAATGATTCGAAAACCAATTAACGTCCACAATCCCTCGTCTGGCGGGGTCTAGCCAACCAATCTCATCTGCTTTCTCCCGCACGCTCCTGAAAATACCTCCCCCCGCATTAAGTGACCATTTAAGACCAACAGGGCTCGCCAACTCGTCTACTTTAACACCCGAGGCGTGATAAGAAATAGAAATAGGTACTGCAGCGCCATCTTCCTGGATCGTGAAAATAGGGATACTTATTTGAGGAAGCCCGGTTGAATGATCCACAGGTAATTGCCCATACTGCCCTAATCCTGAAGCATTCGGCGTTACGGGAATTATGCTCTCATATGAGCTAATATACTCATAGCCTGACTGAGCATCTGAAAATAAAGGTTGAAGGTTGATTGCAATAGCAAAAAGTATTTTACAGAAGATAGACTTCATAGTACTAGATTAAATTGAGATCACAGATATGTTTTAATTCTTAAATATCAAATACAAAACTAACTCGCAACATTTTGTCAGCAATAAGTACATCTTTAAACTAAGAATGATATTAGTCTAAAGCAAAAATCAGATTAAAAAAAATTTATGATTTTTATCATTTTTTTATTATTTTAATAACCCGTTGTGCTAGTTAAATCAAAGCTACTTTCAAGTTATTGATTGATCTTTGAAAGTGGAATTTATTGATGAATTGCACTATGGTTAGCGAGGTGATTTTGGAGAGTATCCTGGTTTTAAATCCATCAAAGGACTTTG
>JBCCOE010000171.1:0-6014 GCA_039025475.1 Bacteroidota bacterium | reverse complement strand
CTTTAACTTTAGAAAATGGATAGTCGCCTATCAGGAAAGGGTGAAAAAATGGCACCAGTTCTTCAGCACGATTTTTAACCAAAATAACTTATGCATTAAAATATTTATACGCTAGGCTACTTTTTAAGGGACGACTAACTAGAGTATCTTCAATTTACATGGGTAAGGACACCTCTCAATTTCTAACAATAATAGAAGAACATCAAGGCATAATCACTGGCTTGTGTAATGCTTACTATTCCTCCTTTGAAGATAGAAAAGACGTACGACAGGAGGTAATCCTTCAATTATGGAAATCATTTCCATCTTTCAGGGGCGAATCAAAGTTAAGCACATGGCTTTATCGTGTTAGCCTTAATACTATTCTGTCCCGACGTAGAAATGAGCAGAGAGTGCGTAATACTCATTATAGATCGCAGCATAGCAAAACTGATTGCTGTTACGATGATGATAATGAGCTTTTAAATTATTTATTAAGCACGCTAAAAGACGAAGACAAGGCGATCTTGATACTACAACTTGAGGGTTATAAAAATCATGAAATAGCCACTATCTTGGGGTTAACTACCACCAATGTAAGTACCCGTTTACATAGGATCAAATCTGCTTTACGTGATAAGTTAAAACTTCGCATTTATGGACATTCGAAAGCTGAGAAGTAGCTGGCATCAATATAAAGTTAAAGCCTCTTTAGATTACTTAGATAAAGAAGAGGTACTGTGCCTTATGGAGGAAAGAGGTTCAATGGCCATTAATCGATCCTATCGCTTGTTCAGCAGCCTGACCATATTTATTTTATTGCTTCTTTGTCTTCAAAGTGGATAAGCTACTACTGAGTATCACTTGGGAGGTTAACCCCCAGGTTTTTCTGGAATTTCCATATCTCAGGTGGTACAGCCTGTTTTGGGCGTTGGGAATATATATTTCCCTACAGGTTATGGTATTGATTTTCAAGAAGGAAAAGAAAGACCTAAGGGTTTTAGATCGTCTTGCACTAGCGGTGATACTAGGCCTTGTCCTCGGTGCCCGGTTAGGCCACGTTTTATTTTATGATCCGCAGTATTATCTCAGCCATCCAATAGAGATCCTGCCGTTTCGCGTTGAACCTCATTTTGAATTCACTGGCTTTTTAGGACTTGCGAGCCATGGAGGCGTGATTGGCGCAATAATGGCACTTTTCGTCTTTAACCGTAAAAGTAAGACAGGCTTTTATTGGGCACTCGACCGATTGATCATCGCTGGTTCATTGTTGGGAGCGTTTATTAGGGTGGGCAATTTTTTTAATTCGGAGATTATTGGCACTCCGACAGACATGCCCTGGGCAGTCGTATTTACCAGGATTGATCTAATACCCCGGCACCCATCACAACTCTATGAGGCTATGTCCTATCTTGTTATATTTTTCATTCTATATTCCCTATGGCGCTCTAATAAATTCAATCAATCGGGCTTTCTTACCGGCATCGGCTTGACGCTTATATTTGGTCAGCGGATACTGATTGAATTCTTTAAGGAAGACCAGGTCGCCTTCGAAGGAGATATGTTGCTCAATATGGGGCAAATACTAAGTATACCCATCGTAATTTTTGGATTGTTTCTTATGTTTTCCAGACTGGGCAATTCGAGGTCAGTCTCCAATGAACCGACCCAGTTTTAGACTCCCTTTTTGTTACCCCAAAGCTGTATATGCAGCCTATCAGTAAAATTGAAACCATAGCTTTTGCAGATATCGACCAACCAAAGCCGTTTCTTAGTTAGTACTTCAGCCTGTGTGCCTTGTGGCATTAGATAAATTCTACCCGCGGCGATGCGAAAATTGACTTGTAACTTAAGTACTTCTGCCAGATCTTGCTCAGTGTCAAGCACAAATTTGAAGATCGAATTAGGGTTAGCAGCAAACCATTTGAGCGCCTTAGGTTTTATTCTCAAATGGTAGGGGTTATTCGAGTTTTTCAACTTGGGCGAAACGTTGTATTGATCAAGCAGTTCATCCAATGTACTATCCGGGATTAAGGTTCCATTGGTTTCAATCTCAATCCAATAACCTTTATGCTTTAGGGAATCACTCAACTCGATAAGCTCCTTTTGCTGAAGTAAAGGTTCGCCCCCCGTTAAAACAATATTCTTACATGGAAACTGCTCGATTTTTTTCAGGATCTCGTTGGTGCTTATCTCCTCGATCCAATCAGCCCTGTCAAATTTTTGATACCCGGTGTTTCTGTCATTCACATGGGCGAAACGGGTACCTTTCCAGTTCCAGGTGTAATCCGTATCGCACCAAACACAATGTAGGTTACAAAGGCTTGTACGCACAAAGATGCTGGGTTTACCTAGGCTTTTGCCTTCACCCTGTATAGTGTGGAATATCTCTGCCTTTCCTTCTAGTCGTGCCAGCTGCATGATAACTGCAAATTAAACAAGGATACTTTCACTTAAGTGCATACTTCCCTCAGAATTTGTGTTACTTGCGAGCCATGAGCAAGGGGGTGCTTTACATGCTTGGGGCCACGTTACTTTTTGCCATTATGAATGTATTGGTAAAGTCAGTAGCCCATATTCCGGCTGTCGAAGTGGTATTTTTCCGCTCCATTGTTTCTTTTGTGATCAGTTTTGGGATGCTAAAAGCGGCTGGCTTAAAGGTATTCGGTTCTAAGAAAAATAGGGTTTTGCTGATTTTGCGAGGTACAAGTGGAGCCATTGCTTTAGTAATGTATTTCTATTTGCTACAAGTTATTCCCTTGGCCACGGCAGTAGTACTTCAGTTTCTGACCCCTGTCCTTACCTCTTTGCTGGGTGTATTTATTGCAAAAGAAAAGGTACACCCAGTGCAATGGCTGTTCTTTGCCATGGCATTTGCCGGGGTTGTAGTGGTTCAGGGCTTTGATGCACGGGTAACACCTTTTCATCTTTTGTTAGGTGTATTGGCGGCATTATTTGCAGGATTGGCCTATAACTTTATTCGGAAGATTGGTAAAAGTGAGAATTCCCTGGTGATCATTCTGTATTTTCCATTGATTACTGCACCCCTGACTGGAGGCTACACACTTTTTAACTGGGTGGAGCCTGAGGGCTGGGAATGGTTCACCTTATTGTCCATAGGCCTATTGACCCAGTTCGCACAGTATTTCATGACCAAATCCTACCAGTCTGATGAATTATCGAAGGTATCAAGTGTAAATTATACAGGTATAATCTATGGGCTGGGATTTGGCTGGTTATTTTTTGGTGAGCAGTTTAATTTATTGACTTACCTCGGGATGTCCTTAGTGTTGTTGGGAGTGATTCTAAATGTATGGTTTAAGAATTCTCAGCAAAAGGGAATTAGCTAAATTAGCATAACAAAGATTTTGTATAGGATATGTCAGGACATAGTAAATGGTCTACCATAAAAAGGAAGAAAGGGGCCAACGATGCTAAGCGTGGAAAGATATTTACTAAACTTATACGGGAGATAACTATTGCAGCACGAGAAGGAGGAGGAGACCCAAATGGTAATCCTAGGTTAAGACTCGCTATTCAAAATGCCAAAGGGCAAAACCTGCCTAAGGATAATATCGAAAGGGCAATAAACAAGGCCACAGGTTCCGAGGCCGAAGATTACCAAGAACTAACATATGAAGGATATGCTCCGCATGGTATAGCTGTATTTCTGGAGTGTACCACAGATAACCAAAACAGAACCGTGCAATCCGTACGCTCTTTGTTTTCAAAGTACGAGGGAAGCCTTGGCATTAACGGTTCGGTGGATTATTTATTTGAACGTAAAGGTATATTCCTCATTCAGGAATTAGTCGAGATGGATGAGGACGAGGTTATACTTGAACTCATCGATGGTGGTGCAGAGGATGTAAACTTCAATGAGGGCTACATCGAAGTAACAAGTGCCATGGAAGACTTTGGTAATATGCAAAGCAAGCTGGAAGCATTAGGGTTTGAAGTAGAATCTGCGGAATTACAAAGGATCCCTACCACCTCGGTACGCTTAAACGACGAAGATTTTGCCCATGTCATGAAATTGATCGATGCCTTTGAAGATGATGATGATGTTCAAAAGGTTTATCACAATCTGGAAGCCTCCGAGGAACAGCTGGCGTCACTGTAGTTCAATGCTTCGACAGCTGGTCTTATTACTTAATTTCTTTGATAAAAAAATAATTCGAACCTGAAGCGCGGGGATAAAGAATATCTTCGTCTATTTCTATTCGGATGCTTTTACGCCGTCCTCTCTCATCCTTTGATATTAATACTATTGATCCGTTTTCCAGAGACCAGGTACCCTCGAGTGCTTTCACATCACCTAAATATGTAAACGTTTTGTTCTCATTTAAGATTAAATGATCCAGGCTGTCGTTAGATATCCATGTACCTACTAATTCACGGTAAAATTCCGTTAAGGATTTTAGAGTTAGTTTCAAATGTTGATGTCCATGCCTGCTGGTACCTTCCCAGTGCATCCAGCCCTCTGTGGCAAAAACAAACCATTCACTCGCTCTTTTGGGCGTTATTTCATTGTTATTGATATCCTTAATGGCTGGGGACTCTAAGAGCAGCCTATCGCCGTACAATTTCCAGGTACCGGTAGACCGGTGGTTGTGAGCTAAGGCCTCATAGGTTCCGTCGGCCAAAAGCTGAATTTGTTCTATACCGAGTCTGTCGCTTGCTGATACGTTTTTTCCGCTACTTTTTAAATCAACAATCTCCCAACGGCCTAGCATGTCTGATATGGAAGCGGTATTGGAGCAACCAAATGCCAGTAGGAGGGAAGTAGTAAATGATAACCTTCTGTAAATAGGCATGGTCTAAATAATCAAAGTGTTGATAAAAGTCACATCAAGGAAGGCTTTCTTGTTCTAAATAAAATAAAAAAAGGCTACCTCTTGATAGCCTTTTTAGTATCTGATTATGTTTTTTTTAGAGCTTGGCAATAAGATCAGCCACTCTGTTGGAGTATCCTGCCTCGTTATCATACCACGACACCACTTTCGCCAAATTTCCATTTACCGAAGTGATACCTGCGTCAAAAATTGAAGAGTGTGGATCTCCGATAATATCAGTGGAAACGATAGGATCTTCAGTATATTTGAAAATACCTTTCATTGGACCTTCAGCGGCTGCTTTCATCGCAGCATTGATTTCGTCAGCTGATACTTCCTTACTCAGGATACAAGTCAGGTCAGTAAGTGAGCCAGTAGGCGTAGGGACGCGTACGGCATTACCATCCAGTTTACCTTTCAGATCAGGAAGTACTAAGCCAACAGCCTTGGCTGCACCCGTAGTAGTAGGTACCATGTTTAGTGCCGCTGCACGAGCTCTTCTCAAATCCCTGTGTGGGGCATCTTGCAAATTTTGATCCGCCGTATAGGCATGAATCGTTGTAATATACCCTTTCTCAATGCCAAAGCTATCGTGCAAGACTTTGGCTACGGGAGCCAAACAGTTTGTAGTACAAGAAGCGTTAGAAAGAATAGTTTCACTTCCGGTTAATATGTCGTCATTTACCCCTAGAACCACCGTTGGGATATCTCCCTTTGCAGGTGCCGAAATCACTACCTTCTGAGCGCCGGCTTGCAGGTGCTTACCTGCTCCATCTTGATCCACGAATCGACCGGTTGACTCGAGAACAATGTCAACGCCGTGATCACTCCAGGGCAATTGCGCAGGATCGCGCTCCGCCAGGGCAGCTATTTTCTTTCCATTTACGATCAGGTGATCGTCCGTAGCTTCTACTGTGCCATTAAATCTTCCATGGATGGAATCGTATTTTAATAAATGGGCCAACGTAGCATTGTCTGTTAGATCATTGATTGCTACCACTTCAACATTGCTTTTTTCCAGCAATATTTTGAAAGCCAGTCGGCCTATTCGTCCAAAACCGTTAATCGCTACTTTAGTCATTATTTTTGGTTTAAAATTTACTGTTTGTTATGCGGGCAAAACTACATTACCGCTACGCTAAAACCAATTAATAAAATGGCTAAAAAAGACACCCTAGTCATTTTTACGAGTGACTTTTG
>JBCCOE010000170.1:0-6048 GCA_039025475.1 Bacteroidota bacterium | reverse complement strand
CTCCCCAAAAACGGCTTCTTTCAGTTGGTATTTGTCATCGTAGTCAAACAGGTACACCCCTTCAAAGTCTTGTGCGTCGGTGTCTACCGGTGCAGCAGTGCGCCAGTGCATGGAGGTAATGTTACCGTTGTAGAGCGCCTTGGGGCTGAAGTCAGAAGCAATTGGATCGGTGACCGTAGCTATTCGGAACTCTGACGAGTAGATGGTAAGGCTGGTAGCCAGATTATTGGTCATTTCACAACGGTAGCGGTTACCGATGAAGCTGCTGTTTATTCCAGTAAGTTGCAGGTGCTCGGTGGTGATGCTGATATTTACCCATGCACTACCGCTCCACTCCTGCCACTGGTAATTGGTCTGACTACCGCCTGAATGATCATTGAGTATGGGAGTACCCTCGCTAATAGTTACTTCAATTTCAGCGGTTAGGGAGTTTTGGGGGGAATAGGTAAATGACACAAATGGAATAGTTCCATCTGCATTAAGGTTGGATTCTATGGAACCAAAACCTAAAAGGTTGCTACTTATATTAATAGAAAGATTAGAAGCGTTACTGTGACTTTTAAAATTTAAAAGTGATTTATAGTTATTATTAGATAGACTCAAAGTAGCTAAGGATTCAAGATCTAAAACTGAGTTGGGTATGTTACCTTCCATAAAGGAGCTAGTCATATTAATACTCTTTAACTGACTTAACTCCCCAATCCATTCCGGCAGTTCGGCATTTAACCAGGTATTTTGTAGGTTCAGATCTTCCAATTTTTCCAGATTACGAATCCATTCTGGAAACGTTGCTCCGAAATCAAGGTGATCTTCATAGTCCTCGATATATAGTATTTTCAAGTTAGTCAAATCACCCATGCTGGCGGGCATAGTAAAGGTTTCGCTAAGTGTAATTCCTTTTAGCTTAAGTTCATATAAATTACCAAGCTGGCCGATGCTTTCAGGAATATAGGCAGACATTGCGTTTCGAGTTATAAACATTCTTTCCAAATTAGTCAGTCTGCCAATATCATCGGGAAGAGAACCGGTTAAACCGGTTAAATCAAACCTAATTACCTTTAAACTAGATAGGTTTGAAATCCACGCAGGGAATGGTTCATTAAGACTATTGTTATAAAAATCCAAAGTAGATAGTTTCTGCAAACTACTTAAATCCGGTAGTGGCTCTTGTAGTTTTGAATTATTGAAGCATCTCAGGAAGTTAAGGTTTTGCAAATTATTTAATGAAGGGGGCAAGGTACCATCCAAGTTTTTAGTAGACAGGTCAAGGCGAGTTATATCTCCGTTCTCAAAAGTTAACCCGCTCCACCCAACTACCTGATCAACAGAAGTAACAGCCTCCCACTCCGCATCTGTTCTCGGCCAATCATTGGCCGGATCTGCATCCGTTTGGGAAGTCCAGTTATCCCCGTTGGTGCTTTCGTACAAATCGCGGAGGGCTTGGAGTTCGACTTCATCGGGTACCTGACCATTTAGTATTTTTTGAGGGCTATGGATGAAAGAGGAAAAGTTATGTGAGCCATCCGGATTCAGATTAGCATCTATATCTAACTGAGGGATGTAGTTATTATGGATATTAAAAATCAGATTACTTGGAGTGAGATGAGCGTTGAAATCCGGGAATGAAGTAAAATGGTTATTTTGAATATAAAATCGCCGAAGCGCAGTTAAATTGACCAACTCTTCTGGTATACCCTGAGAAAGGTTGTTATTGTAAGCGTAAAATATTGTTAATGAAGATAAATTACCTAATGCTGACGGTAATTGACCTGATAATTGATTGTTATGGATATAACAACGGTTCAACTTTGCTAAATTTCCCAGGCTCTCAGGAATAGCTCCAACTAATTGATTATGTGATAAATAAAGGTTTGCCAGCTCAGTCAATTCTCCTACACTTGAGGGAATCACGCCTGTTAATTGATTGTGAGAAAGATTGATTTCAACCAAATTAATCAAAGCGCCCAGATCATTAGGTATTTCTCCTGAGAAGTCATTCGACTGCAACAACATTAATCTTAAGGAAGATAATTGACTTACTCCAGCGGGAATTGGTCCATTTAATTGATTATTATGGAGATACAAACGCGTCATCAGAGAGAGGTTTTCAATGCTGCTGGGTATGGAACCGGTGAGCTGATTGTTTTGAAGGTATAAATAGTCGAGTTTTGTTAAATTACCAATGCTGGTTGGGATGGTACCGGTAAGTTGATTATTGTTAAGGGACAAGTGTTCCAACTCCGTAAGTGCCACAATGCTATCTGGAATTACTCCTGTAAGACTGTTATGAGAAAGGTTTAGACCATAGAGTTTTGATAACTGTTTAAAGCTTTCTGGTATTTCGCCAGTAAGTTGATTGTCGTAGAGTTGCAATAGCTTGAGCAGACTTAAGTCACCCAACGTTTCCGGAATTATGCCGCTCAAATCATTATCCTGTAAGAAAAGCCTTTCTAACGATTTAAGATCTCCTAAACTGGATGGTAATGATCCCGACAATACGTTATTATGTAAAGTCAAATAAAAGACGTCTGAATTCGTAATGGTTACACCATGCCAATTACTCGCCTGATCAATAGAGGTAATTCCATCCCATTCCGCCACGGTTCTTGGCCAATCATTAGCCGGATCAGAATCGGTTTGAGAGGTCCAGTTATCGCCGTTGGTGCTTTCGTAGAGATCGCGGAGGGCTTGGATCTCGTCAATATCAAGCACCAGACCTTGCACGGCTGGAACATCGTTTTGAGGACGGTAGGTAAACGAAAAAAAGTTATGCGAACCGTCGAAATTGAGGTGTCCGGATCGGGGGCCATATGCAAGTACATCATTTCCGCCTTGGCCCCAAATTTGGCTTTGAAAGTTGTTATCCCAGGTAAGCTGAACATCAAAAGCATTCTCTAGTGGGAAATAACCAGCAAGGAAAGCCTTCCTTACCTCCACTAGAGTTGTTAGATCCATCGTATGGCCGCATAGGGCTTGGGTATAAAATAATAGACCAAATAATAACAATACGCTTAATCTTGTTAACTTTTGGATACCGGTTCGATTCATTTTGTTCATTTTGAGCTCCCCCCTTCTTCCGTTAGCATGCGATTACGCCATCGCTTAAGCTGGTTAAAATAGATCGGATTAGTGGCGCTGTAATCTCTCAAAGGTTCAGACGGCTTGAGATAATCAAATACCATGGCCAGGCTGGGTTTATTCAGATCATTCTCTTCCAAACCATGGAACTGAAAGGGCTTTGGCTTCAGATCATTCTGTGAAAGACCAAATAAGTTGGACATATTGTTCTCATAGTAATTCAGGATCATTCCAAACGCATCTTCCGAAAAGCCAGCCTCATCTGTCGGGTCGTCAGGATCATTAATGGACTTAAGCCACCCCTGAATGTTGTACACAAAGTCAATGCCCTGAAGGTTACCGCCTAGCTCTATTCGTTTTAAAGGTCCGTGCAGGTAGTACTCATAATGGGCCTGAAGTTCTGCGTCAGAGTTGGTGTTAATGGTTGCCAGGTCTAACCCACCTACCAGGCTGGTGTATACAGACGATAGCCGTTTATCTGCATCGTAAGTATAGTAATGGTAAAACTCATCCAATGGGGTAGCCCCAAAGTATGAGGTAAAACCCACTGAAAGTACGTTACCCAGAAAATCATAGGCATATTCAACTACAAAGGTTCTGGTGAGCGCTTTGGGCTGCTGTGCCATCCAGGTTATCCTGCCCTGCTCATCATAGCTGTACCAGGTTTTGATGTGCTCGTTCTCAGTATAGGAGACCGCTCCCATAACGAAGTCCTGGGTAAGCGATAAGCCGGTTTCCGTGCCCATATCAGGGTCCGGAAGATCGTAATAGGTTTTGACCCAGTCCTTTTTATCTGAAGTGGGCCATGTGTTGAAACCCCGGTCCTCTAGGCGCGAATTTAAACCGCTGCCGAAACCCAGTGATCCGATATATTCCCCGGATTCAATCGGTCTGCTCAGGTTGTCGTAATCGGTGTAGGAGAAGTTGTCGTTTATTATTTGTTGTGCATTTTGTGAGAAGCGGATACTGCCATCTTTGCGGTATTTGTATTCGGTTATTCCTGCATCGGTTTCCTTGGTTGACAGTAGCCAGCCCTGGTGGTTGTAGGTGTAGTAGGTGGTGAATGGTAGATCATTTAGATCTGTAAAGGTCGCTATACCACCTGCCGCTTCAATGGCCAAAACACCGTTGGGCGCAATGGATACTTTCAACCGACCAGCATCGTCATAAAAATTATAGGATTTGTCCTCCATGGTATACGCCGGCTTAACCGCTAAATCTGTGGCAGCAGAAACCGCTCTTGCCGTCAGTAAAACATTTTCACTCCGGTCAGAAAAGCTGACCGCTTTATTACCATTCTGATCTATGGTGATCGTTTGAATGGCCTCTCCCGTCAGGGTGGTTGGCGCTGCTAATTCAAATAGCTGATTGCGAATTTCAACGTAGTCATTCAGTTCTGTAGTCACACCAAAGGTACGGCTGTACACCTCATGTCCTGATCCAAGTCGTAATTCCTCCCCCACTCCGGCTGACCGGCTGATATCGCCAGTACCGTCATCGTAGTATTCAATCTGGGAGTAGGGGTATAAGGTTTGCGGGACATGATCCTCCAAATCATTATTCGGACCATAATACCAACCTAGGGTATTCCTGTTCATTTGACCTACCGGCTGGCCAATATCATCAGCATCGTACCGTCCGCCAGAGCCATTTTGAATGAAATTGGGTAGGTAATTGAAATCGGACTGGTCTATTGGGGCGGAAAGCCCTGAGAGCACAGGACGGTCATAGATATCGTAGACCATTTGGCTGACAATGAGGTTGGTGGTGCTTAATTGCTTCATTTGGGATTGGAGCTGCTTACCCCTGCTATCGAAGTATGTTTTATTGGAGGCATAAGGGTTTTTATAACCATCATATTGACGTGTTAAAATCCAATTCATGCAATTATTATCATCGCTGCTATTAACGCGAACAGTAAGGTTCCCCCTGGATTCACTTATACAGCCATCAGCACTTACAACTTCAAAATAGTATTCATAAATGCCGGGAGGTAAAAACCCCAGATTGGGATCATTTATCAGTAAATTAGTACCATCATACCATTTTATCGTATATGACGCTTGTAAATCGTTAATTGATAGGATAACATTCTCGCCTGTACAAAACTCAGAAATGGGTTGACCGGGAGGTAAATCAGGAATTGTATTTACTTGAGCATCTACAGATACTACCAAGCTGGTACACGCTCCTCTTCTAGAAATGGCGTAATAAGTTCTAGACGTAGTTAATAGTGGCGTATTTAATACATTGCCTACAACGGGTTCACCCGTAAGATCTTGATTTGTATACCACTCGACGCCAGCTCCTTGTGCAATTAACTCAAATGTACCCTCTCCACAGATAGGTTCAGGGTCAGAAATTACAGGTGGATCTGGTATCTCAAAAGCCGCTACCTCTGCTGCTCTTCTTCCGTTAGTACAAGACACATTATTAGTATCTACCCAAAATTCTACACTGTTTTCATCACCCGGAATAACATTTCTTACAGTCAAATACTCATTGTTAGACCCAGAAATAACAATGTCATAACCTTCTACCTCCGGATCAAATTTAAAATTTAGTGGGTCCGTTGAAGTCGGCGAATCGTACCATAAAAATGTAGTGCCAGGTGCTGTAGATGTAGCAGTCAACCTAACATCACCTACACCACACCCAATATTACTTGAAACAGATACTATTGTTAGGGGTTCAACGACTATAGAAGCGTAGGTTGGGTCACTTTCACAACCATTTACGATAGCTCTCACATTATAACCTCCGTAGCTACTTTCCATATTAGGTGTAGTAAACTGAAATGAAGTTTGACCAATAATAGGAGTATCGCCATCATACCACTGGTAAGATGTGATACCTGGATTCGGAGTGGGGGGCGCCGCGTGGGTTGGGGCGGGCGTTGCGGCGGGGGCACCGGGGGGAGGGTGGGGGTGGGGGGGTAAAAGGGGGGATGTTGTTGTTTGGGGTTGTGGT
>JBCCOE010000169.1:0-6247 GCA_039025475.1 Bacteroidota bacterium | reverse complement strand
GCTCGATTACGGTTTGAGGATGAGCTAGAAAAGGATTATTTCTGGGTTACTGCTCGATTGACAACTCTTATAGATTTGCTCATAACCGAGTTATCAAAGTATAGAGTTGACTCAAACCGGAAAAATCTAATCGCAGTGTATAATCATTGTGTGAAGTGCTTGATTGGGCATAGGCTGAACGATCCTTCTAAACTCTTGCATGAAATCAAAAACAAAAAGATTAATCAAAACGAAATAGTCCACCAAGTCTTAATGCAATATGATAAAATTTCTAAAGAAATAGTTTGTATGACTAAGATCACTTCAGCTACACTTTCAGACGAAGAAAACTATCTTAAGACTTTAAGTAATTTAGATATCGATAGATTTCCAACAGCTTCGATTCAAAACATTTTGATCTCTATTTTAACTGAAGGGAATAATGACTGAACTATTGAATACTTCAATTAATGAATGCAAGAAAAGAATTTAACATTTTAATTAAAGGCATCTAAATTATTCCTGTCTTACACTGAACCTGCGCCATTGAATAACGTATACCTTGTAGTTCAAAGTATATGCTCACTAAAAACCAAATTGATCTCGTACAAAAAGCCCTGAAGTAGGAGAGGTGATAATTTAATCACGAGCCTTTGTTGGAAGAGCTTACTGATCATATCTGCCGGCAAATAGAAGATCGTACTGAGTAATGGGATCCTTTCAAGAGGCGTTCGAAACTTGTATTTCAGAACATGTTTTTCATTCCAATCAGCGTATGTACGTGCAACTAAAATTTTATCAGTATGCTCAACGGCTAACTCTCTCAGAAATATATTTGTACGAACCCGCTTGGTCAATTCTGCATTTACGAGTTGTTTTAGGGTTGAGATGTATAAATATTCAAGTAGGAGTATAATTGTTATTTGTATTCTGGGCGCCATTTGGCTCCGAACATCTGTTTACAGTCAATGTAAAACAGAATCGACTAGTGCTTCTGTTAATGACTTTTTTGTAAGTGATTATGTAAAAGATCCATACGGCAACCTTTATCTGGTTGGCGTTTATCGCAACACTGTGAATATACAGCATCTGACGTTTGAATCAGACCAACTAGCTGGTCTGATTGTTAAGTATGACAAGAGTGGAAATGTACTATGGGGAATTTCTACCGTCAATTTTGACCGTTCGGCTAGAATCACCAAAGTAGCTTTAACGGATAATCATGATGTGATCATTACCGGAAGTTTCTTCGCCAGTCAGTTTAATTTGCAGTGTGAGACGTTCATTAACGATGGTTCGAGAAGCAATATTTATATTAGTAAGATATCGAAACAAGGGGAAGTGCTTTGGGGGCAATATTCCTCAGGATCAACAGATAAATACATTACAAGTTTAGTCATCGGTAGCGATCAGAGTATAATTATTGGAGGTAACTTTGTTGGTAGTAATAATTTTTCTTTCGGAACCGTTTCCACCAATGGGTTTTCTGGCTATGATATGTTCGTTTCAAAGTTTGATAAAGATGGTAACCCGCTTTGGCTCCGTAGTTTTGGCGGCACTGATCCGACCTATGATTATATCAATGGCCTTACCGTTGATACAGACGAAAATATCATATTTACCGGAGTGTTTACGGGCCAGAACATCAATTTTGACGGAACGATATTCCAACCGGGTAATATTTCTGAGAATTATTTCATCGCAAAGCTTAACCCAATTGGTGAGATAGTTTGGGCAAAAAAAGCGTTAAATACAGGAGTGACTTGGGGTTCAGCGATTACTTCGGACCAGGATAATAATATCTACACTACAGGTCGATTTGTGAATGAGGATATGTTAATAGATGGGTTCACTCTTAACAATAATGGAGAAGGCGATATTTTTCTATTAAAGTATTCTCAATCCGGTGATGTTCTTTGGGTTAGAAACTTTGGAGGTTCAGATTATGACCAAGGTGTAGGATTGATATATCACGCTTCGAACAAGATTGCATTGATGTCTTGGTATCAAAGTGATGAAATAAATATTTCAGGAGCCATTTTTGGAAGTGGAAATCGTAGTGCGAATACGTTAATTACTGAACTGGATCTGGACGGTAACGTATTGTGCAATTACGATTTTAACAGTGCGCTCTATCGTGAGGGGTATAATCCTAGCTATGATTCTTTAGCAAATATAGTATTTCTCCAAATAGACGACCTTGTAGATGAAAATTTGATATTTCTGGGTAACGATACAAGTTGGACTTCTGAGGATATTTCCGGTACTCAACTTTCTTTGAGTTTAGGAGATGACCTGGTCCTGTGCTTCCCGGAAACAAGATTAATAGAACTTTCTTTACCCTGTTCAGCTACTGCCCTTTGGAGTGATGGATCAACGGGTGATCAATATGATATATCTGAGACTAGTCAGGTTTGGGTAGAAGTGAGCTATCAGGGTCAGGTATATCGTGACACAGTCCAGGTTTCATACGAGTTCCCGCCAAATGCTATTGATTTGGAGGATGTTGTGATTTGTAGTGGGACATCATATATGGCTGATGTAAGCGATAGTCAAGCTGAAGATTATTTATGGAATGATGGGGCAGAATCATCTATCCGTGAATTAAGTGACGCTGGATTATACTGGGTCAAGGTGATCAATAGCTGTTTTATGGCTTCCGATACTTTTCGTATCTCTGTGATTGAGGAATTAAAAGTGAACCTCGGGCAGGATACAACACTCTGTGAGGGGATAAGTTTAGCACTGAGTGCAGCAGATGCCAGTGCAATTCGTTACGAGTGGAGCAATGGAGAAAAATCACCTGCTATTCATATCGATGATGAAGGAACTTACACCGTAGAAGTCAGTAATAATTGCGAAAGTGTATCCGATACGATTAATGTATCGAGATTTGAAGCTTCAGATCTATTTATTCCTAACGTGATTACTCCTAATGGGGATAATTTTAATGAAAACTTTATTATACCAACAGAGATAATGCCTGCAAGTCTAAGTGTGTATAACAGATGGGGAGAGCAAGTTTACCATAGCGAAAATTATGATAATTCCTGGAGAGGTAAGGGATTGGCATCATCTACTTATTACTACAATGTCAGAAGTCAGGAATGTCTTGAAGAATCTCTAAAAGGTCGAATTACGGTGATTAAATAACAATACCAATTTCATGCCTGGTATAAATGTAAACTACTATATTTTTATCACTGGTTTATATTCTTTGTGCTATCCTTTTATGACTTATAGATAATAATTGGTCTTGGCTACTTACAACTTAAGTAAGTTGATTTCGTATACCTTGTAATACGAGGTATATGCTTACCAAAAATCAAATTAATCAAGTACAGAAAGCGCTGAGCAGGAGAGGCGTCAACTATGAACCCCTTCTGGAAGAGCTTACCGATCATATCTGCGAACAAATTGAAGACCACATCGCAGAAGGGTATACTTTTCAGGAAGCATTGGATTCTTGTGTTTCGGCACATGTGGTTCATTCCAATCAGCGTATGTACACGCAGCTAAATCCTATCACGATGCTCAAAAGCTATTTCAAACTCGGTCTTAGATCACTCTACAGGAATAAGTTTGTAACGGTTCTGAAGTTGTCCGGACTGGTACTAGGTACTAGTGTCTTTTTAGCACTACTACTCCATATTTATCATGAAATAAGCTATGACCAATTTCATGTCAATAAAGACACGATCTTTCGGATAGTGACGGAAAGGCCAACGGAGCACGGCGATGTATCCCGTACGGCTTTTTCCGGTGCGCCTTGGGGTCCTGCTTTGGTCAAGGAAATTCCTGAGGTGTTGAACACGGTACGTTTTATGAGGTATAGATTGCCTGTTTCCATACGTTCCGAGGCCGGACAGCAATTCATGGAAGACGGTTTGATCTGGGCGGATTCGTCCTTTTTTAGTTTGTTCTCTTTTGATCTCATTAAAGGTAATCCTCAAAAAGTATTGTCCAGGCCGGATCAGGTGGTCTTAACCCAAAGTACAGCCCAAAGATATTTTGGCAGTGAGGATCCAATCGGCCAACAGATTATTTATGAAGATGATGTCGTTCTTACCGTAACTGGGATAATGAAGGACTTTCCGACCAATTCACATATTCAGGCTGACTTGGTTGGATCTTTTTCTTCTTTGGGCAGAAGCTTCTGGTTTAACATCATTGATAACTGGGGTATCCGCTATTACTACACTTATCTACGGTTGCAGCCAGAGGCATCACCGGTTCTGGTGCAGTCGAAAATTCAAGATATTCTGGATACTCGGATTCCTGAAAATAACATTTCAGTCACTTTACAGGCCTTAACTCATATTCGCATGGGCGGAAACAGAAACGATGAACTTACCCCGAATGTGGATAAAACATCCGTCACCATGGAGTTTATTATTGGTCTCCTCATCATGGTGATGTCCATTATTAACTACGTTAATTTGACCAGTGCCAGCGCCTTAAAACGAACCAAAGAAGTAGGTATGATCAAAGTGATGGGCAGCAATCGTGGGTTGATATTTGTAAGGTTCATTTCAGAATCTTTTGTCATTTCTTTAACAACACATTTTCTGTCTTTGACCGTGATCTATCTCGTATGGCCTTATCTCAATACCTTCTTAGATACCAGCTTGATTCTGCCTCCCATAGAGCAAATAAGCCTGTTTTTATTTTCCTCTATAGTCATCCTTACGGTCTTATCCGGAACCTATACCGCCTTAAGAATGTCGGACATGAAGATCATACCATCTCTTAAAGGAGATATTTACAGGGGCCAGCCTAAAAAGCTACTTTCAGTCAGGCGGGTGTTACTCATGGTCCAGTTTATTGCTTGCATCGGCTTGATCACCTCCTCCTTTATTATTTCAGACCAGATGGATCTGTTTTTTAAGCGAGATACAGGTTTTGAAAAAGAAAATGTGCTGGCTATTCAACTGAGTAATACCAGTGAAGCATATGGCCTTTTGGCCGATCTTAAAAACAAGCTGAATGGAATTGAGGGTGTAGATGCCGTGGCCTTGTCGAGCCATCATCTGGGTGGTGACCAATTGTACACCAGCAGTTATTACACCTCTTCCGATTCGATAAATATGGGTAGACTTCACATAGATTATGAGTTTCTTAATGTTTTCGGTATTGAATTGCTGGCCGGAAGAGATTTCTCGCTATTGAATGGATCCGATACGTCTAACTTCATTATTAATGAGCAAGCTGCTTCTCTGTTTGGCTTCGAGCCGCTGTCGGAGGCTATTGACCGGAACTTAAGCTATTTTGCACAAAATGAAGAAGGCAGGTATCTAAAACAAGGTAAGGTTGTAGGTGTGGTCAATGACTTTAATTTTCAATCCTTACATCACGATATTGAACCTATGGTCATGGACATACAGCCTCCCAGGAACCATTTTTTGAGTATAAAACTAGGTAAGTCGGAATACCAATCGACGCTTTCTAAAGTCGGAAAGGCTTGGAGTAAAGTATTCCCTGAAGAAAGTCTTAATTACTTTTTTATTGAAGATAGCTTTACCAATCAGTACAAAACCGAAGCACGAACTCAACTTATTGTTAAACTATTTGGCATGGTTTCTTTGTTAATCGCATCATTTGGCCTTCTAGGGTTGACCTATTTCGATACAATGATGCGGATCAAAGAAATAGGCGTTCGTAAAATTCTTGGCTCATCTTCGTTACAGATACTGAGGTTATTTATAAGAGAATATCTGCTACTGATCATTATTGGGTTTGGTTTAGTTATACCCTTTATTATCTGGTTAATGAATGACTGGCTACAGAGCTTTGCCTATCGTATTGATATATCGGTTGTTAACATTATCGTTCCCTTGTTACTAATGGTTGGCTTCGTAATCGTATCTACATCCTACACGATCTTAAAGGCAGCTCGTACCAATCCAGCACAGACGCTACGAAATGAGTAAAGACCAGGCAGAGCTACTAAAGGGCATTTACCCTATACTTATTTTGAAGTTACTGAACGGTAACTCTCCCATGTATGGGTATCAGATAGAAAAGAATGTACGCATATTAAGTGATGATCAATTCAGCATTACTCAAGGTAGTTTGTACCCAATCTTACACAAGCTAGAAGAGAAGGGCCTGATCAAGTCTTTCCACAAGGAAGTAAATAATAGGACTCGCAAGTACTATAAGATTACAACCAAAGGAAGAAAAAACTACGATCTGAGGAACACGGAAGTCCGTTCAATTTTTGATAGTCTGTTAAGTTTTCTTAATCGAGAATCTGGAGCCCCTGATC
>JBCCOE010000168.1:0-6336 GCA_039025475.1 Bacteroidota bacterium | reverse complement strand
TTTCAAAACCCATAAGAATGGATTTCAGTTTAAGAAAATGTACTCATTCTAATCACTAAGCTAATGACCCTGAAAACAGTAGATCTGCGCACAACCAATAAATTCGGCAAACTTTTTTTGGATTATATCGAAGGGGCAGATCAACTGGAACCTTTTTATGGCCGGTTTCCTGATATCGAAAATCTTAAAGCGCAGATAGAGGCTAAAAAGTTCTCGGCTGAACGAAGAAAAATTCTCTGTCAGGCCTTGGAAGATCAATACCGGAACATCACACTTACCGACCAGGTTGGTTCAAACCTGAAGAAGCTTTCAGAAACCAACACGTTTACCATCACCACCGGTCACCAACTCAACCTCTTTACCGGCCCGCTCTACGTCATCTACAAAATAGTAACTGTTATTAATACCTGTCGCCATCTGGCAAAGCGTTATCCTGAATACAACTTTGTACCGGTTTATTGGATGGCCTCTGAAGATCATGATTTTGACGAGATCGATCATTTCCGGTTTGACAGTAAAACGTACAAATGGGAAACCGATCAATCAGGTGCGGTAGGTCATTTTGAACTATCTACCATCAAGGATTTTGTAAGATCCGTTCCTGGAGTTCCCGACTTTTTTATCGAAGCCTATAAGGCAAGCAATCTGGCTTCCGCTGTTCGGCATTATATAAACCATCTCTTTGGCGCGTATGGCCTGATTGTTATTAATGGGGATGATAGGTCCTTGAAATCGCAGTTTAAAGAAGTGGCGGAAGACGATTTGATCAATCATGCCGCGAATGATCTGGTAAGCAGACGTACTGCTGAGATCAACGACCTGGGTTACAAAACGCAAGTTAATAGCAGGGATATTAACCTATTTTACCTTGCTAATGGTGTGCGTGAGCGTATTGAAAAAATTGATGACGGCTATGAAGTGCTAAATACGGAGCTTAGGTTTTCGCGGCAGGAAGTATTGCAATTACTTCAATCTGAGCCCGAAAAGTTTAGTCCTAACGTTATACTCCGACCACTTTATCAGGAGATGATCCTGCCCAACATAGCTTATGTAGGGGGACCATCGGAAGTGGCGTATTGGTTGCAGCTTAAACCTGTTTTTGAACATTATGGAGAGCAGTTTCCTGCACTCATGCCAAGAAATTTTGCCATGATCATTCCTGACCATGTTCATAAGAAATTTGAAAAAACAGGATTAAGTATCGAAGACCTTTTCACCGAGAAGCACAAGCTTCTTGCCGATATAGCTGTGAGTAACGTAGACCATAAAGTAAGGTTAAATGGACAAGTTCAGGAGGTAGTAGACATGTTCCATCGTATAAGGGAACAGGCATCCATTATCGATTCTACCCTCACGGCCCACGTAGAGGCTCAGCAAGCGCGAACTAAGTATCGGTTAGAGCTGATCGAAAAGAAATTTGTAAGAGCAGAAAAAAGACGGCAAGCTGAGAAGATCGGGCAGGTAGAGTCCGTATTAGATTACCTTTTTCCTAACGGTGGCCTGCAGGAGCGCACTGATAATTTCCTCAACTTTTATTTAGAAGATCCACAGTTCATTGATCAATTAATTACGTATTTTGATCCGTTTAATTACCGGTTCTATGTAGTTAATGGTTGACAAGGATACGCTAAGACAAGTTTATCTGGAAAAACGATTGTTTCTAAGCACTGATGAATTAGCACGCAGAAATCAGCTACTCTTGGATTTACTTATCTCCAGGATATCGATAAAAAAGTTCGAGACGGTTCATCTTTTTATTGGAATGATGGAAAAGAACGAGGTCGATACCTTAAGTATTATCCAGTCTTTAAGTCAACTTAATTCTAGCGTCCGATTTGTTACTTCCAAGACACAACCGAAAGGCATTCTTGAGCACTATAAAATCGACTCAAATACCAGGTATGAGAAGGGCAAATGGGGGGTTCCTGAACCTGTTGAGGCCGAATTAGCAGATGTCGATGACATTGACCTTGTGCTTGTGCCGCTGATTACTTTTGATAAAAGAGGTCATCGTATTGGTTACGGGAAAGGGTATTATGACCGGTTTTTGAAGCTTGTTCCTGGCGCCACCAAAGTGGGAATTACGCTAGGTTCTCCGTTAGATAAAATTGAATACATTGGGAAGTATGATGTGGCTTTGGACGCATGTTGTACTCCATTTAAATACTACGAATTTTAAAATCATGAAACCTCTGATCACCTGTTTTCTATTGTTTTTTGTATTTACACTACACGCTCAAAAACGAGTGAATCCGGTGATTAAGAATTACGGAGGTATTTATGAGATCCCCAAGGCTACCGTAGTGGCAGATGCAGGAATAGAATACAAGATTGTAATTGATGTAGTTACAGGTGCAGAAAATTCGAATGACATAGCTTGGGGCTTAAATGGGATTCACCCTGAAAATTCCTTAAGGTAAGGCGGGGAGCTAGGGCACAAATAGAGCGGTTCATTTCGGGGCTCGTGGGTAGGCAAGCTTAAGTGGTTGGTTTTGAACGTTTTGCGGGGAGAATCTGCTTGACTCCTTGAAAGCATGGTTAAATCAAAATTAGAAGTCTGCAATGAGTTTTTTAATTTGCCGCTTTATTGCCTTTGACAGTTCCAACTTTTTCCTCTTAGAACGGCATATTATCGCTGCTATTTCTTGACTAATGAGTACAAGCTTTTCAATTCTTGTACTCGCAGATAGTGGATATGCTAAATTAACTTGACCTATACTTACCATATTGGAAAACGTATGGGATGTTCCGTCTATTATTATCTTACTGCCACAAGAAGATGAAATAAAGTTAAGGCTCTTATTAAATAGCTCAATGAGCAGTGCAGCATCTTCTTCACTCATTTTTTTCCTATAGCTTTCAACTTCAATACTATCCTCAGTAAGTGGATTTAATACCCGGTGCCAAATACTTTTAGAAGGTCTGATACGCCGAATATGATAATGCGGATCCTCCAAGTCCGAGGTATCCAGTTCTATGGCCCAGAAGGTCTCATTTCGCTGGTACCTAATGACTTGGAAGTCTGAAAACTGGCTAAGCAGAATTTCGTTAATCTTCTCATGATAAACTTTTGAAAGTCCGAAATGATGTGATCCTATTGGGGATAAGCAATCTTGACTATTAGATTGCGAGAAACTGACTACTACGGAATGCGCTATTAACAGATAAGCGATTAGTATCAAATTATAATCTCGAAGACCCATGCGTTTAAAAGTTCCTCCTAAGTATTGTGTGGCACGTATTTTCAATTTAGAAATAGTACTCCCAAACCTCTGAGAAATCCTTGCTGACGACAATGAACAGTGTTTTGGGGGCAGTAAATGGGATGCCATCATATTCAGGTTTCCTATCCCAAAAAATGTAATAGAGATTACCTGTTTTGTAATAGTATTTCGTTCGCTTATCGCCAAGGTTCGCATCAACTCGGCTATACTTTATACTATTGGTAATTATTTGTGTAAGGTTTGAACAGTCGGCTTCGATATCAACAGGCCGTATTTGTTCTACCGTTTCATCGGTAGCACCTACTTCAATACGTTCAGCTTCTCTATCATTAAGGGTCAAGAAGAACATAACTCTGTTAAAAGCTCTTTGGGAACCATCCGTATTTGAACAGTTCTTATTTAAGGGTATTTGGCCCATTGACTCATATTGGACAGAGAAAAAGAGGACTATGCCGACATAACTAAACAATTTAACAGACGTTTTCATAGTTTTTAATTTAATAACCGCACCTATCGTACTTTACAAGACTCGGCACTCCTTGAAAACCTACCCGGCTTATCTTGGAGCCGTCCATCACATAGGTTTTAAAATTAAAATTCCCAATTTGATTCATAACTATTAATGAGGTATGATAATCTGCGTCACTTGGCCCACTTTGGTATGAACTCTCAACGCCCTCATAACCACAAATACTACGCCTATCTTCTCCAATGAAAAAAGGGTGAGAATGAATCCACCCTACCACATTGGCAGGAACGTCATCAGCCCAAGTAGAAGGTGGATCAATTCCACAAGGGGATCGTGTCCATGAGCTCGGAAAAGGCACGTAGGAGTACTGGCCATTATTTTCCACGATCCAACCTCCGTCTTCTAACCTATCATTCATTGGTATACCTACATTAGCTGCATTACTTGCATTCCATATCTCCTCGAAAATGTCTTGAATGTTATTTATAATATCATCGCCAGTTACGCAATCTTCGATCTTTATGCAACTGTTGTTTTCATCTCTTCTGTAACCTTCAATACACTTTAATAGACACTCACTATTAATTTCCTCTGCATGCGAGGGGCAATAACATTCTCCATTAACACTTGGAAGGTAGCCGTCATTGCATTCAAGTAATACGCATCCTTCGTTTTCATCATATACCATACCAGGACCACATGTATTTATACACCTGCCTTGCTCATCGGCAAAATAACCGTCATCACACTGGACAGGACCGGTTAAACTGGAGCCTTCGCCTTCACCCCAGCCTCCTCCGCTGCTGCCATCTCCAAAGATAAGTAGTGGCTTATCCGCATAATATTCACAATGTACGGTAGTGTAATCCAACTCGCAGTCGTCCGGCCCTACCCGTACCGTGCAGGTATAATGGTCTACATACCAACACTCTACCCCGCTCGTCCTACCATTTTGGTGGGTTTCACGCCCTTCATTAACCGGTATTTAGTTCCCATCTTCAAAACGATACCCAACGACATACTCGCCCGCCAAATCATGAACGGTTACCAGTCCATTGTTGAAGCTATTTCCCTCGCCCAATGCTACATTTACCATATACAAGTTTTCCCCCTCCGCATTGTCCACATAAAGTAAATAGGTGCCTACGCCCATTTCTGTTTCCACACCATCGAATTGGCTCACCATCTTGTTTTCAGTATAAACCGGTATTTTAAGGAAGGGTAGGTCATTGTAGGCTAGATGTTCACTATATAGCTCGAAAAGGGGTACAAGTTGGTCTACCACTCGACTGTTGGTCCCTCTATCGTTTTTGCTTTGGGCATCCATCCAAATAGCTTTGGCCCGATCCACATCAATAGCCGGATCAGGCCTAGCTGATTCATACTCTGAACAGGAGGCCATAAGCATGGCACCTACAGCCAGTATAAGTATTCTCTTCATGGTAGGGGTAGGATAAAGGATAGTTCTAATTTCATTATGATCATTTCAATTTAAATAGAAGTAATCTAGAATCAAATTTAATTGCAATTAAATACTTGAAAAGATGTATTTTTTGAACTGGCAGTTCACCTTAGACCGGTGAACTCGTTTATCGGACTGGGAAATGGCACATAGATAGGAATAGATACCATTATTTTCACGATACAGCCTCCTTCCTTGGATCTATCACTTATTGGTACACCCCACCTTAGTTGCGTTACGTGCTTCCACCTCATTGTAAAGCTCATACTCCGTTATAATAATCTCGCTGATGGTGCAAGTCCTTTCAACGCACATCTCCGTCCAGTCCACATTGATCCAAGTCTCGCAAGAAGCCGTTTTTGCTGGTTGCCGAGTTGCCGCAATCAACACGTTGACTATTTTCCGTGAAAATATCCAGACTTTACCCTTTAAATCAACTACTTCTACCTGTCCACTAAAACCACTCAAGCTGGTAAAACTACCTCTCTTTTTCAACCATGCTCCATCGACAATTAAACTTAATGCCTTAAAATTACTTGACCCGGTCTTTGTATTGATAACCAATAAATCAAGTACATTTAGCTCATTATTACTTACAAGAACAGAATATGTAATTAGAGCGCGGGCTTCGTCAAACACGTGATTGACCCTTTCCCATTGAGTATTATCGAACCAGTTTGAGGTGGTATGACTGCTGCTTGATCGATTAACTTTTGATCGGGCTTTTACGGAACCAGAAGTTCACTGACTATTCTTTTAATATTAAATATACACTTTAAGAATCTTTGTCAGGTTCTTCCTGAAGCTTCACCATGAGTTGTTCCAGTTCTGCCTTCTTTCGAACATAACATCGGTGTTCCCATCGTGCGCCCCACCCTGTTACTCCAAAAAATACAACTATCAAAGGCAGAAGCCATAGACTGTTTTCCGTATTGAAGATGCTCGCCACCGTGAGTATTACTACCAAACTCGCAAAGATCAAAAGGCCGGTATTGAATCTCACGTGATACGTGGCGTTAGCTAACGCATGTTTCAACTCACCCATGGTAGATCGGTCGAATCATCGCAAGATCATGACATGCGAAGGAAGCAGTCTGTTGGGCGCACCAGCTTCAGCATAGAGGACCTAGCGAGAGAAACAGTGGAAAAGACCTTGAAGGATGCGATAGAGAAGACTTCAC
>JBCCOE010000167.1:0-6388 GCA_039025475.1 Bacteroidota bacterium | reverse complement strand
GTGGCTTACTTCGAAGGCAGGGATTATGTTTTGCCGGAAGATATTAAGGAAGTAGCGCTAGACGTCTTAAATCACCGAATAATACTGAACTACGAGGCAGAAGCGGATAATGTAGATACAAAAGATCTGATCAAGACGATCTTGAACAAGATACCTATTAACAATTAGTTAACCCATAGCAGAAATAGAGTCAGGGTTTACTAATGCGAGATTTTAAAAAGCCATCGTAATTTTACGATGGCTTTTTCTTAACATACGGTTAAAGATTCCTTTACATAGTTTAACAGATGCTTAACATGAGCGTCCGCTTGAGGTAACAATTAATTCCAACCTTTGAGGCTCCAATAAATAGGAAAAATTTAATCTGATTAATTTATTTAAAAGACAATGAAAAAACTATTATCCCTTTTAGCTGCAGTTGGAGTAGTGTTCGCTCTTTCTTCTTGTGGCGATGATGATGACGGAGCTACACCGGTTGGAGCTTTATCACTAACCGGCATTCCGGCCGCTGCTACCATCAAGCAAGGTGATGATCTTGTAGTTACTGGTGTAACTGTTCTTGCTGAAGACGGTATTCAAAGCTTCACTGTAACTGTTGATGGAGGTACACCGACTGACTTAACAGGTTTAGTTACTGCGGGCGGCACTTCATCTGAAACTATAGACATTACCTTTTCTACTACCGGGCTGTCTTTAGGTTTAAGAACCTTAGTGTTTACACTTACTGATACTCAGGGAGACGAAGTGACCGTTCAACATGGTTTAACGGTTAATGCCTTTGCGACCGTTGAAATAGCAACTAACATTACTGAAAACACAACGTGGGCTGCTGGTAATATATACATTTTAACTAGTCGAATTGTAGTTGAGCCAGGCGCCACACTAACAATTGGCGAAGGTTCAATAATAAAAGGAGAATTCGGCGATGGTGCAAACGCAACCGCTCTTATTGTGGCAAGAGGAGCTCAAATTGATGCTCAAGGTACTGCCGCAGCACCAATCATATTCACTTCTGTTGTTGATGAGATTGAGCCCGGAGAAATAGATAGCCCTAACTTAAACGAGACTGATAATGGTCTTTGGGGTGGTGTTATAATTTTAGGTGCGGCACCTATATCTGATGAGTCCAATAGTGGTACTGAAAATATTGAAGGTATACCTGGAGGAGAAACTTTTGCCGTATATGGTGGAACCGAGCCGAATGACAACTCTGGAACTTTAAGATATGTATCTATCCGTCACGGAGGAACTAGATTGGGTGATGGTGACGAGATCAATGGACTTACGTTAGGTGGTGTTGGTGCAGGCACAACAATAGAGTTTGTCGAAGTGGTAGGTAACCTTGACGATGGTATCGAGTGGTTCGGAGGAACTGTTGACGTAACCAACGCCTTGGTATGGGCCGCTGATGACGATGCAGTGGACGTAGATCAAGCATACTCTGGAACTATAGATAATGTAATTGTAATTGCATTTTCTGGAACAGACCACGGGTTGGAAATAGACGGCCCTGAAGGAACCGCAACGGGTTCATTTACTTTGACCAATGTGTCAATTAAGGGGGCTGATGATGAAATCGCTAATTTTAGAGATGGTGCTACGGGCTCATTAAGTGGAGCATATTTTTTCAATTTTGTAGCACCAAGTTTTGATACAAATGGTGAAGAACCAGATGGTACTGGTGAAGGTGATTTCAGATTCAGCGATGATAATACAGATGTTGCATATACAAACGGTGATCTGACATTTGCGAACCTTCAAATCACATTAGATCCTGCCGCAACTATAGCAGAAGTATTTGCTGACTTCACACAAGCAGATCAGGATGCTGTTGCTGACGTTGCTGCCGGTGCTCAAACTGAAGGTGCTGATCCTTCAGCTTTCACATGGACTTTTGCAAGCCAAAGAGGTGAATTAGATGACTTCTAGGACATAAAGGTATTCAGTAGAAAGGCTCGAGTTATAGCTCGGGCCTTTTTTATGTTAAGTAAATGTTAATATCGTTATCTAACGATTAAGATTTAAATTTTGAGTTAAACATATTTTTTGACTCTGAAAGTAATGACTGATGTTAAGCAATCATTATGAGTTTGATAGGTATTGGTGGAAAAATTAAAGCAATGATAACTCATATTACAAAATACCCCTTAAGCGAAAAACTAGCTTTGCAGTTGAAATTAACATGACAATGAAACAGGCTTTTATAACATTATTGTTCTTTTTAACATCTGTTAGTCTATTTGCCCAAGGAACCATTCGTGGTAAGGTAGTAGATGATGAAACTGGAGAAGAATTAATAGGTGCCACTGTACTTTTACAAGGCACCACTAAAGGAGGAGTTACTGATTTTGAAGGTAATTATGCTATAACTGGTATTGAAGCTGGTACATATAACCTTCAATTCAGCTATATTTCCTATCAAAGCAAGACGGTTGAGGGTGTTGAAGTAATTGATGGTGAAACGACCATAATGAATTTACGTTTGGCCCCAGATGCACAGCAACTACAAGAAGTTGTAGTTACAGCAGAAGTTATCCGCAATAGCGAGGCTGCACTTGTAACGGTTAAGCGTAAATCAGTCAATGTACTTGACGGGATCTCATCGGAGACATTCAAGAAAATTGGTGACAGCGATGCAGCATCTGCAATCAGGCGTGTTCCAGGTGTATCAGTTCAAGGTGGTAAATATGTTTTTGTTAGAGGTCTTGGAGACCGTTATACGAAAACCATACTTAATGGCATGGAAGTTCCAGGCTTAGATCCAGATAGGAACTCACTTCAAATGGATATTTTTCCGACTAATGTAGTGGATAACATTATTGTTAAGAAATCTTTCACGGCTGATTTACCGGCTGATTTCACTGGAGGTATTGTAGATGTAGAACTGAAAGATTTTCCCGAAGAAAAGAATATCTCCGCATCAGTAAGTTTCGGTTTCAACCCAAGTATGCACTTCAAGGATAATTATTTGGATTATGATGGAGGTAATACGGACTTCTTAGGTTTTGACGATGGCACACGTGATTTACCTATCAGTAGCCAAGCTGATATTCCTCAGCAGGTTCGAGCGAGATTTGATCCGGAATTGTCACAGCAACTGACTGACATAACATCATCTTTTGATCCTGTTTTTGGACCTACTGAATCTACTAGCTTTGGTAACTATAGTTTATCATTTTCTGCAGGAAATCAATTCAATAAAGAAAATTTTTCAATCGGTTTTAACTCGGCTCTTAACTACAGAAATAACACGGAGTTTTACGAAGATGTGGTTGATAATGCACTTTATGAGAAAAATGCAGACCCATCTGTTACTTCATTGGATTTGGATAGGTTGAGGACAGGTTCAATCGGAATCAATAATGTTCTTTTAAGCGGATTGGCAGGTGTAGCAGTAAAAACTAATGCATCAAAAGTTCAACTCTCAGTATTACATGTTCAGAACGGTCAATCTACGTCAAACCGAATATTAGAAGAGAATTTCCTTCAAGCGGTCAACAGATCGGATAGGTTCGGAATTGAGTATACAGAGAGAAGCATTACCAATGTACTTTTAGGTGGTGAACATTTCTTTAATTCTTCAGGGCTGACCCTTGACTGGAAACTAACACCTACATTCTCAACTATAGATGATAAAGATGTTAGACAAGTTCCTTTTACACTCGAAGGTGAGGCACCAGAAATTCAACCTAGTGAGGGAGGTAATCCTAGAAGGCTATGGAGGTTTTTAGATGAACAGAACTATTCAGGTAGAGTTGATCTTACCAAAAATTTCAAAATATCCGGAAACGAAAGTAAACTGAAGGCTGGAGGTTCATTCGTTTATAAGGAGCGTGATTTTTCAATTGATAATTTCGACTTTTTGATTGCACGTCCAGATGAGGTTCGCTTAGGAGGAGACCCGAATAACTTATTAATCCCTGAAAATATTTACAATGATGGTGTTGGAACTTATGTAACTGGAACATTCCAAGGCTCAAATAGCTACAGTGGTACTATACAGAACATTGGCTTTTATGTCTCGGGTGAACTTGCGCTAACTGAGAAATTTAAGGCCATATTAGGAGTTAGAGCTGAAAAGTACTCACAAAGATACACCGGTGGAAATCAAGATTGGTTCAACAGTGAAGGAGCACAAGGTATTTTTCTTGACGATGAGGAAATCCTGGAGAGCTTCAAGCCATTTCCAACGGCTAACCTGATATATAGTCTCAATGATGACAGTAATTTAAGAGCGTCTTATACCCGAACTATTGCCAGACCGTCATTTAAAGAGAATGCAATAGCTCAAATATTTGATCCTCTATCAAACACCTTTTGGATTGGTAACCCTGATTTAGACGAGGCAGACATTAATAATATTGATTTGCGGTACGAGTACTATTTTAAAGGAGGTCAAACAATATCATTAAGTGCGTTTTATAAAAGTTTTGAAAATCCAATAGAAATTGTTGTAATTAATCAGAATACACCTGATCAATTCACAGCCGCAAATAACGGTGATGCACAAGTATTCGGCCTTGAATTGGAAGCGCGCAAAAATCTCGATTTCATTTCGAGTGCATTAGAAAATGTTTCATTCAATTTGAATGCGTCTGTTATAGAATCACAGTTGGAAATGGATGAAGTTGAACTTAGTGCCAGACGCAATAATCTCAGAGATGGTGAGGAACTCGAAGATACTAGGGATATGCAAGGTCAGTCACCATATTTGATTAATGCTGGTTTCAGTTACAACAATTTTGAAACAGGCTTGGAGGCAGGTTTATTTTATAATGTGCAAGGAGCAGCCCTGGCAAGGGTAGGTATCGGGAATATACCAGATTTATATACAGCTCCATTCCATAGCTTGAATGCTAGTTTTAAGAAGAGTTTTGGTCCGGAAAGGCGTTCAAGTTTACAATTGAGAGTCTCTAACTTAATGGATGATAAAGTAGAAACGGTTTTCCAGTCTTTTGAAACGGATGATCAGATTTCTTCAAGCCGAGCACCTGGTAGAACTTTTACCTTAAGATTCGGATACACTTTCTAAAAGTTTTGAATAGTAATAAAAAGCCACCTTCGGGTGGCTTTTTATTTTTGGTAGTGTATTGGATAAGGTTAGTACATTGTGTTAGACATGTATGTATTGGCCTGGTGTATCAAACTGGTCCTCGTTTGCATAACGAGGATTAAAAGTATATTCGCGACGAAACGGTAGCATTTGCAATGCGGTTATGTTGTGTGCCCTATAACCGGTCTTAAAGTATATCGACCTAAGACCAATCATAAAAAGTGCGTTTAGCTCGTTGACGAACAACATACTGTATTCAATTAAGTCATTACGTTTGGTTTCCGAATCCAAATTCAGTAAAAGCCGCGTTCTTCAAACGAGTCTATTGACCTCCACAACTATTGGGAAATTTTCTAAGATTAAATTAATAGTCCGAAAGACCAGCAGAAGATTCTAACAAGTTTCATCAGATTATTTGATCCAAAAACCCTTGAGAATCGTTAATTTGTAGAAAATGAAGTCATCATGAATGTTCAGACAGAAAAACAAAATATAATTACACGCCTGGAATCGGTGACGGACGAATCTCTCATCATGACCGTGAAGAACCTGTTGGATTACGCATTAGGGAAGCCGGAAGAAGATGAGTTGCTACAGCAATCATTGGAACGGGGTATTCATCAATCCAAAGAAGGGAACGTAACCCCTCATAAAGAAGTAATGGAAAAACTACGTGCCAGGTACAGAAGATGAGCTTCACAGCAAATTGGACTGATGAGGCCATTTTGACATTAAATGAAAACATTGAATACCTAAGAAGGAATTGGGATTTGGCAGCGATCAATAATTTTTTGGATCGAGTAGATGAAGTGATTGAAGTCATAGAAGAAAATCCCAATTTATATCCAGTGTATCGCAAAGTTGACGATGTTCATAAATGTGTATTGAACAAATCAATAACGCTCTATTATAGAGTAGTAAGTCCTTCTCAGATTGATCTTATTACTTTTTGGAATACACATAAAAATCCGACAGGCTTGACGTTATAATCCCATCAGTAGCTCCGTTGGATGCTGAGTTACACTGATCAATTAGGCCTCCTTGCCGGGAGTGATCAAGAAGTATAAGCCTGTTTAATCTCAGAGTCTTAGGTTGACCTACAGTAGTCCTTTTTTAAACCTGGGTCAAAGGTTTTAGAAACAAACATCTTAGCATTTGTAATGGTGTGTCCTGAACCATCGGCAGGCAGTTTCTCGATGGGTGTTTTTGTTGAGATGAAGAGGTTTGCCAAGATGGCAGATGGACCTTCGGTAAAGCCTATCTGGAGGATTTACCAAATCATATCATGCTGCCAATCTTTCAAGGAGCGGTGGTGAGCGATGATATTTAGATGGG
>JBCCOE010000166.1:0-6424 GCA_039025475.1 Bacteroidota bacterium | reverse complement strand
GATGGGAGAGAAAACATACAGTTACCCTATAACTAATTTTAAATTTGACTCAAACTTTCAGTAAAATTGAAAAAGAAGTTATCTCCATGGAAAACCTTTTTTCTAAAGACACACTTTCTGGGACACTACCATTTCTTTTGCCTCCTGGCCAATTACTTTAGCCTTCGTCCGCCAGTTTTACGTAAGCGATCTAGCCCGGCCAGAAGCCTATTTGATAGCTGTCACTCGCCACAAGTAAGCGACTGTCTTTCTTTTTAAACACACGAGCGACTGGTGGGAAAAAACGACACCAATCGCTTGGCTCAAGCCGAGTGATGGCTATTTCTTCGGCCTTATGGTCAAATTACTTCAACCTTTCTATTACCAGTTTTGCGTAAGCGATCTATCCCGGCCAGAGGCCTATATGATAGCCGTCACTCGCCAAAAAGGCAAGCGACTAATTTGTGGAACCCGAGCGACTAATGGTGTCTAGTGCATGTTTCGACTAAGATTCATAAAGAAATCTTTTTCCCAGGATAGTTTAATATTCCCCAATCTCATATTACTGTATTCTCCGACGCCATAGACAACGCCTATCACATTTACTTTCTCAAACATAACATCTACAGTGTAAATATGTGCATTTGAATTATTATAGATATTGATACGATAATTATCTTCAGAGAAAACTCTACCAGGAACTATAGTTTGGGATTTGTGAAATGATTCTATCAAAATGGATTTCAGACTGTCACTTGTTACTCGCAAGGTATCACTAAAGGCGGATTTCGATAAATTAATTATATTAATCTCTCCAATTTCAGTAGCTTTTAGCTGTTTGAACGAGAACATGTCCTTCTCAACACCAAAACATCCAGTCAATATTAAGAGTCCTCCGACATATCTCTTTATCATCTATCGCGTATTTTTAATTCAGTTATTAATGTAGTCGTGGTCTTATACGCCGCCGCTCCAGGAACACCTACTCCAACACCAAACAACCTACCTCTGTAAGTATCTTCTAAGTTATTCAAAGCAGAAAACGCATATGGTCCTCCTCCAATATTTAAAATTCTTCCTTCTCCTTCAATCAAAGAAGGAATAAAGTTGCTTATATTGTCACCTCTGAAAGTAAGTATCCCTTCGGAAAAATCCACGCCCTGCATCCAACCACCTCCAATGGCTTTTGTCCAATATAAGAAAGTTTGGTTTTCATAATCCCCGACATTAAAGTGGACTATATCAAGAGAAAATGATATACCGGTAAGGGCTGTCGCATCAATACCCAAAGAATATAAATTTGCGTCTCCACTCCCGGTACCATCATTGTTTAAAAACTTCAACTGGTTATCCATATGTCTCAAATCGTATTTCAACGGATCCTTTTTGTTTGTCACAACGTCAACTGGCCCCATTGCTTCAAGCATGTTGATAATTGCTTTATCCTCAATTTCAACTTTTGCGTCCAAAACATTAGACTGTATGATAAGTAAAGTTTTACCTGAACTCTTAGACCTGATTATTATATCATCTGGACCCGCATAACCACCATCAGGGTCAACTAGATTTACGGAATTATTATTCGCATAAACAAAAGGACTATTAAACTGCTTGAACGGATCAGGAGTTAACCACCGTCCGATCACAGGGTCATACATCCTCAGTTCAAAACTGTTCCACCCCGTTTCACTATCTTCTTCACTGTATTCCCCTTGAAAGCCATATCTATAGTATTGGCCGAAAGAGCTATTAGCGGTTAGCTGAGCGCTATTCGCCGCATCGATTTCCTGAGGGGTTTGTCCGCTGGCCAGTTGGGCAATTTGCTGCGGGGTCAATACCGCATTAAATATTGTCAGATCATCTATCTTTCCCTTCCAAAATTTTCCATCCAGTTTGGTGCCAATATAGGTTTCGCTACTACTGGATGGAGGAAGTACCCCGGTAAATGTTCCAACCATCTGGCCGTTAAGATAGGTCTTGGCAGTCCCATTTTCCATGGTGATGACACAATGTTGCCAGTCTAAATCAGTAATGGTTTCGGTAAGATCTAAAGCACCATATGTCCCGTCTTTTCTCCATGTAAACCTAAGCTTTTTGCTAGCGTCTACCCACTCAAGATAAAGAGGTCTGTTGTTGATATCTATCGAAGGCTTACCAAACAAATGTGTCCATCCCCCTCCCTGATCCAAGGTGTTGGGCTTCACCCAAACAGAAACTGTGAAATTATCTACCAGATCGAGGGCTTGTCCATTACCTAGATTTATATAGTCATTTTGTCCATCAAAACTATAAGCACTATTCGCATTACCATTCCTGTCTGTAGCTAAAGTTGCTCCGCTAACAGTGCCGTTCAATCCATTGCCACTCTCATCATCAGCATTCCCGTCAAAATAATATTGCGCTACCAAATCATCAACTAAGATATCATTGTTCGCCGCATCGATTTCCTGAGGGGTTTGCTTTTGGGCCAACTGCTGGATTTCGGTTTGGGTCAATGCGCGGTTGAAGATGAAGATATCGTCGAATACCGCATCGCTGTAATTGCCGGAACCGATGCGACCGATATAAACCGGCAAACCTACATTGTTTAATGTGATATCCCCGATTGGTAAGCTCTCCTGTAAAACGCCATTTACATGGATAGATATATCACCATTTTTACGCATGCCCAAAACATGGCTCCAGTCATTAATAACTAGGGGAACTCCCGACGTTACTTTGAATTTGTCAGAACCACTTTCTACACCAAAAACGGGTATATCAGTATTGCTGCCAGAACCGATTGAAAGATTCCATTCGTTAGTACCAACCTGTCCTCCGTTATTCCACTTTCCTACACCTCCCAGGTTGGAGTAACTGCCCCCTGCCGCTGTACTCTCACGCTTTTTCACCCAGAATGAAACGGCAAAGTCATCACTACCGAAATCTAATGAACTATTATCGGCAATCTGCAAGAAATTACTCGCACCATTAAGCTCATAAGCACTGTTTACATTACCATCTTTATCTGTAGTAAAAGATCCACCATTAACGACTAAATCATCCAATGTGTTATTAAGAGTATAGCCAGCGACCAAGCTCTCGGTTAGTGATGGATTGTCAGATACTCCGGTTTGATTAGGATCCTCAAAATAACTATTAGGTGTATTGGCCCTTCTCGCCACACTGCCAAAGGGATAGTAATCCGTAGCCTGGGTCACAATGTCTTCCTCCAACGTCACTGAAAGATCATCGAAGTAGACTTTTGAAGCCGGTGTATGGTTGGATACATAGACGTACACATACCCATCCTGGTCGGACGCAATCTCTATCTCCTGGTGAATTCTATCAAAATCCGTTAGATGCTCCTGGCCGGCTACAAAACCGGCGGCTGTCGTCAGTTGTACTTTCTCAGCTTGCACCACGTTGAACGCATGGTCAAAATGGATAACGTTGAGGAACGCCAATGGCAAGGCCGTATTTGCCCCATTGTTGGCAAAACCGGTCAAGGCGGTGTTGAAAGTACCGGTCAATGTGCTCAGCACCTCCTGGCCGTTCAGGTTCAAATACGTCTGGCCTAAGGCCGAGGCGAGATCCGCTACACCCACCGGTGATGCATAACTGCCTTGCTCCTCATACTTACCAAATACTTCCATTTTGTAAGTATTCCCTGCTTTGGCTACTAATGTGATAGCAGGGCCAATGATCTTACCGGTATTACCATCCAGGAAGGCGGATATGGAACCTCCCAGGGTATTATTCAGCGCTCCGGCATTGGTATATTCCGTACCGTCCAGGTTCATGAAGTATTGCATTTCTTCTACCCGGGGGTTGGAAAGGTCAGGTTGACCGGTGTCTTCCATGGTGGCTTCGAATGTTACCCGTCTACGACTCACTACGGCTCGAACGTTACCCAGATGATCGGTCATTTCATAGGCTACGGAACCGTCCTGGTCGGCGTAGTAGGTGCCTATTTTACCTGAACCGTACACCGGCACTTCTTTTTGCACCAGGTCGCCTACCGCGTCTTTTTTTTCATAAATGCTGATCACGTTCCCGGAAGCATCGCGGATGTACCAGGTTTCTGTTCCCGTATCTTCATTGCGAGACATGAGTCGAAAACCCCGGTCATCGTATTTATAAGTGACTTTAGGGTTGCTTTTAGCCGCGTCTGCATAAACTGCCACCACCTTGCCGGTAACATCGTAATCCACATATTTTTCCTGGCCATTCTCATTAATCTCTCCAGTTAACTGACCTATGTTATTGTAATGGTAAGTAGCATGGCCGTCAATTTTATCCAGTTGGTTTGTATTCGGAGCATAATCATAACCAAAGTCGTGCTTAATACCCCCTTGGTTGTCGTAACGGCGCAGGGTCTGTATGTTGCCATTAGCATCATAGGTAAGGGTATTAAGCCGGTAGTTATTGGTACTGATGGTCACCGCTCCCGCATCACTCTCTCCAAAAACGGCTTCTTTCAATTGGTATTTTTCGTCATAATCAAACAGATACACTCCTTCGAAATCCTGGGCATCCGTATCCACGGGTGCAGTAGTACGCCACTGCATGGAGGTGATGTTGCCATTATAAAGCGCTCCGGGCACAAAATCAGATGCGATAGGGTCTACCACAGCAGTCACTACAAACTCGGAAGAGTAGATGGTGAGGCCCGTAACCAGGGTGTTGGTCATTTCACAGCGATACTGATTCCCTATGTAGGTATTATCTAAGCCGGTGAGTTGTAAATGTTCTGTGGTGACTCCCGTCAGGTTAACCCAAGCAGATCCGTTCCACTCCTGCCACTGGTACTGGGTGTGGGCACCCCCCGAACGGTCGTTTAAGATAGGAGTACCCTCTCCTGTAGTCACTTCTACCGGGTCGGTGGGAGAGTTTTGAGGCGAGTAGATAAATGAATGTAAAGGAATCGTACCGTCCGGATTGAGATTACTTTCTATGGCTTGAAATGATAGAAAGTTGGCTTGTGCTTTTACCTTAATATTCTCCGGATTAGAAAATGACGTGAAAGCAGGGAGATCTATAAACTCATTTCCAAGAACATCAAACTGCGTTAATTCGGTTAGTGACGTACTGAACTTATCAGATAACGATCCGGTAATATCATTGAGCTCCACATTAAATAATCGAAGAGAAGTCAATGGAGATAGGTCAGGTAGCTCCCCTACAAAATTATTTCTACCCAAATAAAGGAGTCGTATTGAGCGCAGATCAGACACGTATGAGGGTATTTCTCCATTGAAGTTGCAGTTGCTTGCATACAACTCTGATAGGTTCGATAATTGACCAATCCATTGCGGCATAGCTGAATTAAACGGTATTTCGTTGATGTAAAGAGTCCATAAATTAGAGAGCATACCTATTTCAATCGGAAGCGGTGTATTGAAGCTATTTCCACCAATACGAAGTAATTCCAAATTAGATAAAGACGCTATACTGGGCTGCATATCACCGTTAAAGTCACAGCCCTGCAAATTGAGTTGAATCAAATTTTCTAGTGAATAAATAGAAAGGGGAAGTTCCCCTGAAATATCATTCACATTGAACCAGAGGTGCGTAAGACCTTGTAGATTACCTATACTTGCGGGTAGAGTTCCTGTCAAATTATTAGCTGATAGGATTACCTTAATAACATCTCCATTTTGTACGGTGATACCGCTCCATGCCTCAACTATCTGATCCAGAGTTGTAACTGCCTCCCATTCGGCGTCCGTTATGGGCCAGTCATTTGCCGGATCGGCATCCGTTTGGGAAGTCCAGTTGTCTCCGTTAGTACTTTCATACAGATCGCGGAGGGCTTGTAGTTCAAGAAGGTCGGGAACCTGACCACTGTTCAGGCTAAAAGAAGATTTCACATCATAGATAGCCCCTCCCTGCGAACCAAAAGATACATCAGCAATCAGTTCACTCGTACTCGTTTGCGTCGATGTGTAGATAAGGCCCCCGTTCTTGTAGTAACGCACCGCACCCCCCGTCCGCTCGACCTTAAATTCATCTTCTCCAATGTAGTGACCCGCATAATAGACATTTACACCTGACTCCCTAGCGTAAACCCCCCCGATATGGGTCAAATAGATCCCATAGTCAATCGTGTTTGGTGAACCATCTAAATTCTGGGATGACAATCCTAACACCCGGCCTTTGGAATTACCTATGGCTCGGAAGCTGATCCAACCATCCTCACTTAGCCCCAAACGGTTCTCTGAGGCCGCGCCTACCCAACTATTACCCGAAACCACTTTTCTTAAAGTATCGCCGGATACTCCCATACCGATCAGGTTCGTCCACGAAAGACTGTAACCCTGCATGGAACGTTCCGGGAAGCCAATTTCATTGTAGTCCGTTGAGGTACCACTGCCGCTGTGCTCAAATACACCTACATAATATTTTCGGAACGGCTCTAGACCGGTGACCGTAACGCTGTTCCCTAGCCCACTATATACTACAT
>JBCCOE010000165.1:0-6435 GCA_039025475.1 Bacteroidota bacterium | reverse complement strand
TGCAAGAGCTTTCCATTATATTGATTAAACTGAAGAATGATGTCCTTTCTATTATCTGTATAATCAACAAAACTCCTGATGGTTCCGGTTGAGTCCTGAGGGATGCTTAAATAAAATACCTTGGCTTCAGGATGGGTATTTTTCAAGTAATGATATGCAACATCTAACGGATCTGTAGTAGCGAATGGAGTAGAGAATGATCGTACTTCTATCCTTTCTTTTTTGATGGTTTTACCCCCGTTGGCAATCCATTGAACCCCATTATCAAACCATTCAAAAGCCCAGACGAGCCCTGTTAAGGCAATAAAAATGACGAGAAACATACTGTAAAAGCCGACAATATTATGCAGATCGTAGATTTTACGCCTCCACTTAGTGTCTGATTTCCACTGAAACCAGGTATTCACCTTAAGTGCTTTCTTGTTCTTGGGCCACCAAAGGATGAGGCCCGTAATGAGCATGATAATGAAGATGATCGTTGCAGTGCCAATAATAGGTTTGCCGATTGTAGGTTTCAAGAGTAGACTGTAGTGCAGTTGCTCAATGAGAAAGAAAAATTCAAAATCAGCGTTTCTTACTTTTAGTATGTTTGAAGTGTAAGGATTCACGTAAAGTGTCAAAAACTTACGGGTATCCCAGTACCAAAGGCCATTTTCAGTGTTTGTTTTGAATGCGTAAAATTTTACCGAATGATTTTGTTCCGGATGAAGTCGTATATCTGTGATTGGCAGGTCGCCGGTCAGACTGTTCTTAGCAGCCTTAACAAGCTCGCTTACCGGCTTAGAATCATTCTGTGCTACATCAACATAATATATATCTGAATAGACAATGGATTTGATTTCCTCCTCAAAAACCAGAATACAACCCGTAATACCTAATATGATCACCACTAGCCCGGATGTTAATCCAAGCCATAGGTGAACCTGCCCAATTAGTTTTTTTAAGATCATAAACTTGTTAGAAAATTAGAACCGATCCCAGCGAGGCACCAGGACCAGTTTAGGTTGGAAAGTATCACAGCAATTAGCTATAAAACATAAACCAATTGTGGCGCTCTTACCACAGTTGAGCCAAACGTTGCATAGCTCCGTTGGGGTGCTCTGTTAACAGAGTAAGATTGAAACCACTTTCTATTCTCACAATATTTGATACTCCTGTCTCAGCATCAGGGTCAAACGTACCTATTACGGCATAGTTTACGCCATTGGTAGTATGGGGAAAGCCAATATATTGATATTGATCAAAATCGGAGAATGGAGTAACCTCTCCTGTTACATAATTTACAGTTGACACAGGCCATTCATCAAAATTATCGAATATGGTGAATCGATCGTTCCAACTTTCGGCGAATTTTGAGATGGCACTATCTGCGTAAATGAATGGAATCCTGTTCCCTGAAGAGGGGACTTCAAATGCTCTGCCGAATTGGGTGGGCAAAACACTTTGTAAGTTAAAACTAAAGTCAGGATCAAAATTCCCATTTTCGTCAATTCTCAAAATATTAGGTTCAGTAGATGTGCCAGACGGAAGGTTATCCATGTATTCAACGGCAAGCGAATTGCCAATACCGGGGTTTACATAGACGAATCCATCTTCGCCCTGGATTAAAGATTCCGCAGATAACAATCTATCGTCCTGCTTAAACTCGATAGTATTTGTTCTAGTGTCCAAGACCACAATGCCAAATGCATTCGGCCCATCATATTCGCAGCATCCCGTCGGGAAATAACTAATACCGAATATAATTAATTCAGTTTCGGGAATAAAAACAGGCTCATTAGTGCCATTAAACCCATTCGAAGGTGGTGAAAAAGGTAAGTCAACATTTATCACCTCCGTAATTTCCATTATGCTTGGATTGAACTCCGCAATTAGCCCTTCCTCTATAAATGGTACATAAGCTTTTGTTTCCGATACAAATCTTATGTTTAGACCTATGTTTCCAGATATGCCCAAGGAAGCGAAGCTAATGATACCCTCAACCGAAAATTCGAGTGTGGTTCTATCGATGTTCCATTTTGTAAGAGTACCTGCATCATCATTCCAGGAATAAGGATGCTCTCCAAAGGATGTGATTCTTGACCCAAATCCTAGCTCTACGGCATTTGAAATGTTTGTTTCGTCAGGAATGTTTTCATTTACCTCCATGTAATATAGCCTCCCCTGTGGTGAATCACTGAAATATCCTGTCAGCCATGCAGAGGCTACTTCCTGGCCATCCGAGTTTACATCTGTATCGTCATCATCACTACAGGAGGTGATTCCCAACAATATAGCTCCTATCAGGAATAGGGTAGCCCATTTATAATTTTTAATTGTCTTTTTCGAATTTAAAATTCTCATTTTTCTTAATTTGTGTTTAACAGTTTTTTAATTGTTGACCTGCCGCTACATTGAAATGCATCCTTGCCCGATGTATTTCAAGGCAGGTTTTTTTGTTTTATCTCATTGTATAATCCCTACGTGCTATTGGTTTAAGAATGGGATGCCGACCGGAGCAAGAGAGTTTCTCTAAACCTATTCGGTTTCCCGGTATAGGGCCGGGTATTGGTGGAGAGAGGCCGGAGTAACTCTGATTTTTTATTCTTTTCATTATTATTCTATTTAAAATTGGATGGTTGATTTGATGTAAAATGCTCGGCCCGGTCGTTGCACCCCAAACAGGTCAAAGACCTTGGCGTTGGTCAGGTTTTGTACTTCCAGCGTGAGCGCGTTTTGAATTTTTTTGATGTTCATGCGGTGGGTCAAGCCAGCCGTATGAGTGGTTTGATTGGGTACTTCCAATTTGAATTGCTGCAATCCTGCACTTTCCCAGCCAATAAAAAAGGCATTAACAAAACGAACATTCCAGAAAACGGAGAGTTTGTGTTGCTTTTTGATCAGCTTGGTGAGCTCGTATGCAGCTGCACCATTGGCAAAAAAGTAAGGAGTGTTAGGAATACGGTCCCCCTCGAAGCTTTGAAATGGTCCCGTTTCTGAAGTGTTCAAGTATTCTTGATACGTGGCATTGGCTGAGAGGGAGAGCCCTTTTATTACTTCTTTCCAACTACCGCTTAGTTCAAAACCCTGGGAAGTGGCACTCCACACATTTTGAAAGGAACCAAAGTCATTGGCATCCACCAGCAGAAAAATTAAGTCATCAATCCTGCGTAGGAAGAAGTTCCCCTGTAGTTGCCAGTCTGCCCTTCGACTGTTGCTCACCCTTCGACCATCGCTCAAGGTGACATTTGGGTTTTTATTGATGTAATTCCATTGCAGGTTCAAATTATGGCTACTTTCAGGGCGGAGCTCAAGGTTCTCCCGAATGAGTTGACCATCTCCAAAAATCTCGTCTTGCCTGGGTAAACGATAGGCATACTCATAGCTTAACTTGGTAGAGAAGCGAGGTGACCAGTTGTATTTGAGCCCGTTCCCTGCCCCATAGTTGCTTACTGTGCGTTCGTCTATAAACGTTCCCTCTACGCTTGGGTCAATGGATTCAATACGTATGTTCTGTCGGTAGTTTTTTACAAAAGCAATGTTCTGAAACCGCTTGTTCAAAATGTCAGCAGTGTATTCTATGCCACTGACCAGATCAAAGAGCAACCCTTTATCCAATGCCGGATCAAACTCTCCTGCAACTAGTAGGTCATCGGCCGTACGGGACTGGTAGGTAGGTGCTACAGCTAACTTGAAAGTGTGTCTATCTGACAGCGTGTAAGATATTTGCTGCCGGGCAAACCAACTCTCACTTTTCGTGATCAAGTGATCTGCCTCTTCAAATTCCCCCGGCTGGTTTTGCACTCTTGTTACTTCTCCAAACCAGTTATATAGGTTACGGCTGGTGTCGATGGATACTCTTTCGTTGTAATTGTACCCGCCTTTTAAGTCCAGTTCCCATCTGGAGGTCAGGTTGACATTGTAGTGCAGGTTGGCTCCTTTAGAAACACTGGTAAACCTTAACTCTCCAAACGGACTGGCGGCCACTGCCTTGTCGATTCCCAGACTCGGCTGGTCAACAAGTCCGGGGGATTGGCTGTTTTGTATCTCATTGTCGTAATCGCCATAGTAACCTTCTAAACTGAGTAAATTAGCCCATTTCCTATCTTTGACCCCGACCCTAAGGTTTACCCCAAAGGCTTGATAACCATCGTGAAAGCGTCTGACACTTTCTTGTTTTAGCTGCCCCTGTTCGTTGGCAATGGCTACATCTATTTTATAATTATTATCGGTATAATCGTAAAACCCTCCTGCTACTAGAAACAGGCCCGTTTTATTATTTGAGTAATTCATGTTCCCAGTTACCCGATGGGTATTGAATGACCCCAGCTGGTAAGAGACTGACCCAGCCAACCCATTGTAAATCTCAGGTGAAGCTAAATTAACTGCACCCCCTAAGGCATCTGCTCCGAACTGAATAGGTACCACCCCTTTATAAATTTCTACCCGATCAATGGCATTCACTGGGACGTTGGCAATCCCAAAGGCGTAAGGTGAAAAATTGAGTGGGGTACCATCGTAAAAAAACCGGACCTGATCGCCGGAAAGCCCATTGAGTGCAAAACGGGTGTCGGACCCTAAACCTCCTGCACGCTGCACGTTTACTCCTTGTGTTTGCGCCATTACCTGTCCCAGGTCGGCGGCTTGAAGCTTTGCTTCCCGGGTTTCAATTACCTGCACGGATTTAGCGGAGAGTTCTAATTTCTGGGCTTCAGATTTGGCAACGATCACCACTTCATCTAGTTCTGAAGTGCTTTGTTTCAGGGTGATTGATCGGCTAAGTTTCTGACCCGAACTAAAAGTGAGCTTAAATTCTTGCTGTTCATAGCTTACCCCGGATACCACTATGGTGTAGGTACCCGGCTGGATATTAGTAATTGAAAACCTTCCCTTACCATTGGTGATGGCACCTAGGGCAGTTCCCTTGACGGATACCGTAATCCCCGGAATGCCCTCCGGATTTTCATCGTCCATGATCCTACCTGAAAGACTCGCTGACATCTGTGCTAAAGCACTTTGGAAACTCAATACGATCAATATGGTGCTAATTACTTTGATGATTCAATGTTTAGAATAAGTAGGAAAACTATTCGTCAAGTCTTTGGATCGAAAAGTAGCCTTCTATTAAAGGTGGTCTTTCATGAGGAAGCTTGTAGCGATCTTCACTTATCAGTTCCGGGTTTTGACTATCCCCAATTAGGTAATGATTTTTCTTAGGTAATAGCGTGAAAGACGTGTCCCCTACGTTGATTACTTTTCGTCTTAATGAATTATTGTAAAGCTTTAATGATCCATCAAACTTTATTTTAAAGTTGTTCCCCGGAAGGTTACCTACGGCATCCTTATATCCAAAAATGAACAGATGATCTGCAGTCGGATCTTCCGGTGCCGGACTCGCATTAACCGTTCCGGTAGAATACCTTCCTCCAAAAAAGGCAATAAAAATGATGCATGCTGCCGCAACGTAACGCGTGACCTTACGGTACAGTGGGATAGATTTTAATCTATCCTTAGCAACGTGTCCGTCAAGCTCCGGCACCATTTTGGAAAGCTTATTCCACGTTTCTTTTTTGTTTTCTTCAATCTCTTGAAATGATCTGGTACTCATCATAGGCCCTTCGAGCCGATCAAACCATTCTTCTACTGCCTTTTTCTCCTCAGTAGTACAAAGTCCCATGCCATGTCGCTTCAGTAGTTCTTTCGTAATCTTCATCATCAATTCTTTTTGGTTGTCAGAGACGTTTAAAGCATCGGCCTATTATTAATAGGCGCTCTTGTTTAGTTTATCGCTCAACTACGCTTATACAATACCTCTCTCCCTTAAATATTTTCCCAAAGCGGCTACTTTTTACCACATTTTCCATACAAGTAATTGAAAGTCAGACACTTGTGTGATGTAGGTTTTAAAAAAGAATGGGTAGAAATTACCTAAGGCTTAGATCTACAATTGAGAGAGGCGAAAATGATTATGTACCTGTAGACCTGGTAGAAATGTGATAGTCGGTTAAATTTTCCTTTAAGTAATGGAGTGCTTTGGAAATGTGCTTGTTTACACCTGCCATGGTTATAGACATGTGCTGTGCTATTTCGCGATGCGACAGCCCATCTACTCTGCTGAGCTGATAGACCTCTTGGCATCTGGGTGGTAGCTTGCCCACAAGTTCGTCAACTTGTTCTGCTAACTCATGGTAGTTGAGGTTCGCTTCAGTAGTATTTTCATATGGCGATAACTCTTTTGTGGCGTTAGACATGTAACGTTGAACCCTCTCCTGTATCCTGAAATGGTCATATATTTTGTATTTAGCCGCTTTTGTCAGGTAGCGCTCCCAAAAGTTTTCCTCTAATGATTGCTCAAAAAGCTCTTCTCTCCTTTCCCAGAGGGAAGCAAATATGTCACAGGTGACATTTTGACTAATATTATCATTATGTATATATCTATCACAAATCTCAAAAACG
>JBCCOE010000164.1:0-6547 GCA_039025475.1 Bacteroidota bacterium | reverse complement strand
CCCCCCCTCCCAACGACTTATAACCGGTCGTTTACCAATTACAACGGCCAGAATCAAAGCAGTGCTCGAAGCTATGATCATAAAAATGTCAGAGTTGGAAATCACATCATATGGAATGGGCTTGAACGTTGCGCTTAACCCGAGTATCCATAGCAAGTTGAAAATGTTTGATCCAACAACATTACCTACTGCAATATCTGTATCCTTCTTCAGTGCAGCCATTGCAGAGGTCACTAACTCCGGGAGTGATGTGCCAATAGCGATGACAGTAAGGCCGATGAAATGCTCACTCATGTCAAACAGACGTGCTATTTCAATCGCTCCATCAACTACCCATCGACCGCCAAAATAAAGCCCTATCATTCCAAGGACTATAAACCCAATGGATTTCCCCATGGGCATCTCTTTGTACTCTTCGTTGCTGAATTCGGATTTTTTCTGCTTGGCGACAATGTATACATAGCCCATGAATAGAAAGAAGAAAAAGAGCAGGACGAAACCATCATTCTGACTAATTACAAAGTCGTTGGAAGTATTAAAGATGGAGGCGTTAGCAAGAAAACCTACCAACAAAGTGGCTGTCAAAGAAAAGGGAACTTCAATAAAATAAGTATTCTTTGTTATCGGAAGGGGACTAATAAGCGCTGAAACCCCAAGAATCAACAATATATTGGCAATGTTACTGCCCAGAACGTTTCCTACTCCAATATCAGGGCTGTTATTATAACTCGCGATAAGGTTTACCAAGAGTTCAGGAAGCGAGGTGCCAAATGAGACTATAGTCAATCCAATAACTATACTGGAGACATTGTATTTTTTGCCAATAGAAGAAGCTCCATCTACTAATAGATCAGCGCCTTTAATAAGAATTACAAAGCCAACTACAAATAGAATGTAGACCAACATAGATGTATATAACCGATAAAATGCCTAAAATAGGACATTTTTGAAGCTCCCTTATATATTTTATGATTTTTGTTTAATTGAGGGAACAATTTTCCGCTTCGTGATTCTTTATCTATACTTCGATAAATCAATATTGAATTGAATTTAACTGATTTTTAAAGACCAAATTATGATGTAACTGATGAACGATGCAATCCCTAAGTAAGACACATCATAGTTTTTGTATGGATGGAATTAAATCAGAATTATTGATTTGAGAAAGGTGGAATTACTTGGATTCAATAGCTTTGATAATAGTTTCGGCATGAACCCTGGAGTTTTCAATAAACCATTTGTTCGTTTTAAGGCCTCCGCAGACTACACCTGCTAAAAATATGTTAGCTACATTGGTCTCTTGGTTGTTTGCGTTGTAGACAGGCGTATAAAATTCATCGATGTTGAATTGTATACCCATACTTTCCATTAATTCGAAATTTGGTTTGTAACCTGTCATCGCCAGAACGAAATCATTTTCTAAAGTGAGAGCTCCTTTTGGTGTTTTGACGTCCACCTCCCATTTTCTAACCTCTGTAATCTCAGAATTGAAATAAGCTTTTATAGAGCCTTCCTTAATTCTATTTTCAATGTCTGGCTTAACCCAGTACTTTACCGACTCCAGCAGGCTAGGCTCTCTCACTACCATAGTTACTTCGGCTCCTTTGCGATACGTTTCCAGTGCTACATCCACAGCAGAGTTGGCGGCACCCACGACTATTATTTTCTGCCCGAAATAGGGATGCGGTTCGTCGTAGTAGTGTTTTACTTTGGACAGGTCCTCACCGGGTACGTGCATTAAGTAAGGATAATCATAAAACCCTGTGGCAACAATAATATTTCTTGATTCATAGCTACTACGATCGGTCTGGACTTTGAATATTTCACCGGATTTTTCGACCTGCTCGACTTTTTCGTAAAGCTTCAACTGGAGTTGCCAGCTGCTAGCTACCCTTCTGTAGTACTCCAGGGCTTCAAATCGATTAGGCTTATTGCCATGTGAAATGAATGGGACATCTCCAATTTCTAGTCGGTCTGATGTAGAGAAAAAGGTCATGTTCAAAGGATAGTTGTAAACGGAATTCACCAAACATCCTTTATCAATAATAAGGTAATTAAGACCTGCTTTTTTCGCTTCTATTCCGCAAGCCAACCCTATAGGTCCGGCACCTATGATCACTACATCAAACATTTTTTGTAACCTTTTTATGGTCTGTGAGTATTACTTACAACAATGATAGGTCAAAAGGTTCAAAACCAACTCATGATAAACAGGTCTTGGTTTGGAAGCGGTCTGAGGATCGCTTTCTTTTCATTTATTTGTCCACAAAATAAAAACATATACATTATATCGACAAATAAGAAGGAAATAATAGATTATGAAAGGCACATACCTAGGAGAGTTTGAGGAACTGGTATTATTAACCGTTGCAATACTTAACGGAGAGGCTTATGGTGTTTCTATAACTACTATAATTGAAGAAGAAGCTCAGCGTTCGGTGACTATTAGTACGATCCATAATGTACTCTACCGTTTGGAAAAGAAGGGCTTTGTGAAATCGAGACTGGGTGGTGCTACAGCTGAACGGGGAGGTCGTAACAAACGACTTTTCTCGATTACAGCTACGGGTCATGCGGCTCTAAACCAGTCGAATAAGCTTAGAAACCGACTTTGGAATCTAATACCTGAACTTAAATTTTAACAGTGAATAAGAAACCACCGGCTTTAGCGGATGCTTTTTTGGAATGGTATTGTTCCGAAGAGTTCATTGATGAGGTTCAGGGAGATCTACATGAGTGGTTTCATCATAGAGCCAAAAGGCAAGGCTATCGCAAAGCCAGGCTTATGTATTTCTTAGATGTTGTTCGCTTCCTCAGGAGCTACCGTGTCAAATCAATAGACGAATTCAGTCAAAACTCAAATAATATAGCTATGTTAAGAAACTATCTAACCACCTCCTGGAGATCACTTATCAAGAATAAGGCTTTCTCCACTATTAACATTCTTGGCCTTGCCGTAGGAATGTCTTCGTTTCTGTTAATTTCATTGTACGTGACTCATGAGCGCAGTTATGATCAATTTCATGAGAATAAAAATGACCTCTACCGGTTAAAGCTTAGCCGTTATAATGATGGTGTATTAAGCACAGTTTGGGCTGCCGGCTGCTCTGCGATAGGTTCTGCTTTGAATGACAACTTTCCTGAGGTCATTGATTACGTGCGAATGACGCCAAGTAATGCAGTAGTCTCTTATGGAGATAAGGTGTTTCGTGAAGAAAATGCGTATTACGCCTCTGAATCTTTCTTCGAAAATTTTTCGATTCCATTGATCGAAGGGATAGATTCTTTGGTTCTGGTAAAACCTTACACTGCGGTTATTTCAGAGTCTACCGCTAAGAAATATTTTGGAGAACAACCCGCCGTTGGAAAAACGTTGAGACATAATGGTGCACGCGATTTTGAAATAACCGGGGTATTTAAGGATGTCCCTACCAACTCCCACTTCAACATGGACATGTTGTTTTCGTTCGAAACGTTTGTGGACATTGTGGGTGACGATGTATATACCGCCTGGGATTGGGATGGCTTTTACAATTACATCAAACTGGCAGATGGTACCGACCCAGGAGAGTTCGAATCAAAAATCCCGGGTTTTATTCAAAAAGAGCGTGGTGAGCAATTGGCAGAGCAGAACCATATGATCGAATTTGAGCTTCAACCCCTTACAGATATCCACCTAACCTCCGACTATATGATGGAGTTTAAACCCAACGGTGATGTAGAGGCGACTAACTTTCTCTTTATCATAGCGCTGTTCATTATAGCCATTGCCTGGGTAAATTACATCAATCTGGCTACGGCTAAATCCATGGAACGCTCTCGTGAAGTGGGTATCCGCAAAGTGATGGGTTCCATGCGCGGGCAATTGATCCGGCAGTTCTTAGTCGAATCGTTTTTGCTCAATATTTTGGCACTTGGCTTATCAGTTCTTGTCGTATTTATCATGCTTCCTTACTTCAATCAACTTTCCGGGCGTGAGTTACTCCTGGATTTTGCCAGCCTTGAATTTTGGCTGACCCTGGTCGTTTTACTATTAAAAGGTGCCGTGTTCTCAGGACTTTATCCAGCTTTTGTATTATCCGGCTTTAAGCCAGTGGCTATTTTGAAAGGGAAGTTTATCAATTCTTCGAAAGGCAATTATCTGAGGAAAGGGTTAGTCATTTTTCAATTCTTAGCCTCTCTTGTGCTCATGGTAGGTACGCTAACCGTATATCAGCAGCTGAATTTTATGCGCAATCAAGACTTGGGTGTTTCTATTGATCAAACACTTGTGATACGCGGGCCAAATGTGACTGACTCGTTATATAACGATCGTCTCAATACCTTCAAGCAAACCCTTACTTCTTTTTCAGAGGTGAATAGCATTACCGCTTCCACCGCCGTGCCAGGAAGCCAGCCCGGTTGGAACGCCGGAGGTATTCGGTTACTTGAGCAAGACCAAACTGAGGCGCAGCAATATCGCGTTGTAGGGGCTGACCACGTTTTTGTTAATGCTTATGGGCTAGAGCTGTTGGCAGGAAGAAGATTTGACAAGGAGCGTGTCAATGATCAGTCCAGTGTGCTTATGAATGAATCTGCTACGGAATTGATGGGTTTTGATAACATAGATGAAGCCTTGAATCGTGACATTTACTTTTGGGGGGATACTTTTAGAATTGTAGGCGTACTCAAGGATTATCATCAGGAATCCTTAAAAAAATCTTTCGAGCCTTTGATCTTTAGGCTAATTCCCAACGCTTCTAATTTTTATTCCATAAGCATTCGGTCAAATGACATACCTTATTTGATAGATAAAATAGAAGGCGAATGGAAGGCAGAATTTCCAGGGAACCCCTTTGACTTTTTCTTCCTTGACGATCATTACGACCAGCAGTACAAAGCAGAGATCCAGTTTGGAAAAGTTTTCGGTCTTTTTGCTGGCTTAGCCATATTCATAGCGTGCCTTGGGTTGTTTGGCCTCGCTTCCTACATGACAGCCCAGAGAACCAAGGAGATCGGAGTGCGCAAGGTGTTGGGTGCTACACTCGCTAGTGTACTCGCTTTGTTGTCAAAAGATTTTGTGCAATTGATCCTGATCTCAATTTTATTTGCTGTTCCGGTATCGTGGTTTGTCATGAGCGACTGGCTCTCGGGATTCGCCAACCAGATCACTTTAAGCTGGTGGATATTTGCGGCCCCAAGTATTTTGATCTTAATAATAGCCCTGGGGACAGTTACTTTTCAAACCGTTAAAGCAGGTCTTTCGAATCCTGTGGACTCCTTGCGGCATGAATGATTTCTATTTTGAGGTGCTTCTCTGGTAGAGAACACCTCAAGGTTTAATCACATGGTAAAATACAGAATTACTAATTGCTGCAACTAAGACAATACAATGTGCGTAGCTCCGGATCATCAAAAGATTGAAAACTAATAGCATTTTCGCCATCAAACATTGAACACCAATTGCCCTTGTTCATGCGTGAGTGTTGATAGATAAGCTCCTTTATATATTCACGCCTGTCTAGAGAAGGGTGTAAATAGTTAACTTTTAATTGGAGAGATGTCATTGTATCATTTTGACCGCTTATTGGTTGAACACTTTCAAGGAGATTATTGGCGAGCGCGTCTTGTCCATGTTCGACAAACATCCTTGCTAGTGAAAGATAATTCTCTTGCTTAGATATAAAAGTGCTATCTTCTATATAAAAGTCGTAAATATAATTTGGAAGTCTAGATAGGTATCGCTCTGCGAAAACGTAATTTGGGTAATACTTGACTTTACTCTTAGTAAAGAACTGCTTGTAGTATGCCATGGCTTTTAAAGCAAATATTGCCATCGCTCGTGTACTTAAACCACGATTTCGTAGCTCGGAAAAAATTTGAAAATTGGAAGGGACACTCGGGCGGCACTTATCCCAGTATTTTACGAGGATGGTCAAATATGTGGATAGCAAATTTGTATTGGCTTTACGAATATTAATATTTCTAAAAAATCTTCTGGAATAATTTCCATAATCAAACTCTTTATTTTCTCTTCCTAATTCATATTCAAGTAAGTACCTATTTAAAATTAAAGGTGAGAAGGCTGTGCTGTCTTTGTTAAGTTTCAAATTTAAGACGTAATGCGGGTTCAATTGCCCTTTTCTAGCGGCACCAATCATATAATTTTGTACCTCTGTGAGATGGTCCAAATTTTTGAAATCAAACCTTTTTCTCAAATATTTCAAAGTATCAACCTGTTCGTGCATAACTACCCTTACCGTAGCCGTGCGTTGTTCCTTTAAATACTCTTTCCAAGGGGATTGACCAAGGTATTTTTTTAATAGGGTTCTAACAGAATCCTGTGATATATCTATCCAGTCGGAAAACAAGGAGTCATCTTTTATTTGTGCATAAAACAGTGGCCAGTTTTCACTCATTTTGTGATTGAAAACAACTTTGGACGTTTTGTATTCTGCTAATGACTTATACAAGTTTTCCGCCCTCCTCTCAAATAGTTTTTGGTTTAGCTCAAGTGTTCCCTCAACTGAGGCAAAGGCCACTAGGGAAATCGAATCGATCAGGTGGG
>JBCCOE010000163.1:0-6567 GCA_039025475.1 Bacteroidota bacterium | reverse complement strand
TCCTCAACGAAAAGCACAGATGGCTCAATGAAAATTTTGGATTGAAAACTTAAGGGTGTCCCAGTGTCGAAAACAGGAAGGGGCGCATAGCCTTCCAGGCCAACCAACAAGCCCAAATAGATCTGGGGGTTTTGATGTTTGCCATCTTTTGAAAATCCCGTCTTACGCAAATCATCCTCATCACTGGCCTCAAAATAAAGCGTGGTCATATCATAAAAGACAATCGATAACTTGCCCTTCAATATTTTCTTGGTATGCCCAAAAGCTATTTGTTCAACTTCTTGCTTGAGTTGGTCGTTGAGCTTATCCAAAAAACGATAGATCGTATCTACTTCCAGGGATACGCCCTGGTAACGGTACAAGTACTCCACTGTTTTTAGCTTACTGAGTGGAAAAGCTAATCGGGCAATAACCAAATGACGAAATAAACCTTCCTGAATCAGTCCAAAACCAATATGATCATAGAGCTTACCAAAGATCAGCTCAGGGCCTACCGTCCTAATACTAGCGTTGGCAAGGCTTTCCATGGCGTGTTCAACCACTGTGTCCTGCGCAGAGATGAAAATTTTTGATTGGGCAGAAACCCGCTCCAATTCCTGCTTACCCAAGTACCATAGCTTTTTGATTTCTTGCTCAGTGAATCCACTGCCGATAGTCCTGACTACTTTGTATTTACCATGTGCTTTAGAAATGATCTGCACCGACGTGCTCCCTGACCGGTTCTTTAACTTACGCAAAAACATGACCAAAATTAGCCATGCAACACCCAACATAACCCTAAAATCAACTGAATTTATACGTATGAACCCTTTTCAAAATGTAGTGCGGAAAACAGGAAAACAACGTGAAATTATATGCAACCAAAAATAATGATGAAACCGTTATCTTTACATACTTAACAACTAAAGAAATATGGATATACAATCGGTAAAAATAACCTTCATGGAAGAGTTCCTAAAACTCAAAGATGAATCCATAATAAAAGAATTAGTGGCCACACTAAGACGTGAGAAACAAAAATCAAAAGGCAAGTCCCTAGAAGAACTGGCCGGTACGTTAAGTGATGAAGATGCTAAGATATTTTTAGAAGCTTCTCAGGAATGCAGAAAGATAGATATTGATGAGTGGTAAGGCCTGTTTTTTAGATACCAACATCATAGTCCCCTTTTTGAATGGAGAAAGCTCAATCACCGATAAAGTCAACACCTTAGAATTTATTCATTTACCAGCGATCGTGTTAGGGGAGTTGTATTACGGAGCGATGAAATCGCTACATGTGAAAAAGAACCTGGAGCGAATAAAAATTTTAGTAGACCGCTGTGAAGTCTATCCTATTAGCGAGAAAACAACAGCGCTTTATGGTGAGTTGAAAGCCTTATTGTCAAAGAAGGGCACACCCATTCCGGAAAATGACATATGGATTGCTGCGTTGGCTAAAGAATACGATCTTTCGCTAGTCACCAGGGACAAGCATTTTAAGCATATCCCAGGTATTGAAATAATCGTTTGGTAAAAACCATCGTATTTTATGCTGCTTAAGGCAGCACGTACCTTCCCTATGGTCAGGTACGGAAATAAGGTGCAGCTGTGGTATCCATCAGTCTCTCGGGTAAGAAACCAGTCGCACCCACAATCACTCGCTCGGGTGTTTAAAAACAAAAAACAGTCGCTTGCCTTTGGCGAGTGACAGCTATCATTTAGGCCTTTGGCCGGTCTAGATCGCTTACGCAAAACTGGCGGACGAAGGCTAAAGTAATTGGCCAGGAGGCCAAAGAAATAGCCATCACTCGGCTTGAGCCAAGCGATTGGTGCTGTTTTTTGTAGTGTGCGAACGATCAATATTTTCCTGTTACGGAATTTACGTATTTTATTGCATGTCCGAACTAAGAAAAGCAAATACAGATTATCCTTATTTTATCACCCTAACGGTGGCAGGTTGGATTGATATTTTCACAAGACCGCGTTACAGCGAAGTCATTATTAAGAATTTAAAGCATTGCGTAAAAGAGAAAAACTTAATTATTTATGCCTATGTAATCATGCCGAGTCATATACACTTGGTGGCACGTCATGACGAAAGTAAATTGAACGAAGTGTTAAGAGACTTTAAAAGTTTTTCCGCCAAGCAGATATTGAAGATGATCGCGAATGAACCAGGTGAAAGCAGGAAAGAGTGGCTCCTGCATATGTTTAGTTATTATGCAAAACATCAAAAACAGAATTCTAAGTACATGTTTTGGCAAAAAAGGAATCATCCTATTGAATTGAGCTATCCCGAAATCATTGACCAAAAAATAGAATACATACACAACAATGCGGTAGCAGCAGGCTATGTAATTGATCCGTTCGCATGGTTTTACAGTAGTGCTAATGAGAATAGTCCATTACCAGTTGAACAGGTGTAGAAAAATAATGTAGTGGTATACCTTCAGTACTAAGGCTTATAACAATAGAACAGTCGCTTGCCTGTGGCGAGTGACCGCTATCACATAGGCCTCTGGCCGGGTTAATTCGTTTGGGCAAAACTGGCCTAGTAAGCAAAATAGAATAATAATCACTCGGCCAGGGCCAAGCGATCGAGGAGCATATAGATCAGGCGTGCAGAGGAGAAAATAAATTTGTGAGAAACTTGAATGACTAATGAAAAAGTTATCTATAGTATGAATCGTATAGCCGAGATAAAGGTCATTTTGCATCACTATATAGCCGGAACCGATGACATACACACTTTAGCCAAACTAGAGCAATACGTTAAGCAGTTATTGGCTGAGGAAGATAAGATCATTGCATATACGGCACAAGGAAAACCCTTAGATCAGGCAGCCTATAAGAAAGAGATCGATGAAGCGATAGCTGAAGTAGACCGAGGTGAAGTAATCTCGCAAGAAGAAATGGAAAAAGACTTGTGAGCACACCCGTAGAATGGTCGAAACGTGCGAAAGCTACGTTAGATTATTATTACGATCAAATAGAAGCGGAATCTCCGGCCAGTGCTAACAAAGTAAGAAAGGAGATTGTGACTACGACTAAGACACTCTCAAAAAATCCTAATTTATACCAGACCGATGAAAACCACCCGGATAACCCAGGAAATATCAGGCGCTTTTTTCTGATGGAGCTATCGTATGGTTTACCAAGTGCAGGAAGAGCGTGTGGTCATCCTTAATATTTTTCACACAAGCCAACAGCCGGAAACGAAGTAAACTGTTCCCTCAGTCGCTCAAGCTTTTCAAAAGGAAAATAGTCGTTTTTCTTTTTGGCGAGTGACAACTATCAGATAGGCCTCTGGCCGGGTTAGACCCGTTTACAAAAAAACTACCATTTAAAGAAGGTTGAGCAATTGGGCAGTATGCCAAAGAAAAAGTAATTACTCGGCTAGGGCCAAGCGATTGACCGTATTTTTGAATAGTGCCAAAAAAGATTAATGTGGCTAAGAAGTACCAATTATCTGATTAATGTCACCTATTTATACTATCTAATTCACCTTAAAAAACCTTAATTTTATGCTTTATAGCCTATTTTGAAATATTTACTTTTTATACTATTTATCCTCGCTTATGGCCTTACCACCTTTGGCCAGAATGCTACGGTACAAGACAGCCTAAGCTATGTACGAAGTCAGCCAGATAGCGTAAAGCTACCAACTACCGCTTTGGATTCAACGATTCAAAGCTTACAGGAAAAATTAAACGCTTCAGACGCACCGGATTCGGTTAAAAACAAGCTGCAGCAACAGTTGAACCAGCTCAATCAACAACATCTGGCTAACCAAAAACTGGATTCGCTGCAAAACCTCTACCAAAAACGGGCGGATAGCTTACAAGCGCTGAATCTACCCCATCAAAAATACCTGGATAAGGTGGACAGCCTCACCCAGCTTCCTGAACGAAAGATCAATGAAAAGCTTACCCAATGGCAGCAAAATGCTAACAAGAAGCTGGAGGTGTTCAAGGGTAAACTCGACGGAGATATCACCGAAAAACTCCCCGGGGATAAAGCATTGCCAGGTGTCGAGGGTGTAGACCTTCCTGCAGAAGGCCTCACAGACGATCTGGGTGCGGATCTGATCCCTGAGCAGCTCAGTACAGATATTAATACCGAAGAACTTACCAATCTCCAACAGGAACTGAACATTGAGAACCCCATAGACGGTGAATTACTCGAAGATAGTCCGGTGGGTGATTTACAGAAAGAAGCCGGAGACATCAGCCAGGGCGCTAAGGGGATGCTGGAAGATTTTAATGAAGAAGCGAATATCAATGAAATTACAGCTCAGGTGGATGAATATGGCAACCAGGTAGGGGAGGTGGCTGATGAGCTGTCGGCGGCAAAAAACGGAGATCTGAGTGGTGTTGAAGACCGAGCTAGCGAAGAGGTGGTTAAGGAGTTTGATGACCTGGGTTCGTTAGACGAAAACAAGGCATTACTTGAAAAAACGAAAGCAGAGCATGAAGAGTACCTTCAGATGCAAAAGGAGTACCTGGAAAAGGTGCAGCAATACAGCGATCCGGAGTTTGTAAAGCAACGTATTTCTGAAAAGTCGAAATACATAGCCAACACTAAACTAAAAGAATACACCTCAAAGGTCGAGGAAGCTCGTGAAGAACTGGCCCAGGTCAAATTGGATTCACCGAAAGCCCTCATTGAGGTACCGAACGCTCAAGAATGGCCGATCCGGGATCGTTTCATAGCCGGTGCCAATCTGGAGCTGTTCCGGCGTGAAGGCACTCAACTGGATTTTGCACCCTATGCAGGTTTTCAGTTAACCCACCGGATCCATCTTTACGGAAGTTACCTCTATCGCATAGATTTCAATACAGATGATCCGCAAGTGAACTTTGGTAATCGTGTGTACGGCCCTCGTGTAGCGACTACCTATTGTTTCTTTAAAGGATTTTACGTCCGGATAGCAGCTGATCAGATTCGAACTTACGTCCCTAACTCCTCTATACCCGATGAGCAGAACCGGGACTGGGTACGCAGCTTTTATGCGGGCCTGGGTAATCGGTACAACATCAGCCGGCATGTAAAAGGTACTATTCAGGTGATGTACAACTTCAGCTACGATCGGAATACGCCTTTTCCAAACCGATACAATATTCGCATGGGTTTCGAAGTTGATTTCAGAAAACGAGTCACCCGTAAAGACGTGATTGACGGATTGAAGAAAGCCCAGAAAAAGAAACGCATGCTGGAGTCTATCAAGAAGAAAGTGGGGGATTAGATTCGTTTTTCAGATTACTTAAGTGTATTTTACAATTCATCAAAATTTTATCATTTCAATGATTAATAAACCATTTATTATCGTTAGCGCTTCGTTGTTTTTGTTTTTTCTGCTTTCTGTCGTTCAAGCCACGGCGCAAGTTCGTTACAAACCCGGTTATTTTATTACCAATGGAGATGAAAGGGTTGATTGTTTAATTAAAGATATTGATTGGGAAAATGCACCAGAATCATTCAATTATAAAATCGACAGTCTAAGTAGTGAAAAGGAGAATAGCCTCAAGGAAGTGAAAGAATTCGGAATATCAGATGGCTATAAGTACGTCCGGGCGCAGGTTCAAATGGATAGATCAAGTCGAAATTTAGATAAACTGACCTTTGATAAGGTACCTGAATTTAAGGACGAAACCATCTTTTTAAAGGTATTGATCGAAGGGCAGGCGTCGCTTTATGTCTATCAGCAACTAAACTTAACCACTTACTTCTTTAGCGTAGATAGCGATAGTATTCAGCAGCTTGTGTTCAAGTACTATAAAAAATCGGCAAATATTAGGGGTGAGTATCGTTTGTATAGAAATCAACTCTGGACGGCGCTGAAGTGCGATGCAATTTCTTTTAACGAATTGAGTAAACTTGATTACACCAAAAGGGATCTCACCGGTTTTTTTAAAAAATATTATACGTGTAAAGGTGACAGTTTCGTCAACTACGATCAGAAATCGAAAAAGAAAGGTTCTTACTTAAATATATCAATCAGACCAGCTGTGGGAATTAGCTCTTTGTCTGTGGATAACTCTGTAACTGATGTGAGAGATGTCGATTTTGGGGCATCCATAAGTTATAGAATTGGGTTTGAGCTCGAATTTATTCTTCCATTTAATAATAATAAATGGGGAGTTCTCTTAGAGCCCAATTTTACAATGTACCAAACGGAAGAAGAGATTGCTACAGGAGTGGTCAAGGCCGATTACAATTCGATAGAATTGCCTTTTGGCCTGAGATACTACTCGTTTATTAGCGATCGGTCTAAAATTTTTTATGATGCAATGGTTGTCTCGGGAATTCCATTATCCTCCCAAATTGATTATCCGGGTACAGAAGATTTGGAGTTATCTAGCAGCGTTACTGTGGCGCTTGGCGTGGGCTACAACTGGAAAAACAAGTACAGCGTACAAATTAGAAATGAATTCGGCAGGGATTTACTTAGTCGTCCCTTAAAATCGGCATAAGTACTTAGTTATCAACAGGTTTTGGGTGTAAATATGTGGATAAATTCTGCAAGTAAATGCTTATCTTGGGTAAGAAACCTTGCAGAAATGTTACAGGAAAATTCGACCGATCAAG
>JBCCOE010000162.1:0-6589 GCA_039025475.1 Bacteroidota bacterium | reverse complement strand
TTCACCAACAAAGTCGACCGACTATGTAGGTGAGTTCATTTATGAAAACGATGAAATCGCCCTGGTACAGCATGAAGAAGGCAGGATCGTACCGAATGCCATTACAGGTGAATGGGCCTATGAGTATTATTTAAAAGATCATCTCGGTAATACCCGTGTCACTTTCACCACTAATCCCAAGGAAATCGAGTTTACGGCTAACTACGAAAGCAATCCTGCGGTGCCCGATGACCTGAGTTTGTTTGAAAATGTAGATAACACTACGATTACTTCCAATGACCTGTTCGACCATACCGATGAAGCGGGCAATACCTACACGCACACCCAACTACTGACCGGTGGACTCAACTCACAAGTGGGTTCTGTGATTGCAATCCCTGTGGGCATGGGCGATACCCTTAACGCAGAGGTATTCGCGAAGTACAAAGACAATAATGGCAACGGGAACAACTCGGGAGCGGCCATAGCGGGACTGTTGATCAATGCCTTTACAGGTGGCACAGGCATGACCAATGAACTCGGCAACCAAAGTATCAACAACAACTTTGGTTCGGGCTCACTAATCGGGACAACGGGTTTTGCGCCTGAAGATGCGAATGCCCCGATGGCGTTTTTGAACATCATGTTCCTACCGGAAGGCGAAACGAATGATTTAGAGAAAGATGTCTCGTTTGCCTATGACCAGATTGACGGGGCGGCAGAACAACCCAACTCCCCAACCAAAGCGGCTCATGACCGCATGCACATCGATGATTTTGTGGCACCTGATCAGGGATATGTCCTAATCTATTTAAGCAATGAAAGTGCGGTGATGACCGAAGTCTATTTTGATGACTTGAAGGTAACCGTGAATGAGCATCCAGTGATTCAGAGCGATGATTTTTATCCTTTCGGTGGACAGTTCAATTCTTACCAGCGTATAACAGCTAAGCAGAACGACTTTTTATTTAATGGTATTGAAAGGGAAACAGAGTTAGGTTTAGGCTGGGATGTGGCGGAATATCGTTCTTATGATCCAATGATTGGTAGATGGTTGCAAATTGATCCGAAGACATCCGAAAGGGAAAGTCCATATGTAGGTTTTGGTAATCGTCCTAACTTTTTTATTGATCCTTTAGGGGATACCGTTCGACTATTAACCCAAAATGATCCTCGAGCAAATGATGGGGCTACCTACATTACTGATAATGTTACGGTTACTGCAACCGAGATCCCCTCTGGAGGCAATCCATTAAATGGCTTTAGAGAACTTGGGGAAGGACTAAAAGAAATTGTTACGTTTGATGTAGAAAAAGCACCGCGAGAAGAAGGAAGCTACGAGAATGGTGAAGATCGTATAGTTCAAGAAGATAATGATGCTACACCAGGTGGGGATAATGCTCCAAACCAAGATGGTAGTGCTAAAGTTAATGTAGAGCCCAATACTCTTTTCAAGGTAGATGAAGGAAAGAATGCAATGGATGGAGGAGGCATAATTATCAAGTGGTTTGTTAATATCCAAGACAACAGTTCTGGAAACCAGAATGATAGTAATGGTGCATTCAGAGGCAATTACCCTAAACTTGTGAGAGGAGATACCGTTTTTGGATATCAAAGTTCATATAGATTAAAATCTCAAAATGGAGATACACTGTATAATTATCAGGATATTCCTGTAGCTCCAAAAAGGAAAAAGAAATGAAGAAAGTGGTTTATTATTTACTGTTTTTGATTTTTTTTTCGTGTGCTACAGAGTACGAGGAAAAATTCTACGATAATGGTAACCTACAATATAGAGTGGAATTGGTGGACGGGAAGCGGCAAGGTGAGTTGAAAAAATACAATGAAGATGGTTCTCTGCAATATATATCACATTGGGATCAAGGTGAGAAAAACGGAGAGGCAAAACTGTTTTTTCGAGATGGAAAAGTGAAACTTATAGAATACTTCCGAAATGGGACACCAGAAGGTCAGGTTCAGGAATTTGATAGTTTAGGTAATTTAATTCGTACCATGAATTTTGGAAATGGTAAGCAACTATCGGATAGTTCCTATTATCAGAGTGGAAGATTAGAAGGCGCAGTTCACTTTAAAGAAGATTCAATCATAGCCAGCTATTTCTTTGAGACGGGTGAGCTAGAAGAATTTTCTGTTAAATACAAAGACCAATTGGTTTATGCCAAAAAGTATGATCCTAGTGGCAAGTTGGTATCAAGTAATATTCCTATCAGCACTAATTTTTCTACACAGGATAAAATAGCTAGCGTAACGTTTGAGATTCCATATTCGAACTGCCATGATTGCTCTTTTCTCATCATAATTAATGATATAATGGGTAATGAAATTAACAGGCAATATTTTGACTCTCTTGAAGGCGAAATTTTATTGAAGAATTTTGAAAGTACAGAACAAATACTTAAAGGTCTGTTATATGAAATTGATTCAAATGATGTACCGCAGGGCTTTTCACCATTTGATATAGAAATTGAAGGAAAATCAGTTTAGCAGTATCTATCAGAATAGAGCACCTAATACGTCACTTTATTCTATAGCTCTATTTTTTGCGTTTCTTTTAGTATTGGGTTCTTGTGGCCCAGAACCAAAAGAGACTCGATATGATTCCTGAGAACTCGAAAAAAATGGTATGAAAAAGAAGGTTCAATCGAAGGAGCGTTACGGGAATACTATAAGTCTGGAAAATTAAAGAAAACACAGCAATATAAGAGTGGAGTTTTAAATGGCGAGGAGATTACCTATTATGACAATGGCAGTATAGCGCAGGTATTCAATTATTATAAAGGGGAACGAGTAGGAACAGCAAATATTTATAATAGAACAGGAGCAAGAATCGAAACACAGCTTTTTGATAGTTCCGGCTTATTGGTAGACTTCACAAAATTTGGGCCTGATGGGAAGCAAGTAGGTGATATGGCCTTAATAATAATGTCTAAGGGTGACACGCTTTCCATGGATCAACCCTATTTGGGTAGTGTTAGAATGGGAAATATCAGCAATGAAGGTTATAATACAGGTACACTCATAATAGCTAAAGAATGGAATGAAGGGCTACCATTAGATACTCTTTTATCCGTTCAATCCAGCGAAAATTATTACCCTTTTGAGCTAGTTGAGCATAAAGAAGGTGATAATTTTTTTGAAGCCTGTATTCTCTTTGAGATACCACTTGACTCAATTGATGGTGTACTGGTAACTCAAAGATGTTTTGAAGAGAATTACTTTATTACTAAATAAAGTTCTCATAGCTCGTATAATCCTTTATAAGTACCTCAGACTTAGGCAGAGTTTGTCACTACAATGTACAATCTCATATCTTAAGAAAATGTAAAGGTGTGCATGGGTACGCAAAAGCTTTTTGAGTTTGTATGCATCAAAACATAACTACAATATATATCTGAATGCAAAAAATAATTTCGATAGACCACTACCGAATAGATCTAATAGGTTCTATTTAATACTTATACGAGCTAGTAGATTTATTTCTGAATTTTTAAATGGCCACATACCTCATTTAGGATTTCGCAAGGATCAACATCTATCGCCAGTGCTATAAGGTAAAGCTCTTCGGCTCGTGGTTTGGCACTTTCTTTATTAGATAACTCACTAAGTCTCGGTTTACTTATTCCTGTCTTTCTAGCCACGTCTGCCTTATTAACAGACTTTTTAGCGAAATACGCACCAAGTTTTGTCATTTAGCTATTTCTTTTTTCTGAATATAAAGATAGATAAGGATAACTAATATTAATTATTTCTTAACTATTGTTTGTTGTGAATTAATTTATTCATTACTATTGTTATTCTATTCTTAACATTAGGAAATGAATTCAGAATATAAAAAATTAACTACTACCAACCCCGACTGCCTCACCTACGAACACCCACCTTTAGAAATCACAGTACTTGGAGGAATTAGATTAGAAGGTCTGGACAGAATGCGAGCTACCCTAAAGATCAAAACAGAAGAACAGCAAGCTGTCAGGCATAACCTTGACCTGTACAACAACATCCAGGTTGAAAAGCTGATCCGGAGAGTGGCCGAACGGTTAGAGATTGGAACCAGTGTGATCACGGCAGCACTCGTTGACCTCACCGAAGAGCTAGAGGACTACAGAATGACAGAGATCGAGAAACAAACCCAAGCCCAGGACAAACGCAAGTTCTTAACCCCGGAAGAGATCAAAGAAGCGCAGCTCTACCTATCGAGTCCTAACCTGATTGAACGCACCAAAGAGGACATCGGCAAAGCTGGCGTGATTGGAGAAGCCACCAACCGCTTATTAATGTACCTGATCTTTACTAGCCGAAAGCGAGAAAACCCGCTTCACATCATCAGTTTAGGCAGTTCAGGGATAGGCAAAACCCACCTGCAGGAAAAAGTCAGTGCCTTGATCCCCGAAGAAGATAAACTAGAGATCACCAGCTTAAGCGGAAATGCCTTCTACTACTTCGACCGGCAAGAGCTACGCAACAAACTGATCTTAATCGAGGATCTGGACGGTGCAGAAGATGTATTGTACCCCTTGCGTGAAATCCAATCCAAGAAGCGAATTAGTAAAACCATCGTGATCAAGAACACCAGGGGCGAAACCAAAACCGTGACCTTAAAAGTAGAAGGCCCGGTCAGCGTGGCCGGATGCACCACCAGGGAAAGCCTTTATGAAGATAACGCCAATCGTTCCTTCCTGATCTACATCGATGAAAGCAAGGAACAAGACCAAAAGATCATGGAATATCAGCGCAAACTGAGTGCAGGCAAAATTGATGTAACCGAAGAACACAGCATCACTGAACTGCTCCAAAACACCCAACGGGTTTTACAGCCTGTCCAGATCAGAAACCCCTTTGCTGAATCCCTGCACATCCCCGAAGAAGTGTTCAAGCCCAGGCGAACAAACGCCCATTACCTGGCTTTCATCGAAGCTGTAACCTTTTACCACCAATACCAACGAGAGAAGCAATACGATAAAAACACCGGAGAAGAGTTCATAGAAACGACCATTGAGGACATTGAAACTGCCAACAGCCTCATGAAAGAAATCCTGCTAAGGAAATCAGATGACCTGAACGGAGCAACGAGAAACTACTTTGAGCGATTAAAAGACTGGCTGCAAGCAGAAGACAAAAACAGTTTTACCAACGTACAAGCCCGGCAAGCCTTGCGGGTAAAATCCAGCAACCAAAAACGCTACATGACCGCCCTGCAGGAATGGGGATTAGTGCGAAAAGTAAAAGGCGATAAAAAGAACGGCTTTGCCTATGAAGTGACCAGCTATGAAGATCAGCAGCAGCGAACCCAACGCATTACCACCGTGCTGGATGAAATACTAGTTCACTTAAACGCCAGTAGTTCAAGAAGCCCAAAAGAAGTTCAATCCAAGAAATGAACCACATAAGTGCTTCCAGCACCTGGAATAAAAGAAAATCAAAGAAGTCCACTCCAAATCGAAAACACATACCGAAGTGAAAAATTTAGTCCTGCAAAACACCACTTTTAGATACTTAGAACAGAGTTACGGCCAGTGGTTGGATATCCTGGGCTACGCCCCAAGCACTGTTCGATCCTTCCCGCTCTACATCCGTGAGTTCCTGCATTACATGGAGAAAAAAGGCTACACCCAAATTAGCCAGATCGACATCCCAATAATCCAAACCTATTACCGTGAACTCTCCCAACGTGGCAACCAAAGACGGGGTGGCGGATTATCAAATAACTACCTGAACACCCATTTAAATGCCCTGGATAGATTGCTGGAATACCTGAGAAAACAAGCGCGAATAGAAATCCCACCTACGGGCATACCCAAGGAAACCCCCAACCCGGAAGAAGTCGTGCCGCTCACCTTAGATCAGATAAAGCAGCTTTACAAAGCAGCCGATACCTGTGCGGAAGATTATCAGGAAAAAGACCCGGGCTACTATCGTCCGGCCATGCACCTAAGAGATAAAGCCATCCTAGCCGTCTTTTACAACTGTGGATTACGCAGGTCAGAAGGTGCAGCCCTGAACCTGTCCGACCTCCATTACGATACCCGCTTACTGGAAGTCAGAAAAGGTAAAGGCGGTAAGCCCAGGTTCGTTCCTATGACCTTAAGTACAGTTGCCCACTTGCAAAACTACCACTACGAAGGGCGGCCATTACTGATGAAGCACGCCAACGAAGATGCCCTTTTCCTGAACCAGGAAGGAAAGAGAGCCACAGGAAATATGTTCAACAAACGTCTAAAAATGCTCCAACAGTACAGCGATGACGCAGCCCTCAGGCAAATGAAGCTACACCTGCACATCTTGCGGCATAGCATTGCTACCCATTTACTTTATCAAGGCATGAGCCTGGAAAATGTAGCCCAGTTCTTAGGCCACTACTCACTGGAAAGCACACAGATCTACACGCACTTAATGGAGAAAGTCTATGGATGAAAAACAACGAGTCACTACCTACCTGCAACAAAAAGGGTGCAGTAAAAACAGCATTCAAACCTATGTGCGCAACCTAGTCAGGTTCATGAAATGGCTGAAAAGCAAAAACATAGAAAGTGAAAACGTGACCTACCCAGAACTATTGGACTACATCAGCCATTTACGAAACCAAGGG
>JBCCOE010000161.1:0-6599 GCA_039025475.1 Bacteroidota bacterium | reverse complement strand
TTTCCCGCAGCTCAACCTGTGACTCAGCGAGATTTAGCCGAAGGTATTTTGAGGGTATCAAGAGAGTTGGCATCATCAACTGAATCAGAGAAAGTATAAGACTAAATATTGACTAGTCCCCATAGCGCTATTTTTCAAGAGGCTCGATTACGGTTTAAGGATGAGCTAGAAAAGGATTATTTCTGGTTTACTGCTCGATTGACAACTCTTATAGATTTGCTCATAACCGGGTTATGAAAGTATAGAGTTGACGCAAACCGGAAAAATCTAATCGCAGTTCATAATCATTGTGTGAAGTGCTTGATTGGGCATAGGCTGAACGATCCTTCTAAACTCTTGCATGAAATCAAGAACAAAGAGATTAATCAAAACGAAATAGTCCAACAAGTCTTAATGCAATATGATAAAATTTCCGAAGAAATAGTTTGTATGACTAAAATCACTTCAGCTACACTTTCAGACGAAGAAAACTATCTTAAGACTTTAAGTAATTTAGATATCGATGGATTCCCAATAGCTTCGATTCAAAACATTTTGATCTGTCTTTTAGCTGAAAGGAATGATGACTGAACTATTGAATACTTCAATTAATGCATGCAAGAAAAGAATTTAACATTTTAACCAAAGGCATCTAAATTATTCCTGTCTTATACTGAACCTGCACCATGGAATAACGTATACCTTGTAACACAATGTATATGCTTTCCAAAAACCAAATTAATCTAATACAGAAAGCCCTGAACAGACGAGGAGTTAACTACGAGCCCTTGCTGGAAGAGCTTACCGACCATATTTGCGAGCAGATCGAAGATCGTATGGCAGAAGGTTATACATTTCAGGAAGCCCTCAAGTCTTGTATTTCAGAACATGTTGTTCATTCCAATCAGCGCATGTACACGCAGCTAAATCTTATCACTATGCTCAAGAGCTATCTCAAATTAGGGCTCCGGTCACTCTCCAGGAATAAATTTGTAACGGTATTAAAGTTGTCTGGACTGGTATTAGGTACTACCGTCTTTTTAGCCTTATTACTCCACATCTATCATGAAAAAAGCTACGATCAGTTTCACATGAACAAAGACACCATCTTCCGCATAGTGACGGAAAGGCAAACCGAAAAAGGAGATGTGTCACGTACGGCTTTTTCTGGTGCTCCCTGGGGGCCTGCAATGGTTGAGGAAATTCCTGAAGTGCTGAACACGGTGCGATTCATGAAATACAGGCTGCCTGTTTCTATTCGCTCGGAAGCCGGAGAACAGTTCATGGAAGATGGACTGATCTGGTCCGATTCGTCTTTTTTTACCTTATTCTCTTTTGATCTCTTAAAAGGTAATCCTCAAAAAGTACTATCTAAGCCCGATCAGGTCGTGTTAACTGAAAGCACTTCGTACAGGTATTTTGGCAGTGAAGATCCCATTGGCAAACAAATTATTTATGAAGATGATGTAGTACTTACCGTATCAGGAGTGATGCGGGACTTTCCTGTAAATTCACACATTCAAGCCGATTTGATTGGTTCTTTTTCCACTCTGGGCAGAAGCTTCTGGTTTAACATTATTGATAATTGGGGCATCCGTTATTATTACACCTATCTACAGTTGCAGCAAGAGGCATCAGCAGTTGCGGTGCAGTCTAAAATTCAGGCTATTCTGGAAGCACGAATCCCTGAAAATACTATTTCCGCGTCCTTGCAGGCGCTGCCCAATATCCATTTGGGTGGGAACAGGAATGATGAGCTTACCCCTAATGTAGATGAGACTTCCATCACTGTAGGATTCATAATCGGTCTGCTCATCATGGCCATGTCCATTATTAATTACGTCAATTTGACCAGCGCCAGCGCTTTAAAACGTACAAAAGAGGTAGGGATGATCAAAGTAATGGGAAGCAATCGTTGGTTGATATTTTTTAGGTTTGTTTCTGAATCTTTTGTGATTTCCGTCGTAGCACATGTACTATCCCTGGGGTTGATCTACGTTTTACTTCCTTATCTCAATACCTTCCTGGAGACCAGCTTGATTCTACCTTCAATATGGCAAATAAGTCTGTTCCTGTCCTGCTCAATAATTACACTCACAGTAGTATCAGGAACTTATACCGCATTAAAAATGGCGGATATGAAGATTATACCATCGCTTAAAGGTGATGTTTACAAAGGTCAGCCAAAAAAGCTTTTTTCACTTCGACGGGTGTTGCTGGTTATCCAATTCATTGCCTGCATAGGGTTGATCACCTCTGCCTTTATTATCTCAGATCAGATGAATCTGTTTTTTCAGCAGGACACTGGATTTGAGAAGGAGAATGTTCTTGCTATACAATTAAATAATACGACTGAAGAATATAGTGGTCTGACAGGTCTTAAAAACAGGCTGAGCGGACTTGCAGGTATAGAAGCAGTAACGCTGTCCAGTCATCATATGGGTGGTGATCAATTGTATACTAGCAGTTATTATACATCTTCCGATTCGATAAACATGGGGAGGCTTCATATTGACTATGATTTTCTTAAGGTCTTCGATATTGAATTGCTGGCCGGCAGAGGTTTCTCTATGCAGAACGTAGCGGATACCGCTAACTTTATTATCAATCAGCAAGCCGCCTCTCTCTTCGGTTTTGAACCACTGTCAGAGGCCATTGATCAGACGTTGAGCTATTACGCACAAAACGAAGAAGGACGGTATGTCAAACGAGGTAAAGTAATAGGCGTGGTGAATGACTTTAATTTTCAATCGTTACATCATGACATTGAACCCATGGTCATGGACATACAACCTCCCAGGAACCATTTTTTGAGTGTACGACTGGGTAAATCTGATTACCAATCAATACTTAGCAAAGTCGAAGAAAGCTGGAATACAGCCTTTCCTGATGAAAGCTTTAGCTACTTTTTTATAGAAGACAGCTTCATTAATCAATACAAAACCGAAGCACGGACCCAACTTATTGTGAAGCTATTTGGCCTTGTTTCAATTTTTATTGCTGCATTCGGCCTCCTAGGATTGACCTATTTTGATACTATGATGCGGATCAAAGAAATTGGCATCCGTAAAATTCTGGGGTCGTCATCGTTTCAAATATTGCGGCTATTTATAAAAGAATACCTGCTACTGATCATTATTGGATTCAGTCTGGTGATCCCTCTTACAGTCTGGTTTATGAACAGCTGGCTACAAGACTTCGCCTATCGTGTTAACATATCAGTCATCAGTATTATTGTACCCTTGTTGCTTATGGTCGGCTTTGTAATAGTATCTACATCCTATACGATCTTAAAGACGGCTCTTACGAATCCATCGCAAACGCTACGTAATGAGTAAAGACCAGGCAGAGCTACTTAAGGGCATTTACCCTATACTTATTTTGAAGTTACTGAACGGTAACTCTCCCATGTATGGGTATCAGATAGAAAAAAATGTACGCATATTAAGTGATGATCAATTCAGTATTACTCAAGGTAGTTTGTACCCGATCTTACACAAGCTAGAAGAGAAGGGCCTGATCAGGTCTTTCAGTAAAGAAGTAAAGAACAGAACACGTAAGTATTATTCTATTACAGCAAAAGGTGCTAAGGATTACGATCTACGTACTTCAGAAGTGCGCTCCATCTTTGATAACCTTTTGAGTTTTCTTAATCGGGAACCTGGAATTTAGGTTCGTAATAAAGGGGGAAAATACCCTATCTAAGATATTGAATTACACCACTTTTATTCTTATTATTCTATAAAATAGTGTAATGAGAATATCTAGAAAAGGGTGGATTTTAATGACCACCGTTGCGGTGGTCTCATTGGTATTCGCATATTACTTTCTTGTTTACGTAAGCGCCCGTGAAAGCAAGATCATAGGCAAGAATTTACGTGTCATAACTCAGATAGCCCACAACATCAGCTTTCTGCAAAAGAATTATGAGAAACAGGCTGAAGTAGAAAAGGGACGGTTAAAAGTTAGCAGCTGTAAGCTTAACAGCGGTTCCGGACGTTGGACAACCACCCGTGATCCCAATGTCACGCTTGGTCCGGGTTTCAGTAATAAGCATTTTCAACTCATCTATAAATATGACGAGGATGGCTCTTGTTATCTCAAGTGTAGTATCCCGGTTGAGAGGCTATTTGGAAACGAGCTTATCGAACGGGAGGACATTTTTGATTTTATACAGGTATCTGAAATAAGGGATACCGGTAATCAATATTCAGCGACACCATTGTATTCGAACAACGCTTTTGGTTACATTAACCTTCCGGATTCAGCAATACGCAATTTTATTTCCAAAAATGTATTTGATATAGACCTGGGGTTTTCTGCGTACGCGGTCTTCAATATACCGCTTCGGGAAAGTGAAACTATCTATTTGACCGGATTCGTGAATAAAGAACGATTTAATGCTTTAAAAAGGGAAGTGCCTACTACTGTGGTTTCGTTAGCTATAAAAATTATTATTATAATAGTACTCGCATTACCCATTGTGAAGTTAGTAGAGATGAGTAATTCTGAGCGGTTATATATCTCAGATGCATTTCTGACGGGAGTGGCACTGATTGCAGGGCCTTCCATTCTTATTGCACTTAGCATTGCGATTATTGGCCATTCCTTTCATACTCCGAAAAATCAATATCATGTTTTAAACAGCCTCTCTGAAAAAGTGGAACAAAACTTTCGGAGTGAAACTCGAAAATCTATTGATCAACTGAGATGTGTTAGACTTCTTGGAAAACAACCAACGCAAATAGTTAATTCGCTTAAGCCTTTCTTTCCGGAGTTGTCGGATTCCAATAAGTTGAAATTAGTTGGTAATGTTTGGAAGCGGCCATCGGCGGACTCAACCTTTCTCTTCAATTCCACACCCTTTCAATACTTCAATTCCATATTTTGGACAGATTCTTCGGCCAATATCGAATTGTTTTTATCTAACGAAAAGAACCCATCCTGGGTAAGTAACCTGGCACACAGGAAGTATGTCATGGATATAGTAAATGGTAGAGGAATGGATTATTCCGGTGATACAATCGCTATTGAGTCCATTCGATCTGTTATAGACGGAGCTTACGAAATGGGCGTAGGTATTAACAGCGGTGTTAAGGATTGGCCGGTATTGGCTACCAGCTTTTCCATGGCTTCTGTAATGGAGCCGGTCATGCAACTCGGCTACGGTTTCTGCATTTATAGTAAGGAAGGTAAGAGCTATTTCCATTCTGATATCAGCCGAAACCTCAATGAGAATTTTATTGAGGAAGTAGGTGAGAATTTGCCCGCATATTTATCAGGTGACTTAGATCATTTTAGCTCAATAAATTATCACGGGAAAGAGTATTACCTGCACACCAAACAGATGGATAGTCTTAAAGGGTTTTATATAGCCACATTCGTTGAATCGCTTTAAATACCACCGTCATACTACAAATTGCCTACTGGTTGCTCCTGATGGTATTTTACCTGATCATTTATTTGACCACGAGAAAAAGATCTAAACTTAAGCAAAAGATCTTTTTATTTAATTGGCTGAGGCCCTATTTGGGCAAGGGGCAATCACAGTATTATCAAAATTCTTTAGCTGCTAATATCTTGGTGATTATCTATCTTCTGGTCATTTGGATGTTTTGGCATCCCCATCTAATAATCCTTTTTAACACGTTGCTTTTGTCCGGTTTTGGGATCATAATTTTCCAGTTTTACAATGGATCAGGCCAAATGCCTTACCAAAAAAAGGTGCATACCTTATTCCACGTTAATGAGTTGAAGACCTTTTTTATAGTAAGCCTGCTTTTAACGGTAGTTGTGTTGTTTTGGAGATATACTTTACTGTATGACTATTTTATCCAGGGTGGAAATATACTGATCGTCCTCCTGGACCAACTGGTTATAGTTGCGCTTATTTATTTCATTGTCTTCAAGCCGGACCGCTTTCAAATTAAACCTTTAGGAAATACCATAACGGCCTATCTTATTTATCTCTTCAGTTATATCATTATGATTTCCGTGTTACCCACCCTTATCCTGTATTCTACAATATATCATAAAGAGCACGCTATTTTTTTTAAACAGGATTTAGCACACCTAATTCAAAGCGAAGAACAGTGGGATGAAGCAAAGAGTGATCAGTTTTTTACTATAAAAGAGGCGAATTCAAATCTTCGGGTTCCAAAAGTCAATCAGCTTCCGAAATTCATTGGTAACATGAAGCAGGACACATTATATCGACTTGTTTTAGCCTATCCGGAAGTAAATTACGCCCTCGATACGAGTACCGTAATAGATAAGTTGTATTCCAAAATAAGGGTCACGTATGACGAATATGGGCCGAGATCAAAGGCGTTTATCAATGGTTGTACAATCGATAATAGCGGCACCTATGTGCATTTAGCGCGCTCAATAGACCCTAATCATATGTGGTCGGCCAAATGGATCATCTCGGGGTTGCTGATACTGCTTGTTATACTCGTTGTGGATTTTGTGCTCTTAAGGAACTCTATCTACAAGATTTTTGGCATTGGATTTAAGCAGTATTTCGAAAATATACTACCTGAGAAAAGTCTGGAAAATGTTGGAAAAACGCTGAATGAAATCCATACAATAGATGTGGTCTTGAAGGACCATTCATTTAA
>JBCCOE010000160.1:0-6944 GCA_039025475.1 Bacteroidota bacterium | reverse complement strand
TCATGAGCTTACAGCGGCATATAGTTTCAAGTTATCAAAGAAGCGTAAAATAAAAAATAGATATAAAGGCAAATGCCTGCCATTTCAAAAATATCTTTTTTAACAGACTTATCTAAAACCAACAAAAATGAAAGCCTTAATACCATTAATTACTACAACAGCTCTCTTTGCCGTAGGAGTCAAAGCTAACGCCCAGAGTCAGGCTCATAAGTACCGCATCTTAGCAATAAATGCGGCAGATAGCTCGGTGCAAAGCATTTCAAACGAAATAAATCTCTATTTACCCCTGAGGATTTATATACCTACAGCATTCTCTCCAAATGGAGATGGTCTTAACGACACTTTTGGTCCTGTGGGCGAAGGAATTAATGAATTCAAAATAACCGTATATGACAGATGGGGAGAAGTGATATTCACTTCTCACGATATAAGTACTAAATGGGACGGCCGTCATAAAGGATCTCCAGTACCCTTCGGAAGTTACAACTATGAGCTTGTGGCATCAGGAAAAGAAATTGGGCAAGTACAAAAAGCCGGCAGTGTTACCTTGATAAACTAAAAATAGGAGATCGTTTCAGCTATGAAAAAAATCTACTTTGCTTTTTCATTAACGACGTTTTTTAGCATATCTGATTTATTTTCTCAAAATATAAATGCTAATAAAACAGAAGGATGTGTACCTCTATCTGTTTCCTTTTCCTTTACTGGAACTAATGTTTTCAGTTATTCCTGGGATTTTGGCAATGGTAATACATCCACCGTAAGCGATCCGGCTATTTTATTCGATTCAGTTGGAGAATTTGAAGTCGCACTCATAGTAACCTACACAGACAATACCATAGACACCGTCAAGTTTGATAAACCTATACGGGTTATCAATCGACCAACCTCCAATTTCGAGATTTTGGAAAATACTGTTTGCGAAAATGGACTGGTAACGTTTAAGAATACATCAAATTTGGCTACAAGTTATTTATGGGACTTTGGAGATGGAAAAAGCTCCGAAGACTTCAGCCCACAACACGCTTACGTCAACGGTGGAGACTACACGGTCACTCTGATTGCATTTAACAACCTGAATTGCTCCAATGTTAAAATTGTAAACCAAGCTGTTAAAGTAACCGAAATAGATAATCTCGATTTTGATAGCGACAAATACAATTCTTGCAATGAGGGCAGCAAATTTAATTTCACCGGCCCGTCGGCGTTGGCATCATGGAAGTGGCATTTTGGAGATGGAAATACATCCACTGAGCAAAATCCATCGTATTCATACACCTCTCCCGGAAAGTACAGTGTTTCCCTGCTGGTAACAGATGAAAATGGCTGTACAGCCGAATTAGAAAAGAATAATTTCATTGAAATCTTTGAGATTCCCAAAATAAACGCCATACTCCCCGATTTACCTGTGTGTATTAATAATCAAAGCACATTCGAAAATACTACAACTGCTACTCTCGGAGCCGAATGGGTCTTTAGTGATGGGTATAGAGCAAATGGAAACACGATTTCAAGAACCTTCCCATCAGTAGGTGTGTATTCTGTCACCTTAATTGTCACCAGTAATGACGGCTGCTCTAACCAAAAAAAGTATACTGATGCAATCAAAATAGTTGACGCATCCAGACCGAATATTCATATTTCCAGTGTTGAGGGTTGCGTACCCTTCCATGTGGAAATGAGCAATAATACCCCAGATCTAATAGAATCAATCTGGGAAATTGATGGGAACTTGTACAACTCACAAAATATTACGCATACTTTCGAAAGAGCTGGCAAGTATGGAATTAAAGTAGTTTCAAGGCACATGAACGATTGTGAGAGCATCACAGCTTATGACTCCATTATTACCGTTCATAAATCGGAAACTCTAATTCTGGTCAGCGAATTTTCAGGTTGCTCACCCTTTACAGCCAATTTCGGTCTATCTAATTCAGCTATATCTAGAGTTGCCTGGGATTTCGGCAATGCACAAACTTCTGATGAGCTCAACCCAACGGTATCTTTCAACGAACCAGGTAGTTATATGGTAACTGCCGAATTAGTAGATGAATTTGGTTGCACTCAAGCTATTGAACTTAATGGAAACATTGAAGTACTGAGCAATCAAATCAGTTATACAACCCCATCTCCAATAAAAACCTGTGCGGCTGTTAACGTATTTTTCGATGGCGGAATGGGTCGCGATTTTTGGATCTGGGATTTTGGCGATGGAAGTACCGCTACAGGTTTGAACGCCACGCATTTTTATGAGGCGCCCGGAAACTATACCGTATCATTAACCACCAACAATAATAGCGGATGCACAGCAACCATACCCACATATAACCAAATAATCGTAAGTGAAGTGGTTTCCGACTTTCAAGCTGAGTTAAGTGAACATTTGAGCTGTCCTTATTATGCGGTACAATTTACTAATCGATCTTCTGGTATGGACAGTGTTTTATGGGATTTTGGCGATGGGGTCGCTTCCAATCTACAGAATCCCTCGCATGTTTTTGAGGGCCCGTCCCAATTCAGCGTAAAGTTAACCGTATGGGATGAAAATGGTTGTTATTCTTCTTCTACCCAAATTATCTCCCCCCCTTCTATGTGTATATCTCCAATAGAGGGCATCAATCCGCCTTACGACTATTACTACAGAGAGTTATCATATTGTACAACACCTGCACTAGTGGAATTTGCCAACCCAGTTCCCATGGCTATAGAATGGGAGTGGTTTTTTGATGACGGCACTTCTTCAAATGAACAGAATCCTCGGCATATTTTTACTGACGAGGGAAGTTACCTGGTAGATATGATGTATATGTTACCTGATGGAACACAGGATACACTTCAAGACTTTACCCTGGTAAAAATTAAAGCTCCGGAAATAGATTTTACCCATGACCTTTCCGCGATTTGCGCAGGCACTGAGGTATCCTATCGTCATCAATCTAAGGAGGTTGAAAGTATTAAATGGGATTTTGGGGATGGCGAGGTTTCATACCTTGAAAGCCCCACCAAGATTTATACCACTGCCGGAGTTTACCAGGTTCGGCTTTCTGTATCAGATTCATCGGGCTGTCAAGTCCAAACAGTAAAAAATGTTATTATTGGCAATCCCTATGTGCAATTCGACTATAATCCGACTTCTTGTTCTGGAGACACACTGTCCGTAATACATAATATTGAAGGTTATAACACATATGAGTGGGATTTTGGGGATGGGCAAGCGAGTTCACAATTATATCCTGATCACACCTACTCGGAAAGAGGTAAGTACTTAGTTAATCTTACTGCCATGGATACAGAAGGCTGTTCAAAGGTTTTTAATCTACCCGACTCTGTGGTTGTTCATAAACCCATTGCCGGTTTTGAAGCCCATAAGGACGCGATTCATTGCAATTTACAGGAAGTATCATTTGTAAATACATCAACAGGTAGCGAGCAATATCGTTGGAACTTCGGAAATGGTACTACCAGCACGCTGGCGAACCCAGTTGTTTCATTCGGGGTTGGCTCATTTGATGTTTCATTGACATCCGTCCAGTCTATTTGTGAAAATACTATTGTGGTAAATAAACTGGTAAAGGTAGATTCTCTATCTGCAAACTTCAGCTTTGCTCAAGATGACGAGTGCCTTCCTGCTGAAATTCGTTTTATCGACGCTAGCCATGGTGCGGATTTCTGGCTATGGGACTTTGGCGATGGTAATACATCCACAGAGCAAAACCCTTTCCATATCTATGAAAAGCTCCCCTCAAAGGGAGTCTCTCTTACAGTTAAAGGTCCATCAGGATGCAAAATCAGCAGATTAAATGACAAAATGGACTTTTTCGCGCCAGACTTTACGGTTCAGTCATCTATAGGATGCTTGCCCTTTGCAGTTGTCTTCAACAATAGGACCAATAATAGCCTAAACTGGATGTGGGATTTTGGCGACGGCAACACCTCGACTGATCGGAATCCTACCCATACCTATACGTCCACAGGTACTTACTCTGTTCAACTTATTACGCAATCAACTTCCGGATGTTATGATACTCTTGTCAAAGAGAACTTTGTAAAAGTAGAAGATGTTAAAGCCTCCTTTAATGCAGACGTAAGTGCATTGACCTGTACACCTCTACTTATTAACTTCGAGAACTCATCAATTGATGCATCTGACTATTTCTGGGATTTTGGCGACGGCTCTAGCTCCACAGTTAAAAACCCTTTTCATATTTATTCTGCAGTTGGTGAATTTGACGTAACGCTAATTGCGACAAATGAAACTGGATGCAGTGATACATTAACTTATAAGGACTTAGTTTCAGCCACAGGACCACAAACCAAGTTCTCTCTTTCTCATTCAGTTGTATGTCATAAGGATACCATTCAGTTTCAAGACCTTTCGGCATCTGCTACTCAATGGAATTGGTTCTTTGGGGATGGTAATTCTTCTACAGAAAAGAATCCTAGCCATGTTTATAATTCGCCTGGAAGCTATTCCGTCTCCTTATTAGCATCTGATACACTTGGATGTGAACAACGGTTCAAATTTGATTCCATTTATGTCCATCCTGTTCCAAAAGCACAATTTCAAATAAAAGATTTTACAGAATGCCTGCCTGTTGCACTGGATATTACCAACTCATCAAGTAACCTACAAAATGAGAAATACTTATGGGACTTTGGTGATGGCAGATCCTCAGATAAGTTCGAACCTGAAGTCATATACAACACCCCCGGCAGATACGATTTGTCGATGATTGTAACTAATGAGAACATATGCTCAGACAAAGTTATTTTCTAACGAAAAATCGTAGTGTATGATACTGCCAACCTGACCGAACCCAAAGTGTTTAGATTGTCAGTTGAGAATAACACTAAAATAAGGGTTGAATTCAAACCATATGGTTATAACAACTTTAACTATAATCTAGTCTGGAGAAAAGAGGGTGATGAACCCAACTTCATAGCCTTTGATACACTTTGGGCGGCTACAGAGGTATTATACTTAGATGTACAGGTGATTCCAAGTCACAATTCATATAATTATAAATTCCAGTCCCACGTGCGCTGCCATGATCCAATAGAGGCAAGCCAACTGAATGTGTATAAGTCCATTAAACTTACCTCGACCGCAGTAGATAGCAGCATTTTCCTTAGTTGGACTGAATATAAAGGACATAAGTTCGACCATTACTCCATATTACGAAGGCCAGAGGGAGGTAGTTGGAAAGAAATAGGCCGTGTTAGCTCTAATAGTACATCTTTCGTTGACGGCGAAGATCTCTGTCCTTCAAATTATGAATATCTTGTAAAGGCGATCAATCTAAACGGAAAGAAGTTCGACTCTGAGAGTAATAGCGCCATCTCAAGGCCTAATTACAATGTATTTCAAAATCAGTCAGTTAGAATCATCAGGTCTACGGTCGAAGACAATTCATCGGTATTTACCGAATGGAAAATCCCTAAAATTGGACCTGACAAAGTCGTATACTATCAAGTTAGCAGATCCGTTAATAACATTGATTTTGAACCCTTGGCTAAAGTGCCCGCCGAGATAACAAATTACCTAGATACTGAAGTGAATGTACAAGAAGAACAATATACCTATGCCGTAGATGTTGTAAACAAATGCGATATAAAGGCTCAAAGAAGTAACATCGGCACATCATTATTGCTGCAAAAAGAAACTATCGAATACTTGAATATATTGAAATGGACACAGTATATGGGATGGGTGGAAGGTGTTTCACACTACTTTCTCCAGCGCCTTAACGGGTCTGGTGAATGGGAAACTTTAGAAATTCTTGACAAAGATCAAATAGATACAAAAGTTGACCTGTCAAGCCGGCAGGAATGAGTGGTATAATGTATTAAGTTAGCTTGAACCGCATCCAGGCTCATCCGTTTGATCTCTCTTCAACTTTAAAACACTATTAATTATTAAAAAAGCCGCTTTAATCAGGAAATGCACGAGAGCCTCTCCAAACTTTCCTACCGGTGTTCTTACGATATCCTACTATATGTGCCGCTTCCGTAATTCCTTGGTAATAGTGCGGGCTTTAACTTTCTTTGCAAAATCAAGTTAGCCATAAGCCCTATGTTACAAAGGATTCAAACTGTATTTCTATTATTGGTAGCCATCTGCATGGCGCTTACTTTTCTCCTTCCTTTTTGGACATATGTGACTCCGGAAGGCGGAGTTGGATACAGCTTACATTCGCTTTATTTCGAAGAAATCAATAATGAGGAAGCGTTGAAAACCTTTTTTCCATATACTTTTATAGCCGTTTTAGCCAGCGCCGCCATTATAGTGGCAATATTTGAAATAATGAGATTCAACAACCGACTTCTTCAAATCAAGCTTGGGGCGCTCAACTCTCTGCTTATAGCGGGATCTTTGATACTAGCGGCCTATTTTGCAACAGATTTCATCAAAGAGCTCAACGTAGTCGGAAGTTACGGACTAGCATTTTTCATGCCTGCCGCTGCTCTTTTTTTTAACTTATTGGCAAACCGGTACATCCGAAAAGATGAGAAACTAGTTAGGTCTGTTGATCGAATTCGATAGTTATAACTTTAAAAAGCGGAATTTTTGATTGTTGACCTGAAGGAAATAATAACCTGCACCAAGATTACTGGTATTTACTCTAACTACTTCTCCTATTAATCCCTGAAAATCACCTGTTATTCTAACCTTTCCACTAACATCACTGACCGTATAAAAATTAGATCCGTCTTGGGTTAATCGTAAATACAGATCATCCTGTACCGGGTTTGGATGGAATTCACTTATATCAAACCACCTATCTAAGGGCTTTTCAAACAAAAACGAGACACTGTCTGAACATGAGAGTGAAGATATTTTAAGCGTAAACGTACCCGGTTTGTCCATTACAATTTGATCAACACCTTCTTTGATTAGATCTCCCTCGAAGTACCATTGCTTGGAGAGTGTAGATGATGTTTCC
>JBCCOE010000159.1:0-7004 GCA_039025475.1 Bacteroidota bacterium | reverse complement strand
GTAGGACCGAAACGACCATTACATTCATCCAGATCGCCGGATCCATCCACGAATTCGTAATCCTGAAAGTACTCTCCATCATATGCTCCTGAAGGTGCGGTAATGCCATCACCTCCACGGTCACCGCTAATAAGCTCATAAGAGGCTTCTGCTTGTACGATATTTCCATCGTCATTCTCATAGTACAAATAGTAATAGGCAAAACCATCCGCCGAATAACCAATTTTTACCATCTCTGAACCGTCGACCTCCAGGTCACTCCCATAGGCTGACGGTAACCCGTGATAGTGGTATTGACCGGTGGGCTGAACGTGGGCATTATTGCAGTCAAGACCTAGTCAAGACCCAGGTCATCCACAGATTGAAGCGCATTTCGGTTCCACTGCCGGTTGGTTTCCCCGGTAAAACCGGTAAAACTTTCTGCGGTGTACACCTCTATACCCACGCCAGAAAAAAGCACTCCGTTTACCCAGCCTTGCGCACTGGTGGAGCTATTGGATAGTAATGGTTCTGTGGTCATAGTATAGGTACTGCTTTGTTCGCTGATGGAATTGGGGTTACCTATGCGCCGGTCGGTATCCGTAGGAAAAGTACCCACCCTATGGCTGGGAATATCGTTGATCGAAATGGTTCGTGTGGTACCATTTACAGTTTCGCCATAAGAAGAAGTGACCCCAAGTGAATTTTCAATATCTACCGTACAATCATTCTCGTCCAATTGAATATGAAAAACAGATTCGTTGGTTCCTAAGGTTGTAAAATTGGCTATGGCCGTTTCAGAGGAACCTTCCACCGTGATGTAAAGGTCATAATCCGTTCCTGGTGCGAGTCCTGATATTTTGGACACGCCAAAAGGCCCCAGATTTTGGGCGTCTGTCCCAGATGTCCCAGACCCTTCTGAAAATCCGGATTCGCCGTATTCTACCGTCCATGTAGTTTCATTGTTAGCCACCAACCAGGTAGCCACCGCGGCACTTTGCGAAACATTCACAACGATATCTGTGACTACATCGCTGTTGGTAAAGTCATCATCCATATCAACATTATCATCATCTCCGCATGCCAATAGAAATATTTAGTAAGGCCGGAATTAAGCCTGACTTAATACGATTCATAACTGAAAATTTTAGTGAGTAATACAGCATTTTGTTTGGGGTTTTGTTCAATACGATTGTTTCGTTTTAAACTCTATTCAGACTGTAGAACCGGAGTCATAAAGAAACTACCACCCCCTCTTATCGAAATAGGGTGTAAAATTTTTCAATTATTACTCTCTCATTTAGATCAAATCAATGAGGCCAAGAAACAATTGCTGCCATGAGCTTATTTGACGGGATACTTTTTAAACATTTTTCGGATGATCTTCTCTACCTTCTTATTTCTTTTATCAGGAGGTATATTCAGGTCAGGTTCACCCAACCAGACCCCTGTCCAGACCGTTTGATTACTTTGCCTATCAATAATATTGATCCATAAGCGCACTTTCAAAGGCTTGTTATTTACTGCTCCGGCGTACCTTAAACGCGGAAACGGTGTGGTGGTGTATCGGTAATGCAGGGTGCGTGAATCTTTATCTATTTTAATAGATTTCGTAAAGCTCATATTAACATCTACAATAGCGTCAGCTTCGCTCTTAACTTTTTTAACACCTGCTTTAGCTAAATTTTCAATGAGTACCGGAGCCACAACAGGTTGCTTTTTGAACTTTTGACTCAACGCGTAAGCAGACCGGCTGAAGTCAAAGGTTTCCAGCGAGCTAAAATCAAAATCTCTGTTGTAAACTACTGATATTTTCTTTTGGGCTTCAGTAGTAAAATACATAGGCACCATAATTAGAACTATGAATATTTTTTTCACACCACAAGATGTTAATAACAACAGAATATAAAGGCAGCGATTACCGTATACCATGAAGTGAAAATCTTTTTAACGAAGCACCTCAAAAATCAATGCCTGTTGTCCACCGTTTTAATCCAACAATTCTTCGCAATAGAATCCATGTATGGCTAAAATCTGTATGATCTCTTCTTCAAGGACATCACCGAGCGTAACTACTCTTAGTACATTATCGACGTCTTCAATATCAATTGACCACTCCATAATGGACGAGTATTGATCAAGTGTACACCTCACAGCTTCTACTTCTCTTTTTGTATCCAGATTCGTTTTGAAGACCAAGACTTCTGATGTTAATCCAGCCTGGCCCGAGCTATTTTTACCTTTGTGAAGCATTCTATTAATCATGTTTGTGTAGTTAATTATTGGCGTCCAAGAATAGATTTTTTAATTTCAGATCACATTGTCAATCGCTTTTTTATGGCTTAAAGGGCAGTTCTCAGCCTGCTCGCTCTAGGGCAGAAGTCGTTTTAGTTTGAAGAAAAATCTTATTTACGAACTATTTAAAGTCACTTTTTTCTTATTTTAAAATTTAATCGAACACGAGAGGTAATTAGTCTGAAAACTTCAATATGATCTCCTTCACCCTTCCCGATCGTAAAACTTTAAGCCTAAATAAATTTCTGTCTTGATTGTCCAAAAGAGCGATGGCTTTGAAAAGATCAATAATACTATCCCTGGAGACTATAGGAACACCATTTACTTCCATAATAATATCCCCTCCAATGTTGATGGTCTGACCGTCCAGGTGTAAAGGAACGTTTCCCCCTCTAACATCGGCCATAAAAGCCGGAGATAAGGCCACCACACTTTGAACCAGTATCCCTCCCGGTTGGGGAACGTTGAGCACCCTGGTCAGGGTTCTGTCCATGAATACTCCGTTTATTCCCGTCCATCGTCTATCACTATTTACTACTAACTCCTTAGTCACGTTGATGGTAGCGGCAAACCCGATCCCATCGAAACCACCGGATTCACTTACAATGTAGCTCACCAAACCAATTACCTCCCCGGCCATGTTAAACATAGGTCCACCGGAGTTTCCTTGGTTAATAGCGGCATCTGTTTGAAAGAATTCGGCAAACGTAAAACCTGCCATTCTCGATTGCTCTACACTTTTGCCACTTATAATCCCTTTAGAAAGCGAGTATTCTATACCGAATGGCGCGCCTATAATAAATATATCATCACCAATATCGACCAGATCAGAATTTCCCAGTTCAACTGCAGGATAATTGCTATCGAAATAAACCAGCTTTATTAAGGCCACATCGGCAATGGCGGTAAGACGTACTATTTTTGCCGGAAACCGCTGTCCATCATGGAAGATTACCGTAATACGCTCTGCATTATTTACCACATGCGCGGCGGTAAGTATCTCTCCCCGGTCAGAAATAAGGACCCCCGACCCTTGCGAGCCAACGTAGTCAACATAATCGCTACCAGCCTCAACCTTATCTTCAGTCTCAATGACCACTACGCTAGGACTTACCTTCTCGTAAAGGTCACTTAAGGTCTGACCCCAGGGCACACCTGGAATCAGAATAATAATAGTAGCTAATAAATTCTTCATGGATATTATATTCAAAATGATGGGATGGAACGTTTATAGATAATTTTGTAGGGCATCACTGCTGATCCTTAATTGGTTTTCTTTCTTGGGGGCACAATAGCTAAACCGAACTCAAAGAATGGACCGTTGGCTACCGTGTTTTGATCATCGAATACATCACCTTGCAGCTCTACTCTACGGGCGAGGGTAATACCACCGGAAACCTCTATCTCTACCATTTTACCCACACGATAACGGAAAGAAGGACCAACAACAACTCGGGTGTAGGCCAGCTTATCTACGGGTTCAATTTCATTTAAGATATTGGTTCTGGTAGAATTAATGTTATAAAGTGAGCCACTGGCGGCAATCTGTATCCCCGTAGTTAACTTTCCAAAATAGCAGTCATAAGTAATGCTTCTAGGTAAGAGTACTTGAAGCTTGCTGTCACCTTTGTCAAAAGTCAATTGTAATGTGGGTATAAGTATAGGCTCACCAAATCTGGAAGTGAAGGTGACGCCAGCCCCATAGGAGAAACGATCAGACTTTTTCTTAGTAAATTGAAGAAGACCATTGAAAAGAAAATCATCCCCTTCCAATGCCGTGTTGAAAGTGGAAGATAATGTAGAGTTTAGGGATACCAATGCCCGCCAATTCTTTTTTAGCTGATGCATCGCCGTCAGTCGATACCCTATAAGATGTAGTTTCTGTCCGTCCAGGCCCAAATTGAGGTCATTATCAGTAAAAGGAGTCACCAACGTGTAACTGAACCCATGGATCAAAAGGGTCTTCTGGTTCTTAAGTGGTTTAGGAAGGTTAAGAAAAAAGTTATATTCATTTAATTTCACTTGCTGATTTAGAGGTGAGTCATTCAAATCAGCAACCGGAAACCGTGTGAAGCTGGACCCGGCCAACTTACGATGCTGTGATTTAACCATTGAACACTTGAGTATAAGCAATCCGATAAGCAAATACAGCAGAGGGTGGCGAGGAGGTTTCATTTCATTGGATCTGTCGTAGTCCTAATTAGATACCAATCCGCTCCCACTCAAGGTCGACAGAAACGAAACGAGCAGTTACCTCCAGTAAAAGTTTATCTGCCTCAACTTGACATTCTACGTCAAGCAGCCTTCCTCTTTTTTCTGAATATATTTTACCGACCCATCTCCCCTCCTCGTATTGCAGGTTTAACACCTCGATTTCAGGGTTTCTTTTTCCTTTTGTGCCAATAGGATTTCCGATGTATCTATTTTCCACTTTATGGACTTCAACCTTGTTTTCACCCGTATCCCAAATTGCTATTATTTCATCCTGCCTGTCCTGGGAAATAAGCTGCACGGATATTGCCCAGAGCGTAATTGTGAAAAGATGACTTATGGATTTCATACCGTTTGATTTTGATTTCAGTGCGAAACTATGGTGCTCAGCGACCAGCCCGAAAAAAGATTTACCAATTGGCCATAAGGATATACCAAATGATTAGAGTAGTTAATAAAAGCGTTTAATTATGAAAAAGAGTGTTTCATATTTTAAATACTGGATTTCATTCATTTAATAAGGTTTGAATAAAATCTGAGTATATTATTGTAACGATGAGCAACGCACTATCCTTGACAGAACGTTTTCTTAAAGTGGGACCATATATTCTTTGGTTTGGCATGCACCTTATTATCAGTCTGGCCTTAAGCGTTCAAAGAAGTCTGGACGACACGCTTTATTATTTGGTCACTTATGTGTTTTTTGGGACGTTAATTATCTGGCTCTTCGGCTACAAACTTTTTCCGGAATACCTCAGAAAAGAAGGACAAATAGACCGGACAGTAGGTCTACTACTCTTAACCAACATCATTCTTTTTGTAGCGGGCATTTTCGCTCATCCTCTCATGGCAGAACTTTTGCAGTTGGTAGAAATCCGTGATCAATATGCACCTCGTTCTGTGAGAATCGCACTATGGGTACTCATGGTATTCTTAGGGATCATTTTTATGGCAAGCATACGGCTGGCACGAGTCTACCATAAAAATACGGTGCAGGAAATAAAGCACAAGGCGGAGAAAATTCAGGCTGAACTGAAATTGCTAAAAAGCCAGATAAGCCCACACTTTCTCTTTAACACGTTAAACAACATTTATGGCCTTGCGTACCTCAGGGACGAAAGAGCGGCAAAAATGATATCGAAACTATCAAAACTATTACGCTATTTGCTCTATGACTGTGATCAACATAAAGTACCCCTTTCAAAGGAAAAGGAACTCATAGAGCACTATCTTACTATTCAACTTCTGAAACATGAGCAACCTAGAAATGTCGATTTCTATCACGCCGGAATCACTAATGGTAATGAGATTGCCCCAATGATATTGATCAACTTTATCGAAAACTGTTTCAAGCACTCCGACCTAGAAAGCAACCCTAAAGGTTGGATTAAAGTGAGTATGGAAGTAGAAAATAATGAACTTGCTTTTCGCACTGAAAATACCATGAAAAGGGAATTGGAAGAGGTGGTAACCCATCATAAAGGCATTGGACTGACGAATTCCTTAAAGCTCTTGGAAGCGAATTATGCAGGAAAGCACCAAGTAGAAATCTCAAAAAACGACAGAGTATACCAACTGGATTTGAAAATGAAGTTATGAAAATCAAATGCCTCGTCGTCGACGATGAACATATTGCCCGGAAAATTCTCTCGGAGTATATCAGTAAAGTACCTGAATTGGAACTGGTGGCCTCCTGCAGTTCTGCACTACAAGCACTAGACCATATCAAAAATGGCGGGGTAGACATGATGTTTCTAGATATACAAATGCCAGACCTCACAGGTCTTGATTTCCTCAGAATTCTACCAGACAGGCCTGCAACCATATTAACCACTGCCTACTCAGAATATGCTGTTCAGAGTTATGAATTAGATGTGGTGGATTATTTATTAAAGCCAATTGACTTTGATAGGTTCTACAAGGCTGTGAGTAAAGTTATTACCATGAAGGATAATCCGTCTGATACGTCCAGAACTTATGATTCTCCAAGGATTGTGGATAAACTATTCCTTAAGGCCGATGGTAAGATCATTAAAATATTATTTAATGAAATTATGCTAGTTAAAGGACAGGGCCCGTATGTTCAGATTATTACAGATGATGGACGCAAGATCATGTCTTTGCAGTCGATGAGTAAATTAGAGGAACTGCTTCCAACGAACTTTTACCGCATACATCGCTCTCACATTGTCAACATCGATCATATCGATAGCATTGAAGGTAATACCATTCGCTTGCAAGATCATACTGCCATTCTTAGTAAAAACAAACGTGATGAATTCTTGCAGTTGATAGATAAGCTGAACTTGTTAGGTAGTTGATCCTATAGACATCTCGAGCAAGGGTAAAGATCTGAGCTCTCAGCGCCCAGCGTACGCCACCAAGTTATTTTATCGGGCTTATTAATTGAGAACATGAACCTCCTTCTCCCATAAAGGCTGATTTTCCTTAGTGCTACCTCCTCTAATTTCAGCTATTTGAGAATCTTGTTTAGAATAGGAACTCGCTTTCTATCGACC
>JBCCOE010000158.1:0-7034 GCA_039025475.1 Bacteroidota bacterium | reverse complement strand
TTTGCTGTAAATTTGTCGGCTGCTTCCAGTCATTTTAAATGGGTTCGCGTTCGTATTCCGAAGGACGTATTCCAAACGCTTCCTTAAAGGACGTGGTAAAATAACTCAGACTACTAAATCCCACAGAATAGGCTGCTTGCGAGACAGATTCACCCGCCTTCAACAATGCTTTGGCCTTGGTTAACCGATGATGACGAATAAAGGCAGTGGCGGATAACTTGGTCAATGCAACCAACTTCCGATGTAACTGCATCCGGCTCATCCCAACCTCGCGAGCGAAGAGGCTTATGTCGAATGCGGTGTTATCTAAATGCATCATTACTATTTCTTCACATTTTTTAATGAATGGGTGTAGCTCGTGGCCTTTAGCTGACGGCTTTTCGGATAAATATTTATCCTGAACCTTCCGCTGTTGTTCGACAATATTATTTATTGTGATTTTTAATTCCTCAGGTTCAAAGGGTTTGGTTATGTATTGGATGGCACCCAATTGCAAACCTGATAGTTTGGTTTCTTTATCAGCCCGAGCGGTGAGCAGAATTATAGGTATATGATCGGTTTCTTTATTTTGGCTCAGCGCTTTACAAAGCTCGAGCCCATCCATTTCGGGCATCATTACGTCACTAATGATCAGGTCAGGAATTTGCGTTAGGGCCATATCTACGGCTTCCTTGCCGTTAGCCGCCGTAAGTACCTGATAAGATTTGTTGAGAAGACCGGAGATATAATTCCTAAGCTCATCATTGTCTTCAATGACTAGAACTTTACTGTCACCTTCCGAATGGTCTACTACCTCAGGTGTTGATGTATTCTGCTCTATAGCTAAAAACTGCTCCGCAGATATTCTGGCAGATTCTTTTGCTATCCCTTTTTCTACCGGTATGGATACTGTGAAAGTAGCTCCCTCATCAGAGGTGGTTTCCAAAACAACTTTTCCGCTATGGGCCTTGGTCAACTCTTTGACCAAGGCTAATCCAATTCCTGTACCTTGTTGCAACTTCCCTGATCGCTCACCTTGCTCAAATCGGTTGAAGATCTTTTCCTGATCTTTAACCGGTACTCCCACACCGTTGTCAGCGACTTGTACTGTTAAGGTGCTATTTTTATATTGTACGTTTAAGGACACTTCTCCGCCCTCTGGGGTGAATTTAAAAGCATTGGACAACAAGTTATTATACACTTTTGTAAGGATCTCCTGATCCAGCATCAACCAAATTTCTTTTTCGGGCACTTCGGCATTGAAAACAATTGATTTGCTCGAAGCGTAGGAATCGTAAGAGGCGGTGATTAGTTTAAAAAACTGTGAGATCTCAGTAGAAGATTTATCAACTGTGAGCCCCCCAGCCTCCAGCTTGGCCAGGTCCAGCAGTTCATTAATCAGTTTCAATAGCTTCTCTGCATTTTTAAGGGCAAGTCCTAATACCTTTTTCTCTTCATGATCGGCTTGTATCATTCTTTCCTTCAAAGGTGCCATGATCAAGGTCAGTGGAGTTCTAAACTCATGCGATAAGTTCTCAAAGAAACTTGTTTTCATGCGATCGAGCTCCCTCAATTTTTGATTGGCTTTTTGCTTGATCCTGTACTGATTGATCAATAATCCCAGAGCCAATAGCGTTACTACGGAGAGGATAATCAGCCCATTTCGCTCGTTTCTACTTTTACTAATACTGAGTTCCTGAAGCTCGTTTTCTGATTCTAGAAGGTCAATGGCGCGCTGTTTTGCCTCGCTTTGGTATTTAGCTTCTATTTCCTGACTCAATTTTACCCGTTCGTTGCTTAGTAGTGAATCCGAAAGAATTTTACCCCTTTTCTGGTATTCGAGCGCTTTTTCTATATCCCCTAAACCTGCATAGACCAGCGAAATTTGTTCGAAGCTTTTACTTTCCAAAGTAAGATCCTCTATAGAATTAAGTGCAATTATAAGTTCATTTGCGGTACTCTTTGCATCGTTAAAGTTCCCCTCAAAGAATTGAACTTGTACAAGACCATAAAGACTTAAGGCATTCAATTGAGTATCCTTGATTTCACGACCAATGGCTAGTCCTTTCTGATAATAGTATAGGCTCGAGTCGGGATTAGATGAATCAGAATCCATAAAGAAATTCGCCATGTTTACAAACACCCTACCCATACCGAGCTTATCACCAATTTCGGATTTTATGTGGAGAGCCTTTCGCTGATAAAATATAGCACTGTCATAGTTCTTAATTCTTAAATAGGTTTCTCCCAGATTGGTGAGTATGGCGGAAATCCCTGGTTTAAAGTTTAGTTCGCGAACGAGTGACAACGCCTCTGTATAATACTTTATCGAAAGATCATATTGCGATTGATAATGATATATAGAAGCCAAATAATTTTTAATACGTGCCTGAGTATTTTTTTCTTCCATGATCTCGGCTAACTCCAAGGCAGAAAAAAGCTCTTTAACTGCTCGGTCAAAATTTGAGTTTAATTTACTCAGTCTACCCTTCTCGATTTTTGAGCTTAGTAACATCATTGAATCACGGACTTGGGTAGACAGAGTAATCGCTGTATCTAATTCTGCATAAGCAAGCTCGTCTTCATCTCTATTTATATACACCGTGGCATTGCGGTAATTAGATCGAGCGAGGAGGTGTTTTGAACCGTTTTCCTTAGACAGTTCCTCGGCTTTTTGAGCATACTTTAATGCGGAGTCGTAGTCAAGACGATTGTAAGCAATGACCAGCTCAAAATAGCTCATTACCTTAAGGCTGTCCGATGGTAAGGTATGCACCACGGCCTTAATACTATCCAGATTTAACTGAGCATGGACATTCCCTAAAGTATTAATTAGAATGAATATGATAATTAGGAACCTCACCACCTTATGAAATTACACAAGGTAACGAAATTATTTTGGACTATTTCGTAATAATCTAGCTGAAGCTTAATCTATATCCTGGCGTACAGTTCAATCCGCAAAAGCATATTTTTACTAAAGGCATATGCTAAACTTTTGTCAATAAAAGACTTCTCAGGGTCGTGGGTGAAAAATGAAGCAACCATGGGTACATTAAGTCCCCAGGATCCCGAAGGTTTTAATCCTCCGGGAAGCACGAGAACCACATGTGCTGATAGTCCGTCCTCACCTTTGTAAATAGCAAGTACGGGCTTTTTTCTATTCGCTAACTCTTGAGCCTCTGTGAGCACTTCCTGGATGTACGCCTGGCCTAATTTTTTCCAGGCGCTTTTGCTTTCAATGGAATTGGCAATTTCCAACGCTGTGGAGTTGGTTCCCGTAGCGCTAAGGTAAAAGTCATCAATATTATAAACTGCTTTAATCGTTTCACCTATAGCTGACCGACACTTGATATTATCAGACTGTTTCATGCAAGCCTTAAATTCTTCAAGTTCTTGCTGTAAAAGTTGCTTCCAATCAGATGATTGTGCTGTCGCCAAATGACCAAACGTAACTGAAATGAAAAAAGAGAATACTAAAGTTTTCATAGTCTGTTAAGTTAACCCTAAAAGTTTTCTTGAACAGCCGTTTAAACAGATAATATTGGATCTAGCTTTAGGTGGGATGTGCATCGTTCTCGAAAAATACATTCCAGGGGCTTATTATTACAGGATTTTCTTTACCAATAATTCCTAATTGTAAGTTTTCCACAAGATTGACTACAAATACATCTTAATCTTCTTCAGCCACTAAGATTGTACTCACAACAGGCGTTTTTTCAAGCAGATAGATTTTCTAATTCACAATGAGTATCCTTTTTTTGATTGATGTTTCACCTGTTAAAATTTCAACAAAATAAGCCCCTTTCTGAAGCGTGCTGAGGTCGATCAACTTGTTTTGTATTGTACTAATAAGGTCGGTGGTTCTCATTAGAAATCCATTGCTATTATAAATGCTTAATGAGCCCTTCTCAATTTTTGGACCATAGTAATTAATTCGAACTCTTCCTTTTGATGGATTAGGATAAAGTTCAAAGTTAACTGCTGCGATAGTTATTATCCTTATGATCCAGGAATACTCATATTGTCCATCAAAGTCGACTTGCTTAAGTCGGTAATAGTTAGTTCCTCCCAGCGGATCAGTGTCCACAAAAGAATAATTTACTAATGAAGTACTATTGCCAGATCCATCTACTTTGCCAATTTCTTGATAATCTTTGCCATTTGAACTTCTCTGTACAATAAAATAGTCATTGTCTTTTTCAGTTGCTGTAACCCATTGTAGTTTGGTAGCTCCTTGGTTCTCATTAAAATTCCCATCAAATGACACCAATGTTACAGGAAGTGTTGAGGCGGCAGAGTAATTGAAAGAGATTCTATTTCCTCCACCATTTTCAAAATACTCCAAAACCAAATCGTAGGTACCATCCAAGAAAATGGTTAATTCATTAGTTCGGTAGGCATGATCTGAGTAGTCGCTAATAATATATGTCGAGCCGCCATCAATACTTAGCCGAACTCCATCATCAGCTCCAACAACGAATGTATAGTCTGCTGCATCAAATGTCTTACGCATTTTGTATTGTACACTAAAAGTCTCAGTATAAACATCACAGCCATTTGTAGGAGAAGAAACTCTGTTCCCACCAAACGTTTGGTTAAAGATTTCCAATTCCGTGATATAGCCTATATAATCATTGGTAAAATTATTAACTCCATCGTAAACATATCCAATCCAAGAGTCCGAACCGTAACTTACCTGATCGCCTTGAGGGACCTGAACGGTTACTGTTATTGGGTTAGAAGAAATTGTGGTCGATCCGTCAGTAGCCAGGCGCACATAATACGTAGTTTGTGATAAACCTGAGGGAGGATCATAGGTATCTGAGGTAGCGCCACTAATATCAAAGAAATCAATATTATTAGTAGAAGATTGCCATTGATAGCTGAAACTCGTTCCGCAAAAACCAGCGTCCTGAACACTTGTAAATGGTGATGGATCATGTGTTCCGTTTCCACAAAAAGATTGATCGCCCGATATAACGCCACTAAATGAGGTTTCACCACTATAAGTATAGTCAAAACTTACCCGGTTTTGGCCCCTCCTTTCATAGTACTCCAAAACCATATCATGTGTTCCATCAAGAAAAATAGATTGAGTATAGGTACGATAAGGCTGATTAACATATCCATTAATGACATAGGTAGAACCGCCGTCAACACTAAGTCTTACGCCATCATCCCCACCAATAGTAATATCATATACACCACAGGTGAAGTTTTGCCTCATTTTATAGCGAATTGAAAATGTTTCAGTATTAACATCACATCCATTAGTAGTATAATTGCAATTGCTTCCACAAAAAGATTGATCAAATTTTTCCGTTTCAGTTATCGATCCTTGATAGGCTGTGGCATCGAAGATGTTAGCGCCATCATAGATATAACCAATCCATGACCCTGAACCAAATGATATTTCATCGCCAGTGGCTGTGGGACATTGCGCATTCACATTTAAAAGCGATACCATAGAAATAATAATGGCAGTATTAAGGGCTAAATTTTTCATAATTGTGATCATTTTAGCCCTAAGCTAGACGCGCTAAACCCTCTTTTTCTGATCTTTCGATAAGGGGGAAAGGTTTGCTGTCAAATGGAATAAGAAAAGCGTTTACTGGTTACAGTTAGATTATACTATATTAAAATTGACTTATATTGATATTGAAGATGGTTTTTTTAGTCGGATTACCAGCCAAACTATATTAAGATGAAAGGGAGGTCTTATACATAAAGCGTGGCCTATTAATTTGAGAAATACTTCGAGCTGCGTTATGTTAGCCTGGACATTATAATAACAATCTATTCCTATTGCAAAATGGGCTATACCATAAAACATCTTACATAAAGTGGCAGCTTTATCCTTTACAGGTTCTCCAAAACCCAATCGGTTATCATCGTGAACAAATGTGGTCTCGCGCTTTTTCTGAAAATGCCATGAGCACGATCCGGGTAGTAGAAAGAATCGAATTGCTTGCCTTCCGCGATCAACTTGTTTTGCAGTGTCACTGCATTTTGGAAATGTACGTTATCATCACCTGTACCATGGATCAACAGGTAGTTGCCCTGAAGTTTTTGTGAATGACTTACCGGGGAGTTATCATCATAGCCAGAACCATTTTCCTGGGGTAGTGCCATGTAGCGCTCGGTGTAAATGGTATCATAGAATCGCCAGTTAGTCACAGGGGCCACGGCAATGGCAGCTTTGAAAATCCCCTCGCCTTTGAACATCGCTAAGGATGACATGTAGCCCCCGTAACTCCAACCCCAGATACCGATCCTGGAAGCGTCCACATAAGCAAGGCTACCTAAATACTTGGCTCCGGTAATATGATCTTCTGATTCATATCTGCCCAATTCCTTATAGGTCATCTTCTTGAATTCCTGACCACGGGCTCCGGTGCCCCTGGGGTCTATGACTGCAATGATGTAGCCCTTTTGGGTTAGCATTTGGTGCCATATGTCATTCGCCCCCGATCCAAATCTTGCAGTAACTTGTTGTGAACCAGGACCACTGTATTGAAATAATAACACCGGGTGTTTTTTCGAAGCATCAAAATCGGCTGGTTTGTACATGTAACCGTTGATAGAAGTGCCATCCACAGTGTTAAATGTAAAGAACTCCTTGGGCGTGATCTTATAAGCTTGAACTGTCGAAGCCAACTGGGCATTATCCTCCAATACCTTTACTACCGTATTCTTTTTGGTTTCATACAAGGTGACTTTCAAAGGCTGTGTTGGACTGCTGTGGCTGTCAATGTAGTACTTGAAGTCACCCCCCATGTTAATGCTGTGCCAGCCTTCTTCAGAACGAAGCGCCTTTTTGTTCTTGCCATTGATATCTACTACATAGAACTGACGTTGCATGGGCGAGATCTCTGCAGCCGTATAATACACTTTTGCCCTTTTTCCTGACTGATCGATGCCCACCATGGAAGACACTTCAAAATCCCCTGTGGTAATAGCATTCACTTGTTGACCTTGCATGTTGTACAAATACAAATGTTTATAACCGCTTTGTTCGCTAGCGTGTACGAAATGCTTGCCATCTTTCAGGT
>JBCCOE010000157.1:0-7054 GCA_039025475.1 Bacteroidota bacterium | reverse complement strand
TCTCCGGCCAGTATGGGCCTGGTATATCCCATACTATGAATAGGTGAATGGCCAATGTACGTTTCAGTAAAAGGCGTGAGCTTTTCGTTGATACCAGCTTCATATTGTGCTATAGCCTCTCTAAATAGCGATCTGTCCCATAAAAATACATCCGCACCTTGTTTTTCAATAGGAATACCTATTTCTATGCCGGCATGGACGAACAGCTTACCGTCCAGTTCGAAATACAGTTCGGCATTTTCAAACAAAGCAATATGATCTTTAGGAATGATATCGTTATAACTCTTCAAAGTGTTATCACCTCCAGACCTTAGCCAGGTGGGGTTTATAGTATCAGTCTTGGCATACTCCAATGTCCAGTAGTCATGGTTTCCCAAAATAAAGATCAGGTTCTTGATTTTTAGAAGTTCATCTACCGCTTCTCTGGTTTCCGGCCATCCATCACAGACATCTCCCAGGCAGATCAGTAGATCAATGTTATAATCAAATTGGACTCTTTCCAGGCACTGAATCAACGCTTTATGGGCACCGTGTATATCACCAATAACAAACCTTCGCATAGATATGCTAAATTCCAGAATAACAACATGAATTGCCAATGGCTACGTGGGTTAGCTACGAGCTACGAGCTGTAAGCCCCACGCTCCACGCCTCAAGCACATATTCCAGTACCAAGTACCAAGTAACCAGTGACCAGCACCCAGCACCCAGTAGCCAGTAGCCAGCACCCAGTAGCCAGTAACCAGCGACCAGCACCCAGTGACCCAACTCCTATGCTACAAGCTACAAGCCACAAGCTACAAGCTCTCCGCTCTAGGCCCCACGCTATAAGCTCTTTGCCCTAAGTAACCAGCAAACCAGCACCCAGTAACCCAGTAACCCAGCCCCAGGCCCTAAGCCCTACGCTGCACGTCTTAAGTACGTATTTCAGTACCCAGTACCCAGTACCCAGTACCCAGTACCCAGTACCCAGTAAACCAGCAACCCATCCACAGGCTCTCCGCCCTTCACTCTCCACCCTTCGCCATTTGCTTATTCCTCTTGTAAAAATTATGAACTGAAATCTATAATATTGCAATACTTTTAGCATTGATAGTTAAAAAGAACACAAATTTGGAATGGAAGAACCGGTAGTAACGACAGATAAGAAGAAAGAACACCAGGATAAAATAAAGCAGGTATTCGTAGAAGTAGGTAAAGTGGTGGTAGGTCAGGAAGCGATGGTTAATCGTCTTCTCATTGGTCTTTTCACCCAAAGTCATATCTTGCTTGAAGGTGTGCCCGGCATAGCCAAAACCCTTACCGTAAGCACGCTGGCTAACGTCTTGCACCTCGATTTTCAGCGCATACAGTTTACACCCGACCTGTTACCGGCTGATTTAATAGGTACGATGATCTACAATCAGAAGCTGGCCAAATTTGAAGTAAAAAAAGGGCCAATCTTCGCTAATATCATTCTGGCAGATGAGATTAACAGAAGCCCGGCCAAAGTACAATCGGCTTTGCTCGAATCCATGCAGGAAAAGCAGGTAACTATTGGTGAAACCACCTTCGACCTGGACAGGCCGTTTCTGGTACTAGCCACTCAAAACCCTGTTGACCAGGAAGGTACTTACCCATTACCTGAAGCACAGATCGACCGATTTATGATGAAGGTGAATGTAGACTATCCTACAAAAGACCAGGAACTGGAAGTAATGCGCAGGATCTCTAATATGAAATTCGATTATACCGTAAATACGGTTCTCAATAAGGAAGATATTTTTGACATTCGGAATGAGATCAACCAAACCAGTATTTCCGAATCGTTAGAACGATATATTATTGAATTGGTATATGCCCCCCGGGACCCTAAAGGCTATGGCTTAACTGAGGCAGCCGAATACATCCAGTTTGGTGTTTCGCCAAGAGCATCTATTAACCTGAATTTAGCGGCTAAAGCAGTGGCTTACTTCGAAGGCAGGGATTATGTTTTGCCGGAAGATATCAAGGAGGTAGCGCTAGACGTCTTAAATCACCGAATAATACTGAACTACGAGGCAGAAGCGGATAATGTGGACACCAAAGACCTAATCAAGTCCATATTAAACAAAGTGCCAATTAACAATTAGTTAACCAAGGCAAGAAATTATCTCCGCTTTTAAGAAAGCTACATTTTGAAAGGCCATCCACCAACCGGCTGATGGCTTTCTTAACATACCCTTAAAGATCACTTCACAGAGTTTAACAGACGCTTAACATGAGCGTCCGCTTGAGGTAACAATTAATTCCAACCTTTGGGGCTATAATAAATAGAGAAAACTTAATTCTAAATCAATTCTTTAAACAATGAAAAAACTATTATCTCTTTTAGCCGCAGTTGGAGTGATGTTCGCTCTTTCTTCTTGTGGCGATGATGACGAACCCATCGATTTAGGAGATGGTGATACCAATGACAACTTTCAAGTAACTTCTAACATAACCGGAGATGTAACCTGGACAAAGGACATCGTATATGAGCTATCTACGCGGGTGATTGTTGAGCCAGGCGCCTCTTTGACCATTGAGGCGGGAACGTTGATCAAGGGACAGGTTGGTGATGGTGCTAATGCCACCGGACTTATCGTAGCCAGAGGTGCCCAGATATTTGCGAATGGAACCGCTGCAGAGCCTATTATTTTCACATCCGCAGCTGATGAAATCGAGCCAGGTGAAATTGACAGCCCAAATCTTACTGAAACCAACAGCGGATTATGGGGAGGTGTTATTATTCTTGGAGCTGCTCCAATATCAGATCCCGGTAACGACGGAACCGATCAGATAGAAGGTATACCTGGTGATGTTACACTTGCCGAGTATGGCGGTACAAACGCTGAAGATAATTCGGGTATTATTAGATATGTTTCTATTCGTCATGGTGGTACTCGTCTTGGCGATGGCGATGAGATAAATGGGCTCACACTAGGTGGTGTGGGATCAGGTACAGTAATTGAAAACATTGAAGTGGTGGCTAATCTTGACGACGGAATCGAGTGGTTCGGTGGAAGCGTTGATGTAACCAATGCGCTCGTTTGGGCCGCTGATGACGATGCCATTGATATCGACCAGGCCTACTCGGGTACAATTACCAATGCCATTGTTGTAGCTTTCTCCGGAACGGACCATTGCCTTGAGATTGACGGACCTGAAGGTAATGCCCTTGGATCATTCACTCTTTCAAACGTTTCAGCAAAAGGAGTTGATGATGAAATTGCTGATTTTAGAGACGGAGCCCGTGGCACGGTGAGCGGAGCTTACTTCTTTAATTTCGTAGCACCAAGTTTCGATACCAACGGCGATGAAGAAGGTGGAACCGGTGAAGGTGATGTAGAGCTGGATGATGATCTAAGCTCAGCCAACTATTTGGCCGGAGATCTGGATTTTGCCAATTGGCAATTCACACTGGATGTAGCGGCTACATTGGATGATGTTATTGCAGACAAGGCTGACAATAGTACGTCAGGACTAGACGCAGATATTGTAAATTTTGCATCAAACGTGGACGCTGGTAGCCAAACACAAGGTGCAGATCCTACTGTTTTCGGTTGGACATTTACCTCTGTTAACGGAGCGTTAAGCGGCTTTTAAACGCCCTATTCTACGATTTATTGGAAAAGGCACCTGTTTTAGGTGTCTTTCTTCTTTATCGCTATATAGCGATAGTAACAATCATTTAACATTCAAATAATTTTCTAATAAATCCTATCTCGTTTAATAAAACCACATTTGCAGAAATTATTAAAACGCACAACTATGCTTAAGGCGAATTTATTGACTTTGTGTTTTCTGATCGTTGCCGTGGCTACAGGCTTGGCCCAAAAAGGTAAAGTGAGAGGAACAGTCATAGAAGATGCATCAGGAGAGCCAATGATCGGCGTTACCGTGGTGATAAAAGGAACTACCAACGGAGCGGTAACCGACTTCGATGGTAAATTTGAAATTCAGGTAGAAGCAGGCACCTATGATGTTCAGGCTTCATTTGTGTCTTATACTACCATTACCATAAGTGGTTTGAACGTGAAGACTGGAAAAACTACGGTGATCGAACAAATACGGATGAAGGAAGATGTTCAGGAACTTGCCGAAGTGGTTGTGACCGCTGAGGCAATAAAGACTACTGAAGCAGCTTTGTTGACCGTTAAGCGTAAATCGGCCAATGTACTTGACGGAATTTCAGCTCAAACATTTAAGAAGATTGGTGCAAGCAACGCCGCCTCTGCCGTCAAAAGGGTTCCCGGTGTATCCGTTCAGGGCGGTAAGTATGTATATGTTCGTGGTCTCGGTGATAGGTATACCAAAACTATATTGAACAGCATGGAAATTCCAGGTTTGGATCCGGATAGAAACACCATCCAGATGGATATTTTCCCAACAAATGTCATCGACAATATCATTGTGAAGAAATCATTTACAGCCGACCTGCCTGCCGACTTTACGGGTGGAATTGTAGATATAGAAACAAAAGATTTTCCGGATGAAAAGACAATGTCCTTTTCAGGAAGCATCGGATTCAACCCGGACATGCACTTCAATTCAGATTACTTAAATTATGATGGCGGGGCCACTGACTTTCTTGGTTTTGACGATGGAACACGTGACCTTCCCATAAGTAGTAGAGCCAACATTCCTTTGAATGTTGAATCACGTCCATCAAGAAGAGAAGCGTTAACAAGAGTTACCGCAGCTTTTGACCCAACCCTCGGGGCAACGACAAGCACGAGCTTCGCAAATTACAGCCTCGGATTTGGTGTTGGAAACCAGTTCAAAAAAGAAAAGTTCACCATTGGTTATAACGCTGCTTTGAGTTACCGAAATACGACAACGTTTTACGAAAACGTTCAAGATAATAATCTATATGTGAAGAGTGCTGATTTCGGCACCAATGAGCTCGATCTGGATAGGTCAAGAGAAGGTTCTGAGGGATCTAACAACGTGCTTTTAGGTGGATTGGCTGGAATAGCATTAAAAACAGATGCATCAAAGTTCAGGATTAATGCATTGCATGTTCAAAACGGTGAGTCAACAGCTAGTGTCATCAGAGAAAGGAATTTCTTGAGCTCGTCTAACGAATCCGTTCGGGATGCTTTGGCTTACAGTGAAAGATCGATAACCAACCTGCTGATCGCTGGAGACCACTACTTCAATGCGTCAAACTGGTCTATTGCGTGGAAATTGACGCCGACATTCTCAACAATTAACGATAAAGATGTACGGCTTGTGCCATTCACCGTCTCGGATGAAGGTGGTTTGTCCATTGAACCCAGTGAAGGAGGAAACCCAAGAAGACTGTGGAGATTTCTTGATGAGGTCAACTATTCCGGAAAGGTGGATGCAACAAAAGAGTTTGATTTAAAAGGTAGAAAGAGCAAACTGAAGTTTGGCGCTGCTAATACTTACAAGGAGAGAGATTTCTATATCGAAAACTTCAATTTTCTTATTGATAACCCTGATGCGATCAGCCTGGGAGGAGATCCAAATAGAATTCTTGCTCCTGAGAATATATGGCAAGATGGTACCGGTACCTACGTCATTGGTAACTTTCAAGGGTCAAACAGTTATGAATCCTCAATTCTTAACATAGGAGTTTTTGTTTCTGCTGAATTGGCATTGACGGATAAGTTTAAGGCAGTATTAGGAATTAGAGGTGAGCAGTACACTCAGAGATATACCGGTGGTGACCAGGATTTCTTTAATAGTAATGGTAATCAGGGTAGGTTCTTGAACAACGAAAAAGTTCTGGATACCTTCAACCCTTTTCCTACAGCTAACTTCATCTATAATATTATTGAGAACTCAAATTTGAGAGTTTCTTATGCACGTACTGTAGCACGGCCTTCCTTTAAGGAAAAGTCCATTGCTCAAATTTTCGACCCTGTATCAAATACCACCTGGATTGGTAATATAGATTTGATCGAGACTGATATTGATAATTTTGACCTTAGATGGGAATACTTCTTCAAAGGAGGACAGACCGTAGCGGTAAGTGGTTTTTACAAGACGTTTGCCAATCCTATAGAGGTGCAAGTGTTCAACGAAAATGCGAGTAGTGACTTTACTGCACGTAACAACGGTGATGCTAAGGTGTACGGGGTTGAGGTTGAAGTGCGAAAGAACCTTGATTTTATAGCTCCAAATCTGGATAACTTTTCAGTTAACGTTAATGCCTCTTTAATAGAGTCGCAGCTTGAAATGAGCGAGGAAGAGCTTACATCAAGGCAGGCAAATTTAAGAGAGGGCGAAGAACTTGAAGATACACGTGATATGCAAGGTCAATCCCCATACCTGGTTAATTTCGGAATTAACTATGATAACTTTGACAATGGATGGGAAGGAGGACTTTTTTACAATGTTCAGGGCGCTACGCTTGCCAGGGTTGGATTGGGCGAGGTTCCGGATTTGTACACTGAGGCTTTCCATAGCCTTAACATGAGTATTCAAAAGAACTTTGGCCCTGAAAGAAAATCAAGCCTTACACTTAGAGTTTCAAACCTTTTAGACGACAAACAAGAGACATTCTTCCAGTCGTTCGGCGCGACCGATCAAATATCATCAAGTCGGGCTTTGGGGAGAACATTCACATTAAGATTTGGATACAGCTTTTAACAGAAATCTGTAATAAAGTTGAAAGCCACCTTCCGGGTGGCTTTTATTTTTGGTAGTGTATTGGATAAGGTTAGTACATTGTGTTAGACATGTATGTATTGACCTAGTGTACGAGGTAATGGGTGGCTAATTTCTGTAATTTGTAATCAAGCGATTATACTTGGCTAAGCAACTATAAAATTGAAAAGGATCCCTCTTTATTAAAGTATGTTGGAAATAAACATCCTCAAACTGGTCCTCGTTTGCATAACGAGGATTAAAAGTACATTCGAAACGAAACGGTAGCATTTGCAATGGTGTGTCCTGAACCATCGGCAGGCAGTTTCCCGATGGGTGTTTTTGTTGAGATGAAGAGGTTTGCCAAGATGGCAGATGGACCTTCGGTAAAGCCTATCTGGAGGATTTACCAAATCATATCATGCTGCCAATCTTT
>JBCCOE010000156.1:0-7080 GCA_039025475.1 Bacteroidota bacterium | reverse complement strand
GGTAATGTAGTAAGCACCATCAAAGGCTTTTTGACTGGCGTGGTTTTTTCTGCTTTCCCATAGGCCTCACCGCCTCCTGCAACAATCATCGTACGGACTGAGCCCACATAATTCGGCATGGAAAAGGTATGCTCAGCCTCCTCACCTGGCTCCAAATAGAATGGTCCGGCATATTGTACAACAGGTTTAAATCGATTGGCCTTTTGCCCGTCCTTACCTCCACCTAATTCCTCATCACCACCAAGTGCTAAAAGTCCTGACATCTCACCTGACATAGCGCCCACTACGTATTTGTACATGTCCCAAGTCTTTACTCCTAAGGCCTCTCTGGAATAGAAGTAATTCCAGGGGTTCGGTGTTTTGAACCGCGTAAGGTCCAAAAGTCCATCATCTACTACAGCTACAGTATACGCCATACCCTTTCCGTCCTTCTCCTCTACCTTTACGGTGAAGTTCTTCTCAGGCTCTAGAACATCGGGCATATCAATTACTGGTGTTAGATGTGTTTCTGGATTTTCAATGGTAATGGACTGAACCCCATACATTCTTATCGGAAGATCATTAGAAGTGACTTTATGGGGCTGAATGTAAGCAATATGCACATAGGCATTTGGTGCCATTTCAGGAGTAGTTTCAAATTCAAACATACCTTGATTATCTGCATTGGCCTGAACCCAAAATGCGTCAATCACTCCTGAACCCGACTCAAGACTTACAAGTGCTCTTCCTTCCTCGTTTTTGGGTAGGGTCACTTGTACTTTATCGCCAACAGCATACTTGGTTTTATCTGTTTTAAAAGTGAGCATTTCAGCACCGCCGGGTCCTCCTTGACCTGAGCTCCACCAGCCACGATACGTGGTGTAGAATAATTTCCCGGTTCTATGACCGGATACGGGATCAGTGATCAAAATCAGTTTACGTCCCCAGGTATTTTGACCAAAATTTAGTTCGTAGGTTGCCTTTCCATCCGATCCGGTACTCACGTAATCCGTTTTCATAAGATTACTACTGCTACTTCGAATGTAGCTGGCTAAATCCTCCCGCTCATTTCTTTCCCACCACCAGCGCCAACCGATCTGATAAACTTCTATCTTCAATTGATCTCTCCTCACAGGATTGCCATCTTCATCTAAGGTGACCACCGGCAATAGATTAGGTTCATTGGAGTACAAGGCGTCATTCCAACCTTTGCCTTTGGGAATTTTCAAGCCAACGTATGAAGAGTACGGCGAATAAGGCATTTTAAATCGGTCAACGCTGAAGTCTCCCCCTTCCTCAAAAGCCCGGACCTTGAAATTAGCATCCAATAGACCCGGTGCATTTCCTTGAACGCTGAATTTAGCAGAGACTTGAGCCGTGCCTTGGTCGTTGACTTTACCATCAAAGATGAACTTGGTTTGCGCATCAAACCGTTTTGTAGGATCATTGAAAGTATACTCCTTGTAGTCCTCAAATGGTTGGTTCCCTTCCTGCAGGGTTACTTCTACATCCGCCTTAAGGTTTCTGGCAATAGCCCCGTGCAACCACTTCAGGGACAAGTCACCGGTCGATGGTTTTCCTGATTTGAGTATCGGATCATTAAAATCGATGTTAATCTTGAGACGATTGGGTTTTACAGTTTCTATTTTAAGGGTTTTGGTGAATGATGCGCCACCCACCTTTACCTTAGCTAACCAGTTCCCTGTTGGCGATTCCATTTTAGTGGCGGTCCTAAAATCGTAAAGTCCCTTTATTGCAGATGTTCTTACTTTCCTTTCGAAGAGTTGATTTTCAGGCGTGTAGAGCTCAAAAACAATGGGGTGATCATCAGGAACAAGATTGAGCTTGTCCTCCATCATGAAAGACACGTACAATGAATCCCCGGGGCGCCAGACACCGCGCTCCCCATACAAGTACCCCTTTAACCCGCGCTTAACTTCACTACCATTGACGTCAAACATACTTAACGACAACGACGACCCATCGTCCAACCTTAAATATCCCACCTGCGACCCCTGTCGTGCAACCAATAAGAAGGGTTTGTTCTTGATAGGAATATTGGCCATACCTTCGCCATCTGTTATTCCCGTGGCAATAAGTTGATTTTGATAGTTACGCACCTCCAGTGCTACCCCTTCCAGACTTTCTGTTGATTTTAAATCCGTTACCGCGACGGTTAGTGTTTTGTCTTTACCTGATTTGGCTATGATCCCTAAATCCGAAGCCAACACATTTCGAGTAACCGTCCTGCGGTTACGCATATAGTACGATCTGGCGCATGGGTTCTCTCGCTCCTGGTAATTATACCCGTCTTCATAATAGTAGTAGTAATCATCGTAATCGTCATAATAGTAATCACTTGGCCCATCATATCTTGCGATTTCCGGATCCTCAAGCATGAAATCAATCTCATCCTCTGAATCCGAAATACTTTCACCACAAGGGTATAGCGACTGGGATTGATCAAAACTCAATGAGATTCTATAGATTGAACCGGAGCTGACACTGATCAAATCAGAGATGTCCAGAGCAAAAGTATTCCAGGCGCCAAGGTCAACATTTCCCATGGACTTAAGCTCGACCTCATCTTTGTAAACTAACCTTCCCACTCTTCGCATCTGGCTCGAGCCATCCATCTGGTTGGTCTGCAGGAACTGAGCGACATTGTCTTCAAATACTTTTATAATCTTGACATTGACGGCACTAAGGTTCACCGCCTTAAATGGGAATATTAATCCATCTGTGCTCGGTAAGATCACGCCATCACCCACTAATTCTACACTCGGTTTTTGATTAGAGAATTTAACATCTCTTAGAAATGCTTCCTTCAACTGATATCCGGCGCTGTTTCTTACTCCCTCAGCCACAGCAATCTGTGTCTTTTCAGTTAATCGGGATGAAGGGTAGGCTTTAATGGTATAGTCGTCAACAACAAGGCGCAAAGGAGTACCGGACTTTAAATAGACCAACCCATCCAGATCCTGTGACTCATTGAGTGGGTCCGAAAAAAATAAAGTGATATATTGCTCAGGCTGTTGCGTAACACTGATATCCATTACGCGGAAATCCCCTAGTGGAGGAATATCAATAACCTCTTCTGCCTTAGATTCTGAAAGCAGTTTTTCACCATCCCACTCCAGGATTACCCGGCTTGCCGTCTTGCCTCTTGAAATGCTGTCAACTACAAAATTATGAGTACGTCCGTTTGCGGCATGCTCCCAATTCAAACGCATTGCACTACCTGCCTGAGTAACTTTGAGCACCTTCTCCACTTCTTCTTCATAAGCGAAGTCCGAAGTGGTGAGCTGGCCTTTAAGGCGCTGCCAACTTAGATCAGTCTTATTATAGGCCTCTAATCCCTCAAAACTGACATTTATGTACTGCGGTTTGGTCTGAAACTGGAAGGTCAATACCTCTAGTTTCTCAGGTACCTCAATCACCTCCCCTAGCTTAAAGCTTACCTCAAATAGTTTACCCGAGGGAAGAATATCATCTGGCGAAAATTCTGCAATTCGATCCGAAACCCAGTAGGCCTTCCCCTTGGTTTCAGGGATGACTTCAAAAATACCTTCACTTAGTTCCTCGCCGGCAACCGCACCGGGAACGCTCTCCCTAAAATGGATCTTAACTTTACCTTCATTTGAGATCACGCCAGAAGTAAAGGCTGAAATATAGCCGGTAAAGGCAGGGTCGACCTTAATAATTTCGGTGGAAGGTTCTCTTTTTCCACAAGTAAAAAGAAGAAACGCAGAGCAGAAGATAAGCAATCGATTCATGTTGTATTTCAATTATTAATGAGAAGAAATACAAGATACGATGAATCTATTTTGTGGCAAGTACCACGACAAGAATTAGTAAAATATTCTTAAAAATATGACCTGAAATTTAGAAGGCTAACTTAACCCCTTAAGCTCTTCTTTCAGTTTCTTCGTGAGACTAGCCACGATTAATTCGTAAGAATGGTCGGTTAATTCTAAAGTGAGGTTATCAGGAACGGAACCATCCATATACACCGAATTCCACAAAGCTTTATTCATATGATAACCGGGCTTAATGCCTTCGTATTGCTCTCTGAGCTCAACGGAGCGTTCAGGATCGCATTTCAGGTTGATAAAGGTGAAAAGATCAATATCGCACAAAGCAAACATTTTGCCCATCACCTTAAAAACCAGGGTCTGATTATCAAACGGAAAACCTTCGGTAACTCCCGGTTTGGCCATGCAATATTCTCGAAAGGATTCTATATCCATACTCAGCAGTGTCTAACGAAGTTATCAGATTTCGAAGATTAAAATCAAAAAACGCTGAATAGAATGATATGACTAGAGCAGATTTTTGGCAATGAGATAAATCACACCTACTAAAAACATAAGCATAGAGATCTTATTGATCACATGCATTGAACGGATATTAAAGTTGCTTGGACGATTAGGATCTTTCTTTCTAAAGAAGTAACCAAACACCTCTCCTAACTGAAAGTAATCCTTTAGTGTATTTTTTTCTCTTACCTCTGCCTCTTTTCTCTCCATGTTATGACGAAGTTATTAAAATTATCAGTTCAAACTAGTTCTTGTGTGAGCTCGGGCTCAATCCAGTTGCCATCTGCTCGTATTATCTCTATCAGTTCATCCACTGCATCTTCTGAAGGAACTGCCCTCTTGATCACATCCTGCCCCTTGTACAATGTAATTTTTCCTTTGCCACTGCCTACATAACCATAATCAGCATCGGCCATTTCTCCCGGTCCGTTCACTATACAGCCCATAATTCCAATCTTCACTCCCTTTAAATGATCGGTTCTTTTCCGGATCATGGCAGTAGTTTCCTGCAGGTCGAATAAAGTACGTCCACAGGAAGGACATGAAATGTACTCTGTCTTGGTCATACGCGTGCGTGCGGCCTGAAGAATGCCAAAACCCGTAGAATTATACCTCTTGATAACTTCCACAAGTTCATCCTTCGATTTGCCATTGGCTATATGCTCTGTAGACAACATAACCCCATCTCCAAAACCATCAATAAGCAAACCACCCATATCAGTCGCTGAGTAGATCTGGAGTTCATCATCAGTAATGTTCCGATACGCCTTTTGTATAATGACCGGCAACTCTATACCTCTTTCAATAAGCTTAAAGAAAGTTCTTCTAAGCTCAGGCATTGCATGTTCATTATCTGTGGAAAGTAACAGTACAAACTCATGCTCCCTTTTGAGTTTATCAATTAACTGATCCGTTAGGTCACCCAATTGAATACTCAGAAAGTTAACTTCTTGATGCCGTTCGGAAGAATTAAGGTAATCATTTACACTAAGCAGTGGTAATTTATTAACGTCCGTCTTACGATCCCTCCAGGTTTCGAAATCAAGGATTTCCTTCAAACCGTTAGGCAGCATAAAATCAATAGGATTTTGTCCTCGATAAATATAATCCGAACCGAGGTCGTTCATTTTCCATTTGTCCAGCTCAGGTAAATAGAAATGACCAATAGCCTTAAGATCTTTGTAATCGTTGATCTCCGCCTGACTTAGGTCGGCAATAGCACGGGGCACATTTGAATCTCCAAAATTGGTAACCTCTTTGGTTCTTCTTCTTTGATAACCAAAAGGATTGACCGGAGAATATTCAATCGGCTCTATCGCCTTATGTCCAGGACGATTGACGTATCGGTCTACTAACGTTCGGGCCACCGGAGCTTCAAATTCCGGTTCTTCCGTAAGAGACACCCTGACCGTGTCTCCCAGGCCATCTTCTAACAACGTACCTATTCCCACCGCGCTTTTTATTCTGCCATCTTCACCATCCCCCGCCTCGGTAACGCCGAGATGAAGCGGATAGGGTTTTAAACCTTCCTCATCAAGTTTATTGACCAGCATTCGATACGCCTGCACCATCACCTGCGTATTGGACGCCTTCATGGAAAGTACGATATCGTAATAATTCAAATCCTCACAGATCCGAAGGAACTCCAAGGCGGACTCTACCATACCCAAAGGGGTATCGCCATAACGGCTTAAAATTCGATCGGAAAGTGATCCGTGGTTCGTGCCAATACGCATGGCCGTACCGTATTCTTTACAGATCTTTACCAGGGGTGTGAATTTTTCCCGGATGCGTTCCAGCTCGGCGTTATAGGATTCATCTGTAAAGTCAATTTCCTGAAATTTCTTCTTATCTGCGTAATTACCAGGGTTGACTCGTACTTTCTCTACAATACGCGCCGCTAACTCCGCTGCATTTGGTGTAAAGTGAATGTCAGCAATTAAGGGAACTTCACAGCCTCTTTTCAAAAGCTCTTTTTTGATCTCGCCCAGATTTTCAGCTTCTTTTTTACTGGGAGCAGTGATCCGTACATACTCGCAACCGGATTCCACCATCCTCAATACCTGCTCCACAGAACCTAAAGTATCCATGGTATCGACAGTGGTCATGGATTGTACACGAATCGGATTATCTCCACCTAAAGGAATATCACCAATGTAGACTTCCCGGGTTTTGCGTCTGGAATAGCGGGTAAGGCTGTTGCAGTAACGGTAAGTTTGGAGCGTTTGTGTATCCACAGAATTCTGCTTTTAAAACCACAAAGATAACTGAATTTGAATGGGTATTGTTTTATTATACAACTCATCTTTTTCGAATAACAATGACACAATAAGCTTGAATACGTGGCACTAAAATTGGTCACGTGAGATATAGTTATTGATTTCTATGAAGATCGCTATCCTTATTCTTTTAACAATTACAGTAACACCAAAAATCTATTCTCAAATAGATAGCTTGTCACAGTACATGTTCAATCAATATCGGCAAGATTTCAAGAACCTTCACCAGGCCGCGTTTATTTGCTCCTTGAATGAGGAAGATACTTTGAATATCAATAAAAAATTTAGGTTTAGTCACATTCCATCATTCCACGATACGGCCAACATTTTTTCAATCGAACTAGAGAAAGGTGACGTTTACATAACTAGTCGTCCCTTAAAAAGTAGCCTAGCGTATAAATATTTTAATGCATAAGTTATTTTGGTTAAAAATCGTGCTGAAGAACGGGTACCATTTTTTCACCCTTTCCTGATAGGCGACTATCCATTTTCTAAAGTTAAAG
>JBCCOE010000155.1:0-7140 GCA_039025475.1 Bacteroidota bacterium | reverse complement strand
CTCCTGGGCAGCCCAGGAGGTCGAAGTATAGCGTTGCTTCGGTGTTGGGGGCTATGTCGCGGATATCTACTGTGACGGTGCGGGGACTGTTGAGGTTGATTGAATCGCCGCTGGTTTCTGCGCCGGATAGTTTGACTTTATCGCTAAAGTATGAATCTCCGTCGTGTTGGATGTTGAGTAGTGCGTCGGTTTGGGAGAATTCGTTGGTGATTCCGGCTAGGGGGGTAAGCGGATTGGTGTTTAGGAGGGCAACTTCAAAGGCATCTCCGGGAGCGTTGCTTAAGGAAGAGGGAAGAGGGAAGAGGGAAGATGTAGAATTATTATTTCTTCCTTCTTCCTCCTTCCTTCTTCCTTCTAAATCCGATTCTAATATTGTGAATTGTAGGTACTTAGCCTCACTGGGGATGATGAAGTCTTGGGTAAAGTTGCTGTTCAAGCGGGATTCTTCGGTGAGGACTGCTTGTCCTTCGATGATGTTGGCTGCTCCACGGGTTGACCAAATTTCTTGGGTGTCGAATGTACCGTTGTTGATTCCGAGTAGTGGAGTAGAAGTTAGTGGTGCAGTTAAAATTTCCTCAATCTCTCCCTCACTCTCTCCCTCGCTCACTCCCTCACTCCTTAAATAGTTAAGTATTTGCAGGTTGAGTAATGATGGTAGCTTACGCACTCCTGGTCTTAATGTTGTGTTCATTAAGTCGTGGGGATGTGCTTTGGAGTCTAGGTGGCTACCGCCTGGGGCTAGGGTTGCGGTGAAGTTATCCCCTACGAAGGTTTTCTTGCCATTAATGGTTTGGATATGACGGTCAAATTCAGTGTAGCCGGAGATGAATCCTGCTAGGTGCCCCATTTCGTGGAGGATTGCGGTTAGCAGGTCGTATTTTCCGTATGCTTCTGAGTCTGCGGCGGCTAGGAGTGCTGTGTCGGTTAGGGTGTGCGAAAATTCGCTGTGGTCGAATGGGGTGGTGTCGATGAACCAGCCCAAGCCGTTTGCGTTGTGGTCTATGAGGATTTTGCCGCCGTTGGGGATTCCTTGGTCGGTGTATTCGGTGACTTGCGCTTCGGCTAGTTGTCCGGTGGGGAGGTCGGTTATTTCTAGGGATATATTTAGTGGGTTATCTTGTAGTGTGTTGGTGATTTCAAGAGGTAAATTATGACTGGTGAGGAGTTGTTGGAAAGGTATGCTGCTGGAGAAAGGGATTTCAGTGGAGTTGATTTGATTAGGGGTACTTCCTTGGAGGAAGCTTATTTGATTGACATTAACTTGAGTGGAACTAACCTGTCCTTTATTGATTTGCGGCATAGTGATTTGACTAATGCCGATTTGAGGAACACCAATTTGCGAGAGGCTAGTTTGAGTAGCGCTTGGTTGATTGGTGCTGACTTGAGACATGCCAACTTGACTGGAATTGAGTTGGCTTGGGCTAATTTGACTGGAGCTGATTTGACTGGGGCTGATTTGACTGGAGCCGATTTGAATGGAACTGTTTTGGCTGGAACTAATTTGAATGGGGCTGATTTGACTGGGGTTAAAACGGAAGATACCTTGTTTTGTCAAACTATCATGCCTTATGGCAGCATCAAAAACGACTCCAGTCGTGTAATTAGTACTCAAGAATTCCTCAGACGTTACGCTTCTGGAGAAAGAGTGTTCCCTGGTATCGTTCTGCATCGTGCCGATTTGAGGGGTCAAGATTTGCGTGGAATCGTTTTGAACTATCATGAGGTTCCCAAGAAACTCAAATATCCGGCTCACCTGGTTTACGCTAATTTGAGTGGAGCCAACTTGGAAGGTTCCAGTTTGAGCGGTGCCAACATTAGAGGAGCTGATTTGACTGGAACCAATTTGCATCGAGCCATTCTCCGTGGTACCAACTTTGGTTATGCCGACTTGAGAGGAGCCAATTTGCTTTTTGCTGATATGGAAGGAGTTGATTTTACTGGGGCTGATTTGACTGGAGCTAACTGGGATTACCACAGTTTGTTTTGGCGTACTTTCTTCCGCAATACCACTATGCCAGATGGAGAAATTATCGTCGAACCTACTAGTTATGGGGATTGAATTCGGCGATAATTCTACCCCTGACAAAAGGGGAGAAGATACTTGTGTTGGGCTGTAAGCATGAATTCTATCTTTAATTTGACTTCCGACATTGTTAGGAACATTCGAGAAAAAGTTATATGTTCTACCTCCCCATCCATTTAAAAGGTCTTGAAGCTGGTTTATAGTAATTTGCCAGGTAGAAGGATTTCGCCATTCAGTTGCGTTTTGTATTTGAGACGGAGGATTGGATAAATTTAATTTGTCTTGAATTTCATTAAACGGATGTGTAACAGGTCTTGTATTTGATGTCCAATTTGCATGTGGTTCTGCTCTATTAGGAGTTAGGAAAGTATAAGTGACAGTATTTGCTGTAACGTCTTCAGGTTCTTGACCTGCTTCATTAAGAACTAAGATTGTCTTCCAAGTCCATGTAGGAATATTGATTCCATTTTGAACAAAAGCAGCAGATTTTGTGTTACCAGAGTATTTGCCAGGATTAGCATTACTCTTCTTCTGTGGTTGAGGATTACCTCCATAGACTCCAGCAACAATATAAAGTTCTCTACCTTGATCTACTAATGCTCTTTCAAAGTTTTCAATGTTTAGCCAAGCAGATGTTTTTGTAATTCCTTGCCCAAAAAATTCGTTATTATCTGCGCTCTGTGGAATAAGGTTTGTTCCTAAGAATGTAGCACGATTGTCTTTCTTAGTATTTACTCTATCCGCAGAAGGAATTAAATGACCTTGGTTAAAACCATAACTTTTATATTTATTATCTTCTGGGTCTAGGTATTCATAAAAACTACTATCAATCTTTTTCCATTTTTCAGGAAGTTCTGGATCTGCTAAAAATTCTGTTTGATTTGGACGTTTAACTCTATCTCGTGTCGGACTCCAATTTTGATTAACTTGCCAGCTTACCCAGACGGGAGTATTTATATCACTACCATAAGAAGCTGCATATTGAGGTTTTTCTATCAATAAATTATTGAAGTATGGGTTTTCATTGAAATTAGGAGGTTGAGAAGTGTATCTAGCTTCTGTGGGATTTCCGAATTGAAGATTAATAGTCTTGAAGTAAACATTATTTAAGTAAACCCCTGTTTCTCCTACTATCTCAAATTTCAAACTAGCAGTTAATCCTCGAAACGCTTCTAGTTCTTTGCTATCTATATGGAAAGTTTCAAATCCTTGCCTTCCAGAACCAATTTTATAAATGTCACTTTCGTATGTATTAAGTCTTCCTATTGCATCTTCACTCAAATCTATTTCTTTTGTATATTTTAGTGGTTCAGTTATGCTCCTACCATTTAAAGAAATTATTTTGTTTGCTGTTAGAGATATGATTAGCTTTCCTGCTTTTACTGGCGCACGAAGGTCAAATCTCAAATCACCCCAATCAGGTACTTTAGTAATGTTATGAATAGCATTGGTACGTCTACCTACTTGTAATCTTACAGCTCTGTCACGTACCCTATCATTAGCGTCCAAAGCTGCTGTCAAAGGAGCTTTTAAATTTTGTGTGTCTAACTCATTAGAAAGAGTACTAACATCAACCAAATGCTTCATCAACAGCGGCTGTTCATTTTCCCCATTATGAAAAGACCAACCAGGAACGGGAGCATTGGGGTCATCACTCACACCAACATCAAAACTCCCGTTAAAGACAGTAGGAACCGCAAAATCACCACTAACAATATCATCATCGGTATTATCGTAACTAAGCAACTTGCGCTGAGTTAAATCTACATCCGGACGCTTACCACCAGCTATCGCAGAATAATACCAACCATTACCAATACCTTCACTAGAACCCTTACTATTAGAAGACGAATACCAAGGAACCAAACCAGTTTCCTTATCTGCTTTATCTTCTTTATTTAATAAATTATCTAATTCTAAGCTTATTAATTTACCCAATCGGTCATAAATAGGTTTTTGACCTTCGGTATAAACGTTATTTACCTTATCTAAATCAAAATCAACCGTTCCTGCATACCAAGCAAACGCATTTGAGTGCGGTCCTCCCCTGCCATTATCACTAGTAAATCCAGCGCGACCATTAAGTTTAACATTGACATCTGCACCTTCAACAAAGCGACCATTTGGAGTAAAAGTACTACCTTCAGGATTAGCTACAGTCTGATAGTAATTATCAGCAAAAGTGACATTTTCCCAAACTTCTACTCTTGGCTCATCAAAATCCCTATAGTCTCTGATTGTAGTACCAGGAAGCAGTAAGTTAATCTTTAAACTTTCCTGGAAAAAATCATGGGGATCAATTGTTGTCATTTGCAAATTGCGAACTTGCTTCCCATTCCTTGTCACCGGAGTTCCATCTGCATTAATTGGTCCACCAGCATAAGGGAAATAAGTTCCCAATCGTTGAATTATTTCGCTAGTAACAACAGTTCCTCTACTAAAGCCAATGAAGTGCAAGGCTGAATTAAAGATATCCCCATGTTTGCGAATTAAATCGCCTTCATCATCATAAAGTCTAACTAACTTACCGCTAGAATCTTTTTCACCAACATCACCACCCAAAGCTTGGTCTAATTGCACCATCGAAGCAAAAATTGCATCAGCCGCTCCTTCAGTAAAACCACTAGTATCAATAGTTGATTCACCTTTAGTAGACCATTCAGGAAGCAATACTAATGATTTATTTTGGTTAGAGTATTTCTGCTTAATATTAGCTGCCAATGTTGTTAAATAATTTTTATCCCCTGGTTTGAGATTGTTTGTTAATTCTTTTATTCTCCTACCTTTTTCATCAACAGGAACCCATAAGCCAGTAGGTTTATTGTAAAGCAACATCAAACCTTTTTCGTCTAGGTCTTCACCACTAGCAGAAACAATACCATCGGCAAGTTGATAGATAGCTTTGTCAATTCCTGTTTCGGAAGGACGTAGAGTGAAGCCATGAGTAATTACGCTAACGCTGGTAAATGGATTCTGGGTAGGCTTTGGTTCAACTCTAAACGAACCTAAATCAATTTGAGTTTCTCCACTTACTCTAGTCGCTTCTACAGCCCAATTATAATCCTGACCAGCAGTTAAAGTAAGAATATCATTGAGCGTCAAGCTAGTTTTAGTATTCTCCGAATCATCTCCTGGAAGTATCTCCGTACCGTCATGTCTGTACCACTTATTAGTATCTTTTTTCCAAGTAGCAGTTAAAATACGACCGGGATTGAAATCATCATAATCATTCCAACGTTTGATAGCTATCTCTTTTGCCTCTTCTCTTGTAAATAAAGAGAAGAACCAGTCGAGGAGTGAGAACGAAGAATTATCGGACAAATCAACTATTTCATCCCAAGGTAGTAATCCTTCACCTACGTCAAAACTACTTACAAATAGATTGACTTCTTTTACATCTTCGTAACCTGGGTCAAACTTCCATTCAAAGGTAGGAGTATTATCCTCCGTGACATCACCCGGAGATACCAAATCCAACCAATCTACTTTAGAAACTGAACCCAATCCCCAAGGATTGCTGCCAATACCTAAAGGAGGACGATTAGAATTAGGAGGAGTACCAAATTGAGTTCCATCTCTGTTAGTCTTTAACGGCTTTAAATCCCCAGCAACAATAATATCTGGATTAATTTCATCAATTGGTATTCTTGTTAAATCAAGTTCGGGAATATATTTATCGCTTTCAGAAACAGTTTTCTCAACCGCAGCTATAGTGTCAATAATTTTTTCAACATCAAACCCAAATACACTACCAACTCCTGGATAAGCTGCGTAGAGGAATTTATCTTCAATATATTCTCTCCCATTAGTATTTCCACCATTCAACACCAAGTCAGTAGTTAATCCCATTGGAATTGGTCGAGTTGCAGCTACAAGCTTGGCATTTTCAGTCAACTGATCTTTAATAATACCAATATTGCTACCAGCGAGCGGATCACTAATGCTTTCAACACCTACAGCAAGATTGCGACCGTTGAAACCACCTACAAAACCATATTTACCATCGTTAGTAACAACTACTGACCGAGCATCATTAACATCAAAGTAATCAAAAACGCTACCAATACCTACATTTATATAGCTAGTTTCAGCTTTAAAGTTTGTGGGGTCATTATCAGTAATAGTTAATAAACCAAATCCCTTAGCATCATTACCTCCATTTGTAAACACCATCTTATCTACTTCTGGAGTTGCAGCAATGCCTTCAGTGCGAGATTCGGCTTCAATCGTACCTATTACTTGATGCCATTTACGGGTATTAGGCTTGGCTTCATCTTGAGGACGATCTAAGGGGTCTATATTAATTACATATATTGAACCTTTTCCAGGTGTTTTACTAAGCGGTGAAGTTACAAAAAGCTTTTTACCATCTGCGCTAATTGCTAATTTGCGTAATTTGTCTCCTGGAAGGTTAATTGTTTCTACTAATTCATGGAAGGTTTCGGAACTCGGATTGATATCTACCACATAAACCGAACCAATAGCTCGATCGGCAATGTAGACAAAGTTATTATCCGGGCTAATAACAAGTTCTCGTGGTGCTGCACCCGGAGGAAGAACAATCATATCCATTTCTTCCGTTTCCGGGTTTATATCTACCTGACGCAGCATCAAGGTATCAACAACTGCTATGCTATGAGAATTTTCCAAAGTAACGTAAGCACGATTTCCGTTATTAGTAACAGCTACTTCTCTTGGTCTATCAGGAATACTTAATCCACCCGTACCAACTTCAATATCTGTGGCTGCTATCAGATCTCGGCTTGTAAGGCTTTCATTCCCTTGAATGTCATTCCACTTATCGGGATTAATCGCAGTTAAACTATCTTTCCAAACTTGTACAGCTAATACTAAATTACTATCAGATGGGTCAATTTTGATACTTCTTTCGCTTTCGTACTGAACAAGCTTGCTATTAAGAAGGTCGGTAAGAATGGGAACAAAAGGTACTTTTTCCTTCTGTTGACGTATTACACTAATTTCCGATTCTTCTAGAATTATTTCTTTGGGAGGTTTAACTGCAATCAAGTAATTATTGTTTTCTAAATCTTTACTTTGTTTAAGTAGCACTTCACCTTGATAAGTTTTACCCAGATAATCAAAGTTAACGATTAAAT
>JBCCOE010000154.1:0-7172 GCA_039025475.1 Bacteroidota bacterium | reverse complement strand
TGTTATTTTATTGCGCTATAGCTTTCCGGAAGCTGAAGCCATACTCTCTATATTATTAGATCTTTTAGAAAGTAAGGGAAAAGATTTATATGGAAAGTTTACTACTATCACTACGCAGAAAATTAGAATCCGCTCTTTAAAGTAATAGAATTGGTTAGTTCGACCTCGGTTTTTGCAAAACCAAGCTCCTCTTACTATCTCGGAGTCGGGTAACCGGGACGGGTCACCCCGTCCAAGTCCCCTAAGAACCGTACGAGCGAGTTTCCAAGCATACGGCTCAAGCCCTTTCAAGGTCAGGCCGTTTTTGCCGGCCTGCCCCGGCTAAACTTTCGCTTTTTAAAATAAGGCCTCTATACTCGATAAAACGGGTTGGCTCCATTCCGTACTTTGATGTAGCGCTTGATCTTTCCACTTTAAAGAGGGTCACTACTTTATCGCCATCCTGGGCTATAAAAACCCGGTTGGACCAGCCAATGGAATTGAGGTACTTACTTCTGATCCACTGCTAGCTTTTCGTAGTGTGCCTTCTTTTTGCCGATCGCCAGAGGGTATGGTAGATATTATATCGATTCGGGAGATCACGTATTTGGAGACTGTGAACCGGTGATAATTTCCGTGTCCCTGCAATGCAGGGTTGAAGTGATAGAAGAGCTCATCAACCGACAGGCCTTCCTTTTAATCGTTTCAATAGACTTCCTACCGGGTTTAGTGATCCGTATATCCTTAAGCGTTCTGATGGTTTGTCCGAGAAAATCGAAACCCCATCGATGTGGGTGAACTATCAAATGACAAAAATTCAGCTGTCAATGCCAAGCTAATTATCTCTAAATCAGGGAACTGACGCGGACTTTTTGAGTATGCTATCATCTTGATTAAACAGGTCTGTGTTCAGTGCTTTGATGGTATGATAGACCTTATTAAAAAAATTGCTTTTAAGGGTTGTCATGGTTTCATTAATTAAACGGATATTATACGCTATTAATTTGCTCATACTCAGCATATTACGGTTTGTTTTTCAAATCAAACCCTTTCAGTACACGACAAAACATAGGTCATCCCGACAAAGGAGGGATCTTACTAAGTTTCATGCACCTTATTTTGAAATTTTTCCTTCTGACAGCTTAATAAGATGCTTCTTCCTATTTTCCGGATCAGCATGACGCTGAAAAAAAGATTGATTTCAACATATATCCGTCCGAAAATATGATTTGAAACTTTTGTCGTGTACCGTGTCAAACCCTTACAAATTAACTAGCACATCGGGTTAATTTTAAACTCTTATAGTGGTAAACATGACAAAAGTCATTTTTCGTCATTGATTATTTAGCTTAGATTGCTATTATTTTATTATACTAAGGTTCAATACAAGTTTGCCACACTTATTAATATCATGTACACTTTCCTAAGAATAAATATAATTTCGTTACTCTTAAGCCCAGGGCTTTTAGTAGGTCAAAATCAACTGCCGGATTTTAGTCCAGCTTCATTAACTCAACCAATACCCGAAGCCTATGCCTTGGGCAAGTACGGTTTTTCGCCCATTGGGCAATACACCGGTTCGCAAAATATATCCATTCCATTATACGGTCTTGAGTTTGAAGGCAGAACCTTTCCCATTCGCTTGGACTATAATTACAGTGGCCACCAGGTAAATGAGGAGTCAAGCTGGATAGGTTTAGGATGGGCGCTAACTTCTAACGGTATCATTACGCGAGCAGTAAACGACAAAGACGATTTCGGTACGGTAGTGGCTGACGGCGGTGGACGATATTCCAACGGTTGGATTAATCAACCTGATATTTTGCCAAATGGGTTGGTCAATGCCATAGACTACTTGCCGTCACAAGTACGGTTTTTAATTGAAGAATATGATGGCGACCACAGATCTCCTGATACCGAACCCGACCTGTTTGTCGCTAATATTTTTGGAGAAACGCTAAAGTTTGTGCTTCAACAGAAAGCGCTAAATGGAGGAGTGGTGGGCGTTAAGGTGCTGAACCGGCCAACGTATAAGGTATCTTTTGATGAAACGGAGATGAGTTTTGACGTAACGGACGACGTGGGATTTGTTTACCATTTCAATACAAAATCCAGGTCGGATTCCTACGGTTCCAGTCCTGCTTCTTACGACATTATCAACTCCTGGTTTTTAGATAAAGTGATAGCGCCGAGTGGGAAAGAGCTCACCTTTGAATATAGGCAGGGATCGGATAAAGTGCGGCTTCCTGTCGTGGCATCATATTATATCAACAAGGAGATATGCCGCCTGGGGGCGACGGGAAACCTGCCTACACACTTAAGGAATGGTGGCACCGCAATAGAAACTGTATCTGAAGCCGTTTACCTTACCCAGATAGAAAATGGAAAAGAAACATTGTTGTTTACACTTGCCAATCGAACAGATTTACAGGCTGAGATAGGAAGCCCCAAAAGGTTAAGTGCTATAGATGTGAAGTATAGCGGAATTACAAAAAAAACAATTGACTTGGCACAATCCTATATGGGTGGCTCACTCCGCCTGGATAGAATAAGCATTGAAGACGAGATATATGATTTTGAATATTTTAGTAAATCAAATCCCGGAGACAATACAAAAGCCATTGACTTATGGGGGTTCTATAACGGTAAGAGCACTAACTCGGTATATTACCCAAGAATGAATATTGAGGACTTTTGCGTAACACCTTCCGGCCAGACTGTTGAAAAAACAATACTTGTGGAAGGAGCTAATAAAGAGGCGAATTTTTCAAGAACGGTTGAGGGTGCGTTAAGGAAAATCACCTATCCCACAGGTGGATCTACTGAATACGTTTATGAATTGAATACGGTCAAAATGCTTTCAACAGAATATGAGGCTTGGGAATTTCCAGTATTTAATACGACTACTCTTGACGAATCGGGAGATTATTTTATGAATGTTAGCCCTTCCGTAACCTTCAGCCAAAGTTCGCGATCTCCAGCCTATTTGAGCATTACTTTACGGGATTGGGACGGCCCTTACAATGGATTATATGATGAGCTTTATCCCCACAGAAACAGAAAAGCATTTCAACTTATTAGTCCGTCCAATACAGTAGTATATGATATTAAAATAGGTGATTTCCTGGAGTGGTGCTATAATGATGCTGATAATGAACAATCATGTGATCAAGCAAATAATTTCTGTTACTGCTCCAATAGTGACCATTACTTCACAGGTCATTTATCAAAAGGGTTGTATAAATTGAAACTCTTTGATTTGTCCGATATCAATTTCAGGGTTCAGGCAACCTTCAGGGCGCCTAATCGGGAATACAGAAATAAAGCAGTTGGCGGTATACGTGTAAAGTCGGTAGTAGATAGAGATTTGAATCATCAAAAAGTAGGACAAAGAGATTATGAATATGATGATGAAGACTCGTATTCAAGTGGAACTTTGATGAATCAACCGGTGTACTATAAGATTTTTGAATATTGGAATAACGACGGTTCTTCAAATATCGATTGTTTTGGTGGAGCTTTGGGTTCAGGTGCCTCCGTAAGACTCTATGATATTACCTCATACGCAAATATAGGATCCATTCCTACCAGCCCCATTTCCAGAACGGCACAAGGTAGTCATGTAGGCTACAGTAAGGTAAAAGAGAAGTTTATCTCTACACTTGATAACAGCAATAGCTATTCTATTTTGACCAATTACTACAATGATCCTACTACTTACGACCCGTCCATAGGTAATTATGGTTTTCTAAATATTGTAGGTGTAATACCAAGCATATCTGATAATTGCCTGACATCGTATCATGCGATTAAAACAATGCCTGAGATATATACTAAGAGCTTTGCAACTAAAAATGGCAAACCGCTCGAACATCTCTACTACAATTCTGAGAACAAGCTGGTTAAAGCTGTAGAAAACACCTATGCCTTATATGAAAATAGCGCCGTTGGAGCCATCAAAATAGTGTACGGCGCCAATGCCGAAGACCATAGTGGAAATTTAAGTGGGACCGGAAATACAAGAACAGTAATAGGCGGATATCTCCCCTATTTGTTCCAGACGGAAGCATATTTGCTCACCGGATCTGACGTAACCTACTACCATCAAGATAATGAGTACATCCTCTCCAAGTCACTGTCTTACAATGATGGATGGTTGCAGAGTAGGATTAGCGAAGAGAATAGTTCAGGAGAGTTTACCGTCAGTAAATATGCGTATTCGAATGATTTTGATGTGGGCATCCCTTTTATTGATGATTTGACCGCAAGAAACATGACCGCGCTGCCAGTGAGAATAGACATTATTAAAAACGGTGAGCAAACGGAAGGCCGTATTATTGAGTACAATGAATATGGTTTAGTGGAAGAAGTTAACGAATTAGTGACTGACACTCCTATTCCACCCATCGACAAGCATGATATTAACAATGAAGTGTATCAGCCGAACGGAAAATACTCATACTATAATTCTACCTCAAAAGTAAAGCAATTCATATCCAGAAGCGGGGTGCCTACCACCTATTTGTGGGGTTACGAGGATCGTTATGTGGTAGCCAAAGTGGTTGGTGCTACTTACGATGAAGTGAACGGCATAATCGATCAGACAATTTTGGATAGTCCTTCCGGGGATATGCACCTGTCAACAGAGTTGCAAAGGCTCCGCGATGCCCCAAGTCTTTTGCACGCTGAGGTTACCACCTATACGATAAGTCCTCTCGAAGGCATAACTTCTATGACCGACCCTAACGGTCAAACCAGCTATTTCGAGTATGATCAATCAGGCCGTTTAAGACTATCCAAAGACGATGATGGGCATATTCTGCAACTGAACGAGTACTATCTAAATAACCAATAAGGTATGAAAACGTTTACAATATTTACTTTCTGTGCCTTCATCTTTTGTCTCTGCGTTGGTAAAGCAGGGGCGCAGCACTATCAAAACTATTCTCAAGATTTTTGTGCCATCTCACATTTTATTACTTCAGGAAATGGTGGAGGTTGTGTTTACGTCGATTTGGTTAATGATGTTCTTACCATTCAGTTCAGTGGCGGTTTTACGCCCTCTACATTAAGGACTGGTAAAATAAAATATTTAAATACATCTCCACTATTGCCAGATATGGTTATAGGAAATTTGAACCAAGGTAGTTATACAGTAAGTCTCGAAGATGGATGGCTTAAAATTACCGGATCTGGGACAATCACTGGATTTGTGGTTACAATGACCAAGAACGTACCAGCAAATACTAATCCACCACCAATTCCTGCTGATCTTAGCAATTGGTTATTAAGCCCTAATGGCGGAGAAGTTTTTCACGTCGGAGATGATATATTAGTCGATGTAAATACAGAATTGATCAATTCTACAATTAGAGTTTATCTGTATAATGGAGACGTATTGGTAAAAGATCTGGGAGTAGGAGTATCCGATGGTAGAATTATAGCTACTTCAGACTTGAGCGGTTCAAGCAATCAATATCGAATAAAAATTTCTTCGCCAGATGGAACTCATTATGATTGGAGTGATAGTTATTTCGCCATCGAAGACTATTCAAACTGGTTGTTAAGTCCGAACGGCGGGGAAAGCTACGTTAGAGGTGACACTATATTCATTGATGTGGATGAAAATGTTCATGATGTAGGCAGTAATTTAGCTGTTGAGGTGTATGGGGCAAATGGTGTTTTTAAGTTCTACGGACCTATCTCACTAGGCTCGAACAATTTTATCGACACTTACGACGGTTCAAATACTTTTATTAGTGGTGATCAGCATCTTCTTAAAATATTTGATATGAGTGATCCGACTATTGAAGATTGGAGTAACGGCACATTTAGTCATCAACTGGAATCGGTTCAATTGATTTCAGCAATTGGAGGGACTGTGAATCAAACGAGCGATCATGAATTGTCATGGGAAATTCAAGGTACTTATGAGTATTATGAGCTAAACTTAGTCAAGTCAGGAGAACAAGACATTAAAATCATTGAAAACGGTGTATCTGGTAATTCTTTCCTTTGGAAAATACCCGATTCGGTTCCTCCGGGAACCTTATATCGTTTAGAACTCAACGTTTACTTTTCGGGGGGAAGATTGAAATCAAGCCTTTCGAATTACTTTTCAGTACAGCCGCATCCTTTAAGAAACTGGCTTTTAACTCCAAGCGCAGGTCAAGTATTTACCGTACATGATAACATACCAATTGTGGTTGATACTGATTTGTACAATCCTGGTGGGATGAATATCGAGCTGTATAAACAACTGCGCTCGGTGGTCACGTCCAAGAAGCTGCAGATGGGGCCGGTGAAGGAGCTGATGGCGAGCCTGATCGAGCGCGGCGTCGTGGAGGCAGTGGACCCGGCTCTGGTGCGTTTCTATCTACCATGGACGATTGTGCAGTCCACAAAGATGAACGGCCAGCTGAAGACCAGAATGGTGGTCGATGGATCTCTTCGCCCAAAGGGCACTCCTTCCCTCAATGATACCCTTCTGGTGCCGCCGGATGATCAGTCCCCGTGTCTGGAGGTGATGACGCGGGCCCGGCTCTTCAAGATGATCGCCTTTGGAGACATTTCTGAGGCCTTTTTTTCCCTCAAATGCTCCTTCGCCGACTCTCTCTTCCACGCCATCCTGATCCCTCCGACCTTCGATGCGGCGGGGGCGGGCGCGGCGACGGCGTACAGGATGGTGTCCTACCCGATGGGCCTGGCCAGTAGCCCCTCCGCGATGGCGATGGCCTTACAGTTCATCTTGCAGAAGGCCACCGCGGACGGCGTCATCTCCGAGTCCCTCCGGAACCGGGCCTCCCGGTCCATCTACGTCGATGATACGATCGTGGGCATCACGGCGTTCGAGGAAGCGGAGAGTCTGGAGAAGGCCCTGCGGCAGTACAACATGTTCTACAAGGAGCCGATCCGGGTGCTGCCGTCCGGGGCGGAGGAGATGATCCCCATCCTCGGCCACCTGTGGGACCAGTCCAAGGACCGGATCTATCTGAAGCCGGTGAACCCGCAGCTGGCGGCTCACTCCGGCCGCCTCTCCCTCAGGAGGGCGGCGGCCTACCCCGCCGCCGCCTATGACGTCCTCGGCTTCCTCACCTCAGTCGTCGCTCTTCGCACCAGGAAGATCTATCAGGAGATACTCGCCTTGGGCATTCAGAGCTGGTCGTCTGCAGTCCCAGAAGAGAAGGCGCTGG
>JBCCOE010000153.1:0-7215 GCA_039025475.1 Bacteroidota bacterium | reverse complement strand
CGTAACGGGGCTGATATTATTTGTTTTCTTCAGAACCTGGGATGCAGTAGTGTTTCCAATGACGATAATTGCGGTCGTAGTGGTTTGGGTCTTGGGTTCTTTGACATTGTTCGGATATCAGATCACTTTACTTACCGGGCTTATTCCTCCCGTTATAGTGGTTATTGGTATTCCAAATAGTGTATATCTCCTGAATAAATACCACCAGGAATACGAAACCCATGGCAATAAAATGATGGCAATTAGTCGTGTGGTCAGAAAGATCGGGTTAGTAACCTTGATTACCAACTTCACTACCGCTATAGGTTTCGTAGTGCTGGCTACAACTGATATTGTCATACTGAAAGAATTTGGCATTGTAGCTGGTCTTAACATCATGGCTACATTCATTGTAAGCATCATTCTAATACCGGCTGTTTTTTCGTGGTTGCCGTCTCCTAATGTAAAACAGCTTAAACATCTAAAATTCAAACCCCTCGACTTTGTGTTGACTAAGATGGACTTGCTGGTTCATCGTCATCGCATATTTATCTACAGTGTGACCGCAGCTCTTGTGGGTATTTCTATTTACGGCATGTATAAGATTGAGACGGTTTCTTATATGGTGGATGATATACCGGCGGACAGTGATATCAAAAAGGATCTCAGTTTTTTTGAGAAGCACTTTTCTGGTATTATGCCGCTTGAAATTGTAGTAGATACTGACAAAAGGAGAGGTGCTATTGACGTGCGGAACCTTCGGAAACTAGATCAGCTCGAGAAGTTCCTCGCTGAGCAACGCGATATATCCGAGCCATTGTCTTTAGTAAGTTTCGTAAAGGCGGCCAGACAGGCATATTATGGGAATAACCCCACCAGATATTCCATACCTAACAGGCGAGAGAGTAATTTCATAATCCGATATATGCGCAATCAATCGGACAGCTCGGGACTGTTTAACTCTTTCGTTGATTCTACACTACAAAAAATGAGGGTATCCATGCAGGTGGCTGATGTTGGCTCTTACAAAATGGATTCTCTCGTAAATGAGGTAATACAACCTAAAATTGATACTCTTTTTGCTGAAAGCGATCTTAAATTAAATATTACTGGAACCACTCCGTTGTTTATTAAAGGGAATAAGTTCCTCATCGAAAACTTACGGTTTAGTCTGCTTCTCGCTTTTCTCATCATTGCTGTTATTATGGCTATTTTATTTGCCAATGTGAGGATGATCATAATTTCGTTAGTCCCTAATATAATTCCTTTGCTAATTACGGCCGGTATTATGGGCTTTACCGGTATTCCTTTGAAACCTAGTACTGCACTGATTTTTAGTATTGTTTTTGGAATTTCAGTAGATGATTCTATCCACTTTTTGGCTAAATATCGGCAGGAGCTTTTTGCGAATCGTTTTTTTGTGCCGCTAGCCGTAAGTAAAAGTTTACGGGAGACAGGGGCAAGCATGATGTATACCTCAATTATTCTTTTTGCCGGTTTTGTGATCTTTGCGGGATCGAGTTTTGGTGGCACGGTAGCGCTGGGAATTTTGACATCTATTACGTTGTTAATAGCCATGGTAACGAACCTGATTCTGCTACCCTCATTGCTCTTGACATTTGATGATGGCAAGCGAAGAAGAGATATGCATCCATTGATAGAGCAGTATGATGATGGATTTTATTCCGAGGATGAGGATGAGGAGATTGATCTTTCACAAATAAAGGTGGCACAGGAGAAAGTGTCCAATAACGTTAATTCATAGATTTTTCTGGATTTAAGAAATGAAGTATAAGGAGTATAAGGGCTTAAATTATGCTGAGGTAGCTAAAGAGGTACTCGATTTTTGGGAGGAGAATCAAGTCTTTGAAAAGTCCGTTTCTTCAAGGGAGGGTAGATCCACTTTTACCTTTTACGAGGGTCCCCCTTCGGCCAACGGTACGCCAGGGATTCATCACGTAATGGCCAGGGCAGTAAAAGACATTTTTTGTAGGTATAAAACCTTAAAAGGATACCAAGTTAAGCGAAAAGGAGGTTGGGATACACACGGTCTCCCGGTGGAGCTTCAGGTTGAGAAGGAGCTGGGCATAAAGAAAGATGATATTGGCAAAAAAATCTCTGTAGAGGAGTATAATGAAAAATGCCGCGAGACGGTTATGAAATTTAAAGATCAATGGGATGATCTTACTCAAAAAATGGGCTATTGGGTAGATTTAGATAACCCTTATGTCACTTTTGAGCGAGACTACATTGAGTCACTCTGGAGTCTGCTCAAAAAACTGTTCGATAAAGGTCTTCTTTATAAAGGGTATACTATCCAGCCTTATTCACCTGCCGCGGGTACGGGTTTGAGTTCTCATGAGCTGAATCAGCCAGGGACTTATAAAGACGTCAAAGACACGACCATAACAGCCCAATTTAAAATCAAGGGAACTTCTAATGAGTATTTCCTGGCCTGGACGACCACCCCATGGACACTTGCCGGAAATAGTGCGTTAGCCGTTGGGGATAAAATTGATTATGTAAAGGTAAGAACGTTCAACTCTTACACTTTTGAAGAAATTGTAGTTATTCTGGCAAAAGATAGAGTAAGCTCTTACTTCAACTCTAAGGCTGCAGAGGTTTCATTCGAGGAATATAAAGAAGGTGATAAGTTGATCCCATACCAGGTACTTAACGAGGTCAAGGGAGCGGATTTGGTAGGAAGGGAGTACGAACAATTATTACCTTATGTAGAGCCAAGTGGTTCGGCCTTTAAGGTGATATCCGGAGACTTTGTAAGTACAGAAGATGGTACGGGCATTGTTCATATTTCACCGACTTTCGGTGCCGATGACCAACGAGTAGCCGCTCAGGCTGGTATTGGAGCGATTCTGGTAAAGGATAAAGAGGGTAAAGATGTACCTATCGTCGATAAACAAGGTCGTTATGTTAAAGAGATTACCGATTTTGCCAGTATCCACGTAAAGAATGAGTACTACGCTGAGGGGAAAGCTCCTGAGAAATCACTAGACGTTCAAATAGCGATTAAACTCAAGGAAGAAAACAAGGCTTTCAAAGTAGAGAAGTACGAACACTCTTACCCCCACTGCTGGCGAACAGACAAACCAATATTGTACTACCCGTTGGACTCATGGTTCATCAAAACTACCGCCATGAAAGACAAGTTGGTAGAACTAAACAAGACCATTAACTGGAAACCTGCATCTACAGGCACGGGCAGGTTTGGCAACTGGCTGGAGAACTTGGTGGATTGGAATCTTTCACGTTCTCGGTTCTGGGGAACCCCTTTACCGATATGGGTTTCGGAAGACAAGAAAGAGCAAAAGTGCATTGGCTCAATGGAAGAGCTAAAGGCAGAAGTTGCCAAATCCGTGGAAGCGGGCTTCATGGAGGAGCATATTGCTGAGGATTTTGATTTGCATCGCCCATTTGTGGACGATGTGATTTTGGTGAGCAAGACAGGCCAAAAAATGTTTCGTGAACCTGACCTGATTGACGTTTGGTTTGACTCAGGAGCTATGCCTTATGCTCAATGGCACTATCCCTTCGAAAATAAAGCCATTTTTGAATCTAATTTTCCGGCAGATTTCATAGCAGAAGGCGTGGATCAGACCCGGGGTTGGTTCTTTACATTGCATGCCATAGCAAGTATGCTTTACGATAGTGTGGCTTTTAAAAATGTGATAGCCAATGGCCTTGTACTGGATAAGAACGGTAACAAGATGTCCAAAAGGTTAGGCAACGCGGTCGACCCTTTTGAGACATTATCAAAGTACGGACCTGATGCTACACGCTGGTATATGATCTCCAATGCGAATCCCTGGGATAATCTGAAATTTAATATCGATGGCATAGTGGAGGTTCAGCGCAGGTTCTTCGGGACTTTGCATAATACGTATTCCTTCTTTGCTTTATATGCCAATTTAGATTCATTTGATTACTCTGATGATGAGATAGCCTTAGCTCAGCGAACCGAAAGTGATCGCTGGATCTTGAGTAAGCTGAACACCGTGGTCGATGAGGTAGATAAGGCTTACGAAGATTATGAACCTACCAGAGCTGCGCGTATCATCCAGGATTTTACCATTGATGATTTAAGTAACTGGTATGTGCGCTTAAATAGGAAACGCTTTTGGCGAGGAGAATATAATCAGGACAAAAAAGCAGCATATCAAACGCTGTATACATGTCTTTTGAATATTGCGAAGTTGAGTTCGCCAATTGCTCCGTTTTACATGGACAACCTCTATCAGAATTTGAATGCAGTCACGGGCCAGGACAATGAGATTTCTGTGCACTTAACGTTATTTCCAGTGGCGAATACGGATTTGATCGATAAAGATCTCGAGGAACGGATGGCGTTGGCGCAAGTGACATCTTCCTTGGTGCATTCACTTCGCAAGAAGCATATGATAAAGGTGCGGCAGCCATTGTCCAAAATTTTAATTCCAGTGCTCAATACTCACTTTAAAGAGCAAATTGAATCCGTTGAAGATCTAATTCTTTCGGAAGTCAACGTGAAGCAAATTGAGTTTGTGGGCGATGAGTCTGGTATTCTTGTTAAGAACGTTAAACCTAACTTTAGGAAATTAGGAAAGGAATACGGTCCTCGTATGAAGGAAGTGGCGGCAGCCATTAATCAGTTAAATGCGGATGAAATTACTGTCTTGGAGTCCCATAATTCATTAGAGCTCAATCTGGGATCTGGTGATGTTTCTCTTACTTTAGAAGATGTTGAGATCGCCTATCAGGACATCCCTGGCTGGTCGGTAGCCTCTGAGGGTACCACTACCGTAGCGCTAGATATTACACTTTCAGAAGAATTAAAGCAAGAGGGTATTGCTCGAGACCTGGTGAATCGGGTTCAAAATATGCGTAAGGATATGGGTCTTGAAGTACAGGATAAAATCAAGATCAATGTCGAGTCAAATACCGAGTTGGTCAATGCCGCTCTAAGAGCGAATGAAGAATATATCTGTAAAGAAACACAGGCCTTTTCGTTGACTATGACTGAAACATTGAGCGACGGAGTACTGTTGGAAATGGATGAGCACAAATTAAAAGTGAAGATAGAAGCTTGATGAAGTTATACAAGTATTTTTTTATTGTCTTAGGAGTAATAGTATTAGATCAAGCGGTAAAATTGTGGGTGCATTTTGACCTGGCACAAAATCACATCCAGGAAATAAATGTAATTGGAGAGTGGTTTAAGATCCATTACCTCTTAAATCCGGGAATGGCCTTTGGGCTTCGTTGGGATGCCACCTACGGTAAAATGCTTCTTACACTTTTCAGAATGATTGCGGCTTTTGGCATTGGCTTTTACCTTATACATCTGTACAGAAAAAATGTGACTTCAGGGTTATTGATTTGTGTTTCTCTGGTTTTAGGTGGAGCTATTGGCAACGTTATCGATAGTACCTTCTATGGGGTTTTACTTGATAACGCTCCGTATAACGCACCTACTCCATGGTTCAATGGCCAGGTGATTGATATGTTCTTTTTCCCTTTGTTTGAAGGGACTTATCCTAGTTGGGTGCCCCTGATTGGAGGGGATGATTTTCTATTTTTTAGCTACGTTTTTAACGTAGCAGATAGTTCGGTATTTCTTGGCGTGGTGTTTATGCTTATCTTCCAGAAAAAATTCTTCAAGTCAGAGGATAAAGAAGAGAATCGGGTAAATGAGGAACCCATAACGGAAGCCACGATCTAGAAGTGAATCAATCCACATTCAAAAAAACCTATAAGTATTTTCTGTTGGCTCTTGTAGTGATCATTATTGATCAAACGTCGAAGATGCTGGTCTACTATAATATGGAAATGGGAACGGCCGGGGAGATTTACGTACTTGGCGATTGGTTTCGGCTGCATTACCTCTTGAATCCCGGTATGGCTTTCGGTATTAAATGGAAACACGAGTTTGGTAAGCTGCTCCTTACCTTATTCCGCTTATGTGCGATGTTCGGTATAGGCTATTACATCTTTTATTTATTCAAGCACAAAGCGCACAGCGGACTAATGTGGTGTATGGGGTTAATCCTAGGAGGCGCTGTAGGTAACGTTATCGACAGTACCTTTTACGGCGTTTTACTGGACAATGCACCTTATGACGCACCTACACCGTGGTTTCACGGCCAGGTCATCGATATGTTATTCTTCCCATTGTTTGACGGATATTATCCCGAATGGATTCCAGGCATTGGGGGTGACTATTTTCTATTTTTTAGCCCCGTGTTTAATATTGCTGACTCCTCGATTTTCATTGGAGTGGTAATCATACTTATTTTTCAGAAGCGGTTTTTTAAAAAAGAGCAAAAACAAAAGGCTGAGGACGTTGAAATGATCGACCAAGTAGTTCAATCAGAGTGAACTACCGGTTCAAAAAATAGTTCTTTTCAATCATTTGATTGAAATTATGTTTGATTCCAGATTACTTCTATTTAAATTGAAATAATCAGAATTAAATCAGAACCATCCTTTACCATGAAGAGAATTTTTATGTTGGCCTTTGGCGTTGTACTCATTGTCTCATGTGCAGAGTATGAATCCACAGAGCCTGATATGGCCGTTGATCTGAATCGGGCCAAAGCGATTTGGATTGATGCCCAAAGAAAAAACGGTGGAGGAAATAACGGAAGAGTAGTTGATCAACTCACACCGCTTTTCGAGCAATACAGTCAACATCTGGCACATAATGACCTTCCCTTCCTTAAAATCCCCGTAGCCACTCAAAATAAAGTGGTGCATCATATGGAAGGCGTAGATACGGATTTAGAATTAGGTACCTATTTACTCTATGTGGATAACCATGACGGAGAGAACCTATATTTGGTTAATGTGGTGCTTGGCGACGGGAACAGCTTCAATAATGGACTAGTAACAGTTCATGATCTAGCGGGCCAGTACATCGTTGGGTATCGCTTCCAAGACGGGGAGTACCTGCTGGTTAGTGAAGAGCGTGAAACGACTCAAAACGGCAGGGGCAATGGAGTCGAGTGTTGGTATGTAGACCATTATACCTGCACGGTACGGATAGGACCAGATGACTGTGAGTTGGATTATACCACCGTACATTGTGAATATTATGCCGATCGACCTCCGCTTATATTTGGAGATGGTAGCGGAGAAGGTGGAGGTTCAGGTGAGGGCTCTAGTTTAACAGGTCCGGTGCAGTGTGATGATGGTTATTTTGCTGATGAGCAAGGGAGGTGTATCAATGCCTGCGGTCCGGGG
>JBCCOE010000152.1:0-7395 GCA_039025475.1 Bacteroidota bacterium | reverse complement strand
GCGCTCACTTAACATCAGACCATTAATCATCATACCGAACAGCTCGTTTAATCCGTTCTCCTTTTCTAGCTCCAGATTAATGATACTTTGAAGCTGATTTTTGGTTAACTTCAGTTGGGTTTCCTCGGGTAGTTTCTCCATAATTTTTGTCGTTATTAATTATGAAGTTATCCTGTGGGAAACCTTTTTTCAAAGTAAAGCAGACACACTATTTGGGACGGTATGAACAACTGGTTGCTGAAGGTGATGGAAGAGAGATAGGTTTTGTTCAAATTATCGATCCGGCCGAAGAAGAAAGTCACTATTGGGGAACAATTGAGACGACTTTGCGCGCCATTGACATATGGATTGGTGAAGAAGATGACTTAAATAAAGGATATGGAACAATTATGATGAAGAAAGCAATTAATAGATGTTTTCTGAACTCTGAGGTTACGGCGATTTTAATAGATCCGTTAGCATCAAACGTCAAGGCTCACAGGTTCTACGAGCGATTGGGCTTTGTTTTTGAACAGCAGAGGAAATTTGGAGATCAGATTTGCTTTGTTTATCGGCTTATGAGGGACGGGCTTTAGGTGGAATGAAATTCAATGCGCTTTATAGAAATTGATTCTGGCGTATTGAATAATAGGCGGATCCCATTCTCTTATTAAGCGTTTCTGAAGATCATTAAAATTAGCGGTATCAAGTTCTACAACTACTGTGTGCAGTCCTTTGCTAAACCCACTTACGTCAACGTAATTCAGAAACCCTTTGTCGTATGTGTCCGGATGAACATAATCAAGCCAATCCAGTGAGTCATACGATATATCGTCCACCTTCACCTTTACAAATTTTCGGGCAAACTGGGCCTGTTCTGAATTATCAATCTCATCCCACCTTCTTCTGTCATAGGCATCATCCCACAGATAGAGTCTTGAAACTCTGCCATGGGTATCTACGAATAAGCGGAGGACTCCATCGTATATAACGTCACTATGTATGGTCGCGAACATCGGATCATCCTCATTTCTAAGGTTCTCATAATTCGCACTATTCACAGCAACAAACGCTGTTTCCAAATATCTTTCTTCATCCCAGTCCCCTATTTTATATTCGAGAAATTTATAACCTATGAGGATTGCTACACTCAAAATAGGAACCAGATGTGCCTGCCATTTGGGAAGATTAGAGATAATAGCTAAATAAATCCGGTTGAAAATGAACGACAGCGTCAGAAACCTAAATATCAAGGCTACATAATAGAAAGGTTTAGAAGCCCATGACTCCCTGCGAAAGAATCCGTTTGTAATGAAGTCGATAAACAGAATAAGGATTAATGCGAAATAAAGGCAGATAACAAAAATACCCAATCCCATCATCAGGTTATTCCCGTTTCGTACACTCGGGGTTATCACCAACTCCGTCCACACCAGCATGTAAAAAAACAGTAAACCTGCACTGATCATCATTCCGGAAAGCATGAATGAGACGGCATAACTTAAACTGGCAATCTTTTCCAACCCTTTGATGGTTTTTTCCAGTCTCATGTCCTCTTCTATTTCCTTTTTGAACCTGTTTTTGAAATTGAGTTTCTTGAGATCAAGGCTTTTAGGATAAATAGAGCTCAAACCCACACTAGCCACCCAAATTCCTCGTGCTATGATATGGATAGAGTAACCAATTCTTAACACTTTAAGCGCGGTTACAAAAACGTCAAATATGATGTTTATTAATCCTTGCGGGTAATGCTGGCCTTTATAGTTATCTATAAACTCGGGCAGTTGGAAAAGCATGTACAGAAGGAGAGCAGAAATAAGTAATTCTGCTTCCCATGAGTTTATTTGTACCAGCTTTAACCATTCAGGAGTTTGATTCTTCTCTGAAGGATCCTTTTTCAGTTCAGATTGATCCATAAGTGTCAGCTTTAATTAACCGTTAAATATGGTCATTGTTTATTACGTTTCCTTGTATTAATAGATAGTATTCGAGTTGCTTCTTGCAGAATTGCGCGTTATCGAACTGGATTTTCCTTATTTAAACCGAACGCGACTGGGTTTATGCAGACACTTTTTGTTCTGAGCCGTCTGTGTATGCAAAACATCCTTTTTTAACGCTTACGTTGATTCAAGCTTATCTACAACTCACTCCGATTTTCCTACCACTCACTCTGTTCAGACAGACTAAAATAGCGTTTCGATGGTTCAATCAGGCAAACGCGAAACTATTTAATTAATCTTTTAAAATTATGAAACACATTATTTATGAATTGTCAAGTCGATTAAAGGCTTATCTAGTGATTGTCTTAATGGCAGCTTTAATGTTCTCGCTCTCGAGTTGTGGAGATGACGATGACGGCCCTGTCCCTGCCCCTGTAGTAGATCCAGGTTTGGTTGAAGCAGCTACTTCTGCAGGACTAACCACTTTATTAGATGCTGTAACAGCTGCCGATCTGGCGGGAACTTTAACGAGTGCAGAGGCAATTACTGTATTTGCTCCTGATAACGACGCTTTTGGGGATTTACTCACAGCCTTTGGAGTTAGCAGTTTAGATCAATTGGTAGCTGAGTTAGGAGGTACCGATAACTTGGCTCAAGTCCTTCAATTTCATGTTGTGCCTGCAGTCGCTTTTGCAGGAGATTTGGCAGAAGGGGACCAGACTTTTACCACTCTTTCAGGCGAGCAGATCACTGTGAATCGTTCCGGGTCTACCGTCACTGTTTCAGATGTATCTGGAAATACATGGACCGTTACCACAGCAGATGTTGCTATCGATAACGGTGTTGTTCATGTCATAGACGGTGTTCTTATTCCTACTATCGAATTGCCTGATGTGGTCGCTGCCGCAACTGCTGCGGGGTTAACCACTTTATTGGACGCTGTAACTGCTGCCGACTTGGGAGCTACGCTGACCGGGGCTGACGCGATCACGGTATTTGCTCCGACCAATGAAGCCTTTGGTAACCTACTTACTCAATATGGAGCTGCCGACCTCGACGGTTTAATTGCTAAACTAGGAGCTGAAACGGTCTCAGCAGTTTTACAATATCATGTAGTGCCCTCGGTTGCTTTTTCTCATGACTTGGCGGCAAATGAAGATTTGACTACTTTGCAGGGCTCAACATTAAATGTTCAGTCCACTTCCGAAGGAGTGATACTTACTGATGCCGATGGAATGATGTATCAGGTATCGACGGCTGACGTGGCCATTGCTAATGGAGTTGTTCATGTAATTGATGGAGTTGTATTACCTATTGATCGTCCAACTATTGTTGAAGCAGCTACTGATGCAGGTTTAACAACATTATTAGATGCGGTGACCGTAGCAGATCTTGGCACCACATTGCTTGGAGCAGAGGCAATAACGGTATTTGCACCTACAAATACTGCTTTCGGAAATGCACTAGATGCATTTGGAGTTGATAATCTTGATGACTTGGTAACTGAAATCGGTGGATTAGATAATTTGGTATCCGTATTGGGATTCCATGTTGTTCCTGCCGTGGCCTACGCAAGCGATTTAGCGGAGGGAGATCAAATGTTTACCACTTTAAATGGAGATGATATAACCGTCAACAAAACGGGTGCAGCCGTTACAGTTACCGACGCGGGTGGAAATACTTTCAATGTGGCTACGGCTGATGTGACGATTGAAAACGGTGTAGTTCATGTTATCGACGGAGTTTTATTACCAGATCTTAATCTACCTACTGTGGTAGAAGCTGCAACTGATGCAGGTCTCACTACTTTATTGGCTGCTGTAGAGGCAACTGGACTAGGATCAGCTTTGCTCGAAGCACAGGCTATAACAGTCTTTGCTCCTACGAACGATGCTTTTCAGGATCTATTAGATGCTGAGCAAGTTGATGATCTTGATGGGCTTGTTGCTAAACTAGGTGCAGAGGCTGTAACTGATGTTCTAGAGTTTCATGTAGTTCCGGCTGTAGCATTTTCTCATGACTTAACAGATGGGGCAACGTTTACAACGTTGGATGGTGAAATGCTAACAGTGAACGTTGATGGTGACGGCAATGTTACCGTCACAGACACAGCGGATAACACTTATGACGTTGGTCCTGCGGATGTTGCCATTGAAAACGGCGTAGTTCACGTTATTGATGGAGTTCTTCTGCCAACTTTGTAAGCTTAATTTGGTTATTAACATACACTGGCCTGAATTTCAGGCCAGTGTATAACACTTTTTAAAAATGTTTAAAGTCAAATACCGATATCTCTTCATATTGCTTCTGGCAATATATTCGTATTTGAACATCCTCTTTACCGAAGGTGACCGGCTTTTTGGGTACGAAATAAATTCCTTGGTCTTTTTCTCGGTACTCTTGTTAATGGTGGTTGCAGTTTGGGAGAGTAATCGACTTCTGTCCGATCTTGCTCATCAACTGAAATTGGGTAAGATTCACCCACTAGTTCTTTTCTTTGGCTACAGTGTGGTGTCTGTTACGGTTATTGCGCTGATTGTTACAGGTGCACTAAGCCTTTATTTTGGAGAGGCTTCCCATAGTACGCTTACGTTGAAATTAGCTCTAGGCTTCGCCTTTCGAATTAACCTTTTTCTCCATTGTGTAAATGCTATTTACTTTTTTATCATTCAGTACAAGAATTCTCAGTTAGAAGCAGAGACATTAAAAAAACAAAATGCCGAAGCACGTTTTGAAGCGCTTCGAAATCAGATTAACCCTCATTTCTTATTCAACAGCTTTAACGTGTTAAGCTCGTTGGTGTATAAGGATGCAGACACATCGTCTAAATTTATTGATCAGTTGAGTAATGTATATAGATACTTGCTCTTCAATCAGCAGAATAAGATTGTAAAACTCAGTGAAGAGATTGCTTTTCTTGAATCCTATATCTATTTGCTGAAGATCCGTTTCCAAGATAATCTGGACATAAAAAAAGATATCGCAGATCGTGTTCGTGATACTTACATAGCACCGGCCACATTGCAGTTGCTTATTGAAAATGCTATTAAGCACAACGTCGTTTCCAAAGCAAGCCCTTTAGCTATTAACGTATTTTCAAACGGTAAATACCTGATTGTAGAAAATAGTATTCAGCTTAAGGAGGTAAAGGAAGAGTCGACAAACATCGGTTTAAACAATATTCGTGACCGGTATAATTATCTATGTGGTGATGACGCTATCGTAGTCAATGCCAATGGGAAGTTTACAGTTAAGATTCCAATCATTGAGACAGAGTCATGAATGTCCTAATTGTTGAAGACGAGCAGCTGGCCGTAGAAAGGTTAGAAAAGCTGATCCGAGATTATGACCCTAGCATCAACGTATTATATACCGTAGATACAGTAAACGAGGCGGCGGCATTTATGAGCAGCCACCAGGATAGACTGGATCTTGTCTTTCTAGATATTCAATTGGCCGACGGGAAAAGTTTCGAAATCTTTGGAAAGATCAACTATTCAAAACCCGTCATTTTCACAACGGCCTATGATGAATATGCACTTAAGGCGTTTAAACTAAATAGTATAGACTACTTGTTGAAACCAATTAAGTATGAAGAGCTTGATGCGGCGATTAACAAGTTCAAGGAATTATCTAAGAATTCCGGGAGCCAGCCTGTTGTCGACAATGAGTTATTGATGTCTATTTTACAAAAAGGGGAGCGGTCGTACAAACAAAGGTTTGTGGTTAAATTTGGATCAAGAATTCAGTTTAAGAAAAGTGATGAGATTGCCTATTTCTATGCGGAAGACAAGATATGCTATCTCATTTCGAGCACTTCGGGTAAAAGATATGTTATAGATCACACATTAGAAGAACTTGATGATCAGTTATTAAATCCAGGCAAGTTTTTCAGGATCAATCGGCAATATATTATTTGTATAGATTCAGTTAAGGAGATAAAAGCGAGAGATAACAGATTAGAAGTTCTATTATCAGTTCCGAGTGACGGACTTCTAACCGTAAGCCGCGGACGTACATCAGATTTTAAAGATTGGCTCAATAAATGAGTAAATCAGAAAGTATGCTAATCAATTTCTCGATTTTATTGTTAGTATTGGTATCATGAAAGCGGTTTTCGTCTTTTCGCTGTTGGTTATTGGAATAACTGGAATATCAAAAGCCCAGGGCAATTTGGATTCCCTTAAAGCGGAAATATTATCAATTCGGGCAGATGTGGATAACATCAACTTAAATCTTGAAAAGTCTAAGAACAAATTCCAGCGTGGTATATTTGTGGCTACCTTGGGCTATTCGATAACTATCGCCGGCGGTCTAATGCTTGGGAGAGATAATGACGAGCTAGGGCAGGTTTTACTAGTCACCGGTGGGGTTACCGGTGGAATAGGAACCTATATGTTGGTAGATGCATTTAAATTTCTAGGCAGGACGAGACGCAATAGACAGTAACTCTACTCTACTACTTCAACACCTCTCCAAAAGGCAATATAGTCCTGAATTTGCCTCGCCAAGTCACTCGTTTCGGGATAATACCATGCAGCATCGTTATTAGCGTTTCCGTCAACTTCTATTGTGTAGTAAGATGCCGTTCCCTTCCATGGACAAACAGTATGTGTATCTGATTCCTTAAAATATTCTTTTTTTATAGACTCCTTTGGAAAATAGTGATTACCTTCTACAACTACGGTCTTTTCGCTTTCGGCTATCACTTTTCCGTTCCAAATTGCTTTCATGTCTTGTCTGTTCGTTTCAAGCTTAAAACACTAAATGTCTCATTCTGTTATGACAGATTTACGACATTTGCTTAATTCCAGGTCAAATAAATCTTGAAAGAGATGACTTCAAAGCAACAAACTCAATGAATAAAACAGCTTTTATTGTTAATGGTAGAAGGTCTATCATAAGAAGATTCTCCAGGGACTTTGATCGTTTATCTCGCTTAATTGATGGCGAGTATAAAGTTTTTTTAACTTCTGAGGCTGGTCATGCCAAATCACTCGGGAAAGAACTTGCCAATGACGGTCACACACATATAATAGCTGTTGGAGGAGATGGAACCCTTCATGAAGTGGTAAATGGTGTTATGAGCTCAGCTCAGGCAGAATGTATTGTTGGACTTTTGCCAGCTGGGACTGCTAACGATTATGCAAAAAGCATCAAGGTGGATCGGGACCTGAGTACGGTAATTGAAAAACTAAACCAGGGAAGTAGCAGCAAGGTTAATTTGGGGGTAATTCGATTTGCACATGATCGAATTGAGTACTTTATTAATATAGCCGACATGGGCCTGGGGGTAGATGTGGTAAAACGGGTTAATAAATCAGCTAAGATTCTAGGTCCAGGTCTTACTTTTACCAAGTCGATAATCCGATCCTTTTTAAACTACAAGAATCAGAGCATTAGCATTCAGGCCTTTGATTGGGCGTGGGAGGGGAAAATAAATTCGTTGGTCATAGCAAACGGGAAATATTTTGGT
>JBCCOE010000151.1:0-7424 GCA_039025475.1 Bacteroidota bacterium | reverse complement strand
TTTTATCACAATGAAGAAAGTAATGAAAGTATTTATGGCAGTAGCAGTAATTGCCCTTTGTGGGTTTACCGTAGCTGAGGAGAGAAGTGTAGAGACAGCATTAGTAGAACCAATGGAATGCGTTGAAGATCTACGCTATGAAGAAGAGGGTATAGGATGTAAGGTATATAAAAATGGCGCTCTTGTAGCTAAATGTTTCATTTGTAACTGTGCAAAACTGGCCGATCAGTATAATTGAGTTTTAAAAAGAATCGGTTGTCTAACTAGATCGATTCTTTTTACCTGTATTAAAAACATCAACCAATGTTTCTTAAAAATGTATTCTTAATAATAGCATATTTAGCTTTAGTGGGTAGTATTGATTATCCTGCATTTGCTCAAAATAATGCTATTATTAAATACCAGGCCGAATTAAAAGGAGGTTTTCAGGCCGAATTTACATTGGCAATTGTCGGTGCTCAATCCTTGTATAAGCATTTAGAGGAGCCAGACAAGAGGACTAATGATCAAGGCTGGGAGTTTTATCAATACAAGGATCACATTTATTGGTATTATAATTCGGCTACAGGTAAGATCATTGAAAAAAGAATGAAAGATGGTTATCCTACTTTAATTGCCGAATGGACTGAAAAAATGGAATGGACCATTACGGATGAAATTAAGACCATAAAAGGATACACCGTACAGAAGGCTATTAGAAGATCATTGAATTTATCTGATGATCATGATGATGGAGATGTCATTGCCTGGTTTGCTGTAGATCTGCCATTTAGCACTGGACCTGAACGTTATCATGGCTTACCAGGTCTAATATTACAACTTGAATTTACTAATTCCAGACAAGAGTTTATGCTTCAGGAAATAACGTTTCCTGACGACCTCAAAATAAAGCCGCCTACTGGAGGTATACAAGTGTCTAAAGAGCAAGTGCTGAGACCGTACGATAGAATTGATAAAAAATGGTTAAAAGCTGAAAGAAAAAGACTAGATATGGAGGTGAACTAGTATAGCGGTAGATATGAATTTTTTATAACTCAAAAATCCTTAAAAATGATTGTGTCACTGGTTTTAATCGCCCTATATGGTTTTATAGAAAGACCTGAGAGAAGTGCTGAGCCATCATCTGCCCAAACCTGTGAAATGCGTTGAAGATATGGCTTATAAAAAACATTAGTGTTTAATGTTTTGGCTAATTGTGGTGAGCTTGTAGTGAAGTGTTTTTTTGTAAATGTAACGAGTTTCGAGAATCAGCTCTCAGATTAGGTGATCTATTAGAGAAAATCGTTTTGCACATGAACAGAACGATTTTCTCTAATCAAATGAATTAAAATTATCTTATAAAGCAATTAACATGCTTCTTTACCTAATTTTATTTCTCATAATTACCTTTTAAATCTAGCTACTCAAAATAGCGCAATGGTGGTATATAATGCAGATTGTTAGGCTCATTTGAAGCAAAGTTTTGGTTGCTCATCAATGCTTCTGAATCGTTATATCAGCATTTAGAAGAACCTGAGGAAATATTGAATGACAAAGGCTGGAGTTTTTACAAATATAAAGACCATATTTTACTGGTACTATGATAGCTGTACCGATGATAGCATTATTGAAAAACACGGGTACCCAACCTGGGTAGCCGAATGGATAGAAGAAATTGACTGGACGAATACAGACGACACCAAAACCATTCCAGAGCATACCGTTCAAAAAGCGACCAGAGAGTCTTTAGATTTTGTGGTTGATGAACAGTGGAAAAAAGGGGATAACACGGCCGGGTGTGCTTTGGATCTACCTTTAAGCACTGAGCCAGAAAGCTATTACAAATTATACAGTTTCATTTTAGAATTAAGTAATACAAAATCCAGCGATAAATTTACGCTGAAAGAAATATCTTTCTCAGAAGAGTTGGAAGCAATACCATATACCGGAGGCATCAGTGCCACTAAAGGTGAGATTTTAAATCCGTACCATGGGATCGACAAAAAATGGTTAAAAATAGAACGGAAGAGAATAAATATTGAAGTGAACTAGTTTAGCAATATCTATGAAATGCTGCCTGTTCATAATTTCTGTTGTTTTTTTCATTTTCTTTTTTGTTCCTAGTACTGATGCCCAGGTAAGGTTATACGGAACTATTACAAGTGCAGAAGATAGTATCCATCCTGTGGAGTTAGTTTCGGTAATTGTCTACCAGTACCAGACCGCAAAAATTATAGATTATACACAAACCGATGAAAATGGTAGTTATCAGCTTAACATTCCCTTGGGAGCGGCTGTAATTACACTAAAAACCAGAAGAATTGGCTTTAAGCCCTACCAGCGAGACATAGTCATAGGTAAGCAAGACTTGCAAGAACTAGCGTTGTCCTTTTTGCTTATGCGGGATACCAAAGAACTGGAAGGTATAGAAATAACCGCCACTCCTCCCGTGATAGTAAAGGAAGATACGGTGATCTACGATATTCCACAGTGGACGGAAGCCATTGACCAAACGCTGGAAGACGTACTGGCCGATATACCCGGATTCAAAATCTTAGGCAATGGGGATATAGAACTCAACGGCACCGCCATAAATAAAGTACTTATAGACGGAGAAGAATTCTCTACCACCGGTGCGGCCATTATCACCCGCTCCATTTCTCCGGAAGATGTGAAAAGTGTAGAAGTACGTTTAGACGAAAAGGGTGAAAAACTTAAAGAGAGTTTAATAGATGATGAGCCGTTGGTAGTACTGGATATTATTTTAAAAGAGGAGCTCAATAAATCTTTTTTTGGTAAAGTGAGAGGTACTATGGGTTACCAGGATAATGTACAGCCCGGAGGATATGTTAATATTTTTTCGCTGAAAACTAAAACCAAAGTCCATTTTTTTTCGGAGTATGATGCCTTTGGCCATGAAACGATCTCTTTGGACCAGATTGGCAACATAGGGGCGGAGGCCAGGCAAAAACTGTTTGAAGCTTCCGCAGATTTTGACGAGCTATCTCAGCGTGAGGCTTTTAATCAGGAAATTTATGGATTTAAAGATTATACCATAGCTGACAATGGTATAGCCGGCCTTACTATTCGGCATCAGCTCACCGATGTAAGTGAGCTGTTTTTTGGTAGTTATAATGCCTATAACCTTAGGGGCCAGGAAAGCCGAAGTGTGCAAACATTTACAGACGGGTTCACTAACGAACTCCTGGAAAGGCAAACCATAACGGATTATTCTACGCGTAATAAGGTGCAGTACCGTTTAAATGCCAGTAAAATTAAGGTGCGCATAGACCTAAGTACAGTGATTTTTAATAATGATCTGGAAACGGATCATACGGAAACGGCAAGGGAACTAAGTTACGGTTATAGTGATGAACACCAAAGCTTTGATGCAACCACAAATGGTTTTTTTGAATATAAGGTAAGTGAACAAGTAGGTGTTCAGGTCAAAGCCTCCTGGTCCCGATCCTCTAATGACCATTTTAAAGGGCTTATACACAATGACAGTACCTTCGGCGCTTCTTTTTTTGACGAAATAGGGCAAACGGTTTTTAATCTTGGGCAAGATATACTGGCCGATGAGCAAAAATTAATTTCAGATGGGTTTATCCAGTTCAAAGGGAAGACGAACAGATTGCAGATAGGGTTAGGCTACGAATCACACCGCTTAGACTTACAGAAAATAGGTAGGGATAACGATAACGTTGAACAGGCGAGGCTCGCCCGCTTTTCTGCTTCTGAGGAAAGGCTTAATTATTCAAAGTTAACACCGTATATAGGCCATCGGCTATCCTTTGGTGCTTTCACCATTGATAATGAAATGGGGCTGGCGGTTATTGATTTCCCGGAGGCTGGCAACGGCTCATCAACTGGCCACCTGCTTGAATATAAAATAGCTATGAACTACTCACCGGGTAACTTCAGGCACGTGGGGATTTCATTGAACCGAAAGGTTACGGCCTTTCCGCTGTTTAAGCTGGTGCAAGGTATTGATATTGTAGATTTTCAAACCGTAAATATTCCGGGAAGTCATGATTTCAAGCCTGTTCTGGAGTACATGGCAGATTTCAATGCTACTTTTAAAGTCCAGGAGTGGGACCTGTTATTTGATGCAGGTGTTTTTGCGGGCAGAAATGAGAAGGCAGACCAGTATCTTTTTACCGATAGCCCGGTAATAGAAATAGGGTATGACCAACTTAGAAAGGAATATTTAGGGCTAACTTTTCCGGTTACCAAGAGCTTTAAAAAAGTACCACTGAACGTAATTTTTGAGCCGGAATGGCTGATAAACCAAAGTGAAAATATAGACCCGTTAGGGGATTCTTACAATGTTAGGACCACCCGTACCCTAATGGGGCTTAAACTAAATAGCCAGTGGAAGAATACCTTTTATAACTTTAACTTATATCCGAAGTATAGCCTGTTTGTTTTTGAGGACCAAAGTACGGAAATGTCAAATGAACAGAGTGTATTCTCTTTAAGTATTATATCTAAATTCAACCTAATACAGGATAAGCTCTTTTTTGCGAATGATATGCGCTACGTGAAATTTTTCAATGGGGCTACCACCGAAAATTTCGTGTTAGGAGCCTCCCTTCGCGGGAAAATCAATAAATTTAACTGGTTTATTCAGGCGCAAAACGTACTGGATAGCCGGGATTTTATCAGGCAAACCATTTACCCTACATTTTATCAAGAGGACCAGTCCTTTATTTTCTCGAGGTTTTTTAAGTTAAGTATAGAGTATAAATTCAAATAATTGATGAATATATATTCTTACTTTATGCAACTTGCTGAATTTAATCCAGGGCTGGTACTTTTGGGTCATTAGAGAGTAGTTCTGTTTTTTCCAACGTCATTTTGCTAACCCTACGTGTATTTACATTGAAGTCTATTCGTATTTGAATTCATCTAACAACAACGAACCTCTTCGAAGTTTGGCCTACTTGTAAAATGTATATTCCCTGTGGATAGTTACTTATCTGCAGATCGAGGTTGGATGATGATTGAGAAATACGTTGATCCAGAAAAACCTTACCATTTATATCCACAATTTTAAGTGGTTGGTCTGTATCAGACCCATTAGGAAAGCATATTGTAATAGTATTACCATATACAGGGTTTGGATAAATCTGTAGTTCTTCACATTTCTCTTCGGGAATGACTGGATCAGGATCAATATCATCCGGCCAATTCTCGCAACCTATGGCAAATGCCCATGACGAGGTTATTGTTTCCAATGCCGTTTCAATAGTGATCACCACTTGGTAAGGTTTGAACGGATCGATTACCAAACCAGGGGGTATCTCAAAATTCAAAGTGAGTGTTCCTTCAAGTGTAAAATTTACAACTTCTGGTGGCTGAGTGGTAATGTTGTTTATTAGGGCGCCGCTCAGGTCAGAGAATACTTGTACCGTATAATTTTCATTAATCGGGCTGTTAATCGAGAATTTTGCCTTTACATCGGATATGTTATCAAAGCACTGATCGTTAGGGGCTTCAACAGACACTTCATTCAGACCATCTACAATGCGATTAATGAGTATAACTTCAGTCTCACCTATGTTCGTTTGTATCCCAAGGATACTTCTCCACTGGGTGGCTTTAAAAGCTATGGCGTATTCACCCTGAAATTCAGGGGCATTCCATGTGATTTCACCGGATACCGGGTTAATTGAATAAGTAGGCACTCCATCGTTAGTTTCATTTCCAGCATCGTAATTGCTGTAAAACCTAGGGTCGCTAGGATGCGAATAGCCTGGTATGTTAACGCCTTTTGATTGATTGGGTACAATTAACCTATAGGATAGGCTGTCTCCATCGCCATCAAAAGCAGCGGCGTTCATACGCTGCTTTACGCCTGAGATCCCCCTTTGATTCGTAAACAATACCATTTCAGGAGAGTAGTTATTTATTATGTTTGGTATAATTTCAATAGTGGAAGAAATAAAAAAAGGAGTATTTCCTGAATTGTCAATATTGTTAATACCAATGTTATAATTAGGCTCCGAATAAGAAATTATGTATGAGCCAGGAGTAGGGTATTCATGAAGGACTTTAAAGAATACTAAGTTAACAGCGTTGGTTTTTTTTCAATTTCAAATTCAAAACGGCCAATTTGTGAGGTGCCATCGCCAAAATCCAGTATTCCATCTCCTGCTTCCACTCCGGAATTGTCATCCGTAAATAAGATTACCGTTATTTCATATTGGTTACCTCCAACCCACCTGTAAGTTAAATAACCACCTAGCAAATGGGATGCTTGCGCAGGGACGGTTAAAAAGAAAAGTACGAGTAAGCACGAGCTTTTCAATGGCAATTAGTTAAGTTAATTAATATACATATCAAACGAGAATTCAGCATATTTCGTTTGTGCCATATGGATATTTCAGAGCATGATTTTTTATTCATCCCTCAACGTATCGGCCGGATCCATTCGTGCAGCTTTTAGTGACAGTATGCTAATAGCAATTAGCATAATCATTGGGATCAATAATACCGGAAGTAGAAACCGCCACCCTAAATCAATGCGAAAGGCATAATTTGAAAACCAGTTATTAGTTAACCAATAAGCTAATGGCAATGCAAGCAGACAAGATGAAACAATACGTCGCAATACGTTTTCGTTGAGTAGTGCTATAATATTCACTACTGACGCGCCAAGTACTTTTCTGATTCCACTTTCCTTTGTCCTGATACTGACGGTATGCAAGGATAAGCCCAATAGCCCTATTCCGGCAATCAATACGGCAATCGCTGAAAACCCACCAAACATCTTCCCCAGTCTAATGTCAGCCTGGTATTGAGCTTCAAAATAGTCATCGATAAAATAGTAATCAAACGGATCATTAGGGTAGGCTTCCCTGTAGGCAGTTTCAATAGTTTTAAGCTTATCCTCTAAATTATGTAAGCTGTAGTGATGGTAATCCTTAATAATCCCGTTAATTCTATAATTAAGTCCCCGGCCGTCCCTAAACTCCTTACCAATTCCATCAGCTAGATCTGTAATTTTCAGAACATCGGCTGCTTTCTGATTAATAACTACACCGTTATTGGTGTCAAACTCACCTGCTACAAGCTGTAGGTCGTATACAGTGCTGTAGTCGTTATCGGCATTAATTACGTTTAACTCGCCATTTGCATATTCCGCCCCTAACTTAACAGGCCATATACTGCTCTTTTCTCCCGGAATTGACCAGGAAAGGGAGGCGGCTTTCACGGATGGGTATCGGGTGACTTTGTTTTTAAATATATCGGTGTTATCCCTTCTTCCTTTTTGCTGATGATGTTCAATCCATGTTTCGTGCCTATTCACAGGTCCGTTTACTACCAATACGCCTTCCTTTTGAAAACCGGTTTCCGAATTACGCATATGGTTAAGTTGTCTGTAAACGGTAAAAGTGAAAATGATCAGCCCTATGGATACCCAAAATTGAAATACAACT
>JBCCOE010000150.1:0-7602 GCA_039025475.1 Bacteroidota bacterium | reverse complement strand
GTAAGACCTGCTCTTTTTAAGGCCTTTTTGGTGGCTGGAATAGGCCCAACACCCATACAATCCGGAGAAACTCCGGCTACGGCCATTGAAACCACTCTTGCCATGGGTTGAGCGCCCATCTCATTCAGGGCAGATTCATTTACGATAAGCGCTGCCGCAGATCCGTCGTTGATGCCCGATGAATTTCCGGCAGTAACTGTTCCTCCTTCTTTAAAAGCCGGTTTAAGCGTGGCTAATTTCTCAATAGATGAAAGTCTGGGATGTTCGTCTTTATCGAAAGTAATCGGGGCACTTTTTCTCTGAGACACTAACACAGGAGCTAATTGAGACTCAAAAAGCTCGGCTTCATGTGCTTTTTGATATTTTACTTGACTACTATGTGCAAATCTATCTTGCTGTTCACGGGTGATATTCCATTTAGCAGCTACATTTTCTGCTGTCTCACCCATTGAAAAAGGATAATGAAGTTTAGCAAGTTGCGGATTGATGAACCTCCAGCCAATGGTAGTATCATAGGTTTCAACATTTCGACCAAATGCCACTTGAGACTTCCCCGTTACAAAGGGTGCGCGAGTCATACTTTCAACACCACCCGCTATGTAAGCCTGACCTTCACCTAACATTAACGCCCGAGATGCATCCATGATTGACTGGAGGCCAGAGGCGCAAAGGCGATTGACAGTTACACCACCAACTTCAATGGGCAGCTCTGCCAATAGTAATGCCATGCGTGCCACATTACGATTATCTTCACCCGCTTGATTAGCGGCGCCAAATACAACATCTTCCAACAGTTTAGCGTCCAAAGAACTATTCCTACTCAATAAAGATGTAATTACATGAGCAGCCAAATCATCTGGACGCATGGACGCGAGGGTTCCTCCAAATTTTCCGACCGGTGTTCTTACGATATCAACAATATAGGCAGCTTCCATAATTCTTGTTAAAAGAGTAGACTTGGCTTTCTTGGCATATCAAATTTAGCCATAAGTACTATGTTTCGACACCATTGTCCACAAAATCCCGTTCCAGGGCTACTTTGTATGATTTGAGAAACTATGCAAACCAATATTGCCCCCAAAACTTGTCCCGTTTATTTAAGATGAACGGGAACAAGACAAGAGTATGTTACATTTATAATATACCTCTTTGGATCAGGCTTATATTTCGAAATTTCATACATTAAGAGCAAACCTGAATTTGACCTTAAAGCGAGTTAGACATCCTTTTCTGACTCACCTCTTCTTAACCTAAGCTAAAATTTTTCGATCATGTCATAATCTATCTATACTTTTTAAGAGAAGTATTAAAATAATTGAGTGAAGTGAATTAAAGCTATCTTTTTCTTTATAAAATTATCACTGACCACATTTTTTTCGTAACTTATTATAACTGTTCAGAAATCACCATGGAAGCAAGGATTGTTGTGGTTGAAGATAATCATGCCGTTAGAACTGCTCTAAAAGAACTGCTGGTGAAACATGGCTTCGATGTCTACTTAGCTGATGACGGCTTCTCCGCTCTCAACCTAATTGATAATATACAGCCAAGTTTGGTTATCACCGATGTAATGATGCGTGGCATGGATGGCTATGAATTTGTTCAAAAACTAAGAAAAAAAAGTAAGACAGCAGCCATACCAGTTATTATGTTAACCGCCAAGGCCGATCTACAGTCAAAACTTAAAGGGCTAGAGTTAGGTGCAAATACCTACCTAACCAAACCTTTTGAATTTAAAGAGTTGTATTTGAAAATAAACAATTTCTTGGAAATGCGGGATAACATTGAAGCTAACGCATTACGAAACAACACTATTGACTCTTTAACTGATAAAAAGTCTTTTTTAAGGACAGTGCACTTAATAGTTGAAGAAAACCTAAACACTAAACACTTCAGAATTCAAGACTTGGCAGACGGCATGAACATGAGTATCTCTTCTCTCCAACGTAAGGTCAAACAGTACACAACTAGTTCCGTCAGTGATTATGTCAAAAATTACAAACTGACTAAGGCAAGGCAATTCGTGAAGTCGGGTTATGGTAACCTTTCAGAAATAGCTAGTAAATGCGGTTTTACCAGCCTTTCATATTTTTCGTATGTATACAAGCAGAAATTTGGCATACCCCCAAGTAAAGACGGCTTGAAATCAGACAAGTTTTAGAAATACGGTCATTTTATTTAGAAATAGGGTCAAAAGGGTACTGTAACTAGGTTCGTTTAAGAACAATTATAACTTTCGAATGTGTATTATCTGTTGAGTTTATTAAAAATTGTCTTATTCAATGATTATATAGAACAAGTAAAAAGTCTCATTATAAAAAAGATGACAGAAGCTAAAGATCAGCAATTTGACTACAATGAACAGAAACGTTCCCAGGCGCTCCGAGATTACAATATGACGAGTACTACCGGGGAAATACAATTTGATGCTTTAGCGGAGCTTGCTCAAACAATATGCGATACTGAGATTGCACTCATATCATTTATCGATAATGACCGCCAATGGTTCAAATCAAAAATAGGTTTAGATCTAACTGAAACTTTAAAGATATATTCATTTTGTCAGTACACTATCAAAGGAGACGAAGTTTACGAAGTTCGGGATGCTACGAAAGAACACCTTTTTCGTAATAACCCACTTGTCACAGGTGATCCTTATATTCGATTTTATGCAGGGGCGCCGTTAAGAACATTTACCGGTTATCGCATGGGTACACTGTGTGTCATAGATTCACGCCCTAAATCCCTGACTAAGCAGCAAAAAAGAAGTCTAGCGCTGCTTGCCGATCAAGTTGTTGATCAGATGGAACTGAAGCGGTCACTGGCCAAGCAAATGGAAATTAGTGAACAGAAGGAGAAATTGGCGCTCATGGTAAGCCATCAATTTCGTAATCCCGTGACTGCAATTCAGTCCAACATGGAATTGATCAAACTAAGTATTCGTGAATTAACATCCGAAACTGAAATAGACATCTTATCCTATTGTGAGAAAATAAATGAACAAACAAAGGATATGGTTGACATGCTTGACGATGTCCTGCTTTTTGGCCAAATAACATCGGCTAGTTCTGATAAAAAACTGAAATCGATTGGAGTCCAAGCTTTTTGTAAAAAGATAGTTAATGACATGAATGTGAGCCGGGCTGATCGGCGTAAAGCACAGTTAGATCTTGCAAAGCATCCCTTAAGCATTGAAGCAGATGAGAGGGAGCTTTCGCACGTGATCAAAAACTTGTTATCTAACGCGTTTAAGTACTCATCTGAAAGCCCTGTTTTAAAAGTCTATCCAAAAAAAGGTCACCTGGTCAACATCGAGATCAAAGACAAGGGTATAGGTATTCCGAAAAATGAGCAGGAGTTTTTGTTCCAACCCTATTTCAGAGCTAGTAACGTGCGTGGTATTATGGGAACCGGTTTGGGATTGTCCATAACAAAAGAACTAATTCAAAATAATGGGGGCGAAATAGATATCACAAGTAGCTCAAACAAAGGGACTACGGCCATCATCACATTGCCAACAACCAAAAACACACAAAGTTGATGCGAATGCCAGAATCACATATTAATATTTCTAATTCTGGACTCCTGACTGTATTCCATCGGCTGGTTCTGAATGAAAAAGTTCTCAAAGTCCAGAATGAATAAAAGCTATACCATATTATGCTTAGAAAACAGTCGCTCGGATTTTCTTTTAATCCAGCGAGAGCTTGGAAAATCAAAGCTCCGTTTTCACTTAGAACAAGTTGATACTAAGCAAAAGATACGAGCTTGTTTAAACTCGAATGAAATTGATTTAGTGCTAATTGATAATAGGCTACCGAGCGTTATTGGCATCAAGGCCTTGGAGATCATGCAAGAGATTGATTCTAATATCCCCTTCATTATTGTTTCAGGCGCCATGATTGAAGAGCTAGACGTAAATGGTATGCGCTTAGGGGCGAGTAATTGCATAGAAAAGGACGACCTAAATAGGCTATTACCCGCAATTGAATCAGAAGTCCGAGATAATGAGCTGCGACAAAAAGAACGGCAGAATAAAAAGCAGCTCATCTTAACTGAGCTTCGATACAAGTTTCTGGCTGAAAGTATCCAAGAAGTTTTTTTTGCATTAGATTTTAATTTCCGTTTTACCTATTGGAATGAAACTGCCAGTAAAGTTTTTAAGAAAACTGACGTAATAGGTAAAGATATAATTGAAGTGTTTCCCTCCTGGACTGGAACTGAAATGTTCTGGGCGCTATCAGAATCACTGAAAACAGGACGTGTAAAGCCATTAAATTTCACGCATAAGTTGAAAAGAATTGAATACTTTAAAGGAAAGGTGTATCCATCTAATGAGGGGATGTGCGTGCTTCTACGCGACGTTACTGATGAATCCATTACTCACCAAAAGCTGGAAAGGCTTAATAATGAGCTAGAAACGTTACTTTACCGGATATCACATGATCTTAAGGGGCCTGTAGCCTCCGTTTTAGGGCTTTTGAATATTGTCAATTGTGATGATTCAATATCCAAAGAGCAACTTGCTGTTATGATGAAATCCAATATGGACAGGTTGAGTTTAATACTCTCTGAGTTGCTGGATATAACAAACATAAAAACAGGTAAACCTCAGGTCGCGGCTTTTGAGATCTTACCCTGCTTAAAACAAGTAATTAAGAACCTTGGGCGCCATAAAGGGATTGAAGAGGTAAATTTTCATTTAAATCTAGATGAGGAGTTGACTGTTCATTCCGATGTTGTCCTATTCAAATCCATTTGGCAAAATCTTATCGAAAACTCGATTAAGTACCGTCAAAAAGGGAGCCCTAACAAAGTAATAATTAATGGGCAATTAGAAAGAAACAACGTGCTACTAAGTATTACAGATTCTGGCCAAGGGATCTCTGCTGAGGTTAGATTAAAAATGTACCAAATGTTCTTTCGAGGAAATGAGAGTTCTGATGGCTCTGGGCTTGGGCTATATATTGTGAAAAATGCACTCGAAAAACTTAAAGGCACAATTGAATATGATACTAGTTATAAACATGGAGCTCGGTTCCTAGTCACAATCCCGTCAAAAACAACAACCCCTGTTTTAAATGGATGAGACAAAATCGAATATTGCAGATTCCAAAACAGCCAATATTCTCATAATTGAAAACAATTTGGACGACTATGACTCGTTGGTTCGAACAATTAAGCAGTCCGGTGTGGACGTAAATTCTAAAAGGATAGAATCAAAAGATGAGCTTTTGGATCAATTTGATTCTGGAAAATGGCAACTCATTATTAGTGATAATAGCCTAACTAATTTCAGCCCATGCGAAGCGTTAAGTTTAATACGTGAAAGGGATGAAACAATACCATTTGTGGTTGTATCCGGTACCACAGATAAGGAAGAAGCAGCGGTTGAAGTGATTCACGCCGGTGCGAACGACTACATTTCGAAAAACAATACTACCCTGCTTGTTTCCGTTATAACAAAAGAATTGCGAAAATTCGTTCAAAAAAAGGAACCTAGTAAGATTGAAAAGGAATTTGCCAAAATTGAGCGTAATTACAAACTTCTAGCCGAAAATGTTCAAGATCTTGTATGTGTACATGACCATTCAGGAGAATGTCTTTGGATCAGCCCTTCAGCAGAAAGAATATTAGGATATACCTCAGATGAGCTAAAAGCAGCAGGCTTTTTCAAAGGTCTTCACAAAGAAGATAAGGATTCAGTTAAGGAAAACATCAATTCTCTTTTAGCAAAAAACACTCAAAACAGAATAGGTAGATTTAATTACCGCAGAAAGCGCAAGGATGGCATCTATATATTCCTGGAAACTATTATCAATGGAATATATGAAGACAATTCACTCAAGAAAATAGTCAGTATCAGCAGGGACGTTACCGAGCAAATGATGGCTTATCAGCTTCATGAAGAAAATGAAGCCAGGCAGGCAGGAATATTTGAAAGCCTTTCCGAGGGTATTATACTCCTCGATGAAAAAGGTAACCTGATCACATATAACAGAAGCGCAGGTAAAATTCTGCAAATCAAAGGTAAGTGTACGATATTTGAGCTTTTAGGCGATGGCGATTTTATAACCAACAAAGCTAATAAAAGGCTTCTTCCACAAGAATTACCATACATACAAACTCTAAATTCAGGAGTTGCAAAATACAATCAAATTATAGGGCTAAAACAACAAGACAAACAATTTTGGATTTCCATGAATTCGGTTCCCTATTATTTGGCGGGAAGCAAAAAAGGTATTGTAGTTTCATTCTCAAATGTTACACAACAAATTGAAAACCAGAAACGCATCAAGCGATTTGCTCAAGAGTTGGTAACGCTCATTGAAAACGCAAATGCACCAATATTCGGAATTGACTGGGAAGGAAAAATCAGTGAATGGAATCGATTTACCTCACAAATTACTGGGTACAGTAAGGAGGAGGTGGTGGACACATCTTTGGTGGATCGCTTTATACCAGATAGTCACAAAGAGCTGGTTAAAGCGCTGTTCAAGGGAGTTTTACGCGGACAAGGTGCGGTCAATTATGAACTCCCGATAATAACAAAAAAGAACGAAATTGTAACTATCCTATTCAACGGAACCCCACGAAAGGATTATGCCGGAAAGATTACAGGAATGATAGGAGTAGGTCAGGACATCACTGAACTTATTGAATACAGGGGTCGGCTTGAGTTAAAGGTAGAAGAGCGAACGGAAGAACTAACGCAGGCCCTTGAAAAACAAAAAGAGCTAGTGTCGCTGAAATCAAAGTTTGTTTCTATGGCTTCACACGAATTCAGAACTCCACTTACCACCATTCAGTTTACCTCTGACTTTATACGTAAGTTTTATAAAACGTCTGAAAAAAGCAGACTGGAGGAGAAATTTGATAAAATAACCCGACAGGTCAAGAACATGACATATCTATTAGATGATGTGCTTACTATTGGGAAATCACAGGCAGGGGCCATTAAATTAAGTCCAAACCTTATTGATATAGCTAAGTTCTGCAATGACATCTTCAATGAATTAGAAGCGGGAAGCAATGATAGTCACAAGATACTGAGTTCAGTAATCGTAGAGTCAGACACATTATACTTAGATGAAAAGCTTTTAAGGAATGTCCTGGTTAACTTGCTAACAAATGCGGTTAAATTTAGTCCAGAGGCCGATAAGATAAAGGTTGATGTAACTGTCAGACTGAGGGTGTTGAGCATTATTGTTCAGGATTGGGGTAACGGCATTGACCAGACAGATAAAGACAAGCTATTCGAGGCCTTTCATCGAGGGTCTAACGTAGGAACTATTGAGGGAACCGGGCTGGGTCTTTCTATCGTAAAAAAGGCTGTAGAGATACTGGATGGAAGAATTGAACTAGAAAGTCAACTTAATAGAGGAACCACATTTAAAGTGAGTATCCCTGTTAAATATGAAAAAGATATTGGTGATTAATAACACGCTACACGTTCTTGGCGAGGTAAGAGATATTCTCGAAATGGAAGGGTTTATAGTTCTAACAGCCTTTAATGCTACCGCAGGCTGGGCGCTTGTTCTAGCGAAGGATCCGGATCTAGTGGTTACCGATCTGTACATACCTAAAATCGATGGCTTCGGC
>JBCCOE010000149.1:0-7768 GCA_039025475.1 Bacteroidota bacterium | reverse complement strand
TGATCCGCCAGGATGCCCTGATTGCACGGCATGTACCATTCTTACAATGTCACGTCTTACCTGTGACGCTATTTTTTCGAGTTCCGGGATGTTTGTTTGAGTGCTCATAAAGATTTAATTCTTAAGCAGCGAAATTAATGAAGTTGTCGTCATTAATAAAGGGACTCAATTGAATTCAACAAAAAAGGTCTTCCGAACTAACAGAAGACCTTAAACTCTTTGCTCCGGATATAGGTTATAGAATTTGTTCTGCGTGCGCTTTGGTTTTTACCTTTTCTATGATGTCTTTAATCTTTCCTTCTTCATCAATAACAAAGGTCTTACGGGCAGTACCCATGTATTGGCGACCATACATTGATTTTTCTACCCAGGTGCCATATTTTTCATGTATTTGCTTTTCAGTATCAGCTAGCAGACTGAAAGGTAAACTCTGTTTCTCAATGAATTTTTGATGTGATTTTTCGGAATCAGTGCTGACGCCCAATATTTCATAACCTTCCGCCTGAAGACGCTGGTAGTTATCTCTTAAGTTACAGGATTCAGCGGTACAACCGGGAGTATTGTCCTTTGGATAAAAATATAAGACTACTTTTTTTCCCTTGAAATCAGATAGTTTAACTGGATTACCGTCCTGGTCGTTTACTTCAAAATCTGGTGCAACATCACCTATGCTAAGTGCCATGGTTATAAGTTAATTTTAGTTTCGTACTCGGTTTTATTGTTAACATTATCGGTAACGATAAGTTTAACTATGCCCTGAAATGGCACTTTTTCATTGAGCTTTTCCGACCAGATCAACTTCTTTTTGTAGTCATAATTCATCAGTATCCAATCCCCATTGACATAACACTCAAATTTTTTGAGTCCGGAGAGTCGATCATCGATACGAAATTTTAGATCCTTGGAATTTACTACTACTGGTTTTACTGTGGGCGGAATACTGTCGTAGCCTATGGTAAACCTTCCAAAATCACGGGTAGCGAATTCAATTTTGTCTGACTTCCACGTGCCACCTATATAACCACTCAATTCATTTTTGGAATTGACCCTAAAAACTGCAGCACCATCTAAATCGCTGTAATTCCCTTTCGGCTTGAGGATAATGCTGATATTTCTTTTTAGTGCGATTGAAGGAGTCCCGATCTCGAAGATTTCTAGATTTTGCACCGTGTCCGAGACGTAATTGGTTTCAAGATACAAGGTGTCAAATAAGGAGCCTTTGTTAAAAGTGATATCTGCTTCGTCAGAAAAGTAATCATACGCTATTCCTGAAGGCACCATATCCCTAAGGTTAAGGTTTTCACAGAAATCACCTTTTTCAATACTGCTCGGAAGACCGTTCCTTAAATCCCATAAATAGTATGCGTTATTTTCGTCAGTATAACTGGGCTCTAGTTGAATGTGCTCAGGGATATACAAGTTGAGGTTTAATGTGTCATTTTTTGGAGTCTGAATTACCAACGTGTTGTTTTGGATCATAAGGTCATTCTCAGGACTGCTGCTTTTATCAGTCTTTTTATCGGATGTAAGCATGGTAAACGTGATCTTGCTTTTGTTTCCATAGCTATCAATCATTTCTATCTCACCCTTGCTCTCACCTTCATCCCACAAAGTAACTCGCCCCTTTGAATCGTTGGTTCTATAAAATTGCATTCTGTTCCCATCATCCACATAGAGCTTATGGTATCGTTTTCCTGTATTAGTCAGGACTCCATAGTTCATATGCCTTAGAATATTCCGCTGTTCCCCAAATGAAAAAGAATGGATTTGTAAATTGAATATGGCTTGCTCATTCAGGGTAAGATTTATCGTATTTATCCCACATCTGAATCGGGTATAGTCCAACTTATCATGAGCCAATAGCTCAAAACCAATCGTGCCAAACGCCAATATCGGTTTGTCAATAACATAGTCATTACCGATTCTTCTTAGTGGGAACTCTTTGCGTCCAAACTTACCATCTACTCTTGAGTCCATATCCATAGTTATAACTGCCAGTTTAGCAGCGACTGGCGGAGTTCGGTCAATTACCTCGTCAAATCCGTATTTTAATGGGTTTAGAGGTCGCTGATTTTTATCTCTCACATCGAAGTGTAAATGGGGCCCTCCCGAGGAACCGCTGTTACCAGATAATGCGATAGTATCTCCGCGCTGCACTTTAAATTGATCCTTTCTGAAATACAGATTTAGCTTAAATGTTTTTCTCCGATACTGCTCCTTGCGCACATAACTGGCTAAAGGTCCGGTAAAGCGATCAAGATGGGCATATACAGTGGTGTGACCATTAGGGTGTTGTACGTACAAAGCGTTGCCATAACCTGTAGGGGAAACAGCTGCTCTTGATATGTAACCGTCTGCCGCCGCGTGGACTGCTAGTCCCGTTCTTCCACCGGTTCTGATATCAATACCGGAATGAAAATGGGAGGACCGTAATTCACCCATCGTGCCTGCCAATGTGTTTTGTACGCCCGGATTGATAGGGAAAAGGTAATAATCGTCGTTAATATTTACGTTTCCATTCAACTGCGCGTGACTTTCCTGGCTGGATAGAAAAAGAAAAAAAATTAGAATAGAGCTATTTAATTTCAAATTCCAGGAATTTTTCGTTTTCAATAAATGCAGTCAATCTCTGACCAACGGCAATTGGACCAACACCTGCCGGAGTTCCGGTAAAAATCAGGTCTCCTTTCTTAAGCGTAAAAAACTGTGACAGATATGAAATAATATAATCGAAACTGAACAACATCATCGATGTGTTTCCAGATTGTCTTATCTTTCCATTTACTTCCAAACTAAAGTTAATATTGTCTAATTCTCCCAATTTATCCTTAGTAATAAATCGTGAGATAGGTGCTGAGCCGTTAAAGCCCTTAGCAAGTGCCCATGGTAAACCTTTTTCCTTAGCTTTTTTTTGCAGGTCCCTTGCTGTGAAATCAATTCCTATGCCAATTTCGTCATAGTACTTTGCGGCGAATTTTTCCTCAATGTTCTTACCTTCCTTGCCTATTTTTAAAACTAACTCTACTTCATAGTGTATGTTTTTGGAAAAGTGAGGATAATAAAACGGTGCGTTGTTCTTTAGGACTGCCGTATCCGGTTTAGTGAATATTACAGGTTCATCGGGGCGCTCGTTGTTGAGCTCATTTATATGTTCCGCGTAATTTCTTCCTATAGCTATTATTTTCATTTAGTTTCTACAATACAAATTAAACTACTATACAAAAGTGATTAGCTTTGCGTTATTACAGTAAGTATTCTTCTAAGTAACAACACTATTAAGTAATAACACTATGTTTAAAAAAGTAATTCTATTAGCGCTAATTGGAATTATTGCCTACAGCTGTGCCACTGTACCAGTAACTGGCCGCAGACAGCTAAACCTAGTGAATAACTCCGAAATCCTTCCGTTAAGTTTTGAGCAATATGAACAAGTATTGAGGGAGAGCAAGCTTTCGGACCATAAGGAATGGACTACCATGGTTATGCGTTCTGGGGAGAAGATAAAACGTGCTGCGGAGGAACATATGAAGGAAATAGGCGCTGAAGATCAACTGGAGGGCTATGACTGGACTTTTAGCTTACTAGAAAATGAAACGGTGAATGCCTGGTGCATGCCAGGAGGTAAGGTGGCTTTTTATACTGGTATTATGCCGATTTGTCAAACTGAAACCGGCGTTGCCGTAGTGATGGGTCATGAGGTAGCTCATGCCATCGCAAATCATAGTCGTGAAAGAATGAGTCAGGGTATGATTACTAACGGGCTTGGCAGCGCTTTAGGAACCGCTATGGGATCTAACCCTACTTTGACACAGGAAATTTTTATGCAGTCAGTCGGTATCGGTTCACAATTAGGAATGCTTAAGTTTTCCAGAACTCATGAATCGGAGGCCGACAAAATAGGTTTAATTTTTATGGCCCTTGCTGGCTATGATCCGCGAGAAGCGCCCAAATTTTGGCAACGAATGAATGATCAAGCAGGTGGTGAGCGTCCTCCTGAATTCTTATCCACTCACCCCAACCCGGATACGAGAATTGATGATCTGAATACCGCTATGCCAGAGGCGCTGAAGTATTATAAAAAGTAGAAGAAAGGGTATGATCACATCCTTTTTCATTTAGCCATTGTCATAAAACTCTCCTCCAGGCTTTCACGATGGTCTGGATGTGCAATGTCGACTAACAGTTTTCTTCTTTGCTTAAGTGATCGGCCATAAAGGTGAGCCACTCCATATTCAGTAATTACATAATGAACGTGAGATCGGGTAGTCACCACTCCAGCGCCTTCTTTTAAAACAGGCACGATCCTACTTTCCCCCCGTCTGGTGGTGGAAGGTAATGCGATGATGGCTTTACCACCTTCTGATAGTGAAGCACCTCGTATAAAATCCATTTGTCCACCAACTCCGGAGTACATGTAACGTCCAATGGAGTCAGCACAAACTTGGCCGGTAAGATCAATTTCAATAGCGCTATTTATAGCGGTAACCTTAGGATTTTTTCTGATCACAGCGGTATCATTTACGTACGAACAGTCTAGCATTCTTACCAAGGGATTATCATCCATAAAGTCATATAACTTTCGTGTGCCTATAGCAAAAGAGGATACAATCTTTCCTGGATGCTTCTTTTTCAACCTGCCATTAATTACACCGGTCTCAACCAAGGGTAAGATTCCATCAGAAAACATTTCTGTATGAACACCTAAATCTTTATGGTGACCTAGTTCACTGAGTACTGCATTTGGTATTGCCCCAATACCCATTTGTAATGTTGCACCGTCTTCAATAAGCTCTACTACATTTTTTCCTATGGAATGTTCTATTTCCGAAGGTTGACCTAAGTGTGATTCAAAAATTGGATCATCTTGCTCTACATATGCGTCGATTTTATTTATATGAACTAGGCCATCACCATGTGTTCGAGGCATATTCTCATTTATTTGTGCAATGACCAATTTAGAACATTCCACAGCTGCTAGAGTGGCATCGATCGAAACACCTAGTGAACAAAACCCATGCTTATCCGGTGGGGATAGACTAATCAGTGCCACGTCAAGGGGTATTATCTTCTCCCTGAATAAAGAAGGGATTTCACTTAAAAAAATAGGGATATAGCTCGCCCGGTTTTCCCGAATCGCCTGCCTAACATTTGCACCAATGAAAAAAGCGTTGGTGTTAAAAATACCTTCATATTCCGGGGCACAGTAGGGAGCTTCACCTTCTGTGTGAAGGTGATAAATGTTTACATTTTCCAGTTCTGGTGAGCGTTCTATTAAGCCCTTCACCAGAGCTTGTGGCGCGGCGGCAGCAGTATGTATAAAGACATTATCACCACTTTTTATCGCACCAAGTGCGTCGCTGTATTTTGACATTTTTAACTATATATGAATAAAACTTTGATCCGCTTACGGTGTAACAGGCTTTTTTCGTATCAGTACGAATAATTGGTTCGCTACGCTTGCTATTTTGTAGAGAAAGTAGATCTCGCTGGTATAGCAAAACAACTGATGTACAAATTTTCATATGAAGTCTGTCCCTTTCGCAAGGATACGAACCACATATACTTTAGGATATGATCAAGGTCATTCTATGAGATGACAGAACCCATAAATTACGGACTCTAATTAGCCACCTAATTTCGACAAGCTTTTTAGTTTTATTTCGGTGAGTTTTCTTTTGGTATCCTGCGGAAAATCGCCTTTCATCATCCAGTCGTAATAACCTTTTTCCCGGCTCAATACATCAACTACCAGTTTATGTCTGTGTTTTCCAAAATTGAATACCGGCTCACCATCCTTATTGAGTATCATTCGCCCGGCAAGGTCTACCATGTTCGAGGCACTGATTTTATGCAAGCTATCTACCTCTTCAGTTACCGTTCCTAATTTTTTACCGAGGTTGTCATGTACATCTTGGCCGTTGTATTTTTCCACTTGGGCTTTAATAACGGCAGCGGTAGCTAGAGTATCAGCCTCAGCACTATGCGCTCCTTCTAAGGTTTTTCCACAATAAAATTGATAGGCAGCAGATAGAGTTCTCTTCTCCATCATATGAAAGATTTTCTGCGCGTCCACAATTTTTCTTTTGGAAACATCAAATTCTACACCTACCCTTAGAAATTCTTCTACCAATAAAGGAATGTCAAACTTGAGCACATTGAAACCACCTAGATCCGAGCCTTCAAGAAACTTTGCTAAGCTCTTAGCAATACTCTTAAAGGTAGGAGCGTCTTTCACATCCTTGTCATAGATACCGTGTATCAAGCTAGTTTCCAAAGGTATGGGTATTGTAGGGTTGATCTTATGAGTTTTTACGATCTGCTCACCACTCGGTAATAACTTAACCACGGATATTTCTACGATCCGATCGGATATTACGTTAGTCCCAGTGGTTTCAAGGTCAAAAATTGTAAGTGGATTTCTTAGGTGTAGGGGCATAGGTCTAGTTTAGACTTATTGTATAATTGATTTTAATGAGTCCAAATCCAGATGATCAAATGTTCCTGAAGTCATCATTACCAGATTTTTATCTTTCCAATTTTGATCTCTCAAGTATTCTAAAAGCTTATCGCGGTTGTCGAATACTTTTAAACTGCGCTCATCGAAAGCATTTAGTATATCATCATTAGTTATCGGTTCAAGTCCCTTGTGAGCAATAGTAGCGGGATTAAAATAAACGATGGGTTTATATGAGAACTTCATAGCCCCTTTATATTGTTTAAGGAAGTCCTTGGTTAAACTACTAAAAGTGTGAAGTTCCAGGCACGCCACTAAGTCTCGCTCCGGATATTGCTCCCTCAGTGCTAGGGTGGAGGCCCTTACCTTGGAAGGTGCGTGCGCATAGTCTTTGTATACTGCAGATCGATCGTTTTCAGCAATTCGTTCCAGCCGCTTCGATGCCCCCTCAAAACTTGTTATGGCTTGGTAGAACTGGTCTTCGGTGATCCCAATTTTCTTAACAACCTCCTTAGCCCCATTGATATTTTGTAAATTGTGTTTACCAAATATCCTAAGTGGAAAATTGTCCTTGCCGTTAACTAGATATGTAATGCCATTATCGATAAGGTGAGAGTGGGTTTTATAACTTATTGCGTAAACGTCTTCCTGTTCCTTACTACCAATCATTGACGTTAAAGGATCTTCTTCACAGAAAATCAACGAACCTGCTTTTGGGGTACTATCCGCGAAAATCTCGAATTGCTTCACATATTCATCTTCAGAAGGAAACACGTTGATATGATCCCAGGATATTCCGGAGATAAGCCCAATATGGTGCTGATACTTATGGAACTTCGGAGTTTTATCAATTGGTGATGACAAGTACTCATCGCCTTCAATAATTATAATTGGTGCGTCACTCAGTTTCACCGTGTTTTCAAACCCTTTGATGGTAGCACCCACTGCATAATCAAAGCTCCGGTTAAAATATTTTAGCACATGCATTACCATGGCCGTGATAGTCGTTTTTCCGTGGCTACCGGCAATCACTATGCGTTGTTTATCTTGTGACTGATCATATATGAACTCGGGAAATGAAAAGACTTTAATACCCAGTTCCTGGGCTTTGAGTAGCTCAGGGTTATCCGGACGTGCGTGCATGCCAACTACTATTGCATCCAGACTTGGGGTTATTAAATCTACATTCCAGCCAATGTGCGAAGGGAGGAGGCCTATACTCGCCAATTTAGACTTTGATGGTTCGTAGATTTCATCATCAGAACCCGTCACGGCTAAGCCTTTTGATTTTAGAGCTATTGCGAGATTATGCAT
>JBCCOE010000148.1:0-7872 GCA_039025475.1 Bacteroidota bacterium | reverse complement strand
TTGTCCATTGGCCATAGGTAACAAGCACGGAGTTCAGTAAAAACCCTAGTACGATGATTTTCTTGTTCATTAAACTTAGTTTCACATAAAACATGAGTTTACCTGCAGTTTGTGCACTATCTTATCGGCCGAAAGGTTCATGCGCGACTCAAAATTCTCACTTTCTGCGGGTGAAAACGCGAATTTCTGTTAGATAAGCAGGTGTCGAACCGTCGATCCCGAAAAACAAGGAAAAACGTCTCGTCCCCCGGAAACATAAATTCCTAATGCCTAAGTACCTTATAATGTTCTTAAAAAGAAATTTTTGCACCTCTACACCATCTCTACAGGCGGTAGGGCTAATACTAATTTTGTTACATCCTGTTGAGAACCTATTAGCATTATAGCTAAGCGTAAGTTTCAATTAATTTGAGGAAGCAGTAATTTTTTTAGATGACGGATCGGACGAATGAATCAATACACTAGCCTCAATGACACGATGCTCAATGGGCTCCATTCGGTTGATATCCTCCCATTTTTTTTGAGCTTCAGAGCTTCCAGCCTGCCGGAAGATGACCCGTCTATCAGGAGCTGACGAAGTAGAAAGGAGGAAATGGGACTTAAGTTAACGCCATTGATATAAGATATTTAAGTTAATTACTGGCATCCGGCTAAATTTTTTAGAAAAGAAAAAAGTGCCTTTCAAACGACCGGGGATAGATTTTTCTTCGATGCTGAAAACTACCCCCGCCCGCCAATTGGCGGGAGTAACTAAGAACTGCCCTTTAGCGAATCTAAAGGATGCTTTTAGCTAGTGTAATGATCTTGAAGAAAGTATACTACTTGATAAAACAATTAGACGTTCAATCACTTATCCTCAATAACTCAGTATACGTTACTATTCAGCGACCCATCAAAAGCGAAAAAAACCCCTTTTAACGTCATTCCTGTCTGCCAGAAGCGAAAGGCAGTGCGAGAACAGCAATCTGCTGTCTCGTTGATCTTGAACCATTCTCTTTGCGAATGTACTCGGTTTTCGTTCCTCGACTTCGCAGATTCCTGGTCTTCCACCAACCCTGCCCACGGCCAACGCCAGGAATGATGTCCATATTTTTAGAGTTTAGAATTATTCATTGCTGAATAGTAACTAGTATACTTAATAACTGATCACTACACTAGTGATTTCAAATCAAGAAATCTTTTCCCGGTCATTAGTAATATTTAATTTTGATTTGTGGCGCAGACCTACCAGCTTAAGATTGAACTTAGAGATAGCCAACCTAAAATCTGGCGAAGAGTACAAGTAGATGAAAAAACTACGTTTTCCGACCTGCATGATATCATTCAGCTAGCTATGGGCTGGGAAAACAGCCATTTTTATGAGTTCGATGTAAAAAAGACCCGGGTTTATGACTTTGAACATGCGATCGACGATGGTTCAGACCCTTCGCAACGCGATAGCATAGATACTCTTCTTAATGATTTGATCACGAAACCCGGATCTAAATTCACGTATTTGTATGATTATGGAGATCACTGGGAGCACATAGTTGAATTAGAAAATATCCTTCCGAAAGAAGAAGAGAATGATCCGGTTTGCGTTGCCGGAAAAGGCGCCTGTCCCCAGGAAGACTGTGGTGGTATTTGGCAGTACCAACGGATGTTGGATATCTTGACAGATCAAGATCACCCGGAGTACGAGGAGGTGTTACAGTGGCTCGGTAAAGAATGGGATACTGACTACTTCAATCTCCAACGCACCAACGAATATTTAAAAAATTACGCTGAGCAATGGCGGAAGATTTATGCGGAAACAGATGAGGCCGTAGTTAGGTCAGAGAAAAATGACAGCTATGATCCGATGGCGGGTTTGAACCAGGAAGATGAGGAATACGAAAGTACATTCCATTGGTTAACCAGATTTACCCGTCCCGAAGATATCTTTAATGACGATGAGGAGCTTTCAGAAATGAAAGACTGGATAGAAGAAGAACTTGAGAGACCTGCATCAGAAGAATTTAAGGCTTTTGAGAGGCTGCGCAACCTCGGTTTCGATAACGAGAAATCGGAGCGGCTGATTTTACAAGCTTTAGCTATAGAATGGTATTTTGATTGGAAATATGGAGTTGCCCATTTGGAGGACCGTTATGCATACAACCTCCAACACCTTCCCGAAGCACCACAGGAGTTTACCCGGTTGCAGGACGCTTTGGCTATGCTTAATAGCTGCACGCAAGGCATTCCGTTTTCAGCGATTGAGTACCTGCAAAATGACCGGTCAGAAACGGCTACATCCTCAATATTGAAAGCACTTAGAAATCATTCCAACTACCAATACTATTGGGCAGACCGTATCTACGCTCCTTTCTGGTATGCCCTTGCTGCAGAGGAACATCTCTGCGAAGAAATGATCGATCCTGTGATCCAACTCTACGAGGCGAATGCCCATGATTCTGACTGGCTATTTGACCAGGGACAGATACTGATCGGCAAGCTGGCACAAAAATATCCGGATAAAACCGTAGAGCAAGTGTTGGAAGCCATGGAGCGCGATGCAGAAAAAAGTACAAAACCCTATATTTTTTATCTCTTTGATGCTTTTTATTTTGGTGATGCCAAAAAATACAAGGACCGGTTACTTGCACTATTGAAACGTGAATCCCTTCCCTGGTACGAGTCATTGGCTTCAACCGTAGCCGAGCTAGGCATCACGGAAGGGCTGCCGATCTTGAAAACCAAATTAAAAAACCTGCGCCTTGGGTCTGAACCTGCGGAGAGTGAGCGGTGGCAGCAGTATGTTATGACAGAAGTAGAAGAAGCCATTCTGATCCTGGAGGGAAAAGTAATGCTGGACGACGGAGATACCCTGCCTTTATTTCAGAAACGGACATCCTCCTGGAAGGATGAACTGGAAAGAAAAGAGGAACTTTTCTATGAAGAAAGCTATGGACCTGGTTTTTCCAGTGAAAGCTCATTTGACAATATGGTGCAATCACCGTTTTTTCCCCCGCCGATACAGCAGCCAATCACCAAAGCAAAAAAACCTTCCCGAAACGATCCCTGTCCTTGTGGCAGTGGCAAGAAGTACAAAAAATGTTGCATGGATTAGGATATGGAAATACTTAAAAAGGCATTAGTAAAAGTGGACCGGCCCGGTACGTTTTGTGTTTATGGAAAGGTACCCTTTATGGCACCAGGAATACGGATCAATGCTGTAGGAGACCTCGCGTTCCCGCTCCAAAAAGAACAAGCTGAAAAGATCAAAGAGCAGGCAAGCTATGCTCCTTTTGGCAAAGGAATGGATACGCTCGTAGATTTAACTGTTCGAAACGTCTGGGAACTAAACCCTTCAGAGGTGTCGGTACATAATCCAGCATGGAAGAACGTCCTGAATAACATCACCTTAGAAGTTGGTAAAGCCCTGGGTGTGAACCAAAATATCACCCCGCATTTTTATAAACTCTTGCTCTATGAGAAAGGTAGTTTCTTTCTTCCTCACCAGGATACTGAAAAAGAAGACCGGATGTTTGCCACGCTCACCATTACCCTTCCGTCACATCATCGGGGTGGTGACTTTACCATCACCCATGAAGGCGAGAAGGTCTCTTTTAGCTTTGAGAGGGAAGAAGACCTATATTACGTTCAGTATGCTGCTTTTTACGCAGATTGCAAGCATGAGGTAAAGTCCGTTACCGAAGGATACCGGTTGACCTTGATCTATAACCTCACCTTCTCAGGAGATAGTCAACTGATGGAAGCTCCTAAAAATCATCGGTACTTACCGGATTTTATAAAAGGGCTGGAACAACTGCGCGGGTCCTCTGTGGAGAAGTTTGTTATTCCGCTAGATCATGAATACACCGAAAAAAACCTTTCCTTTCAAAATCTCAAAAACATTGACTACGCAAAGGGAGAACTCATGATCAAAGCTGCGCGTGAGGCTGATTTTATGATCTACCTGGCCTTTATTCATCGTGAGGAATCTGGTAGTCCTGAAGATGATGGTTATGATTCAAGATACTACGGCGACCATGACGTTAGCTCCTCTTCCTACCAGATGGAGGAAGTCTACGATGAATCTGCTTACATCGAACATTGGATCGATCCTGAAGGAAAGGAAATGATGTTCGGTAGGTTTTACTTGGAAGATGAAGAATTCATTGAGCCGTTTGATTTTCATGATTATGAGCCTTATCAACAGGAATATGAAGGCTATGCGGGAAATTATGGCCCTTCCCTGGACCAGGTTTATCGTCATGCCGCTGTCATACTCTGGCCTCAGGAACGACACTTTGTTATGCTGGCAGAAAAAGGACCTAAAATCGCTGTTTCAGCGCTGCGAGCGTATTTTGATCGTTACCTTACTACCCAGGATGAAAGTGTCAAGCAAGAATGCAGAGCGTTCGCGGCCGTCATTATCGACTTTTGGGAACCAAAACGCTACTACCCAATACAGGATGAAAACCTTTCTTTCCGAGAAGGAATGCTTGAGGTGCTTTTGAAATTGGACGAACCTCGCCTTATCTCTAAATTCATCGAAGGGGTTATGTATTATACGATCTCAGGAAAAGAAGGGCCGCATCTTGCTGCGGCAGGCGTAAAATGGGGATGGAGTATCATCGCTGAGCTGCTAAATATACCAAAACACCTGGAAGAAGACCAAAGCGAGTCGTTAAGTCTTCTATTAAAGGCCTTATGCCTCGGGGACAAGACCAGAGAACGAGAACAGTTTTGCCAACAATTTTTCAGTGAGGTAATTATGCACATACGGGAATACAAATCTGCCAAAGACAGGAATAGCTATGCTTATTCAAAGACAGCTTCCCGAAAAAATACCTTGGTCGGAATAGTGCAATCGGCATCCTGGCTGAAAATTGCAGATCGAGCGGCTGACTTTTTTGATCATGTGCTTCAAAAAGAAGATAAATGGAGTTTAGACCGGGTAGTTCTGCCATTTTTAGTAGAGATGCCGGAAGAACAAAAATCTATATACGACCCTTTCATTTTTGATGATCTGGCATCTAAGGTCAGCAAGTTATTGAAAGAACACCTCGCCACACCATTGGTGGAACCAAGGGATTGGGTACAAAATGTAAAATTACCCTGTTCGCGGGCAGACTGCGAAGAACTTCAGGCATTTCTGCTTCATCCTGAAGCTAAGGTCCACCGCTTTAGGGTCAATAAGGAGCGTAGGCAGTACCTGCACCAGTTGATTGAAAGGCACAATCTCGATATGAATCACGTCACCGAGAGGAAGGGTTCTCCACACACGCTGGTATGCACCAAAACAAGACGCACTTGGGAAAAGCTGAAAAAGCAGCGTGCTTACCGAGAACACTGTTATAAAGAAATACGTCAGCTTTTGGCATAACCACAGTGTGTAGTAATCCGACAGCTCAAGGCCCGGGCTGAGGCTCTAAATGAGATCAACGGGCCTAATCAGGAGAGTATGGATCTTATCAATGAGGTACGAACACGGGCAGGTGTAGCGTCTTTGAGTTTAGCTGGTTTTGCTTTTGCCCAGGAGTTGAGGGATCATATTTTGCAAGAGCGGCTGTGGGAATTTTGGTTTGAGTCCAAAGAGCGAGAAGTCCTAATCCGGCATAATAAGTTCGTTTCCAATGCTCAGGCGAGGGGTGTCGCGGCTCAAAATTTTCACAGGTTATTTCCACTACTTCAAAATGAAATAGACGCTAACCCGAATATTGAACAAAATCCTGATTATTGATTTCAAGACTTTGATTTAAGCTGTCTCCAAAGGTAGAAAAAACCAACATTTCAAGTTATTCACCAGAAGGAAGGATCTTACTAAGCTTCAAACGGTCACTTAAGCTTAGTAAGATCCTTCGCAAACTGGAATGATTCTGTAAGAACTCCTCATATAGATCAGCTAGCGAGTGAGGGCGTGATCTTTACCCGAGGCTTTGTAACGGCGTCAGTCTGCGGGCCTACGAGAGCAGGCCTACTTTACGGGAAGGTACCAGCAGAGGTTTGGCAGTGAAGGCAATCCATCGCCCTGTAAAATCAATGACACGACCGAAGTGGGGTTCCTCCTTAAGGAAAGCTGCTGTCAGAATATCTGAAACCATTGGGATATGCCACCGCGGTTTATGGTAAGTGGCACCTTGGCGGAGAAAGGGGGGATACCACCCTAATGCCTAATCATAGTGTTGTTGATGATTTTTACGGCTTTTTGGAGGGCGCTGCATTGTACTTGGAGCGAGTATATGCCTTTTATTTACGCGTATTTTTTTTATTTTTTCCTGGATTAGTGAAAAAAGGGAATGATAAGGCCAAACCGCTATTTTTAAATGGTTCTGTTTATTGGTAAGGACTTATGAAGTATTGAGATGCTTTTGAAAAATCTCAACCTGCCTATTAAATTCCACTTCCAGGGTTTTATTCGTAATCCCATGGTCTCCGAAATTTTGGTGGAATGAATGTAAATAGAAAGTGGCGATAATATTTGCACCAAAATGTGGGAACAATTCTTTTGAAACCCTCACGACATTATTCTTAGGTCTCGAACTCGGACTGGCCGAAAGTAACAGGATGGGCTTACCTTGCCATAGATTAAACTTCTTTTCCATGGGTATTCTCGACATCCAATCCCATAGATTTTTAAAGGCACTTGTATATAAGCCATTGTGTTCCGCGAATGATGCCACAATACCGTCTGACTTTTTTATTAAATCAAAAAACTTGCTGGCATTTTCGGGGATTCCTGATTCATTTTCGAGATCAATTGAATAAATAGGTAGCTCAAAGTCATTAAGTCGAACAATATTAAGGTTCACATTATTCAGCTTTTCTGCGGCAAATTGCGCAAACTGACTATTAACCGATTTCTGGCTATTTGAGGCACCAAATACTAAGATTTCCTGATACATATGAATTACTTTCTTTGCAATAGGGGTGTATTTCACCCGATAGCCATCGGGTTGTCGTGATTGCCTTTTACTTAATAAGTCATGTCGTAACAGAGTGAAGACATCTTTGCCATTTGGAAAATCCGGCGGTTACTTTCTGAATGGCAAAGATTCCTCCATTTCATTCTGGAATGACTTAAAAAAAATGTTTCGCGCCCAATCTACAATTCTTGTTTTGACATATAATGTATTTTGAGTTAGATATCACATCTGATTGGAACCGAGGCAATTTGAAATGCACCTTTACAATAGTCGAATAAAGAAACGTTATTAGGATTATGAATTCATAAGAAAACTCTTTTTCATGGTCTTACTTTTTTTCTTCAATCGCTCGAATTGTTGTTTTTTGGCTGCACTTAAAGTTTCCGGGTTAATTCCCAGGTAGGAAGCAATCATCTTTTGTGACACCCTTTGTAAAAGATCAGGGTGGGTCTTAACAAAATGTTCATAGCGCTCGATAGCGTTTGTGGAAAGAAGTCTGATAATTCGATCTTGTAATACCGGAAGTCTCTTCATTAATTTATCTACATTTTTCTTTTCCTCTTCCACGTTTTTCATGTAGGCAATAACCGTTGAGTCTTCTATGGCATCGATAAATACGGTAGAAGGTTTATCCTCTGGATGGGTATCCGCAATGACCCAACCTTCGGGCGCAAACATAAAGATGTTTTCTTTTCCATTTCTATCCACGGAATAGCTACGAAGCAATCCGGACTCTACGAAAAATACGTACTTGTTGCTTCCTCCTACGCGCTGTATTACTTCACCTTTGCGGACTTTAATCTTCTTCATAAATATAAAACTACAAGTGCCTTTCCTTTATTCGCGGTATGACTTCCTCACCGATAAGCTTAATACAATCCAAAAAGTCTTTATGGTTTAAAATCGGATTATCCATGTTAAACGTGAACCGGTCAATTCCTCCCAAAGCCTTACTGTGGCGTAAGATTTTGTCGGCCACCCT
>JBCCOE010000147.1:0-7969 GCA_039025475.1 Bacteroidota bacterium | reverse complement strand
TTAGAGTTGTAAATTGGTAATCAGTCAGACTGTTTTTGATGGAGACGATGCGATAGTCTTCTAAAATAGTAAACCACTCCTTTTGATCCTGGCTGCCTTCTAAAGCTACTTTGAAATCAAAGTTTTCCTGGCCCAGGTCAATACTTATCTTATCAATAGATGCATTTGGATCGACCTTAAACGTATAATAAAATCCATCAACACTCGTTGTTTGATTGATTACATCAAAATTAACTTCTTCACGTCTTCTGTTCGCCTTTTTTACTATGTAGGGTACTTCAAGTGTATCAACACCATTAACTTCGATGATCCGGATATCAACCAACTTTGGAGATACTTTTTCATAGATGTTATCAGGAAGATCCAAACTATGCCATTGGTCTGTAATACCGTTAATTGACCTTTTGTAGCTATAATCCCCAAACTGAGCCTTAGCGCCGCCGATAGTAACCAACAGTAAGCAGATTATAACAAGGATTCTATTTCTCATTCTCTTCAAAAATCAAATGTTTGTATTTATTATATAGAAATGAGATGATCAAGAGGAAGACACCCAAGCACACAAAAACAATAGTCTTGGAAATGGTATTAAGGTCGGCAATGTCAAAGAAAAACAATTTAAGCAGTGTTAATCCAAACAATGATATAGCCGCAATCCGAAGGTGTTTTCGTTTTTTCCAAATCCCCAGAGCTATTAAAGCTATGGAATAGACACCCCAAAAAATACTCAGACTTAAACGATAAGAATTTGCCTTACCATAAAGATCCATCAAGTTGAGCAGTTCACTACTTAACACCCATAGAACAGTAACGGCAACAAGCAACTCAAAGGGCGTTTCAAGATTTATCTTAACTAAACCTTGCTTTATCTGCCGGTAACCAGCTATTAGCAGCATGGCTGGAAAAATAAGGGAAACATACCTAATACCCAGATGAAACCAACCCCGGTTATAAAACTGAGACAGGTTTTGGATTAGGTAGCTCTCTCTTAATTCGCTGAGCAGATACAAACCTGAAGTCAAATAGCTGAGGACTGCGAGCCCACCTATAATTAAGCCTGCCGCAGCTAAAACAGGATGCTTGATATTTTTGACATTGTAGAAAAGCAGCAACGAGAAGAACAATAGGGTATAACAAATATTCCAGATGTTACCCATAGTGAGTAAATCGTAGTTCCGCTGTTCACCATTTAGATCCGGTATTGTAGATTCCAAAAAACGAAGGGCCCAATAATTAGCCAGTTCAAGACGAAAAGTATTAAATAGAGTTATCAAGAATAGAGTTGGCAGCGCATAAACGGCTATTTTTCCCAACAGATGACCTTCTTTTAAAGCTGAGCCGAAGTCCTTTTTTAGATTTATGTAATTAATGAATCCGAAAGAAAGAGTTACAAGTAGAGAAGACAAGAACCCAATGTTTAAGAAAGGCGTCATTAAAACCTGATCAGATTCAATATAGGTATGAATGGTATTTTCTTCCCAGTCTTGCAGTAAGCTAAAAAAGCCAATGATCATGAGGACATAAGATAGTTTTTCATAAACCGGCTCATCCTTAGTGCGACCGATCCAGAAAAGCAGCGCTGCCTCGCCAGCCCAGAGGAGGGTCACCCAGCTACCGTCTAGCTGAACGGGTATGGTAATAGTAACAAATACGATAACCAGTCCTGCTACAAAATAAAACAGGTTCTTATCGGCTAGTTCTCTTTTATAAAGCATAAACCCTACAACGAAGTGTATGGCGGCATTGGCCAAAGCAAAAACGCCAAGTAACTGACTTCCGATGGCATGGCTCTCCAGGAAGTAATAACCGAATGAGAAGAAGATAAAAGAGTTAAGCAGTAACAGAATAATGTCATTAATTTTAAACTTCTGGCTCTTAACTACCTTATACGCCAGTAAGATAGTATAGAAAATAAGAAAGAAAATAGCGCTGAATATGAGGCCGACTGCTAAAAACTCCTCAGCCCGATAATCGCGAGTCGTCCAAATCAAAAGAATCAACCACGTGAGTGAGAAAGCGGCATAATAAAGTTTTTCCCAGTCTTTTTTAAAGGCTATAAATAAAATACCACTATTTATAATGGTCATATAGCTCAAAAGGACAATAATATTACCACTGCCAGTGCTTAACAGGAACGGAACCGCGTAAGCGCCTACTAACCCTATATGTGCAATGACATGAATATTATATTTTAAGGCTGATAATACCGCAAACACGGTAAACACTAGCATCAAGGCAAACGCCAGTGGCTGGGGAATTAGGCCATAGAAATCGTAAGCCGCATAGGAGATAAAGTAGAGGATGGCAATAGCCCCACTTAAAAGTACCGCACTGAAATTTTCATATTTATCTTTGAGTTTGATGGCAAACGCTACTAAGACCAGACCTGAAAGATATCCTAATATAATCCTGGTAAGTGGGTTGATGAGGTCATTATCTATGGCGTACTTCGCTCCGATACCTACACCTAACACGATTATGGCGATACCAATTTTATTGATGAGGTTTTCACCAATAAACTTCTCCCAGTTCTTAGCCAGGACTGATGGCTTTTGTTTTGGACGAACACTTGCGGCTTCACTAGCCTTAGCCATGGCCTTGAATGCCGCTACGGGTCTTACTTCAGGTTCAGGATTTTGAGGTTCTGCTTCCTGTTCCTGCGGTGAATCCTTCAGCGCTTTAATTTCACCACGTAGTTGTATCAACTCCTGAGAAATACTATTTTGTCGGTCCATCAATTCAGCTAACCGACTGAATAGCTCGTTAATTCTACTTTCAGACATAAGACGGCAATAAACGACAAAATTTATCGGGAATCAACTTGTTAATACCCCTATCCCGCCTTATTTGTATAGCTCAATTCTGCCAATCTTCTGCTTTAATAAGAATACTACCAAGGGCGGTAGCTAAGCAAAAACGTGGTGAAATGAGCTCATCAAGCGCATTAGTCGATCCTTTAGTTTCGATGTTGTTTGTATAGCCGTAGTATACTGGCCTCCTTACATTGACGTCATGAAAATCAATTTTCCATTTGGCTATGCTCTTTGATCAATTGCTCCTGAATATTGGCCGGTACAGGAGCGTACTCTGTAAACCTTTTTTTGAAACTTGCCCTTCCCTGCGTCAATGAGCGTAATGACGTGGTATATCGGTCAAGCTCAGCCATAGGAGTTTTTGCTTTAATTAACTGATATTGTCCTTGTGTTTCAATACCGGTAATTGTCGATCTCCGGGTTTGCAGATCGGTCATCACATCTCCCATAAGTTCTTCGGGCACTAAAATATCTATTTCACCGACAGGCTCTAGAATTTTTGGATCCGCCTGGATAAAGGCTTGCTTAAACGCTCGCATACCGGCGATTTTAAAGGCAATGTCGTTAGAGTCTACAGCATGCATCTTACCGTCATAGACAATAACCCGAACGTCTCGTACATAAGAGCCGGTAAGTGGACCCTCTTTCATTTTTTCCATTACACCCTTTAAAATGGATGGCAAAAATCTAGTGTCAATAACACCACCAACAATACAATTATAAAAAACAAGCTTACCGCCCCAGGGTAAGTCAATTTCCTCTTTATTTCGGATGCTGACACCTGTAGGTTCGGGCATGCCCTCATAATAAGGTTCTACCTTCATATTCACCTCACCAAACTGCCCTGCACCACCAGACTGCTTTTTATGGCGATATGATGTATCCACGGTCTGTTGAATAGTTTCACGATAGGGAATCTTTGGCTTTACAAACTCCACCTGCAAGTGGTAAATGTTATCTATAATCCACTTGACCATGGCCAAATGTAGTTCGCCTTGCGTAGAGATAAGTAACTGCTTCAGTTCAGACGAAAACTCGTAGGTAACGGTAGGGTTCTCCTGGTGGATCTTCTGCAATACCTCACCAAGTTTTTCATCATCGGAGTTGTTATTAGCTATAATCGCCATCTGCATCTTAGGCTCAGGAAATTCAATGGGTTGTACGCCTACATTAATGTTTTTGCCGCATAAAGTATGATTAGTTTCTGTAGACTTAAGCTTGAGTGACATCCCCAAATCTCCAACCACCAGCTTGTTGATAGGGTTTCGCTTATGGCCGTCTACAATAAAAAGCTGATTGATACGCTCCGTTTCACCTGTTTGGTGATTAATTAATTCATCGCCAGCATTCACCTGTCCTGATATTACTTTGAAAAACGACATCTTACCCAAGTTTGGCTCAATAGCTGTTTTATAGACAAAAAGCACTTCGGGGCCGTCAAGAACATGCGGTAATTCTTTACCATCTTCTAAGCGTTCAGGTTGGATATCTACGGATGACGGGGCCACGTTATCAATAAAACCCATCATACGGCCGCTGCCCATGTCATTTTTAGCAGACACACAAAATATTGGGAACACCTCGTGATTACGCATGCCAATTTTTAATCCTTGGCGCATTTCGTTCTCATTTAACGTACCCTTCTCAAAATACATCTCCATTAACCCTTCGTCATTTTCGGCAGCCTTTTCTACCAGCTCATTGTGCAATTGATTTGCTTTTTCCATTTCACTGTCAGGAATTGAAAGTTTCTCCGGCTTCCCGCCTTCCGGTCCAAACTTGTAGTACTTCATTTTGAGCAAGTCGATGATGCCATTAAAACCTTCACCTTCATTGACCGGGTATTGCATAACGGTAACTGCCGAACCAAATTGGTCCTTAACTGACTCTACTGTGGCTTCAAAATCAGACTTAGGGTGATCCAATTGATTAAATGCAAACAAAGTAGGCTTTCTAAATTGGTCCACGTAGTTCCAAGTGAGCTCAGTTCCTACTTCTACTCCATGTTGCGTATTGATTACGAATACGCAGGTATCCGCCACCCGTACCGCTGAAGCCAGTTCCCCGACAAAATCATCCAGGCCCGGAGTATCTATGATATTGATCTTATAGTTACGCCACTCTGTGTGTAGCAAAGTGGCGTATACTGAACTTTCTCTTTCGTGCTCGATCTCATGCCAATCGGACACGGTGTTTTTGTTTTCGACTGTGCCTCTGCGGTTGATCAGTCCGGCTTCAAAAAGCATGGTTTCTGCCAGTGTGGTTTTGCCGGACTTAGGACTGCCTAACAGCACAATATTTTTTATGTGTTTCTCGTCAAAGACTTGCATAGTTTATGGAGGTATAGTGATACATGAACAAAATAATGAGCTAAGTCATCATGGATAAATGTAGAATGCCCATCATATATAAAACCTGTCATTCGTCAGGTATTCAATTGAGTTTTTACTGTCCATTAGTAGTTTAAAGGGATTAATTTCCCTAATCAGGTACTTCCATATCTGATGTCGTTCTGGAATAAGAGTAGAGTTGGGTTTTACTTGGGAAGAAATTTGTTATGGAAAAACCGGTATTGCTGGCTGTTTTTATACTTCTATTGGGATGCACCGCCAAGGTTGGAAACAATACCGAAACCAGTGAACCTACCGTCCTGGATGACAGAAAGGAAGTGGTTTGTTTCCTGTACCATCGCTTTGGAGATAGCCGCTACCTTTCTACAAATATTTCATTAGCTGATTTTGAAGCACACCTCAGGTATTTAAGTAGCTGTTCTAACCGTTGATGATGGCTTCCGAAGCTTTTATGAAAATGCTGTCCCGTTATTAAAAAAATATGATTTCCCAGCTACGCTTTTCATTAATACTCAAACAGTAGGTGGTGGAGATTATATGGGATGGAAAAAAATCAAGGAAGCACATGATCAGGGAATCGAAATAGGTAACCATACCCATTCGCATGCCTACTTTTTAAACCAGCCAGAAACAAAAAGATACCAGGTGTTTGAAGCAGAAGTCAAACAAACACAAAAACTGATCAAGGATAACATTGGTCAGGCGCCTGAAACATTTGCTTACCCCTATGGCGAACTGGATCCCAAAATGAAAGCCATCATTGAAAGCATTGGATTCAAAGCCGCAGCAGCACAAAATTCAGGTGTTATTTATAATGGAACAGATCTTATGCAATGTCCCCGGTTTCCTATGTCGGAAAGCTATGCCGCTTTGGACCAGTTTTCAATGAAAGCTGAGACCAAAGCATTACGACTAAACACCACAATTCCAGAGTCGTTTATATTGACTGAGGGCGAAAGTACACCTGGTCTGGAGTTAAACTTTGCATTAGAAGGACTACGGATTGAGCAACTGCAATGCTTTATTCAAGGATCAGCGTGCACAATTAATCAGGTGTTGAAAGAGGACGGTACTGCTACGCTAACTCTGAGGTCAAAATCGTCTATTGCTAAGCGTAGAAGAACACTACATACCGTAACGGTGCCAGATGATGAAGGCAGGTGGCACTGGTTTAGTCATCTTTGGATTAATCCTGATGCCGATTAAATTTATACCATGGTACAAGCTCAAAACCTTCAATTCCAAGCTACAGAAAGCAGTGGCAACGTAAGCGCACTTTTGATTAGGCCGCAAAATGCCGTTTGCCTCTATGTATTCGGCCATGGTGCAGGTGCAGGAATGGAACACCCTTTCATTGAGGCTATGGCTCTGCAGTTCGCAGAAGTCGGTATTGCCACATTACGGTATAACTTTCCCTACATGGAAAAAGGACAGCGCAGCCCCAACGCACCTGCTATCTCCCAGGCTACTGTGCGGTCTGCGGTTAAACTGGCCAATGATTTGGCCGAAGATCTACCCATCTTGGCCGGTGGCAAATCATATGGTGGACGTATGACCTCACAGGCTGCAGCTCGTGAACCTTTAGAAGGGGTGAAAGGTCTGGTTTTCCTGGGATTTCCACTGCATGCACCCGGCAAGCCGGCTCAGAACGAGGAGCGCACCTGCATGATGTAGCCGTGCCCACCCTATTTCTTCAAGGCACTCGTGATAAATTGGCCTACCTGACTCTCCTTAAACCCTTGCTAAAAAAACTAGGTTCAAAGACCACCCTCTATGAAATCGAAGGTGGTGATCATTCCTTCAAAGTGTTAAAAAGTACGGGACGCTCCCAGGAAGAAATTATGATAGAGATAGCTACCACAGTCAAGAATTGGAGTCAATGAAAGCTTTTTCACTTTTGGGGATGACGTTAGTACCTCACCAACTTCACTCGGGTTGCTCGTAGGCACAATATTAATCACACCCTTAGGAAACCCCGCCTCTTTAGCCAGTTGTGCAAGCGCAAGCGCTGAAAGTGGTGTATCTTCTGCCGGTTTGATTACCACCGAGCATCCAACTGCCAGTGCAGGCGCTACTTTACGTGTGATCATAGCATTTGGAAAGTTCCATGGTGTAAGTGCGGCCACAACACCTACCGGTTGTTTGAGAACTATTATTCTTTTATTCTCCTGATGACCGGGAATGGTATCCCCATAGACACGCTTAGCTTCTTCGGCAAACCACTCAATAAATGAAGCGCCATAGGCTATCTCACCTCTTGATTCCATCAAAGGTTTACCTTGTTCCAGTGTGAGTAAGGTGGCTAGGTCCTCCTGGTTCTTAATTATAAGATTAAACCATTTTCGAAGTATTGCTGATCGTTCTCCGGCAGTGAGTATTTTCCACAATCCAAGGGCGTTGGAAGCAGCTTCAATTGCAGCCTGGGTATCAGCAGGCCCACCGTCAGAAACTTCCGTAAGCTCAGATTGATCAAATGGATTCTTTACTCTAAAAGTATTTCCAGATTCAGCATCAAGCCATTCATTATTTATAAATAACTGATTTTGAATTAGTTGTTTATTTTTAATTAATTCAATCATCACGTACAATTTGAAACGTTTTTCTTAAACTTTCGAGGCGGTATTGATAGTTAAAAGCCATTTAAAAAATTATAGAACCTATTGACTCACCGCACTTCTATACAGCATAAATTAACCAATGTTTTTAGATCATTTGAATATCTTTAGGATATCTTACAAAGTTTCAAAATAATGAGAGCAGGTCAATTTCTATTAGTCGCATTTCTATTCGTTAATTCCATTTTAC
>JBCCOE010000146.1:0-8106 GCA_039025475.1 Bacteroidota bacterium | reverse complement strand
TTTGTTCCCCGGGACTGTGATAAGTCTTTTAACAAGAGCATAATCCGTAGGCCCAAGAGTAGCGCTAGTACAATGGCGGCTATTTCTTGCGCCAGTAATGTGGGCAAAATGTAGTCACTTACCGCTTCAAACCACCACCCTTTTGAAAGTAAACCAAAAAGTATCGTAGCGTTTGTAACAGACTGCAGAATAATCGGCAGAATTAAGGCCAATTTATATTTAACCAGATGATTGTACTTCCCTAACAAAAGCATTATGTACCCATACGCAGATATTATTATAAGTGTCGTAAGTGACATGGGTAGCATATCCTGTGAACCGAACAAACGCGACCCTTCCAGATCCGCAAAGAGATAGTAAAGATTACTTGCGCTCAGAGAAACTAAAAAGACGCACAAAAAGACAGTAGCTTTATTTCTATACTTCTTCGTACTCAGTAATGCCCATAGGAGCACAATGGCAAAAAGAACTCCAATGAAAATAAAGTTGTGTATTAAACTGAATTTCACTGTGTGATGGTTTAAGTACTATTGAAATTAAAAAACCGATCTCAAAACATCAAGCGACTTCAAGTTTCCAAAACCATCAATGTAGGTCTTATAAAAGTCTACTATATATATCAGTGTAGCTTTTCTCTGACTTCTATTAAACCTCAATGATTTAGTATAGGGAGACTCTAAAATTTGAGTGACTTCGATATCTAAAATAGAAGAAGAATCCCTCATGCCAAATCCCAAGTAGTCAGAAAGTTTAAATAAGAACTGGAGATGAAAGTCTTCAAACTGATCTGTTAATGCATCCAGATTAAAAATTGAATCATGTATAAAATTGAATAATGGTGAGCAACGTTCCTCTTCCTTAATGCACTTATAAAGTATTTCTGCTAAGAAGACTGCTATAGCCGACTTCTTTATGTTATACGGTATCGAAAGAAATGGCTCTAAACATTTGACTTCAGAAATTCGATGTATTTCCGCATTGGGTTTGGAGTATACTACCAGGTCCAGAAATGTTAAGGGCTGGTAAAGGGCTATCTTGGTATTGGCTTTTTTACTGCGCACTCCATTGACTATATAGGTTTGGATACCCAGTTGCTCTGTGAGCATTTTAACTATTATAGAGGTATCGCGGTACTTGAAGTTCTTAAATACAAGGCCTCTGGTTTTTACAAGCATTAACGGACTAGTTTACTACAGCTATTTTGCCAATAAAGGTCTCTTCTCCCTCATCGTCTGAGCTAAATATGAAGTAAACACCTGAAGATGCCCTATTACCATTATAGTCACGAGCGTTCCAAGTTGCCGTCCCACCAGCGGCCCGGGTTTGCCAGATCAGTTTGCCGCTGGCATCGGTAATCTTAACCTGTGCGTCCTCAGCCAGCCCAGAGATGCCTACAGTACCCACAAAATCTGCGGTAATAGGGTTTGGAAATACTTTCACGTTCTGATGAACATTCGACGCTCGGGTAGCGCCTTCTCGGTAAGAAACAATACCAAATGGGGTGGCGAAGAACACTTCACCGGAATTAGGATCAACAGCAATATCCAAAATTTCATTGCTGGAAAGTGGACTATTATCTACCGTAAAATTCAAAAGCTGTCGATCTGCCTGAGCATCAAAAAGCCAAATGCCTGAATTTGTTCCTATCCATTTCCTATCCCCACCGTCCACTGCAATGGCTGTGATATTCTCATCTCTGAGTAGTGGCCTGTTCTCAAAAATGGGTTCAACGGCATCTACGTCTCCCTCCATTAATGCCGAGGGATTGGAGAAAACCGATACTCCTTCATCAGTACCGACCCAAACCAAACCTTCTCGATCCACCGCAATTGAATTAACATTATCACTTGCTAATCCTCCAAACCCAGGATCATCTGTTAATAGCCTGCTATTGCCAGTGCTTTTTTCAAAAACCACAACTCCTTGATTACTAATCATATACAAGTGACGGTTATCCCCCACAATTTGATAAACCTGACGATCGATCAGTGAAAAGGCTGACCAAGTCTCTGCCGAAAATAAATGTAGTGGAGTCACGGCATTGTAGTTGAGTACCCAGATGCCATCTGAATCCTCATAAAGAGATGGTATTATTACACCTTTGTCACTCGAGTCAATATTAACTAAAGTTGACCCTGTAGATGTGTCATCAATGATCTCCGAAGTATTGTCGTCATTAATAATTAGTAAACCTTCCCCGGCGAGTGCTATAACCGTTCTGCTTTGAGAACTTTGATAAACTCCGTCTACCGCATCCTCAAAGTCAATGGTTTGCCCGCTTGACACACTATTCCATTGGCTTTCATTAAATATATAAAAAGCGCCTTCGCGCCGAGCCGGTGTAACACTATTACTAAAACCACCGGCAAAGCCATAGATTCCATTGGATTGAACAGTGAGCTTGAAAATAGAATTGGAAATAGGACCTGAAGGAAGTATAGATTCAGAGCCTCCACCCTCAATCTTTAGAAGTCCGTTCGCTTCATCACCAACGTAGATGGTTGAACCTAAAGTAAGTGCATCTAAAGGCGTTGTAATCATCTCGTCTATTATCTCCGTTGAATTTAAATCGCTATCAAGTTGAAAAACGGCTAATTCCGTAACCACCGAAATTCGGGCATCTATGACTCTAGCTCTCAAAAAGCTTTCATCTATTAAGACGCTTTCTGCCGACCATGTATCACCGTAGCGATAGATACCCATACCCGTAGACCCAGCAATCAAATCATTTTGAAGATTTACAATAAACTGGAATTCTCCGATAAACAATCCATCCGGCTCGTCGAATATGTTCCATACTGACGGATCTGCCAAGTTTATATTGGTTACAATATTGGTGGCATAAATGCCTTCCTCAGTAGCTAGAAATAAGGAGTCGTTTCGAATTGCCCCTTGATTTACCACTATAGAACTATTGTTCATACCTATTTCTCTAATGGTTTCAGAAACTGCAAAATTCTCCGAATCCATTTTTAGGAGGCCAAAGTCGGTAAACAAATAAGTAAAGCGCCCTTCACTTATTATATTATTTATAGATTTTGAACCTTGTACTTGAGAATCTGTGGTCAGATCAATATTAATTATCTCATTACCATGTATGACATCCAGATTCCCGCTTTCATATCCAATTAAAAGCGTTGACTGAGCAGAATTATAATACAAAGCTGAAATATCTAGCTCCTGCAACCCATTTAGGTTCGTCACCGTCATGATACTATTATCGTCCAAAGAGTAGATAAATAGGCCAGATGATGAGGCTGCGTAAATCGCGTTATTAGCAACCTCTACAAGCCTCACTTGGTTATATGAAAAATGAGTACGCCAGGTTCCTATCGGGATTTCCTGTGCATTGAGGCTTGATGAAGCCAATAGTAATAATAGGGCCAAAGTTCGCCTCACTTCTTCTGTCTGTTTTTCATTCCATCCGTAAAGCTTTCCCTACTTCTGGCCTCATACTCTTGTTTCTCACCAACAAGAACTGTTTTATCATTTTCTGAAAGTCGATAAGAAAAGGAAGCCAATTCCCCAGTTTGTGCACAAATAGCATGAACTTTCGTAACAAATTCTGCCGTAGCCAACAAATAAGGTATAGGCCCAAAAGGCTTCCCTTCAAAATCCATATCAAGACCGGCCACCACCACCCTTTTACCGCTGTTTGCTAATTTGTTACACACTTCAACGATGCTATCATCGAAGAATTGTGCTTCGTCAATACCTACCACATCGCATTCTCCGGCCAACAGTAGAATGTCACTAGGAAAATCAACAGGGGTAGAACGTATGGATGTATCGTTATGCGATACCACATCCGTTTTATGGTATCTTGTATCAACGGTAGGCTTAAAGATTTCTACGCGTTGATTAGCAATAATTGCGCGATTTAAACGTCTGATAAGTTCCTCTGTTTTTCCGGAAAACATACAGCCGCAAACCACTTCAACCCATCCCGTTTTTTTCGACTTCCCGAAATTTGGCTCAACAAACATTCTTCAAAAATAGAAATTACAGCATACATAATTTCAATAACTGTAATCTACGTGAGGAAGCTTACATGTGTCAGGGACTTCGATATTAAGAGTTCCACTCAAAAGGTTTGCCTGACAGGCCAGGCGTTCTCTGTCCCTAAGTTGGCCTAATTTAATAAATCGGTTTTCGGCTGGTGTAGGTTGAGCTAGACACTCCGAGCCTGAGACAATTTTAAACTTGCAGGTCGTGCACCTTCCCTTCATACCACAGGCATGCATCCAATCTACGTGGTTCTCATGAAAAACATGTAACACAGTAGTGTTGGTCCGGGCGACTTGGAGCTCAAGCTCGTTCATATTTTTGATAACGATATCTGGCATAATTCCTAACTTTAATCTGTTCATAAAACAGATTAAAAAACTGATCGTTACTGCTTTAATGGAAAATAAACTTAATCGCGAAGGTATTAAAAATTACAGTTCTCGCTTTGCTGAAAAAGCGTTATCCAAATTCTTCGAAAGCAACGAAAAAATCACCGGGGAGCAGCTACTAGAAGTTCAGCCCATCCGTCAGATCAATTTATTTGTTATTAAAAATTTATTCAGAGAATGGCAAAAGGAGACTGTTCGACTGAAGAGCCCCTACTTTGATTACTCTAACGTCGAGGTTAGTGACGCGCTGACCAACTTCATGAATATATTAAGCCGGAATATATCGATCTCGAAAGACGCATTTTATGATTTGTTCATTCAAGCTGTAGAAGAAACTATTCTTCTTATTTTCTCACCCTATGACTTTTACATTCATATTGTTGAGCGGAACGACGAATCGCTAAGTAGAACGAACCTGGATCATATCGCAAAATATGTAAAGATTAATAAAAACATTATAAGTCTTCTTCTGGATCAGATGCAGGCAAAAGATGTAGAGGAATTAAATGGCTCAAACCTTCCTGAACTTATGGACGACGTTTTTGCAAAAATTAATGAAGGCCCTGAGGATATTGAAAACTACTTAAAGGAATTTACGGAGGCGGTACCCTTGCAAGTCAATGACCTATATCTTGATGAGGACCCTCAAGACCAGATCCATTTTGTAAATGAAGATCCCGAAAAGTCGAATAGTATAGAAGAAGATGGTCCTACAGAGCCAATTCAAGATAATTTTGAGCAGAGTGTTGACACTCAAAAAACTTTACATGATGAATTGAGTGATACTTCCAAAACCACAATAGCTGAAATTCACGAAAAGAAAAAGGTTGAGAGTCTTAGGGATAGTCTCAGTATTAACCAAAGATTCATGTTTATAAACATGTTATTTGATGGAAATGATGAGGCCTTTTCCGGTGTTTTAGATGACCTAGAAGAATTGGACAAATTTTATGATGCTACCGGCTACCTAAAAGAGAACTTTCCTAACTGGGATTATGACTCCGAAGAGGTTATGGAGTTTTTAGAGGTCATTGAAAAAAGGTACTAATTCTACCTCACCAAAACTTGCATTCGGTGAGCGTCAAGCTTTAATAAAACGAAAAGTAATAGCGTAAAGCCAAAGAGGGATGAACCTCCGTAGCTGAATAAGGGAAGCGGTATCCCTATTACCGGGAATAATCCGATGGTCATTCCGATATTGACGGCAAAGTGGAAAAAGAAAACACATGCCACAACGTACCCGTAGACTCTTGCAAAGCGCCACTTTTGGCGCTCAGCAATATAAATTACCCGCAAAATAAGGGCAACGAAGAGACTGATAGTTATAAGGCTCCCGAACCAACCGTGCTCTTCACCGATAGTGCAAAAAATAAAGTCCGTACTTTGTGCAGGTACAAAATCGAATTTCGTTTGCGTTCCTTTTAAGAATCCCTTACCGATAGGTCCTCCACTGCCAATGGCAATCTTCGACTGTGTAACGTTCCAACCGAAACCCAGAGGGTCAGAATCAGGGTTTACAAAAGCTTTTATTCTATTCTGCTGATGTGGCTTCAGCACATCATTGATCACATAATCAACACTACGGATTACACCGGCAATTACCAGAGCGCCAAGTGCAATTAACACGATTCGCTTAATTCGTTTTTTATTCAGAATTATGGCAACTGTGGAAATACTTAAAATCCCCAGGTATAAATAGACATGTTGATCTACTAATAACGTCAGTATAAAAATGATAGCTGAGAATACCCCAACAATCAGTAACATTGGAGACATGCCTTCTCTGAAAAGAACCAATACCAAAATAGAATACACTACGGCTGTACCGGCATCACCTTGTAAAACTATTAGTCCTGCGGGCAGTAATATAATGACAAACGCCACTAGTTGGTTGGAAAGCTTATCTATTCTAAACCCACTGGACTCAATGTACTTCGCCAGGGCTAGCCCAGTGGCGAATTTTGCCAGCTCAGAGGGTTGAAGTCTAAAAGGGCCAATTTCAAACCACGAACGAGATCCTGCCACTTCCCTTCCAAAAAGTAAAACCACGATGAGTAGCAGTATAATGCCTCCGAAAATGAAATAGGCAAACGTATCGTAAAACCGAAAGTCCATGACCATAATGATAATGATCAATAGAACAGATGCACCTATGAATACAAGCTGTCGTCCGCTGTTAAGGGATAAGTCGAAAATATTTTGATATACCGTTTCGTCATACACCGCGGCAAAAATATTGAGCCATCCAAGCAGGGCTATTAAAAAGAATAGCATCACGGATAACCAATCCAAATTACCCGATATGTTATCTACCCTGGTCAATATAAAAATTCTCCTTTTTTAACGAAGGCTTCAATTTGAGGACGCTGCGTTTCCCCAATTAAATATTTCTCGATCATTAAGCTGGCAATTGACGCCGCGGCACGGGCGCCTTGTCCTGCATCTTCTACGTAAGCGGACACCGCAATTTTGGGGTTATCCTTGGGGGCAAACGCGATAAATACCGAGTGATCCGGAAGCGGATCATTTTGTACAGTACCCGTTTTACCACACACCTGAATATCTTTCAATTTGGCCCTATACTGACCTGTTCCGGAATTTACTACTTCAGCCATGGCCTCTACCGCCAATTCAAAATGTTGCGGGTCAACATCAGTGTAATGCTTTTCCTGATATTGGGTTAAGGGCTCACCACTATCTCCAATTGATTTTACAAGGTGAGGAATGATGTAGTATCCTCGATTAGCCACAGTGGCTGCAAAATTTGCCATTTGAATGGGGACTACTAAATTCTCGCCCTCACCAATGGCTATAGAATAGATATTTGAATATTTCCATGGGCGGTTATTATAAGCTCGGTCATAATAATTTACACTCGGGACTAGGCCACTTTTTTCATTAGGAAGGTCAATGCCTAGGGGGGAACCTAATCCAAAAGACTCAATGTAGGCGTGCCACTTTTTCATTCCTTCTCGCGTATCCTCATACGGATCGTTTGACACACCTCTATTTACTAACCGTTTCATTACGTTGTAGAAATAAGGGTTACAGGAATTTGTTATAGCTCCTACTAAAGTCTCACCGGGTCCATGATAATGGCATTTCATCGGTCGCATTATGCATGGTATATAGGTGTTTCGATTGATAACGCCTTCGTTCAGTGCAACCATAGATTGGATCACCTTAAAAATAGAACCGGGGCGGTATTGTGCCATTAAAGGCCTATTGAATAGCGGTTTCAGGGTATCTCTACTTATCTCCGAAAAGTTCCGACTGTAATCTCTTCCCGTGAGCTTATTAGGATCATATGATGGGCCTGAGACAAAGCTTAGTATCTCACCCGTACCTGGTTCTATAGCTACAATACTTCCTGAAAGATCCTCCAATAGGTATTCGCCGTACTTCTGTAATTCCAAGTCTATCGTGGTCGTTAAATCCTGGCCTGGAATAGCCAGTGTATCAAACTCTCCATTCTGATAACTACCTTTATCTATACCTCTCACGTTTTTCAGCTTGAATTTTACACCTCGCTTTCCCCGGAGATGTTCTTCATAATAAGACTCAATACCACTTTGACCAATATAATCCCCCTGCCGATAATAGTTTAATGTATCTCTTTCTAACTGCCTCGGACTAACCTCACTGACGTAGCCCAGTGCATTGGCCAAAATGGGTTCAGTATAAGCCCTGGTAGTACGTGCCTGAACAT
>JBCCOE010000145.1:0-8119 GCA_039025475.1 Bacteroidota bacterium | reverse complement strand
GGCCTACCTGGCCAAGGTGTATCTTTTTAGGGAAAAATGGGACCAGGCAGCGTCCATGGCAAATAATGTCATTCAATCGGGGGAATATGCGCTCGAACCCAATTTCGATAATGTGTGGAATGTGGAGAATCAAAATGGGGTAGAGGTCATTTTTGAGATTCGCTATCGGGACGATCCACAGAACACCGGAGGAGTACGGTTTGGAGGCTCTTATGGCGTGACTACCGGTTCAAGAGCAGATGGCGGTTGGAACTGGAGTGTACCAGCCAGCTATCTGGAGCAAGCCTTTATTGATGAAGGTGATGACATCAGACTGAGAAATACAATCATTAAACATGGGGATGCTGTTTATGGAGATCCTGACGCGACCAATTTTGATGCGGCTCCGGATAGAAATAAATCGGGTAGAATTAATCGTAAATTCTATATTCCGCAAGCCTTTAGAGGTACACCGCATGCCTGGGGTAATACCCCTTTGAATCATATCTTCATGCGTTATGCAGACTTACTATTGATGTATGCAGAAGCTAGTTACTTCAGCGGCAATGAGTCAGAAGCTATTGATAAACTTGAGATGGTCAGAGCACGGGTAAACCTAGTTACAGATGGTTCATTAACAGGAGATGCCTTACGAGACGCTATTTGGAAAGAAAGAAGGCTAGAACTTGCTTTGGAACAGCACAGGATATATGATCTACGAAGGCAAAGAGTAAACGGTGAACCCAGAATTAGTCAAATATTCGGTCCTGAGGGAGCTTTTGTACAATATAATTTGAATGAAAATACCGACGAATTTGAGTTAACCAATCTGGGGGAAGATCAGGCGAAAGGGTCAACTTTTGACCCCGATATGCACTTGTTGTGGCCTATACCCACGAGTGAGATTGTGCTCTCTCAAGGCGTAATTCTTCAAAACCCTGGATACTGATTCGAATAATGAAACGTACTTTTTTACTTGTATTTACAACAGGGTTCATATTTCTTACTTCTTGTGAAGATGAATCCACGGATCCTAACGATCCCAGGTTTATGAGTCCGGAGCAGGGTATCACCCTGCAACTGGATACGCGACAGCAGACCATCCATCACTTTGGAGCCTCTGACGGTTGGTCGGCAGAAACTATCGGGGAGAATTGGCCGGATGCGGATCGAGAGGCGATTGCTGAACTTTTGTTTAGTCAGGAACTTGACGATGATGGTGATCCTAAAGGTATAGGTCTGTCCATGTGGAGAACAAATATTGGTGCGGGAAGTGCCAATCAGTCGGATAATGGTTTTGCCGCAGGCTCCTGGTTTCGGGAGACCGAGTGCCCTCTCTTGCCGGACGGCACGTGGGATTGGACTCAGGGGCAAGGTACGCGCTGGTTTATCAATAAAGCAAAAGAGCACGGGGTAGATTACCTGACCGGTTGGGTCACTTCTCCACCGTATTTCATGACCAAGAATGGCTACACTTTTATCACCCCGGGAACCGGAGGTTATAATCTTCAAACGGACAAGTATGATGATTTTGCCGCCTATTTGAGCGGATATGCTCAGTACTATGAAAGTCAGAATATTGCATTAGATTTTATCAGCCCTATTAATGAACCGCAGTACGAATGGAGCGCAGAACCGGGATCAGCGGTGCAGGAAGGGTCGCGATGTTCAAATACCGAAGCCTTCACGCTGGTGCAGGCCATTGATCAACAATTCCAGACGGACGGTGTAAACTCTAAAATCATTGTACCTGAGTCGGGTGACATTGAGTCTCTTTATGCTTTCAAAGGTAATTTTCCGAATGCATCAGATCAGGGTGACACCTTCTGGGATGCGTCAAGCGCTGAATATTTAGGCGATTTCAATTCTGTAGTACCTTTTTTGGCGGGTCATAGTTATTGGTCTAATAGCAGTCCAAACGTCGCTGTAAATCATAGAGAAGAATTATTGCGTATGAATCAGAGCCTGGGTCTCGAGTTCTGGCAAACGGAATACTCTATCCTGGGAAGCGATTACCAGCAAGAAGGAACGCCTTCAGAATTGATTGATATTGATTATGCATTATGGGCGGCCAGGATTGTACATTGGGACCTGACCATTGCCAATGCGACGGGTTGGTCCTGGTGGACCTCCATGAGTAGGGCGCAGTTTGCAGATCATAGATTCAGATTTGGATTGACAAACTGGTATCCTAATAGTGAAAACCGGTCCAACTCCGGAGGTGAGTTTGAAGCCTCTAAACTATTATGGATGTTCGGAAACTTTAGTCGGTTCGTAAGACCTGGCTACCAGAGAATTGAAGTGACTAATGATCTTTTCGGCAGTGAGGAGTTAGAAGCCGAAAATTTGATGGTATCATCATTCTTATCCGGATCTGGCGATGAGTTGATTATTATATTGATTAATTACTCTCAAGAAAATATAGATGTTCCCATTCTTAATTATGGAACGGAAGATGGTTTTTCGGTAGAAGGTGATTCGTTTAGTGCTTACGTAACCAACCAGACGCTTAACCTTCAGTCTTCCGAAGTACCTTTTGACGATATTACCGTAAGAGGCCGATCGATAGTGACATTAGTTGGAAAACTGTAAGCTGTAAATGAAGTCGTTGAAGGCAGCATATTTGATTTTCTTGCTTCTGTTAAGCGTTCCACTAAGTGCGCAGGTAATCACTATTGATCCTAATGTTCAATATCAAATCATAGAACATTTTGGGGCCTCGGATGCCTGGCGTATGCAATTTGTGGGCAAGAACTGGCCTTTAGAAAAGCGTGAACGTATCGCTGATCTTTTATTCAGCAGAGAGATGGATGAACAGGGTAATCCTAAAGGTATAGGCCTTTCTCTATGGAGATTTTATATCGGCTCAGGAAGTGCGCATCAGGGTGATAGCTCCGATATCAAAAACGAATGGAGACGGGGAGAGTGTTTCCTTAAGCCCGACGGGACGTACGATTGGAGCCGGCAGGAAGGCCAGCGATGGTTTTTAGAAGCTGCGAAAAAGAGAGGAGTAGAGAAATACCTAGCCTTTACGCTTTCTGCACCAGTACAATATACTATAAACGGTAAAGCCTATTCCATCAAAGAAGACGAAAGGATTAATCTTAAATCAGGTCACTATGAGGACTACGCCAAGTTTACTGTAGATGTCTTAGAGCATTTTGCGAATGAAGGCTATGAATTCGACTATTTCAGTCCGGTAAATGAACCCCAGTGGGATTGGTCTAATCCGGGACAGGAAGGTACTGCTGCCACCAATGAAAATATCTATTTACTGTCAAAATATATATCTGAAGAGCTTGAATCAAGAGATTTGAATACGAAACTGACCGTAGGTGAAGTAGGTGATATTAAGCAACTATACATAAACTATAAGGCTAGCGGTGACCAGGTGGATGCATTTTTTGGTGAAGATGCAGTACTAAATCTTTCATCGCTTCCTAAAACAGAACGGCTGATCACAGGTCATAGCTACTTTACGACCTGGCCCATCGATACTTTGGTTAACACTCGCAAAAAGTTAAGAGCGAAACTTGATGAGGTTGATGATCTCGGTTACTGGCAAACTGAATTTTGTATTCTCGAGGCGTCACCGGAGATCGGGAATGGGCACAAGCGTGATCTCGGAATGAATACAGCGCTCTACGTGGCCAGGGTGATCCACGCTGATTTAACCATTACGAACGCAAGTAGCTGGCAATGGTGGACTTCATTGACTACCTGGGATTTTAAGGATGGGTTGATCTATTTGGATACCGGGGATGAATCCGATCTTTTCAACCGGGATAGAATGAAGAACGATGGAGAGGTACGTGAGAGCAAACTGCTATGGGCACTTGGCAACTTTTCCAGATTCGTGACCCCAGGAATGACACGAATTGAGGCGGATGTTGATCACGAACAGATGGCTATATCAGCCTTTAAAGCTGGAGAGAAATGTGTGATGGTTGTAATTAACCACAGTCAGAAGGCTCAAAAACTATCTCTACCCCAAGAATTTACCCCGGAAAAAAGCTATCTAACGGATGAGAAGAATAGCCTTAATCAAATGACATTAGGCGGTAAATCAATAAAACTTCCTAAACGTTCAGTTATGACCTTAGTGGGGAAAGTCAACACATGAGCCAGCCGAAATTCAATATCGTTTATTTACTTTCTTTAGCCTTAACCTCAGCGCTGGGAGGCCTACTTTTTGGATATGACTGGGTGGTGATCGGGGGTGCGAAACCTTTCTATGAATTGTTTTATCGGATCCAGAATGTACCCAACTTACAGGGTTGGGCTATGAGTAGTGCATTGGTGGGGTGTATTTTTGGAGCGTTGGCAGCAGGTGGTTTATCGGATAAGTACGGCCGAAAGCAACCTTTGATTCTAGCCGCAGCTTTATTTATTTTGAGCGCATGGGGTAGTGGCGCCGCCAATGATTTCCACGGGTTCATCATCTACCGGGTGATCGGGGGCATAGGTATCGGCATTGCCTCGACTTTATCTCCAATGTATATCGCAGAAATATCACCTGCGCATCTCAGAGGCCGTTTTGTGGCCATAAATCAACTAACTATCGTAATCGGTATCCTGGCCGCCCAGATTTGTAACTACCTAATTGCCGATCCGATACCCGCCGAGTATTCATCGGCTCAAATTATGTCTTCCTGGAATGGGACTACGGGCTGGCGTTGGATGTTCTGGGCAGAACTTGTGCCTGCTAGCGCCTTTTTTGGGCTCTTGTTTTTGGTACCTAAGAGCCCAAGGTTCCTGGTTAAAAATCACCAGGAGAGTGTGGCTGAGCGTGTATTGAGTAAAATCGGTGGCCCGGCCTACGCACAAAAAGAGATTACAGAAATTAAAAGTACGTTTTCAAAACACTCGGAAAGAGTCAGTTTTAGTGAATTAAAGAGCCCTTCATTGAAGCCTATTTTAGTTCTTGGTATCGTACTGGCCGTTTTTCAGCAATGGTGCGGTATCAATATCATTTTCAACTACGCAGAAGAGATATTTACCGCTGCGGGTTACAGTGTAGGTGACATGCTCTTCAATATTGTAATCACGGGCAGTGTCAACCTAGCCTTCACTTTGGTAGCGATGCGAAGCGTCGATTCATTGGGCCGTAAAAAATTGATGCTAATTGGCTCTGCCGGATTAGGCATTGTATACCTCATTTTAGGACTAAGCTATTTTATGGGATGGAACGGACTGCCCATTCTTGTTTTGGTGGTATTGGCTATTGGTGTGTATGCCATGTCATTGGCACCTATAACCTGGGTGGTGTTATCGGAAATTTTCCCAAATAAAGTCCGGGGTAGGGCTATGTCTATGGCCACGCTCTCCTTATGGATTGCCGCCTTTGCCATCACCTTTACTTTTCCGATACTCAATCAGGCGCTGGGTTCTTATGGTATCTTTTGGTTGTATAGTGGTATTTGTTTGGTCGGATTTTTATTTATCCGTGTACGTTTACCCGAAACAAAAGGTAAGTCCCTTGAAGAAATAGAGCATGAGCTCACAAATGGTTCGACCTCTAAAGAGGTGGTTTTAAAAAAAGAATTGATAGAATCCTAAATAATACATTGATGGTAAAAGCAGATATTTCTACCCGATCGATCCCTACTTATGAACTTGGGAAGTCTGAAATCAACCCTGTTTTTTTTGAAAAAAGGGTGTACCAGGGCTCATCCGGGAAAGTCTATCCGGTCCCATTTATCGATAAGGTATATGACACTCCGGTTGATAAAAATTACCAGACGGCTATGCTGGAAAATGAATTCGTGAGGCTGGTTATGCTTCCTGAGATTGGAGGAAGGATCTTTGAAGCCCAGGATAAAGCAAATCAAGACTACGACTTTTTCTACAAACAAGAAGTAATTAAACCCGCCCTCGTTGGGTTGGCAGGGCCATGGATTAGCGGTGGCGTAGAATTCAATTGGCCCCAGCACCACAGACCAGGCACCTATCTTCCGACGGATGTTTATGTGGAAGAAGAGGCGGATGGGGCGCGTACCATCTGGATGTCGGAATACGACCCGATGTATCGGCTCAAAGGGATGCACGGCATTCGGTTACGACCGGATAGTGCTTTAGTAGAACTAAGAGGACGCTTATTCAATCGAACAGCCATCACACAGACCTTCCTTTGGTGGGCGAACGTAGCGGTTGAAGTACATAAGGATTATCAAAGTTTTTTCCCACCTGATGTACATTATGTAGCGGATCATGCAGTACGAGCTATGAGTTGTTTTCCAATTGCAGAAAACAGCTACTATGGGATACCCTACCATGAACGACCGGGAAAAAACGACTTAAGGAAGTATGAAAATATATCCGTTCCCACGAGCTACATGATTTGCGATACAAATTATGATTTTTTTGGAGGTTATGATTTCAAAGCAGATGGAGGATTCATACACGTAGCTAATCGTCATATTGCCCCCGGGAAAAAACAATGGACTTGGGGAAGCGAGGAGTTTGGTAAAGCATGGGATCGTGAATTAGCAGACCAGGGAGGTCCTTATTTCGAGTTAATGGCTGGTGTGTATACCGACAACCAACCCGACTTTGCTTATCTACTACCGTTTGAAACAAAGACCTTTTCTCAGTTTTGGTGGAGCTATAAAAAGCTAGGTCCGGTACAAAATGCGAATAAGGAAGTGGCCATAAAATTGTTGCCCCAACAGGGAAATAAAGTATCACTTGGCGTGGCCAGCAGCAGAAGACTTAAGAATCTGACGGTAATTTTTGCCGCAGGTGATAAAGTAGAAAAAATAGAGTCCGTGGCTACAAGTCCTGATCAACCCTGGATGGAGGCAAGATCATTTGAGTCTGGGTGCGAAAGTAGTCTTTCTCTTGCTGTGGTGGACGAAAATGGTAAACCCCTCCTGGCCTATACACATCAGGAAGTAGACAAGGCCAGAAATCGTAATGTTGCGTTCGAGCCCAAACAACCGGAAGAGGTCAAAAGCTCGATTAAACTGGATATGGTTGGGGAACATCTTGATCTCTACCGTCATCCTACCCGCTATCCCGAGCCTTACTGGAAGGAGGCTATCAAACAGGATAGAAATAACTTTAACGCTCATCTTTCACTGGCGAAGCATTACATCAAATCAGGCCAATTTGAAGAGGCCAAGCAGTATGCGTACGGGGCTATGGAAATTCTCACCACCTACCATCCAAATCCTGCCACCGGAGAAGCTCATTATTACCATGGTATTGCCTGCTTCTATCTGGATGAACTAGATCCCGCCTACAAGTCATTTTATAAAGCCACTTGGAACTATGAATGGCGGTCCTCAGGATATTACATGCTGGCCAGAATCGATTCCAGAAAGGGGGACTTCGGGTCGGCGTTAGAACATTTGGACGCGTCACTGACTACCAATACCCAGAATAACAGTGCGATTATTTTAAAAGCGGTGGTGCTGAGTCATCAAGGAGACTCATCGAAAGCGGAACAGATTCTGACCAATCTTTTGAAAGAAGATTCGCTGGATCAATGGGCAAATTTTGAACTATGTGCCATTAAAAAAGACTTTTCTCATTTCCTCGAATCAAGCCGGAACGATGCACAGACGGTAATTGATATAGCATTTGAATATGTTGAAAGCGGATTTTATAACCGTGCGATTGAACTGATTGAGCTTCACCTAAAATTCCCGGAGCAAGAATGTGCGGTTCCTAATCCCATGGGAAGGTCCAATATGACTGAAATTATTCATTCCTGGCTCTACTACAGATTAGGTGATGAAGCTAAGGGAGATGAATTGTTGAAAATCGTTTGTAACCGGTCTTTTGACTATTTCTTTCCCTCCCGATTGGCCGAGCTCAAAATGCTGGAGTGGATTACGGAAAACAAATCGACGTGTACGATGGCTCATTACGGCTTAGGTAATTTTTATTTCAATGCAAAGCGTCATAAGGACGCCATAGATATTTGGGAGAAAGCTGTTGATACCGGGTGTAATTACGCTACACTTCATAGAAATCTGGGTATCGCGTACTGGAACGCGAAGCAGGACGGGGATAAAGCTCGAGACTATTTTGGAAATGCGATAGAAGATTCCCCTAAAGACATGCGCATACAATATGAGTATGACCAATTACGAAAAAAGCTTAATGACAGTCCTCAAGCGCGATTACATGATCT
>JBCCOE010000144.1:0-8150 GCA_039025475.1 Bacteroidota bacterium | reverse complement strand
ATAATCACATCACAGTAGCGATAGCGTATGAAAATGTCGATCCATCCTACCACTGTAAAAGTGAGGAAGTAGGTGGCATCGGTATTTGCTTTTCTTAGTTCGGACATTACTTCACTTCAGCCGCTCGGTTGTACCGAGTGACCACTATCTATTATACTTGTTTTTCAATTTTATTTCGTTTTTCTCGGCTCAGCCGAGGTTTTTATCACTTGTCATCCTTTGCTCTAACTTCCCATATTTGTCACTCGACAGAGCCGAGCGACTGTGAGGCCAAGCGACTGCTTAGGGATTTACTTTCTTTAGTTCAGACATTACTTTGCTACAGCCGCTCGGTTGTACCGAGTGGCTTTTATGTTCTGTTTTATTTTCTAACTTCTCTTCTCTTTCATCTCGGCTCAGCCGAACCTATTTTCATTTTTTCTTCTGTACCCTACTTTCCATATATGTCAATCGTGACACACGAGCAACTGCCAGTCACTCGCTAGAGCCGAGCGACTGCTAGATCCCCATATTTGTCACTCGACAAAGCCGAGCGACTGTGGGATAAAAATTTTATTACTTGGTGCAAAAGAAATTTTTTTCAGTAGTCGAATACTGTTCTAACTCTTTTAATTCTTTTTCTACTCTAAGATTCCATTTCTCTTGGTTTGTTGGCGATACCCCATGTCTAGTTTCTTTATCATACCGAAACGAATATTCCTTTAGCAATGAAGAGTTATGAATGAATTCTTCTTCAATTCGACTATTATTACTCCCAGCGCTGATTAAACTGTCCAAACCTTTTCTAAGCTTTCGCGCATATAACTCATATATATCGAAATGTAGCTGCTCATGCCTTAGTAACAATTCCGATCCCAGGCCTTTCCCGGACACCCAAGACAAATTACGATCAAAATAACACTGAACACGATAATTGCTTAAATGATCACAAAAGATAACCTTTAAGGATAAAGCAGAATGCGCAGAGCCTGCTTTACCATAAATAGTTTTAACGGAATCAATTGGTTTTCCTTGAAAATCCTTCCAAGTCAATCTATCTCTGTCGTTCCATATCTTTAAATTAGTTGAGCCAATCTTAAAACTAGGATAGCAATTAATTTGAAGAATTAGAGTTACGATTATAATAACGTTGAATGTCATTCGATAAATTTTATGTCTATAGTCTTAGAATCATTTTTATGATGTTCTTTAAACCGAATTCTCTTGCTACGGGGTTCCCCAATAAGTTTCTCTAATAACCCTCTTATGGATCCAGCCCTTGAATTTACAAATTCTTGTATAGTTCTTGGACCTTTTGGAGTTCGTACTATATTACTACCATCTGATCTCCCGATGAGCCCGAAATCTATCTCAATTACGGCATCCTTATGTTTTCTCAATTCTTCAACTATTGGTTTTAATAACTCTGTAGCATAATCCTCATCTCCTATATCTTGACTTCGGTGCGGAAAAATATCACCGTCCACTGAAATCTCATCACCTACTTCAAACCCCCTTATCTCTAACGGAGATGGTTTAATTTTTTCCTTATCTGGGTTTGGATCAGGTTTAGGCTCAACCCAAGGACGAGTTTTTGAAAACTTGTCACTAAAAGTGTAGGGATTTGGTACTTCCTCAAAATCTATTTTAGGTATTTTGGGGCCTCTCCATGGGCCAGGTGGTAGTTTAAATTCTTTAAGTCTTCGAACGTCTTCAGCACCAGAAATCTTACCCGATTTACGATGTGTGCCAGCGCCAGTATGAGTTTTCAAAAGATTAACCTTTGACCAGTCACTCATCAAAAACCCGCCAGCTAAACCACCAGCCATGGCAAAAAACACCAAATCATCCTCATTATCAGTTAAAAGGCTAATCCCAGCGCCAATAGCAGCACCGACAAAGGCGCCAGTTAAGTTAAACATATTAAAGTATCCTCCATCAGGATCCACCCCATTGACCGGATTATTACCCATGCCTACATACGGGCTGCCATATTGTGCGTAAGGATCAGCGCTGTACCAGGTACCTAGCCGTGGGTCGTAGTTTCCGCGCAGCTCAAAACCCTGCCATTCGGTGTATTCGTCTTTTTCCGAATAATCACTTTGGAAGGTGGCCCGGTTTAAAAGTACTCCCTCGTTTATATAGCGGGTACTGGCGATTTCCATACCATAGGGGTAGTAATCTGTAGCGCTGGAGATCTGTAAGGAAACCTCGGATTTATCATGGACGATCCTTAAATCGTCAAAGGAGCAATCCCCTATCGTACTTTCATTGGCAACATAAATGTACATATCTCCATCAAATGTTACGTCTATGTTCATTTCCAGAGGTTGCCATGCCCCGGAAGCGCTGATAGTCACTGGAACATAGCCAAACTGCGGGGTTCCCAGGTAGTCCGTAGGGAAAAGAATATAATTTAAATAAGCCTTAGGTGTAGTACCTGAGTTGGGAATCGTATTCACGAAACCGGGAAGCCAGGTATCGAAGGCATCGTAAATGATTTGGGTTTCACCTGTAGCCGCAATGTTCAACGCGCTGGTTACTGCCGTTACCCAGGTGGGTACTGTACTGGTATTCCCACCCGTAGAGATATCGTACCGGGCAAAGACCGAAAGATCCACGTGATCTCCATTTTTAACCTCAAGTACCTTAGCTGGTCCTACGTTTATGCCCCCGTAAAGATAGGCGGTGCGGTCTGGGTTGGGTACTGCGGGTGAGGCCTTGGTGTGGTTGTTAACCGTTGAAGAACTTCTAGAGGTGGCTAAATTCAAAAACTCAGACTCCTCTTCGGTGCTCAATGGAGTTTCCATGGTGGCCTTAAACACTTCTATTTCACTCAGCATACCGTAGGTGAGCCGGGTATTCCCTAGATGGTCCTTATAAAAGAATTCGTACTCAAACTGGCTGTCTTTATTCAAGGCACGTCCCTCACTGGTGTATACAAAAGCCAGGTTGCCATTTTCATATTGCACTCCGCCGGCATATTCAATTTCAGAAAGTGTGGTCCCTCCTTTGGTTACCAACTTTTTAAGCTTGGTGCCGGCAGCATCATAGGTGTACTCGACAATGACCCCGTCAAAAAACTCGATACGTTCGGGTAGGTCCAGGTAGTTATAATCAATATCGATAATCTCATTGTTTTGGTCTTCGGTCACATTTCCATTAGCGTCATACTGATACTCGGTGATCATAGACACACCATTTTCATTATATCCTAAATCCGTTCCGGCATCCTCTACGGTCTTCAACTGGTTGCCGTCGTGTGTGTAGGTCACTAAGTCTATAGCGGTACGAGTTCCGGCTACCTGATCATACCGGTCAAGCTGTTCTAAATTTCCGTTCTTGTCGTAGTCCAGATTCCTCACGTCATAGATACCCCAATTGCCGGTATAGTTTCCGGTTTCATTAGCATAATCTGCCCGCTCCAATCGATCGAAGTTATCATACTCAAACGCATAGGCCTGCTTCAAGGAGTTACTTGCATTTTCATGATCCCGTTGCCAAAGAACAGCGCTTAAGCTTCCGTCATATCTTTTTTCTACGGCTTTGCCACTAATAGAAGGCGCTGTAGAAATATCATTATGCATGAACTGCAGGCCAAAAAGGTCATTCTCTGCCGCAGACAAGGGGGAATTCATACCTTCCAGCCAACCACGAATGTTGTAGGTATAATCAATAGACTGCAGGTAGGACGAACCGTTATCCGTGGAATAAATGTTTTTCTCGGTAACCTCTTCCCGTTCATTGTAAGTTAAGGAAGATAAAAGGATGCGCGGCTGGCTATTCACGGTATGGTAAGTTTTTAAAAGCCGGCCTGCATGGTCATATTCGTACTCTTCAAGTATAGTCAAAGCTTCACCACCTGTATGACGATAGAACTGTTTTACATCACGGCCGGCAAAGTCATTTTCAATGCTCAAAATATCCTGACCGCCCAAATGGTTTTCACTGATCATCTGCACTGGACGGTAGCGGTCGTCGTAATAGATAGCGCTATTTAACCATTGACTGGTACCCAGTATCTTCACTTTTGAACCTGTGGTTAAACCTTTTACAGCCTCATCGTACACTTCATTAATTTCTGACTCATTTACAAAGCTGTAACTATTACCTTCTGCATCCCAACCGGGCAGTGTCCTGAAGGTATAATCATCATGGTAGTTAATCGTTAAAAGATTACTTTCTGAAATAGAGGTGGGATACGTACGATTCGTCGTGTAACCGATGGCAGTACCAGCCGTATTTTCATATCGGTAGGGGTTAGAACCTGCACTCAAGACCCGGGTTTCCATGGTAGCCCTGGAAGCATTATCGGAAATGACTCCCGTCATGATCACCCTATTTAGGTCATCATACTTAAAAAAGGACCACGCATCCGGAGACTTGGCACGCTGAACCCCGTCTTGCACTAAAACAAGTCGTTGATACTGATCGTAAACCGCATACACCCAGTCCACGTCAGTGCCTGGAGCTTTGCTTTCTATGATGTTTCCATGCGCATCGTACTTGAATTGGTAGTACCATAAGTCGACGTAGGCAGAAGTTGGGGAAATGGTACCCGCCTCTGGGGGTATTACAAACAAAAGTCTTCCCAGGTCATTGTAGACGTAATACGTATCTAACCAGGCTCCGCTCCGTCCTTGACGGCTCAGTACAGTTAACCCCCTGGAATCTACAAACTCTTTCGTGATTAATCCATCTTCAGAGGTAGACTGAGAATAATGAAGCTCATTAGCGTCATAGTGATCGTTAGACCACGGTAAACCAGACACTATTTCCCATTTACGCACTTCATTAGTACCATTTAGCTTAAACCGAGCTGAACTATTTTTATTGTTTGTAGACCAATCGGTGCCTGGTCCGGTCACAGAGTTAACACGATCTAGAGGTGAATCGTCATACTCATAGGACGAGTATGGGGTTTCGGCACCGTAGGCAGCAAGTAGGTTCGCCACCGCCGCCGATTGATAACTACCGTTAGAAGTACTGTGCTCTTGCACGATATACGATTTGTCCATCCGGCTTTTACTGTCATAAGTAAAAGGTTGAATGATATCTTTACGATTAGGGCCAATGGCCTCGGTGGTATTTTGTAAGGCCCTGCCTATGCCGTCCTGGTAGTTAAATGTTCGATACACATCACCAATTTGCAGTTCAGCTAATTGAGTCTCTGTAGTTACCCCGGATTTAAGTACCACTTCTTCCCTCACAAAGTTTTGATCAAGACTTGCCGGAATATTAGCACCACATGAGCACATCTTGGCAGAAAAACTCGTTGCGGCGGTTGCAGAAAAATGGAACCCGTTAGTAAGTCTAAGTTCCTTTACCACAAGTACGGATTTACCCCTATAAGAATTATAGTCTAAGTCTTTGACAACAATCTCTTCCTGCGCGAGCGCCCATGGATGGAGGCCTAACGAAATAAGTATTAAACCAGAATTTTTTAGTATTTGACTTAATTGCATGATCCGTTGTAGTTTATTATTACACCTTTTGTATTTGACTCAATGACGTTGCCGCAGATATCTGTAACTGTGCATTTCACTTCCAAGTTATTTGGTACTTGCCCATTACTTCCTACAAAGTTAAACTCTGTTAATCCCGCTCTGTTGTTATTATTTCCAAAGCTGATCCATCCTGACCAAGTGCTGAAAAAATACCTGAATTCCCATTGATAAGTAAGGGATACATTACTGGTAACAATAGCCTCAAATTCTATTAAACCATCTGAACTTGATCCTACGCATGTTCCAGACTCAGAATCCAGGCAAGGATTATACATGAAAGGGCCGCAAACATATGGTTTGCTTACAGTGCATGCGATAATGGAAATTTCTTTAGCTACCTCTAGAGGTTCATATTCAGCGTTTTGAGCAATTAATCTGACACTGTATGTTGCAGGTGATGAATAGGTGTGATTGATTTGAGTTGGGCCATTTTCCAGAACAGTGCCATCTCCGAAATCCCACATGTATTTATTTTTACCTATTGGGGGTGGGTTACTGGTAACCTTAAAAGTAACAGGAGACCCAGTTTGTATAGCATTAGTAATGCTGAAATCCGCATTAAACTCTTGAATGTTGTGATAATTATATCTATATCTTTCCGTAATGTAACCATCACGATCCCGGACTAGTTTAAGCCTATTTTGTGGATTATACTCAAAAGCCTGATCGTTGTTATTTGCATCGGTGATCTTTGTAACGCCTACCAGTTTTTTGTGCGTGTAGGTTGTGGTTAAACTATTTCCACTTGGGTTCAAGGTAGAAGAGGTAAGGTAATCACTTGAGTTGTAGCCATAATTTTGGACGAGCCCACTTTCATCTTCCACACGTACTAAATTCTCAGTTGATGCATCAAAAGTATAGGTTTTAGTTAGTTTGTACTTTGCATCTTGGATAAACGTAACGCCAGGAATAATGTAGGACTCAATTATGCTTTCAACACTAGTTGCAAGTCTTAATTCAAATGTTTGATAAGGTAGGGGTTTTGTGTGGCCACTATAACTGTAGAATTTAAAGGTGTTAAGTTGACCACTTACGACTTTAAATGGGTCAGTATTTCTACTTCTGAAATAACGAATAGTTTCTAAAGGGATAGTAAGTACATTTTGATTTATAAGTGCGGCAATTGCCTGAACTCTAGTGTCTGGTGATCCAACCGAGGCACCCGAATAATCAAATGGGTACTTGTATTTTAACTTGGTTTCTGACCCATCAGCATGATGTTGAATCATGGATTGTACAAGTGAAGGTCGACTTGGATGATAGAAGTATTCAATCCGTTCAGAAAGTTCGTCGTTGTCATTATCCTGATCGTAATCGTAGACAGTAGTCTCTGAGGCGTTGATGTATTTGCTTATTATTTCATATTGACCAACGTAAAAAAATCTAACTGGGTCTGCCAAATGTGAATTCCAATTGTCATATATGGTTTGGAGCGTCCAATTTGATATTGTTTTAACTACAGGATAAGTGTAGTCCGGTGTGTTAACGATTTTTTTTACAAGATCACCATCATCATCAATAAGTTGGCTTTCTTTTAAAATTCCTCTTTCCCAAAACTTGGACGTTCGACTCGTAAAAGGAGGCCCACTAGCACCTTGCTGCGATGTAGAAGAACTAGCTAGGTTAAACCCATCGAGTAATGCAACACTATTGACCGGATCGACATCGGGCCTTTCTGAATTACTATATTTACTAATGGTTTTCGAATTATCCGCGTAAGTATTAGTTACAGTTCCATAGCCTATTGCCACACCATTTAGGTCAAAGAGCTCATTGTATGCCGTCGATTTAATTACAAGATCATCTACAAATTGAGGTTCATAATCATATACAGGATATGCGAGGCTGTAAGGGTTAGCATATGTATAATGGTTCTCCTGCCATTCACTAGTTCCATCTGCGGACAACCATATCTTCTCTAATCGAGGCCCTCCTACGTTTGAGCTGTGTTCATTGTATTCGAATCTCTGGTACCCACCTGCATGATTTTTAATTTTTTCAAGCGATAAAGTACGGCCGGATGTATGTGACCCCTTACGAGCCCCCTCTCCAAAAATATCTGGTATAGCTGATCTATATCCATTATGGCCATAATGACCATAAGCTTGGCTGAAATTAAAAAAGCCCCAATGATCCAAATAAGGATCGTATCTTCTGGGAAAGTTAAAATCTGATTCGCCAATATAATCAAACTCTGAGGTTACTATATCATTTTCACTTATTGTTTTGAGTAATAAACGATTGCAATCGAAATCAGAATTACAGGGTATGATGGCCTGAGTTGGATCTGAATGTCGTTTGGATTTATTTATATACGTATGATCCAAATCAACCCTCTTAACTTCATTATTTGAATCATCAAAAACTTTTAAAAAAGAGAGCCTTTTACCTCCACTAAGATCTAGTCTGCCGCTATTGTAGGAAAAAAGAATCGAACCAAAATCTGTATTAATTTGAGAAACATATTTCTGGCTAATTTCAAGTTTAGTGTCAATCTGATATTGCCTGTAGATAGTACTTGCACACAGTACACGACAAAAGATTAAGCAGCTATTTTCAGCGTGATTGTTGATAGGTTTTGTTCGAAAAGTTGAAGTGCTACCCTGAGCCAACATAGTTGTCTGTTGAAGGGAGAGATGAGCTTTCGAAGGTAGTCCAGTCCGT
>JBCCOE010000143.1:0-8210 GCA_039025475.1 Bacteroidota bacterium | reverse complement strand
CGCCTTTAACTTTAGAAAATGGATAGTCGCCTATCAGGAAAGGGTGAAAAAATGGCACCAGTTCTTCAGCACGATTTTTAACCAAAATAACTTATGCATTAAAATATTTATACGCTAGGCTACTTTTTAAGGGACGACTACTTAGCGATTTTTTAACCATTAGCACCAGTTACAGAAGCTTTCAATTTATTTTAGGATACCGGATCTCTAAATAAGGCACATAAGAATACCTATAAACCTATACATAAAAGCGTTTAGATGTATTAAATTTTAATATCCTATGGCAGAATCATCGCCTCTGGGGTCGGCGCCACCTTCGAGTTTACCGTCCGGCAGGACTAGTATAGCATCTACCCGGCCAATCTTACCGCGATTACGCAATGTATGCCCAATAGCCACCAGTGCCGAACTATCTTCAGTCGAAATAGCCCCGTCTTCAAAACCAATCCGATCAGGTTTCCATTGATGGTGCACACGCCCCGCATTAACGGCTTCTTGCATGGGCATGTTATGCTCTATCACATTCAGGATAGTTTGAAATACCGAAGTGATGATCGTGCTACCTCCCGGAGTGCCTACCACCATAAACAGTTGGTTATCTTTTTCAACGATAGTAGGGGTCATGGAGCTTAACATACGCTTACCGGGCTCGATAGCGTTGGCTTTGCCTCCTATTAGTCCGTAGTAGTTGGGAACGCCGGGCTTAATACTGAAATCATCCATTTCATTGTTCAGCAGAAAGCCTGCCCCCGCCACAACTACCTTTGAGCCATAGCCGCCGTTAAGGGTAGTGGTTACCGCAACGGCATTTCCGAAGGGGTCGACAATAGAGAAGTGCGTAGTCTGTTCCGATTCGGACATATCGAAAACGCCGGCGGCAATGGAGTCGCTGTTAGTTGCTTGATCCGTGGAAAAGTTCTGCATTCTGCCGGCAATGTAGACGGAATCTAACAATTCCTGCACCGGCACATTGTAGTAATCAGCATCTCCAAGATGGGTGGCACGGTCAGCGTATACACGGCGCTCGGCTTCCGTCATCAAATGTATCGTCTGAGCCGAATTGTGAGCACTGAGGGGGCGGCCTTCTACCGACGTCAAAAGTTGCATTAAAGCAACACCCCCGCTGGAAGGAGGGGCCATAGATATCATCTTAAAGTCTTTGTACTTCCCGATGATAGGCTCTCGCCAGACCGCCTCGTAATCCTTCAGGTCGTCCAGGGAAATGAGGCCATTGCCGCGTTGCATTTCTTCTACGATCAGTCGTGCTGTCTCGCCCTCGTAAAACCCGGACCTGCCAAGGTCACGGATCCTTTCCAGGGTATGTCCGAGATCGGTAAAAGTTATAGAATCACCTTCCTTCCAATCATTGATCAGAAATTCTGGTGTTTCTGTATTGTAGGTAATAAAATTCTCCTGGTTCCTGTTTAGGCCATTGGCTTCCTTTTCGGTAAGTGTAAAACCTTGTAGTGCCAGGTCAACAGCGGGTTGTAGTAAATCCTCCCAGGGCAGCGTTCCATGCTTCTTATGAGCTTCCACCATTCCAGCCACTGAACCGGGTACGCCTGCCGCGAGGTGCCCTCGTGTACTTAGGTTTTCAATAACATTTCCGGTAGAATCCTGATACATAGTTTCACTTGAAGAAGCTGGTGCTTTCTCTCTGAAATCCAAGGTATTACACTGCCCAGATTGTGTACGTAATACCACAAATCCTCCACCTCCCAGGTTCCCGGCCGTCGGGTGCACCACGGCCAAAGCGAATTGAGTTGCGATGGCCGCGTCAATGGCATTTCCACCTTGCCTCATAATGTTGACTCCGACTTCGGAGGCCAATGGGTGAGCACTAACCACCATGGCGCTGTCAGCAATGAGTCCAATTTTCGGACCATGATCTTTTTCTGTAGTGGGTACGCAGGCGAAGATGGTCAGTGTGATTAGGAGTAAAAGGATTTTGTTCATTCTGATGTATTAAGAGGTTCTGTTGAGGTCATTTCCCAAACCGTTGTTTACCACTTGCATAAATAGTAAATTTACTTGAGTAAACTTAACCTCTTTGGTTACACTTCGCCAACAAAAGTCTGCAAGATTAAAACTCCAGATCCTGGAGGCTTCCCTAGCCTTAGTGGGAAAAGGATCGTTCGAAGACCTGTACGTTGACGCCATATGTGAGCGGGTGAAAGTCTCTAAAGTGACGCTATTTAAGTATTTTCCCCAAAAGCACGATATTCTTTTGTACTATCTACGGGTCTGGTTGTTGCACAGGGCGGTAGAACTTTCGAAGGATCGTAAAGTAGGCCTGGGGGGTTTACACTACCTCCAGGAAAAACTGTGTGAGTCTTTCATGAACCATCCTGGTGTAATCCTTGGATTGATCAGTTACCTGACCAGCCTAAAGCGACCACCAGGACCAGTAGCTTTAAAAACGGCCGAAAGGCAGCAGTTATATGATACTGCAGACCTCGAAGGTGTAGAGATCCGGTCGTTACATCAACTGGTTGAAAACTTCGTTCTGGAAGCTATTTTCAACAGCGAGATCACCAAGCGCTCGGATACCAAGGAAATTGCCAATTTGTTTCAAACCATTATGTACGGTACCATAGTTACGGCCCATCTCAGCCGGATTTCACCGATCAAGATCTACATGAAAAGGAATATTGACCTGTTGCTGGACGGTTTGAGGTAACTAAGCCATCATCAAAAAATCCTGACCTTCCGTGTAACCGCGGATGTCTAAGAACTCTTGAATACCTTTCTTGCCTTGTCGGTCACTGACGTAGGAGAGGATAAGTGGTCCGTCTTTCTGAGGTTCGGGCAGGTCTTGATAGTAAATGAATTTTGGATCTTTGTGGGGCTTGACATCTATGAACCTTTCGATGTGCAATTCCAGCTGTAATAGTGGCTTTATGCGTTTATTAACGGTACGACCGGCGCCAAATATCCATAGGGGTCTCTTGGTATGCTCAGAATACCACTTATGAAAGTAGTATGCTTTGACAGCGTCAAACCGTTCACTGGAATAGTAGTCAGAGTTCCGGCTCAACCGTTCCGGCCGATCATACCATTTCAATAGTACCTCCGGCAGCTTCTTCATTCTTATACCGGCCTGCATCCACCTGAGCCATAGCTCATAATCCTCAGGAACTTCCCCTTCATGGTAGCCACCATAACGAAAGTACAGCGACTTTCTGAATAGAACGGTGGGGTGAGCGAAAGGTGCATCCTGAAAGCGTGCAAGATAAAGGTCCCTTGGGGTGAGCAACTCGTTTGTCCATTCTACATGATATCGATATCCTTCTTGAACCGGTTGACCCATATATTCCACCTGGGTTGTTACGAGTCCTACTTCTGAGTGGCGTAAAATATATTCCACCTGTTTCGCTAATCGATTGGGAAAGCATTCATCGTCTGCATCCATTCGGGCGATGAGCTGGCCCCGACTCATTTTTATACCAAAATTTAGCGCCCTGGCTATGCCTGAAGGTTTTAATGAATGCACCCTTATTCTGGGCTCCGATATACTCCGAATAACGCTCAAAGTGTGATCTGAGGAGCCATCGTTAATAACAATTAACTCCCAGTGGGTGTAGGTTTGGTTTCGGATAGATTCTATAGCCCTGACAATGGTTTTTTCACCATTGAGGACCGGAAGAACGACGGAAACCAGGGGATTACTTCCTTTTTCCAAGTTGTTTTACGAAAGTTATAAAGGCTTTTCGCTCTTCGGAAGACTTAACGAGGTCCTTTAAGGTGCCGAAGAAGACGCTGGTTTTCGACGCTTTCGATGCAGCGGGTGGCGTGTCTTCAGTGTTTGATTCGGGTTCAGGAAGTGAGACCTCCTTACCCCGTTTTTCGATCTTCTGGTTGTTATACAGTGGATCCAGTTCATCTGCTTTGCGAAAGCTTTTTTTAGACTGCTCTTTATAACCCAGCTTTTCCTCTACCAAGCCTTTGTTATTGTGCGAAATAGCGTCATCCGGATCAAGCGCTATGGCTTTTTCGTAGTCCGATAGCGCCCCTTTAAGATCGCCATAATGGTCTTTTATGAACGCACGACTGGCATAGCGGAAGGGTTTTTCGGGTTCAAGCTCAACGGCCTTGTCCAGGTCTGCCAAGGCTTTGACGCGTTCCTGAGCTAAATGGTAGGCCACGCCACGCTCACTGTAGTAAAAAGCTACTTTAGGTTGTAAGTTCACCAGTACACTGAAGTCCTCAATAGCAGCATCAAGTTTTCCGAGTTTAAAGTAGGCTTTGGCCCGGTTATAGCGCGCATCAAGGTGGCCTGCCTCCTGAACGAGCGCTTGACTTAAAACGGCGACGGCATCCTCAAATTTGTTTTCTTGGCAGAGCTTTACGCCTTTAGTAAAATATTCCTGTGCTATCTGGCTCATCGACTACTTCCTCTATATCTTCAGTTTGAACCTCGTCTTTGACTTTTTTAGGTTTAGGATCTTTTATTTTGGCAGGTTTTACTTCTTTGGATTCCTTTAGGATCTTCATCCTAACGTACTTGGTTCGTTTCTTTCGTTTATCCTTTTTTCGATTGTAAGGCCGTTTATGGCTTACCGGCTTTACGTGTTTAACAACGATGTACTTGTTACGGTTGCACCCTTGAGTAATAAAAATTACGAACAGAAGAAGTAAGAGAAGACGCTTCATATTTCAGGAACGTAAAGAAACTGTTTTTATTCAAATTATGGATGATGTATGATCGTATTCTCTCGACACGACCTGGGACGATAATGTACCTCCCGGAACCCAGTTTGAATTCACGTATTTTTTGAGTATCTTATTCATCCAATTTATAAAATTATGGTAAAAAGCTACAGAGGGGTTGCACAGGCTAAACCACCCAAGGTGGTGGTTCAAGATGTTTCAGTTGCAGATTACATGACACGACGTCTAGTTACGTTTGATCCTGACCAGACTATGGATCAGGTGATCAAAACCTTGCTGGATAAGAAAATTGCCGGTGGACCGGTAGTTGACACCAATGGCGAATTGTGTGGTATAATCTCAGAAGGCGACTGTCTCAAAGAGGTGGTAAAAGGAAAATATAACAATACACCAAGTTTATCGGGAAAGGTCAGCGATCATATGTCTAAAAACGTTAAGACGGTCAACCCGGAGATGAATATTTTCGAGGTGGCTCAGATGTTTCTTAATATGAAACTCAGGAGATTCCCTGTACTTAAGGACGGTAAACTGGTAGGTCAAATCAGTCAAAAAGATGTAATGCGAGCGGTACAGAAGCTAAAAAACGCTACCTGGTAGCTTCTTGGTTACCCGGACACCGTTAATAAAATACCTTTAGTTTTAGTAACCAGTTGTATTTAATATGGTATAACCATTAACTCAAATACAACAACATGTTACGTAATTACTTAATTACTGCTTTGCGTGCTTTACGCAAGAGCAGGGCCTCAGCCATTATTAACGTCAGTGGACTTTCGATAGGCATAGCTTGCTGCCTTGTTATCTATATTTATGTCCATAATGAATTAAGCTACGATGACTTCCATGGAGAGTCGGACCGTATTTTCCGGTTTTACACTATAGACGAAGCTTTAGGAGTCACCAGTAATGCGGTTGGCATTACAGAACCTTATATGCCCGTTGCGGCCAGGAATGAAATTCCTGAGATTGAGAATTCGGCCAGGATCTTGACCCAGGGTCGTATGCGGGTAGAAGTAGGTGAAAAGGCAGTGTATGCCGAAGACGCTAAATCCGTGGAGAAAGAGTTCTTCGATATTTTCGATTATCAGCTTCTGGATCCGAGTGCTAAGGAACTTTTTAACGAGCCCAGAAAAGCTATATTGACAGAATCCATGACCCAAAAGATCTTTGAGGATCAAAATGCGGTGGGTGAAATAATCAATATCAATGACCAGGATTGGGAGGTGGTCGGTTTGATGAAGGATGTGGAAAAGAATTCACATTTACAACTAGACCTGTTATTAAGTATGTATCCAACGCTGGCCGATTCTAATATGGCGCGATACCTGGATTCCTGGCAAGGTCTGGGCATGGTGGGTTATGCTTTGCTGAACGATAGGTCATCGGAGTTGGAAGCAGAAGCTAAACTGAAAGAGCTGGCGCTCGGTAATGAAGCGCCAGAGTTTTGGGTGCCTCAGTTACAACCCCTGGATGAAGTGCACTTGAAGTCTAGTGGGATTTTATTCGACGGCTACAACCAAAATAAGGGAGATATGGCCTATGTCTATTCACTTTCTGCCGTGGCCCTATTTGTTTTATTGATTGCCTCCTTCAATTTCATGAACTTGTCCACGGCACAATCTTCCTCCAGAGCTAAGGAGGTAGGCGTTCGCAAAGTGTTGGGCGCTTTCAGAATAGATTTGATCAAACAACATCTTGGAGAATCCATCCTGGTGGCTATTCTGTCCGGTATTATTGCTTTGGGACTGGTTTACGTTTTGGGTAACAAAGTCAGTTTGGGCCTTTCCGTATCTCCATTTGAGTATGTTATGTCGAACCCGGAAATATATACTGCCTTTCTTATCGCTGTTTTTGTCATTGGTATCATAGCAGGTTTATATCCGGCATTTGTACTATCAAAATTTCAGTCCAGCGCTATTCTGCGAGGTAAATTTCAGTCCGGTAAAAGTTGTATAACCTTAAGAAAGGTGCTAGTCATCGCTCAATTCGTAGCGTCCATTAGTATGATTGTCGGAACCATTTTCATTTATCGCCAACTTGAGTTCATTAAAAACAAGAACCTGGGCTTTGATAAAGACCAGATCGTAACGTTCACGATGGGCGACCCGGGTTTACGTCAAAATATTGTGGCTTTCCGTGATCAGCTGATGAACTATGAAACCATAGAAAGCGCCAGTATGTCATCCAATATGCCCGGGCGAACATTTGGAAGAACCGGAGTGACACCGGAAGGAGCTCCGGAGGATGAGGAGAACTGGATCGTAAGCGCTTTATCTTTTGATGCCAACTATTTACCGGTAATGTCTATGGAGTTGGTGGCAGGACGTAATTATTCCGAAGCGTCAGGAACGGACCGCCAGGAAGCGATTATGGTCAATGAAGCTTTGATCGAGCAAGTGGGGTGGGAGGACCCGATTGGGAAGAAGTTGATTTTTGGAAATGGCCGCGAACGTACCATTATAGGTGTGGTTAAGGACTTTCATTTTGCTTCAATGCGTCACAGCATTGAGCCTCTCATTATGTTTTATAACCCTGAAGCTAATGGCAACCTGTCCGTAAAGATCAGTGGCAATGTATCAAGCACTATGGCGTCCATCGAAAAAACGTGGAACGAGACTTATCCTGATTATCCATTTGAATATGAATTTTTTGATGAAGAATTCGGGGCGCTCTTTCAAAGCGATGAGAATTTTAGCCTGTTGATTGTAAGTTTTACCTGGTTGGCCATTCTTATTGCCTGTCTTGGGCTTTTTGGTTTGTCAGCGCACGTAGCCGAACAAAGACGTAAAGAAATTGGTGTACGTAAGGTTATGGGATCTTCCGTTCGTCAAATTGTAGTCCTTCTTTCTAAAGAGTTTGCACTGCTGATCGTTTTAGCCAATGTCGTAGCGTGGCCTTTAGCTTATTTTGCTACGAATACCTGGTTAAGTGACTTTCAGTATAGGATAGATCTTTTTTCCACGGATAATATCCTGGTTTATATAATTTCCGCTGTTGTGGCTTTGGGTATAGGTCTAGTTACGGTGAGCTATCAATCCATTAGCGCAGCCGTCGTCAATCCGGTAAAGTCGTTGAGAAGTGAATAAAGTAAGGTAGTCATCCGACCACTTCAAGTGGTCGGACGACTTACTCATATCATTCTTCCACCGAGGGAGCACCTGCGGCTTGAAGAGCGCTTGAAAGTGCGTCCATCGTACTCTGGATGGCTTTTAGCTTATCACTTGCTGATGCTAACTGAGCCTTCAAAATACCTATGGTCTGCTCGTGTGTTTTGGTAGGTCCGTAAGTAGAGTTGTTTATGCCTCTACTTAAGGCAAAAAGACGGTCACCAATGGTGGGTGCTGTTTTTTCACCAACCTGGCGTTTCGCAGGGTTACCGTGTACTTCGGTATCCAGTTTCATGAGAGAAGCTCTTACGTCATGCAGTTGTTTATCCAGATCGCCCGGTATTGAATTTGATCTCCTCAGAGCTGTTTCCATCGCAGAAAGTCTTTTCTTGATTTTTGCCAAATCAACTTCTAATTCTGATGTCTCACCTG
>JBCCOE010000142.1:0-8237 GCA_039025475.1 Bacteroidota bacterium | reverse complement strand
AGGGAATGGGTTTATAATTGGTTCTCGAGAAGCGGCAAGGAAAGTGAAGCCAGGGTATTTGCCAGAAATCATCGCTATAAACTGTACGATACGGGTGAATTCTATGAAATTCCCAAAGATTATGAGGAGCAGGATACACTCAGGTTCGAGGAACTGAATGCGGATGCCCGGTCTGTCCATAACATGCTTAAAGAAGTACTGAAAAAATACGAAAAGCGAAGATTAGATAAGATCACGGCCATAAATACGAAATAAGCGATCAGCTCTGTTCAGTAACTGACTCGTTTTTACCCTACAAACCAATTGCCCCTTTCTCGCATATTCATCACTATTAATTTATAAGGGTGACGTAGCGGTTTCGCGTAATAACTATTCAATTAAAAAATTTACCAAAAAACACTTAAAGGTAAAGAGATATGATAAAGATATTATACGGCTGTATCTCAATCAGGCATGGAGACGGTTAAAGAAGTATCGCTATACACACATTAACATTAACCTACAAAACTCCAAGCGATGAAAAATAACAATACTCTAATATGCATTTTTATAATGGCTACGCTCTCTGTAATTTCTACTAGCGCTCAGACAACAGATTACTTTGCTGATGACGGATGGGTCAAGCCTTTTGATGTTACCTATCCGCACCCCAACTCACACTACCATAATGGGGTTACCTACATTGCCTATATGGGGGCAAGTGGAAATGGAAATGACCCTAGCGTAGCTAGCTATAATCATTCTACAGGTGAATGGCGTGGGCCTGTTCGGATTGGTAACAATCCATTACCAAACGACGACTATCACGGAAAACCGTCTATAGTAGTTGATGATCAGGGTTACATCCATGTCGTTTTTGGCGGGCATGGAGGCACGGTTGCTCTCGCTGGCTCAAATCAATATGGAGGGTATAGTGATGGAGAACTAAAACATCTCAAATCTAATCTACCTGAAGATATTGGTACAGGTACCAGCGATTGGACACGACAAAACTCTGCACCAGGCGGGGGAAGTACAGGAGAGATTTCAGTATATGCCACCTATCCCCAGTTTATCAAGGTACCAAATGGGGATATCTATTTATTCTGTAGACACGGTAACCATCATAGTGACTGGACTTATCAGAAATCAACGGATGACGGAGCTACATGGGGCAATGAAGTTCCGTTTCTGGCTTACACGTGGGTAGAAACCTGGTATGCGTGGTTTTCAGTAAATGGCGACAACATCAATTGTGTGTATAACTATCATCCCGGTGGTTCCGGAGATGATAGGCAAGATATTTATTACATGTATCTGGATACCAGCACCGACACCTGGTATAATGTGGAGGGAAGTAATTTAAGTTCAAAAATTCCTATGAACTTAAAACAATCCAAGAAGAAGACCAAGGTAAAAAATACTAACCCGGACAATTACGAAGTAAGTTCGATCGTCTGCAGGTCTGATACCAGTGGCATTCCACACATCGCGTTTCAATATTATAATGACCAGGCCTATCATATGATGTGGGATGGCAGTGACTGGACAACATATGTAAACTTGACTACTACCAGTGCAATAGAAGAAGGTAAATTTGACATCATGCCAATTTCGTCTACCGACGTAAAGGTATTGGTTCGGCGTGAAGATGCGTCAGGAACCAAATTGGCCTGGTGGTCCATGGACCCCACAAGCTCGTACCGCAACGAAGACGAAGTAATCATGGTTGAAAATGGATCGTCCTCTTACAGACCCGCGGCGATTCCGGAGTTTTATCACGATGATGCGAAAGTGATGTTCTTCGAGAAAACCGGCAATGATAGGGTTAAGATCTTTATGCATGGCGACAGTGGGCTGCTGACCAGAGGCAGTGCCAGTGGTAGCCGAATAGCTTCAACTGATGAAAAATTGGGTGATTCATCAAATCCTGTGGCTGACATTACCGTTGATAATCAATTAAGAGTTTATCCCAATCCCGCAAATAATAGGGTCATAGTGGACCTAGGTAATGAATCACTACAATCCGTTCAAATATATACCACGACCGGACAGCTTATGTTATCTGAAACAGGTATCAATGATTCTCGGGTTGACATGAACATACAAGGCCTTAAATCCGGATATTATATGATCCGTGTTAATGGCGTATCAACTATCGATGTTAGAACATTAATTAAGAACTAAGGTCTCGGTTGTAAATGAGGTTGATATAAATATACATTTTTCTACTATTCAAAAGTTATATTATATATTAACCTCTTTTTTTATAACTAAATACAAATGAAATTAAGTGAATAAGCTTACAATTTATTTGAAACCCTTCCTCTACCTTTTGATTTTTACAGGAGTTTTGTTTCGGTGTCACACAAACTCAAATTTACAGCGTACCCAAAGACCAAATATCCTGATTGCCATTGCCGATGATCAATCTTTTCCTTATGCCTCTATTTATGGCACCAAAGGTATAAATACTCCCGCCTTTGACAAGGTCGCTCGTGATGGAGTATTATTAACCAACGCTTTTGCCGCGGCTCCTCAATGCAGCCCCTCAAGAGCAGCCATTCTTACCGGAAGGAATATTTGGCAATTGGAGGAGGCAGGCACTCATGCTAGTTATTTTCCGAAAATACCTGTTTTCACTGACATTTTAGAAGAAAATGGCTACCACATCGGCTATACGGGTAAGGCTTGGGGCCCTGGAGATTGGCAGACTACCGGGTGGGAAAGGAATCCGGTGGGTCCGGTATTCAATGAACATGAAATGAAGGCCGTTCCCGCTTCAGGTATTAAGGTCAATGACTATTTTTCTAATTTCAAAGCCTTTCTGGAAAAGAGATCCGATGATCAGCCTTTCTTTTTTTGGTATGGAGGACATGAACCTCACCGGGGATACGAATACGGCTCAGGTAAAAAAAGCGGCCGGCCCTTGGAAGAGGTTGAAGTTCCTCAATTTCTACCAGACACTGAAGTGGTAAAAAATGACGTAAATGATTATGTCTTAGAGATTGAATGGTTCGATAAGCACTTAGGCAAAATGCTGGCTTTTCTTGAAGAAAAAGGACAACTTGATAATACAATCGTAGTAGTTACTGCGGATAATGGTATGCCGTTCCCTTATGCGAAAGCGAACCTGCAGGAGTATGGGACCCATGTGCCTTTGGCGATTTGCTGGCCGCAAAAAATCAGTTCCAATCAGGTGGCAGAAGAATTGGTCTCATTGATTGATCTGGCTCCTACCTTTTTGGATTTAGTAGAATTGGATCAACTTCCTGAAACAACCGGCAAGAGTATGGCTGCTCTTTTGTTAAATGAAGATGGGTACCTGAGCAGAAAGTATGTTTTCACCGGCCGTGAACGACATACCCACGCCAGGCCCAATAACCTTGGATATCCCGTAAGGGCGATACATTCCAAAGAGTATTTGTATGTTCGAAATCTGAACCCTGCATTATGGCCTGCAGGAAATCCGGTGGACAGCAGCTGGAAAGAAGTCTTGTCCGGCACTAATTTCAAGCGAATGTGGCCAGGATATCACGATGTTGATGACTCTCCATCAAAGATGCTTATCCTGGATAACAAAGAGGAATACGCCTTGTATTTTAACCTAGCCTACGAAAAACGAACTTCTGAACAACTGTATCATATTGCAGTCGACCCGTTTTGTATTAATAATATTGTTGATGATCCGAATTACGCAGCAGTACGGAAAGAACTTAGCGTGGCGTTAGAATCAGAATTAAAGGCACAGGGCGACCCCAGAATGTTCGGGAGTTCCATTTTTGATAGTTATCCAAGAGTATCGAGTATGAGAGAATTTGAAGGTTTCAATGAGCGAAGGAAGTATAATCCTGAATACTTGGAGGAAGATCAAAAAGTCATTAAATAGTATCCTTATTAAGCTCAAGCCAAATACTTAGTAAATTGTTTATCAGACCATCAGCGCCCGTAAGGGCCTCATAATGCGTGGAAGTATTGGAAGCCTTAGGTAGAGGTGAGGTTTGGTCCATGACCGCTTCAATGGAAAAGTCTGCATATTCGATGGCTTTATCCAGGAATCGTTGTTCTTGCGTAAGTCGATAAGCATTTAACATCATACCGATGACCCCTGAATAATTTCGGGGATATAAGACTTTGAATTTTGGAATCTCTGATTGATAATAAGCTTCCGCAGAGATCAGGAACAGGTTCTTATAGGCTTCGATTCCGGTCTTTTGGAATCTATCAAAACAGTCATTAGCGGTACCACTGCTTGCGCTGGCCGTGTAACCAGACCCCCACATTTTTGTAGAGTAATTGCGGCTCTTACTTGCAGATCGGAAATCTCCGGGTTGAAGCGTGTGAACATTAGCGGATTTTATAAATCCGATTCCATCGGGAGATGGATCATGTCCGAAGCTCAGATAGATAGAATCCCAATTTTGGGTCAAATTCATCATTCTTAATCTTAAAGTATCAGGTAAGTTATCCCTGACGCTTTCGAGCTGATCAACAAGCCCCATATTATGTCCAAGAGATAGGTGATCGGGAAATGAGGTGGCATACCGCAATGCACCACTTTTTGGACTGAGGTTTCGTTCAAAGTAGTTAAGGAGTGTAGAGATTGCTCTCAGATACTCAGGCTCTCCGGTATACTGCCATGCTTTTGCCCAAGCAATGATATATTTCCCACCGTGGCTTGGAAAGGCCTTACCTTTCATAGGCCAGTGAAATAACGCCGAAGCATGCCGGGAATATTCACCTGCATGCTTCCCCTCTTTCGCGTAGATCTGATGATCCCAAAGTCCCATGGCGAATCTATCCGCGGATTCCGGTACTTTTTTCCACACGAGGTCCCATTGAGAAAAACTCTTCATTTCATGTACCCAGAATTGAAATTTGGAGTTAATAATCCCTTCCTTGTAAAAGTCCCAACCCATATGCTCACCCCACGGAAGCAACCCTGTTTTCTTTATCTGGCAATTTTTAAAAAACCAGAGTATTGAGGTGTCAGCTTCCTGGCGGTACGTCTCAATTTTTGTTAATGCAGTTAATCGATACAACAGCCCTATCAAGTCTCTGGACATGGATGGGTTGGCTCCCCGGTGGGTACGGTCCCTTTTCCGAATTCCTTTTGGTGGTTTTGGCGGGCGATTTTTATAAATGTTACCCGTATTACGATTCATGGTTGTAGCGAAAAGAGGTGAACTCGTTTCCCCATATCGATCACGACCGTTCCGGATCATGAAATGGGCATAGTTGATAGTAATTTGAAGATAATCTGATCTTTGGCTTTCTCCATAAAGCGTGCTAAAAGTCGCTTCATCCAACAATTTATACTGGGTAGGCGTGACGTATGAACCGGCTGCTTCAGGAAGATAGGTTTTAAGGCTACACCCGATTAAAAAAGTCAGCCCTGTAATAGGATAAAGTATTCTGAATAAAAATTTTAGATGTTGAGGATTACTCAATTGAGACTTGATCTTTTTTTAACCAGTTATGCCGGGTAATTATTTCTTTCGAGTCCTTTGCGGAAAGAAACGTTTTCAAATTACTTGGAACTTTGCAACTGTGAACTAAGACATCATTGCAATTGCTTAGCGCTATTGCGGGTATTTCAATAGAAGGTGGAGTGGCACTAAAGTTATCAATACCCACATTAGTGGAAAATAACATCTTTAGAGGCTCATCTTTTTGATTTTTAATCTTCACATCTCTCACATTGAATTCATCGACATATTTGATGTCGAACCCATTAACAGATTCAAAATTGGAATTGGTGATACTAAAGTTTTCAACCGGAGCTTCTGGTAAGCCAAAAATATTTCCGGCATTCGTCACATTGATCGCAGTGATGTTATCCAGGTGAATATTCTTGAAGAAAGGTGTTTCAACGGTTACCTCATACCTGCCCGTATCTTTTTTCCCATAGTACATATCAATAGAGATGGCATCTCTTACGTTTGACATGATGATGTTGTTTACCCGGATATTCTCAACTATACCTCCACGGCCTCTTCCGGATTTAATTCGGATTCCTCTAAGTGTACCGTTGAATACGCAATTGGAAACGGTGACATTTCGAACATCTCCTGACATTTCACTACCTATTCCAATAGCGCTCCGCCCGTGTGCGAAGGTGCAATTACTGACAACGACATCTTCGCATGCCTTGCCAACTCGTCTCCCGTCTTCATTGTAGCCGGATTTAAGTGTAATACAATCATCACCGACATCCACAAAACAGTTGGTGATGCGCACATTTTTGCACGATTCCGGATTGATGCCGTCTGTATTGGGAGACTCATACGGTTGAATAATAGTGATCTTATCGACATTCACATTTTGACAATAGACCGGATGAATCGTCCAGGCCGGGGAGTTGAGGAATTTTAACTCGCTAATTAATACATTGGTGCAGTTGTATAGGTTGATTAACCTGGGCCTTGGTACTTTCAAAGGACTTTCGGGAGGGTTCTCAGGCTCACGCTCTCTGATCCCACTTCTTTTTCTAAGTTTCTTAGTTTCCTCACTGGCTTCCCACCACTTTTTACCCTGACCTTCAATGGTTCCTCTTCCGGTGATGGTGATATTGTGTAAATCATGTCCGGTAAATAACGAAGCATATACTTTACGCTCGATTCCTTCCCATCTCCCATCAATGATTGGGTTAGTTTCAATCTTATCATCAAAAATCAAAGTTGCGCCCGGAAAGACTTCAAAAGTGATATCGCTCTTCAGGAACAGTGGCCCAGTCAGGTATTCTCCCGGAGGTACAATTACTTTTCCTCCACCATTCTTGGCGCATTCATCAATGGCTTTTTGAATGGACTCTGTGGCAAGGGTCTTTGCATCTCCGATAGCGCCATAACTTTTAACACTATAAATTCCATTTTGCTGTCCCTGAAGTAGTTGAGCACTAAACATTAGAACAATTAACACCTGAAATGATAAGCGTAAATGTTTCATGATTATTTTAAAATAAAAGAATTTCATTTGGAACTACTCAATACTTCTTATTTGAATAAATGGTAGAAACTGATAAAGTGATCTATATGGACATATAATCCAAGATGACATTTTTTTGAATTAACTTGTTGTATGATCAACTCTATTTCTTACTACGAAATATTGACTAAAACCCTGATTGTAAATTACGATAAAACCTAAAATCTCATAAAAGAGTCCTTCAGCAATATCGTAACCTCCGATCCGATGAAATAATTAATGGGGTTGCTTTTAGTAGTAATGCTACTTAATGTTAAAAGGCATGTGAACCTAGGAGGAAAGGGCATGGACATACCGTTCTTTTCTTAAGCTGCCTAATGATGGAGTTGAAAGGCTGAAGATTGCCATTGTGAGATTATGGTGATATATGATTTAACGATTGGGGATGCCGAAGGAAAGTATTACAATAAGTTTATGAATGTATGAGAAATGGCTTTTAGAAATATGATATGGGGAGATTAGTTAAGAAGTGGGTCATATATAGCTTACCTGGTCGTCTACACGGATATGCCAATTGATGAATTTTAAGTGTGAGGTGCTAGCGAGGCGGAGATCAATTTGGGTTAACCAAAGTATGTAACTAGTGGCAACAATGTCCTCCAAGGGAAAACTCAGAAAATGTATTAATTTAAATTAATCTATGAACGCGATGAAGAAAGCTCCTTTTTGCTCCCTTTATCAACAATTTTAATGAATAAAATAGATTGTATTCAAACAGCCATATGCCGCTGGTGACCTTCAGTTCTTTCCCATACCTGCAAAACGAGTTTTAACCACCTCGGCAAGGTTTTTCCTGGTTGAAGCATTTCTTGAACAACGTGAGCCGGATAACCGATAAGACCGGCAATTTTCTCTTCGCTCAAGTTGTAAACTTCCATGTAGTTTCGAAATTTTTCTACCTCCATCATTTTTCCGGTTTTATAATTTATGCATACATATTAAGTCAACAGGCTGTGTAACCAAATAGTAGGCCTCATGTAAGCTTTTTGTAAAAAAAGATAAATTTCTATCTTACAGCGTAAAGCAAAAATCCAATTCCCTACTTTGATTTTCGAGAAAAGACAACCGCCCGAAGCGTTATCCTCGATCGTGAATGCCTTCTGGCACGTGAAAAACGAGGAAAGCGATGACATTGTTCGGCAAAAAATAATTCCTGACGGCTACCCGGAAATTATCCTACATTATAAGGATCCCTATCGGATAAATATTGAAGGTATTTGGAAGACGCAGAGTAAATTTTTGCTGGCAGGTCAAATTACGGATCATTTTTT
>JBCCOE010000141.1:0-8239 GCA_039025475.1 Bacteroidota bacterium | reverse complement strand
TCATTAATTTCGCTGCTTAAGAATTAAATCTTTATGAGCACTCAAACAAACATCCCGGAACTCGAAAAAATAGCGTCACAGGTAAGACGTGACATTGTAAGAATGGTACATGCCGTGCAATCAGGGCATCCTGGCGGATCACTAGGCTGCACAGAGTTTTTTGTAGCGCTTTACTTTCATGTCCTTAAGCATGATAAAAGTTTTAATATGGATGCTCAGGGAGAGGATATTCTTTTCTTATCCAATGGTCATATTTCACCTGTTTGGTATAGCGTTCTCGCCAGGAGCGGTTATTTCCCACTAGATGAACTAAAAACTTTTAGAAAAATAGATTCGAGGCTACAAGGTCACCCGGCTACCGAAGAAAACCTACCCGGTATTCGCATAGCATCGGGTTCTCTGGGTCAGGGACTTTCCGCCGCAATTGGTGCTGCCCAGACTAAAAAACTTAATGGAGATGACCGCCAGGTTTATGTGCTTATGGGGGATGGCGAGCAAAATGAGGGACAGGTATGGGAAGCGGCGATGTATGCTGCCCACCATAAGGTTGATAACCTAATCGCCACTATTGACTATAACCATCAGCAAATTGATGGGCCTACAAAAGAAGTGATGTCTTTGGGAGATTTAAAGGCTAAATGGGAAGCTTTTGGTTGGAAAATCATTGAAAGTAATGGTAACGATTTTGAAAATCTAATCAGTACCTTAAACCAGGCCAAAGAAGTGGCCGGAAACGGTGTCCCCGTACTCAACCTAATGTCGACAGAAATGGGCTATGGGGTTGACTTTATGGTAGGCACCCATAAATGGCACGGTATTGCTCCAAATGATGAACAACTGGCAGACGCGCTTGGGCAGTTGGAAGAGACTTTGGGGGATTATTAGGAATACGTGCTGAAATCTTTATTATTATCAACAATTATTTGTTGTTCAACTCTTGCATTTGGGCAGACTGTAATTAAAGAGATTGACCTTAATCTTAAATCTGGGGGTTCGGGATTCTTTTTTGGGATTGGAGTAGGTGATGCCGAAATTATTCCATTTGTTGAAAACAACCTCAAAAATCTGCTTTGTGTAAGGGACAAAGAGAAGATCATCTTAATGGAAATAACAGATAACTTTGAACTAACCAACAAAATAGAAGCAACCCTGCCTTTAAATACAACTTTGGAAGGTGGTATTTTAAAAAGTAATCGACTCTCATTAATACACTCACGAAAAAAGAAAAAAGTATTTATAGTTCAGGATACCTACCTAGATGGAAGACCATCAAACCAAACCTCTTTTGAATTGACAAAAAAGGAGAAGTTCGTCAATCTAATTTCCGACAACAATCGATGTTACCTTCTGACCGCAGATAAGAACACTTCGCTTGTTAACATATATTCTTTTGAAGATGATAACTATTCTAAAAAATTAGCATTTGAATTAGACCCTGTACAGGTTAATGGTGCCACATGACCCTTCTATTATGTGTTTGAAGAAAAGCCTACTTTCATTAGCCAAAATACACCCAGTAGTTTCGGTACTACGGCTTCCGGGTTTAAAGTTTATTTAGAAAAAGACGGTTTAATTCGTATGACCCTGGACAACTCATGGAAATACACTAAGGTAATAAACCTCGACCTAAATTCAGGAAAGGTATCACAGAAGAAATACGAAAAGTCAATAGGTAATTGTGATTTTGTAACTACCAATTCACTTATTCACGCTGGTACCATTTATATATTAAGTATATGTAAAAACTACATGTATTTGAGCTTAAGAGATCTTCAAAGCGAGAAAGAGATAAACTCATTTTCAGTGGTTAAAGACGATGAAATCTATTTTAAGAATTCGGGAATTGTGCAAGAAGGTGGCGGGACCATTTATTCAAAGGATCGAGAACTGGCCATAAAAGAAACAAAGAAATTTTTGGCCAAAACCTCTAAGTTAACTGCGGCATTGCCATGAATGAAATAAATGATAAGCTACAGCTTACGGTTGGCGGATATAAAGAAATAACACGAGCTTCAGGCGGGGGAGGCTTTGGCTCCTATACACCAGGTATTAGTACTCCTTACGGCTCGACACCAGGATATTACACACCTGCACCAGCAAGTGCGTCATATCAATCCACCTCTTGGGGGAAATCGACCTATTTCAGAACTATATTAGATAAGTCTAATCATGAGCACTTACCTCAGTATACGTCGAATGTCAGTGTGTTTGATAAAATAAAAAAATACGAAGACGGCTTAGAAGGTTCAGCCAGGATCTCAACCGTTTTTAAGATGGATTCAAATTACTATTTCACCTATTACTACAAAAAGTCCAAAACGTTAAGATTTGTAGAATTTACTCCGCAGCTGCGGTGAATTCACTCATATCGCAAACTCTCCACGGGATTCATCCGAGCCACTTTCAATGTTTGCCAACTTATAGTTGCAAGTGCCAATAGAATTATAGCTCCACCTACCAGTACAAAAGCCCACCAGCTTATCTCTATACGATTGGCGAAATCTGCTAACCACATTTGCATTAAATACCAGGCGAATGGAGGAGCTAATACAAAAGCTAGCAGAATGGTGAATAAAAACGACTTACTCATCAGGAAGAACACTTGAGCGCGATTTGCACCTGTTACTTTTCTTATTCCGATCTCTTTTGTTCTTCGCTTAGTCTCATGAAAGGCAAACGTAAACAAACCCGAAGAAGCAAGTAGAACGGCCACTAGAGCAAACCCGTTGACCACATTACTCATTCTTTTTTCATTGGCATATTGTGCACTCACCTTGTCCTCAAAGTCATGAAAGGTAAAAGCAGAGTTTGCATTAATATCACGATGTAGTTTATCCATAAAATCCAGGACACGTTTTCTTGCATCAGGCCTGTATCTCACAATGAAACTTTTGTCAGCATAGTAAAAATTTCTGAGAATAAGTGGATTCACTTTATGTGATAAATGTTGGAAATGAAAATCCTTAACCACACCAATTATGGAATATCTGATATCACCACCAGGCATATGCATAAGAAGCTCCGTGTCATCGACTCGTTCAATATTTAAATGACGCATTGCTGACTCATTGATAACAACTGCGTTGTTATCAGATTCCAAAGAATCGGAAAAAAAGCTTCCGTCGATTACCTCTAACCCAAAAACATCATCATAATTCGTATCCACAGACATTACGTTCATAAGTTCAAAGTCATTGTCTGCATCAGCACGTTTTATACTTTGTGTATAAGCGTTATTAATAGGTAGGGTTCCTTGTGAAACAGCTATAACATCCGGATTTTCTTTAAGCTGATTGACCACACGAGCATGCAGGTTAAGCATTTCCATTCGTTTAACACTATCCTGCCTTAAAGAAGGGAATATCTCAAAAATACTGGTTTCGATGATATTGCTTTGGATCAGGCCTGTGTCTTTGTTAAGCATATATTTCAGCTGGAGAAAGATAATTGATGTTGAAAATATTAGCATAATAGCCAATGTATACTGCAGGGTAGTTAGTATTCGCTGGGTTATGGGAATCTTGAAAAGACTGGCGTTAACGACCAAGCTCTCGGTTACACTCACATTCATAATTCTAAAAAGTGAAACAGAAAATGAAAAGGCTATTATAAAGATTATTATGAGAGAAAGTACCTGTAAATCAAATATGGGATTTTGGTCCAGGTCAAGTCCCATGATATGAAGGTAGTAGGGAAACATAAGTTCATAGGCCAGAAAAGCTATAAACAGGGATAAGCTAAAATACAATATGCCATTAACCGTAAGCTCAAGACCCAAATTTAACTTAGAAGCTCCCATGGCTTTCTTTATACCTATCCTGTTTGCCATAGTAAGTTGAACAGTGGTTTGAAGGTTTGTGAAACCGAGCAAAGTGACAATTAAAATAATAATTGCAATAAGCTGCATTGCCCTCAGGTTATTAAAGTCACCTTGCTTACTAAATAAAGGTACTTCCAAGGGTCGGTCAAAGTAAAGCGTATTGAAGGGAAGCGTCGACATTACACTTTTATCATGCCTATCGCGGACGCGGCCCATAGTGGCAAACTTGGTATTAAACGCATCTCGATCAAAATTCTCATCCACAAGAAGTAGCTCTGTAGGAAGCCTTCTCCAAAAATCCTTGGAATGCCTAGGCACAAGGAAATCTATATCTATTGAACTATTAGCTGGTAAATCTTCAATAACTGCCGCAATCTGATACAACCCAACTTGATCACAATTGACTTCAACTATTTTTCCAAGCGGGTCTTCATTAGGAAATAGCCTGTTGGCGTATTCCTGGGTCACAATGATACTTCCAGGGTCTTTCAGGGCTTCTTTATCTCCCGATCTCAGCTTAAAATCGAAGAAGTCAAAGAAAACGCTATCCACCACCCATGCCCTACCCGGAAATGAAACAGCACCTTTCTTAAGCTTTATCTGATCCTCATCATAAGTATGAATAACCATCACTTTATCAACTTCAGGAAGTTGCGTATAATCTAGTCTAAAGAACACACCGGGTGCCACAGGTATGAAATCGGACATTTCATTAAACTTAGAAATAGCCAGATGTATTCTATCTCTCTTTGAATGAAGTTTATCCATATTCAATTCATTGTCTATCCAGGCATAGACTAAATGAAATGATATGGCACCTACAATTAGCGTGAATAAGCTAACGGTCGATACCAGTCTATGTTTGAAAAGGTTCCTTAAGGACGTACGTGAGTATAAATTGAGCATACCGTAGTAATTGAGTTCTTGAGTTCCTGAAATACTTTTTAATAATGAAGGGCGAAGAAAATGAAAGACGTGAAACCAATAAATAATTTTTCTTTTCCAATTAGGTAGGCCCAATAGCTCCTCATGATATTCATATAGGTCACCTAGAATCTCTTCCAGCAGTTCACCTTTACAGAACCAACTAAGGAATTGCCGTGCAAACTTCGGTGGTGTTGGTGTTGTACGTGGCATTATTGCTTGTCTAAAGAGAGTTCCGGTATTTGCCTCCAGATATTCACTTTAACATCCTGACTACTACGTAGAAGCTTCTTACCAGCAGCCGTAATGGTAAAGATGCGTTTTCTACGCCCTCCCCTTTCCTCGGTGGCTCCACCGAGAGTAGACTCAACAAAGCCTTTGCTTTCCAGCCGGTTAACCGTACCGTGCACCGCTCCTATGGTAACATTTCGATTGGCCTGTTCTTTTAACGCTTTACGAATAGCTAACCCATAAGCTTCATCTTTTAACATGACAATAAGAAGTAATACTAACTCTTCTAACTCACCTAAATATTCCTTACCCATGGCATATGTTCTATTTTATATAACAAACATACGTAGATAATATCTATTTGTTATACTAAATAGAATAAATAAATAATGTTTGCTGGATTTAACCTATGGGTGAACTCACCAAACGGATTTAATGGGTTGAATCGTAGAAGCAGTTATGCCTCCGTCGAATAAGATACTTTGATATGGTGTGGAAGGAAATACAATTTTGGTCATCACAAGCTCTCCGTTGTTAACAAAAACTTCAATTGAAGAGAGATCAACGAAAATCTTAACATCAGCTACTTCCATATCCTCCACCCCGGCCCTATGAATGCCTGGGAAGCTCGGGTCGAAATCCGTCCGTCCTGACTGACTGCGATCGAACGTGAGCGTATCGTTAATGAGTGTCAATACCACTTCCTCCGCCAAATCGTTGGCGAGAGTAACTTTGAAATCACCAACCGTTTCTAACTGGATCAAAAAGGTAGAGTCTGTAAGGGATTCAAGTTCCTCAGACGGTTCTAATAGGGACTCTATTTCTTTTACAGGTTCAGATCTTATCCAATATTTGTCTTCTCTTTGGTACAGATTCAAAGATCTGGGAAGAGTCATGGCGCTCCGCCATCTTTTGGGTAGGAACCACTTGTGCGTAGTCCCAGTTGCTCATCCAGCCAATTGCCAGTCTTCTACCATCTGATTCAGGTATGTCTGACCATGTGATCATAGCATAGTTATCCGTACCGTAGTCCAACCATTTTTGTTTTTTGTTATCTGCAACAAAAGTCTTTCCATCAAAATCTCCTATAAAATAACTTGTTGCAGTACCTCCGTTGGGTGCTTTTTTCTGAATACTAACTATTAATGCCCACTTTTCTTGACCTGTCCCAGATACCGTCATTGGAAAAAGGTCCGGGCATTCCCATAGCCTGTCATCACCGGGAATACCGAAATCGGATTGGTATTCCCAATTTTTTAAATCAGGTGAAGTATAGATCTGTACCTTGTCGTAAGCTGCTAAAACCATAACCCAGCGTTGGGTTTGCTCATGCCAAATTACTTTGGGATCCCGAAAGTCGCGGATACCCAGATTTGGAACTACCGGGTTATCCTTATACTTCAACCAGGTTCTGCCTTTATCATTCGAATACGCGATTGACTGGTATTGAAAGTCATTTGTTCCTGCCCTTTCACCATCAATATCATGATGTGTGAATATGGCAACCAGAGGCGGCTTCCCATTATTGCCAAATCCACTTGTGTTTTTATGATCAACCACCACACTTCCGGAAAAAATATAACCCAAAGAATCGGGATATAATGCAATTGGTAGATGCTCCCAATGTAACATATCTGCACTAACGGCATGGCCCCAGTGCATCGGGCCCCACACCGTACTGTCCGGATAGTATTGATAAAATAGATGGTATTCACCATCATAATAGACCATGCCGTTGGGATCATTCATCCACATACTATCAGGTGAAAAATGAAACTGGGGTCGAAACAGCTCTTTGTAGTCACTAAATGTGGTGTCAACGAGAGTATCATTTTCGCTAGAAGCACAGGCTATCACAAAGCCTAGCGCGATAAAAGAAAGCCTCATAGCTATTTTGTCAATTCTTTAGCCAAATCCTCCAAGGTCTTTCCTTTCGTCTCGGGCATGAGTACTTTAACGAATAGCAGTTGCAGAACCATCATAAAGGCGAAAAAAGCAAATACAGGCCAGGGATTATCTCCGAACACCCCCTCTTCTTTATCAATAAACACAGGAGTGAGCAAAGTGATTAAAGCGGCAAACACCCAATGTGTACCTGTACCCAGTGATTGTCCCTTGGCACGTACTTCATTTGGAAAGATCTCCGAGATAAACACCCATATTACTGCACCCTGACCTACGGCATGCGAAGCAATAAAAACTAAAATGAAAGTCAACAACAGTAGTGGGTCTAAATCCGCGTAGAAACAGAACGCGGTCATTGACAAACTGATTATGTAACCTATTGAGCCTATATACATTAACATTCGTCGGCCCATCCTATCAATGAAATAAAGTCCTACGAAAGTAAAGATCATATTTATGATACCTATAGAGATAGAATTAAATAGTGAATCCTTTCCACCTAAACCGGCCAGTTCAAGAAGCTCAGGAGCATAGTACAAAATGAAGTTTATACCGGAGAGTTGATTAAAAAAGGCAATAAGAAACGCCAATACAATTGGTTTTGAAAACTTTCCAGAAAAGAATCCTGCGTTAGAATGGGTGAGTTCATTATCAGCAAGAATATCGTTCAGGCGTTCATCAGCTGTTTTAGAATCTATGACACGAAGTATCTTCAACGCACCCTCCTGATCGTTTTTGTAAAGCACCAGCCACCTGGGGCTGTTGGAAACGCCGAGTATCAAAAAACAATAAAAAAATGCTGGAAATCCTTCCATACCCAACATCCAACGCCAATCATTCGCCCCGCCTACACCTTCTAAAAGATAGTTAGATATGAAAGCTAGTAGAATGCCAAAAACAATCATGAACTGATATAGAGCTACCAGTTTACCACGATTTTTAGATGATGAGATCTCAGAAATATACATTGGTGCGGCTACGGACGAAGCTCCTACACCTACTCCTCCTATAAATCTAAAAAAGGAAAAGGTGTATGGATCGGGAGCCAGGGCTGAACCTACAGCCGAAACAAAATATAGAACCCCAATCCAAAATAATGTTTTCTTACGACCATATTTATCACAAGGAATACCTCCCAATAATGATCCGGCTACCGTACCCCAAAGCGCCATACTCATTATAAATGTGCCATGAAAAAAAGGGCTAGTGTTCCATAGCTCTTTAATAGGCAGGTTAGCTCCCGAAATAACCACTGTATCGAAACCAAAGAGAAGGCCAGCTAACGCCACACTCAACGACCAAAAGAAAACGTTCTTGTCCATTAAGATTTTATTGAAAACAAAGACAATTAAGTATCTA
>JBCCOE010000140.1:0-8266 GCA_039025475.1 Bacteroidota bacterium | reverse complement strand
CCAAAATCAAAGAAAACAAGAGATGGGAAAAAGGACTCATCACTAAATACCAAGCCCACTGATAGTGAGAAGAAGGTACCCTGTTGATTACCCGGTGCAAAAATACTGGTCTCGTCACTCCTGATCAGACCGGAAAATAGATACTTACTTTCGTAGTTATATTCCACACGCCCGAAATAAGAGAATTGCCTTACATCAAACGATGATGAACCGGGTCGTATTTCATCAAAGTCATTTGCCAATCGTACATCTGCAAAATCAAAAGTATTATTCGGAATATCTCTACCGGATACAAAAAGCGACTGACCTCGGGTTTTATAGATAGAATTTCCCAAAGTAAAACTTACATCATGAACCTCGTCAAATGTTCTACTGTATCGTACAATGTTGTCGATGTTATAAGAAATAAAATTCTGCTGCGATTGATCGACTCTGCTCACTTCAGAATTAAACACTTTACTATCACCGAACGAGATTTCGGGTTGAAAACCACGGGTAAAAACATCGGCATAATTAAAGTTTAAACTGGACTCAACTTCCAGTCCTTCTATTATCTCGTATGTGAGCCCTACAAGTCCGGTTAATCGCTGAGTTTGAGTATCATTAAAGGTATTAGCAATCTGAGCTAAAGGATTAATAATTTCAATACCCAGGTTATCAGCGGTTGTGAAATTACCGTCAGCATCAAAAATAGCTTCTGTGGGAGCAATATTGATAGCGTTAAAAAGTACTGAGCCTAAAACATTCTCAGTTAAGGTTTTTCGATTAATACTAATATAGTTCATGTTGGTCCTCATCTTCAGTTTTTCAAAAAGCTGATGACCAACATTTAAATTGACATTTACTCTATCAAATTCTGACTTAGACCCACCAACAATCCCTTCTTGTGAGAAATAAGAGACACCTGCCGAATAATCCGTAGACTCGGTACTTCCACGATAATTTAGGCTGTAATTCTGGATCGGTGCCGTTTCAAAAACCTCATCCTGCCAATCCGTTCCTTCACCGAGTGATGCTATATCAGTAAAAATTGGAGATTGTCCCCCCGCTGCAAATGCTTCATTAGTTAAAAGAGCATACTCTGTAGCGTTTAGTAGGTTTATGGTACGTTCAGTTTCTTGTATTCCATAAAAACCGGAAAAGCTAAGCTCAGGCTTAAAAGTACTTTTCCCGGATTTAGTAGTTACAATGACTACTCCATTAGCGCCTAATACTCCATAGATTGCTGCACTGGCATCCTTTAAGACAGTTATTGATTCTATATTATTAGGGTCTATAGTGCTAAGGTCATCGCCATATCTGACTCCATCCAAAATGATCAGAGGACGATTATCACCATTACTGTTGATACCTCGTATCCTTATATTCTGACCTCCACCAGGAGACCCTGAGCCGGAGGTAATTTGAACGCCAGAAATTTGTCCTTGTAAAACATTTTCTATTCGACTTGGGTTGAGCTTGGTAATATCCTCACTCTTAATGGTTGAAACGGAAGCAGTAAGTTCTTTTTCCGTTGTTGTTCCATACCCGACAACCACAACCTCTTGAAGCGATACAACATCTGTGACCAGTTGGACATCAACCACCGATTGACTTCCAATCACAATTTCTTGTGATACAAATCCAACAAAACTAAAGACTAGGGTTGCCGAAGGATCACTCACTTCTAAGGAATAGTCACCAAAAATATCAGTAACCGTGCCGTTGGATGTACCTTTAACAACAACATTCACACCGGGTAATTCTTCGCCGGTGTCGTCAGTAACTTTCCCCTTAATCACCGTCTGGGCAAAAAGACCAAAGGGGCACATCAGGAGAAAACAAAACAGTAAAATTTTTCTCATAAGCATTTATCTTAAAAAGTTTGTGCAAACGTTTAAACATCAGCTATTCCGCAATCGTTTGCATTAATTTATCGAAGATAATTTTTACAAGGATGTAAAGACTATTTATAAGGTACATCATTAATACATCCATAGCTCTTACCTTACTACATCAAAAATACATCAAGTCTTGAAAAAATAGTTGATTAGGGCTTTTCAAGGTATATTTTTATATTCACATAGTGAACTCATTAACTACTCATTATTCCTATTTTTATTTCGAAGAAATAACCGTTCGATTCATTACCAAAAGGTTTAATATCCAGTGCACATCACGTATGATCTGGATTGTGGTATGGCTTTTAGTGAACCATTTATCATTTGCTCAAGATATAAATATCGGATTACCTTTTATTCATCAATATTCTACCAGTGAGTACAAAGCTGGTATACAAAACTGGTCAATTAGGCAGGATAAGAGAGGCCTAATATATGTTGCCAACAATTTTGGTGTTCTTGAATATGATGGCAGCAACTGGATCAGGTATCAGGTTGTAAACGGAACCAAAGTTAGAGATCTGGCCTTGGCTGATAATGGGCTGATTTATGTCGCAAATCAAGGCGATTTCGGATTTCTTAAACCTAATACAATTGGTGCATACGAGTACGTGTCGCTAGCCGATAGCCTAGACCCGAAATACAGAGATTTTGACGAAACATGGAAAGTTTTTTACACCCCTGAAGAAGTCTTTTTTTGTTCTTTTGACAATCTTTTTATCTATCGAAACAACGCTTTTGAGACAATCAATTATACTTCCGCACCTGAAGAATTCTTCTATGCCAACCACCAACTGTATATTCTTCAACTAGACCAAGGCCTCTATCACCTTCAAGATAGCGGTTTGCAGTTAATTAATGGAGGTGAGTTCTTCAAAAGCAAGCCTATAGCTTCAGTAATTTCATTGGCCGAAGGCAGGCTGCTGATTACCACCGTCAATAACGGACTTTTTATTTACGACGGCTACAAAATAACGCCATGGCTTGAAACAAGAGACCTATTTGAGCCATATAATATATACTGTGCCATTCGATTAAGAAACGGCAATTATGTGTTCGGAACTGAAAACAACGGGCTTTTTATAACTGACGCGGCGGGAAAACTGATTATTCATTTAAATAAGACGAATGGGCTCTACGATAGAAAGGTTTTGAGCCTCTTTCAGGATAATCAAAATAATTTGTGGGTTGGTCATAATAATGGCCTTTCATATGTAGAACTTGAGTTACCCTTTACACTGATCAACGAGGCTGTTGGCTTACCCGGCACCGGATATGCCGGTTATTTAAAGGATGACGTATTGTACCTAGGTACAGGTAACGGACTTTTCAAGAAAGATTTGCGAAACCCACAAGACAGCGGCTACGAGCTTATTCCCGGATCAGCCGGACAAGTTTATGACATAAAAGAGATAGAAGGCAACTTGTTAATGGGGCATCATGAAGGGGCATTCGAAATAAAATCTGGAGAAGTACAAAAACTTTCGAGCGATTTAGGAAGCTGGACGTTTCTACCTCTTCGATCCTACCCTAATTATATGCTTGAGGGCACTTATCAAGGCTTAAATCTTTATAAAAAAAAGAATGAAAGTTGGGAGTTCGTTACTAAAGTAAGAGGCTTCGCAGAATCTTCCAGAGTTATAGAAGAAGGTGATGATGGGGATATATGGATAACTCATGGATATAAAGGCGTTTTTCGGCTGAAACTCTCTGATGACCTAATACAGGCGGATGAGGTTAAGTTTTACGGCGAAAAAGACGGTCTACCAAGTAACATACTCATTAACGTTTACCGCATTCGCAACGAACTGATCTTTACCACTGAGGGAAAGATTTACAAGTATGATCAATACATCGATAGATTTATTGAGCATCCCTTTTATGGCAAAATTGAGGGTATCGAAGAGTCCCTAAGCATAGTCACAGAAGATGCCTTTGATAATCTATATTTTATGGGACGTAACTCGTTGGGTGCACTTAAGAAAAATTCTAGCGGCGTATATGAAGCTAGTGTAGCTCAGTTCAACAAGATCAAAGATATGATGAACGATGATTTACAAAACATGAGCATACTAAACGGCTCATTTGTCTTGTTTGGAGCAAAAGAGGGTTTCATACTCTACGACCGTAATAAGTCTATAGATTTAAGCATTCCTTATCAAGCCCTTATTAGAAATGTCACCAATGCCGATTCTACTCTATTTGCGGGAAACTTTTTCTGGGATGGAGCAATAAGCTCAAAACAACCTGAGGAGCAGTTAATTGAGCTTCTTTACAAACAGAACTCTGTCAAGTTTGGCTTTAGCGCGCCATTTATGGATGGTTTTGAACAAAACTCCTATCAATACAAGCTAGAAGGCTTTGATAAAGGTTGGAGTGAATGGCAACCTGAAACAGAAAAAGAGTATACTAATCTTAAAGAAGGACGGTACACCTTTTATGTTAAAGCAAAAAACTATGCAGAAATCCAAAGTGAAGTGACTTCATTCCGGTTTATCATACTAGCGCCTTGGTATCGATCTGCTTTGGCTTATGTTTCATATGGTGTTTCAGGCATTATCATTTTATTTCTCGCCTTTCGCGTCTTGGATAAAAGACACAAAGAAGAAAAAGAAAGAATCCAAACGCAGTCGGATGTGGAGCTTAACCAAAAAGACGATGAGCTCAGAATAGTTACTGCTAAGTCAGAAGCTGAAATAGAACTGCTCAAAAATGAGAAGCTGAAATCTGAAATAAATCATAAGAATAAAGAACTCGCTTCCTCAACCATGAACCTTATTAATAAAAATGAATTTATCTCACATGTGAAATCTAACTTATCCTCCCTCATAAGTAAGAGTAAAAGTCAAGAGGTGAGATTAGAGCTCAACAAGATTATAAAAAACATTGACCGCAACATTTCCCAAGATAATGATTGGGAGCATTTCGAGTTTCACTTTGATCAGGTTCATGGAGATTTTTCAAATCAACTCCATCAAAAACACCCTGATCTAAGCCCTCAAGAGATGAAAATAAGTGCTCTTTTAAGAATGAACCTATCAACAAAGGAAATAGCCCATCTTCTAAACATTTCGGTCAGAGGTGTGGAAATATCCAGATATCGTTTAAGAAAAAGACTCAGGATTGACCGAAAAACTAATCTTACTGAATATTTAATGAATTTCTAGTCCACATTTAAGCTAGGCTGAAGGACATTTCCTATCGAAACAATAGTTAGTATTCGAGAATAAACTTGGATAGATTTTGATGATGGTCAAGTAGGAGTTTCTTGCGTAACCTATATCTGGCGACTTCCACTCCTCTTAAGGAAACCCCCATCAGATTCGCAATCTCTTTAGTATCCATCTTTAATCTTAAAAAAGCACATAGCTTCTGTTCGCCAGGAGTAAGATCCAAAAACTCTCCGGTTAATCGTGTTAAAAAATCTCCGTGAACCTGATCAAAATGATATTCAAATTGCTTCCAGTCTTCCTGAACTTTTAAAGTGGTATCTATCTCTCTAACGATTCTCTGAAGGGCTTTTTGAGTCTCCTCAACTTTATGATTTGTATTCACCTGTTTAATTTCCTCTTTGATGTTCTCCATGAACTCATTCTTTACAACAAGGTTCATGGTAGAGGCCGCAAGCAAATTATTGACGTGCCGAAGTTCATCATTGATCTTCTCCTCCTTAAGATCTTGAAGTTCCTGATGTTTTTGCTCCAGCTCTTCTTGTTTCGCTTCTTCAAGTCTTTTTTGTTTACTTCTGTAGTAACTACGCTGGAACCGATATCCTTGTACGACTAACAAAACACCAAGTACAACATAGAATATCTTAGCGAAGAGGCTTTTAAAAAAAGGAGGCTTTACTTTTAAAATTAAGGGGTCACTAGTAATAATTTCTCCGAGGTAATTAAAGGTTTGAACGGAAAACTCATATTCTCCTTCCTTGAGATTTGTATATTCCTTAAGTGTCGAATTCATCCACTCACCGTATTGATCGTCAAACCCTTTTAAAAAGTATCTGAATTGACTGTTATTTACGTTTCTGAATTTAAAAGATTCGACCTCAAACTGAAGTACTTTTATTCCTTCTGTTATCACTATTGGTTCTATAATTGTACGATTTTCAAACGGTAGCCTTTCAAACAGTATACTGTCCTCTGCGACGCTGAACACTCTATTAACAAGCGGGGCTTTTTGAAGTGACCGACGGTCTTCAAGAGATGGATCATAGCGTATGAAACCTTCGTTGGCGTCAAACAAAACTCCATTTGAGACATTCATGGATAATCGGAGTAAATCGTTGTTAAATGTTTGCCTCAGGTGAAAGAGTGATGATGGCACATAGGCGTAATTGTTTGCACTTACCTGCCTAAAAAACCCTACTTTGTTGTTGGTAAATATGTGTACATTTTTTTGACGATCTTGTGCCAAAAGATATACCCAATTATTCCCTATATCATTTGAGAATAATTCAGAGGAAACTATAGAGTCCTTATTTTGATCGATCCGATACAAACCCATCTCTGTTCCAATATATATTTCGTCATTTATCCGGCTCAGAATAATATGTTCTTTGATAGGTAAATCATAAGAATCTGAAACCTTGATCACGGAAGCCGTTGAAAAGGTTTTATCAAAACTCATGCGATATAATCCTTTATAAAACTGACCTACCCAGATTCTTCCGCTTCGATCTTCTTCAAAAAAACGACTTGATTCATTGAAGCCTGCGACCTTGCCTAAACTAACTAAATCACCTCGTTCATCAATTCTGAAAAGGTGTAATCCAAAATAGGTGCCGCCAATGGCAAACTCAGGGTTACTACGAAGCCGTTTTATCTCCCATAATCCAGTGGTCCTTGCACTTCGTCTAGCTCTACCGTTTTTAAGTTGAAATAACCCTGTATGGTGGCCGGCATACAGCTTCCCATTGATCATGCTCATGGCATAGGCCGGGCCCTCTGTACCACTTAAAAAAATACTCTTCGTAGCCGCCGTCGCTAAAAAATATATGCCATTTGAAGTAGTATAGTAGTACCCTTCATCAGTCTCAAATACTTCATATCCACTTCCTTTCAAATTAATTTCATTATTAATCAATCGCATGGGTGAGTTGATATCCACCATAGCTATACCATTTTGCATTCCTACCCATAAGTTGCCGATATAATCTTGAAAAGACCTTAAGCAATCGCTGGATAATAACCCGTCCGTAGGACCGATATTTTCGATCAATCCTTTTTGTGGATCAAACAGGTAAATACCGGATCGTTGAGTGCTTATAACTAAACGCGTATCAGAAAGCTGTAAAACATGGTTTACATATTTACCCAGAAGCTCGTTTTCAAAATTGGGGAATACCTTTTCACTATTGGAGAGATTTGAATACTCGATTGAACCAGAATTGTAGAATATCAAATAACCAACCTTATACTGAACAAGTCCGGCAACGATTGCATTACTCTTGCCCTGCTCTAGGGAGTTCGTCAGTTGATCGTTCTTTATTTCAAACAACTGGCCCGACTTAGTTTGCGTAAAGAGCCGGTTCCCTGTCAAAAAGGAATGGTCGAATCCCTCGGGGTGGTCGATTACATTTATTGACTTACCATTATAACTATATATGGCTTGAAAAGTACAGAAGTAGACCTTTGAATCATGCAAAAATACATCCCATACTTCGTCGAAGTCTCTTGACGATTCGGGTATTAGCTTAATCAGCGATACATATTCCCAATTTTTCTGAAAAAAGCCGAAATCCCCTTGAGACCCCACATAAAGCCGGTCTGTTTCATCATCAAAAGCTAGAGACCTTTGTTTTTTTCCAGTATTGAGGGCATGAGCACTCCATTGATTTCCATCAAATGATAGTATACCCAAATTATTAGCTACAAAGAGATTCATATCTCTATTTTGGGCAAAATCAATATTCTGTATCCCGGCATAGTAGTCGCCTGGCCCAAAGTTTCTCACCGGGTATTTTCCTGAACTCCACGCTAACTCGGAAAAAGTCAAACCGATAAAACAAAAGATAAAATTGTATTTACTGAAGTGACAAAAAAAAGACATGAAAAGGAGGTTGTGCAGTAAATATATGTATTTAAACTTCATTTGAGCACTTTTAAAAGAATTTTGTAGTAGTACTAGTAAGAGAATTGATGTAGTGAAAATTTGTGGCTATTAACAATAACCTATTACATTTGGATCGATTGCAAACGTTTGCGTGACCTTACGCATCGCAAACCTTTGAGCAGCATTAAATTACATAAATCAATATGAAAAACTTCTTCTTGGTATTGGTTCTGCTCTCGTTCTTGCACAATGCGCAAGCCCAAACGGATCGCGTATCTGTGTTGAAAGACGATAGCGGAATGAAACTTACAGTCAATGGCAAACCCTTCATT
>JBCCOE010000139.1:0-8298 GCA_039025475.1 Bacteroidota bacterium | reverse complement strand
GAACGATCGATTGGGAATAAATAATAATATGGAAGGCCAGGCAGCTTTTTCTTATAAAATTGTATCGAATAAAAGCACATTGGCCTTTGGTGTTCAGGGTGGGTTTATCAATTATCGCTATGACTATAATGAACTTAACCTCGCCTTTACCGATGATGAAGGTCTGGACTTGAATAACGAAACGTTTGGCAAGCCCAATTTTGGGGCAGGGTTATTTTATATGACCGATAACTACTATGTGGGTTTGTCGGTTCCCCGTATTCTAAATGTAGAGATCGAGGATGGTATCACGAACAGTACACGGTACATGCCCCATTATTACCTGAGTGGTGGCTTTATTATCCGGTCTAATTCAGTCAATGCTTTTCTGCTAAAACCTTCTTTCCTGGTTCGCTACACCGAAAACCAGTCTGCCGTTGACCTAAGTGTAAATGCTCTATTTGCCAATACGATCTGGGCAGGGGTTACGTTAAGAAACCTGGACGGTATCGGTATCAACACCCAACTTCAGATCAATCGTTCGTTCCGGTTTGGTTATTCCTTTGAGCTTCCGACCAATGAATTGGTACAGAGTAACTTTGGAACGCACGAGCTATCATTACTATTGGAATTGAATCTATTTGATAATCAGTACGATATTGAAAGATATTTCTAGAAAACTATGAGCTAAAAATTAGTTTGTATTCACCGTCTTTTTATTCTTGATCGAAGTGATCTGAAGGGTGGTGAATCTATCGTATTTTGAACTGCCCATTTTCAAAACTTACAGGATGAGCCTATTTTATGTGGAAGATAAAATTCGGACTTATTTAGTTCCAAAATGAACTCGTAAAGAATTAAGGTATTCGAACCTTCAATCAATTATCCACGAAATTAACTCTTCCTTGTCTACTATCGACCAAGAGTGAGGATGTCTGGTTCCATCGGATCTGTAGCCCCTGTTTTCCGTTATTATCAATTCCACTCTTGAATTACCCATGTCGCTTTGCAAGGCTTCGGACATTTTTTCGATGGAGTAAGCGTTTAATTGCCCATAAGTATCATTATATATTTGCTTCCACCAAGTAACATCTGGCTCAGTGTAAAAGCGGATTTCAGTTTTTTTTAGTTCATTTACATTTGAGAGGTTTCCAGTCTCATGAGTATATGGTGAGAATTTTTCATAGGATGCGATACCCATATCTGGATTACCTAGATCTCGTTTAAACCAATTAATTAAAAAAGTGGACTCTCCAAGAACGTCTTCATTTAGATCTTGCTTAAGATGATACTCTGATGAGCGATAAAGCGCAAGTAGATCTACAGGGGCATCAACAATGAAGATTTTACTCAGTTTTATTTCCTCTTGCTGCTTTATTAGATAGTTTGAAAGCAGTAAGGTAACATTTCCACCACCTGAAAAACCACCTATTACCAAGTTTTTGGGAAGTTGATGATCTTCAATCGTCTTAAGCAACAGATCCGCAAGCGTTGCTTTTTCATGTTCCTGCATGAACAGTTTACGGTTATAGTTCATGAATAGTACGGAAATATTATTCAGCCTGGCCTGTTCGACTATATTGAATTCGCGTTTTGTATCCACTGCCTTGCAGGGAAAGCAGGGAAATAATACCAATGTGGTATTTGATTCATTGGCCCTGATGAGCTCAAAATCTGAAGTGGTAACCCATTGAGGTTCTTGAGCAACAGAATAATGAAGCGTTGCATATGATAAAAGAAGTGGAAGGGCAAATTTCATGTGGTAGTTCTACAACCGAAAAGTTAATCAATCTCTTTCTTTGATCTTGTAACTTCTACACCTAAATTCATTTATATTCCAGATAGTTATCCCATGAAACGAAACATTGTTGCCCTGTTCTTGCTCTTCGCTATGTTTACTGGTATAGCCCAAAAGAAACCGAAGATCAATACGAATAAAAAAGTGGCCATTGCGAGTGTAGAAGCTAAAGCTAATGAGCTCACTGAACTTTCGGATAAGATCTGGTCTTTTGAGGAGGTAGCCTTTCAGGAGAAACAGTCGGCTGCTGCATTGATAGAATATGCCGAAAATCAAGGTTTTAAGATCACTAAAAACGTAGGAGAGATACCCACCGCTTTTACAGCTGAATATGGTTCCGGTAAGCCGGTTATTGGCATTATGGGTGAGTTTGATGCCTTACCTGGATTATCACAAAAGACTGTGCCGTACAAAGACCCCGTCAATGAAGGCGGAGCAGGTCATGGTTGTGGTCACAACCTATTTGGCGTGGCATCACTTGGAGCAGCCACGGTTATTAAAGAGCAAATAGAAAGTGGCAAACTAAAGGGCACGGTTCGGTTTTACGGCACACCTGCGGAGGAGAAGTTCTTTGGTAAGCTGTGGATGGTACGTGCCGGAGCCTTTGACGACGTGGACATTATGATGGATTGGCATCCTGGTTCTTCCACAAAGGCTAATGTGCAAAAAGGGCTTGCATTGGTAGATTTCATTGTGGAGTTCTACGGGCAGGCGGCACATGCTTCCTCGGATCCCTGGAACGGCCGTAGTGCCGGGGACGCGCTTGAGCTATACACTACAGGCATCAACTACTACCGAGAACACGTGTTGCCTACAGTCAGGATCCATTACGATATTATGGAAGCCAGTAAAGTAGTGAATGTGGTACCGGATTATGCGAAGATCTGGACTCGTGTTCGTGATACCAGACGAGAAAATATGGTGAAAGTATGGAAGCGGGTGGAAGAGATTGCAAGAGGTGCAGCAATTATGGCGGATGTGGATTATAAGATAAAATTAGTTTCCGGTGTGCATGAGATACTGGTCAACCGAACAGGGGGTGGAGCTTTGCAAAAGAACCTGGAATACCTGGGCGAGCTGGACTTTACGGAAGAAGAAGTTGCTTTTGCCAAGAAGATTCAGGAGGCTACGGATAAGCCGCAGATAGGGTTTGATACCAGGATCAATCCGATAGAAGAAACCCTGGAACACCCGCGTGGCGGTTCGACGGATGTCGGCGATGTGAGTTGGGTAGTACCTACCATCCGCCTGAGGGCGACAGTGGCGCCGAAAGATACCCCGTGGCATAGTTGGGCTGTAGTAGCCTGTAGCGGCATGTCGATTGGCCATAAAGGCATGCTCTATGCTACTAAGGCGCTATCGATGACCATGATCGATCTATACGAAAGTCCTAAACTTCGCGAGGAGGTAAAAGCTGAGTTCAAAGAGCGCAAGGGTGATTATGTATACAAGGGCATTGTGCCCGATGGACCGCCACCGGTAAATGATGTGGATTGAATGTAGTAAACTGGTTCTAATAAAGTCTCGCCTTAATTAGGTCACAACCTGGTTAATTACAAATTAACTTTCTTTAACTCACTTTCAATATCTAGCTCTACGTCCTTATTCAAGCCTCTGTAATGTTTTATGATTATTCCATTTTCATCAACCAAGAAGTATTTCGGAAAACTATTAATACCATACCTTTCATGCAGCTCTTTTGAACCAAAGAGGTTCACGAACGTAATTCCTTTCTTTTCAAGCATCCTGGCTGAGTTTAATTTGTCTTCAGACACAATTCCGATAATTTGAAGACGATCTGAATATTTAGACTGCAATGCTTCGAGTTTTGGCAAAGATTTTATGCAAGGTCCGCACCAGACTTCCCAAAAGTCTACTAAGGTTAATTTTCCATTAGGTATCGTAAATTCCCTATTTTCTGTAAGCTTTACCAAACTGATTTCTTGGAAGGTTTGATTCAAGATATCACTGTTATCCGCCTCTTTTGTTCTCACAATTTCGTAGTTCACAATTTCATTTTTGAATTGATTCAATGGTTTTACACCCTCTACTTTTATATGGCTTAATGAGATTTGGCTAGTAAACTTGTTTCCAAGTCGCTTTGAGGTTTCTGATATCTTGACCGGAAGAAATGAATCCTTATCTAATTCAATTTTTTTTGACCGATCCGTGATATTGTATTCTGTATTGTCCCGAAACGTATAAGTCAACACATAGGTATTTTTGGTTGTGGACAGTTCTACAGTCTCATAAATACTATCTAAGTAAAATATATTTGAGGCCACCATTTGACCTCCCGGAGAACCTATAAATCCCTTTGCATGGCAGTTGCTAATTTCATACTCCATCGAGTCTCGATATATGGTAAAGCCGAGATTGTTATGATAGAGGTACTCTGTGTTAAGGTCATGTCTTTTTCCATAAAATGAAAAACCAAATACCTTGTCTAAGGTGTCCTTTTCGATAATTACATCTCCTTTGAAATTAAGAACAATGGTATCCCCTATGGGTATAGTGTCTACCCTATGAGCATCATAGGAAATTCTTTGCAAATGGCCTGAAGCATCCTTGAAACGGTCGAGAACTTCCTTAACATCAAAGTTATCCTCGTGTTCACAAGCAAAAACCGTAGTCAAAAAAAGAAAAACACCGAAAATTGATCTCATAATATTATAGATCGGTATGTAAATCGTGATACCAAAATTCATGTTTGTGTCAATACATAAAAAAATAAGTAATCACCTTTTAAGCTGATATTCATCATAGCCATCAAATCGATCTACTCTTCATTGCTTAATTAAGAGCAAAGTCATTTTATATTGAACCCATAATGTTAATACTTATTCGTGTTTCAATGCGTTCACCGGATTGGAGCTGGCCGTTTGAAATGATTGCAAACCAATCGTAATTATCGCCACCGCCAGCGCAGAGCACCCTGAAATCAGGAATATAGCCAGGCTTATGGGGATGCGCGTATCAAAGTTGGCCAGCCAATCCATCATTAAGAAGTAGATCAGAGGCCAGGCGATCAGGTTTGCAACGACGATGAGTAGCACGAACTCTTTGGTGAGCAGCACAAGAATACTTTGGATCGATGCCCCCAAGACCTTCCGTACACCTATTTCTTTGGCACGTTTTAAGGTATTGTAAGAAGAAACGAGCTACAGGGCTTCAGCAATAAAATTTTTTAATTCCGTGTTAATTATCTGGCAAGTATAGAATGACTTATCCCATAGGTCAGGCTAGGACTTTTAAGTTTTTTCTTCAGAGCGTTTGTGTAGTAGGCTGGCATTGTACTAACTTTTAAACGTAATGAACCAATCTGTTAAAATTAGCCTACAAAACAAAGGCAATAACGCTGTAGGCCACTAAATTACCACTGCCGTGAGTGATCCAGCCAGGAATGATGCTACCATTGGCTATCTTTTCATTTAGAATAACTTTCAAGTATGCGCCCAATGTAGGTATGATAAAACTTACCGCCAAAAAAGGCACATTATCCGTTAGAAACCAGAACGGTATAATATGGATGGCCCCAAATAGGATTGCTTGCAATGCATTACCTGTTCTAAAACTTGTAATGGCAATCAGGCGCTTTGCAATAAAACCCCTGAATAGAATTTCTTCAGAAAGTGCTGTTTTAATTAACGCTATAGAAAGGATAGTTACCACACTCTCTAAACCAAATCCCATCATTCTAATGCGCCCGCTAACGCTGGTAGGATGCAATAATGCTTGCCGAAAGTCTTCATCTATGGCGGCAAATCCCAATACGGGTGAAGCTACTATTAGCATAAGTAGTAAAGCCAACATATTGGCTTTTACATTAGATCTTTTTAAACCGATGTAGCTAAAAAAACCTTTGATTTTTTTAAATCTGATTAAATAAACTAAAAACGGAATAAGAGAAAGGACTATTACTTGCGAAATGGCCTGGGTGAATGTATTAAGCATGTGAATTAATATTTGTTGTTAAATATTCTAAGCGTCAGTAATAGGAGGATTAGGATGATGGGCAATAATGGAAAACCTAGCTCAGTAGAATGAACAAGGTGGGTAATTGACGCCCCAATCATCACTGGCATTAGTATTATAACACCCCAGTAGCGTGTTTTAGGAATTAGAAGCAGCAGACCCCCCAAGCCTTCGGCAATTCCAACAATAAACATCAAAGTGGTAGTGTAGCCCCATCGCTCGAAGTTATCAGCCATGTTACCGGACGGGTTGAACTTTCCTGAGGCAGCTAGAATAAAGATTAAGGCAACAATTATACTCAATATCCACTTTAGACCGCGATATAATTGCAGTGACCTAGTCATCAGCTTCGATAGTTAAAATATCCGCAGGGGTGCAGTTCAGCGCTTTACAGATGGAGAGCAACGTATTAAACCGAATGCCTTTGGCTTTACCCGTTTTTAGGAGTGATAGATTGGTAACGGAAATGCCCACCTTTTCTGAGAGATCATTGAGCTTCATTTTTCGCTTTGCGAGCATCACATCAAGTGTGACTACGATTTTCATATAATGGACTTACTTTCGTCCGACAATGCCTTACCTTCTCTAAAAATCTCCGCCAGGAGCCAACATCCCAAACTATAGCCCAAGGCACCAAACGGGATGGAGAATTCGAAATCTGATGTGCCTCCCTGTATAAAGAAATTAAAGCAGCCAAAAAATGCGAGCAGCATTCCAAGTCTGAATAGTCGCATGAAACCTTGAATATTACTACTGTAAAAGGTCGATTTTGACCGGATCGTCCTGATTATCCCAGATAGTACATGTAGGGATATCAGCGTTAACCCCATTAATACCAAGCTGCGTATAAGTAACCAAAGCTTCATACCAAAGCTGAGCCCGGCAAGTGTTAATTTTTCCGGGCCGGCGCAGGACTTACACCTGCTGAAGTCACCTATGGTCAGACGTGCTTTGAAGCTATTTTCAATTGTTATATCAGAAAAAGCCGCAGAGTTAATCATGCTATACACCAGTGTGATGGTAAATGCCAGCATGAATAGATACATGATAATTTTAATAACGAAAATGAAGCGGGTCGCCAGGTAAAGAGGTTGTGTGTTCACATTCTAATAATTTACTTTTAAGTTAAAATATTTTATGTAAAACATAAAATTTTCACTTAATAATAACCAAGGTCATGCAGCTTTAACGCCCTGCCAAAAGGACTAATGTAATTTGCATCAGAAAGAAGGCTGCTAATTAATGCGTAAAGATGTCCGAGTTATTAGCGTAGTGATCGGCATCTCCAAAAAGTACTCTCCATTCGTCCTCTCTTTTTTGCCATACGAAAGTGTTAGGGCCGTGGCTGAGAGTAACCTCACCGGATTTGTGGATTATGGAATCATTAAAAATGAAGCTTGCCACCGCCGCCGTCGAAGAAACCGGCACAACTTTCAAGTCTTTCCAATCAGTATGAAAAAGTACGATACTGCTCATGAACTTCCTCGATCCCGCTACCAGATCGCTATAGGGTATTCGGTTTCCGTCTACCATCATATTACTTTCTGGCCAAAGAAGATCTATAACCTGCTGTGCATTTCGTGCCGTATCGGCAGCGTGAAAAGCCCAGACCGCAGAAGTCACTTCTTCTATAATTTTAGTCTTGTCAAATGGTTGGTTCTCGTCGATCTTATTTGAAGTACAAGCTACCAGCGTGATTATGACTAGACACACGCTTACACGCGTTATTGCATTACTTAAAGAAATCATCCATTGAATCTAATACATTTGACGCTTTAAACGATTCATGGGGTTGAAATATCTTCACTCCGTGTTTTCAGCTTCATTTACTACTACAATTCTTTTACTACTGTTCCAGCCACAAATAGTAGGATAATACATCCAATCAGTTTTAGCCCGGATTAATACGTAGTTTACGCTGTGGTAGATACTTTTTAAGAAAGGCGTTAAACTAAAAGAAATAGTATTCTTTAACATAGATGATGCTGGTATTTCTTATTGTAGTAAAGACACTTGTTCAGTTAAGAATTACCTGCCATCTGAGTGGGTAGGTTAATTTATTCTTTCATTAATTTTATTGCTCTTTTTTCTCCCGTCGAAGTCAATAACTGTAAAATATAAAGGCCGGTGGGTTGCTCTTCCGGAATCCGATACTCACTGTTTCTCGTAAATCCGCCACGCTCAATGATCTGCCCATGTAGATTCATCAATTGGTAGCTTTCAATTTCTTGGGAGGTAAAGAGTTTGAACTGACCTGCTGTGGGGTTGGGGTAAACCGAAAATACACTACTTAAGGGATCTTCGTTTCCGGTGATGGTCTCCTTAAGTGTCCACTGGTAAATTGTGCCATTGGCTGAACCCACCCACAAATTACCCTCATCGTCTACCGAGTGTCCCATACGACCTAACTCATTGGGTTCGGAAAAGATGGCAAAATCAGCCAATTTCCAGCTTTTTCCCTTATCAGCAGACAGGATTAATGAGGTTTCAAATCTTTCACTGATATCGGGCGAACCATGCACAAGCGCATAATGGGTAGTATCATT
>JBCCOE010000138.1:0-8380 GCA_039025475.1 Bacteroidota bacterium | reverse complement strand
GTGTTTTTTTATCAGTTCGTATGTTTTATCGTAAAAGTATTCGGCTTTTTCGTTTCTCTTCCAAGCCCAATACTTTGCAAAAGCCTGGTAAATCGAAAAATCATCGCAACTGCCATTTAAAGAGGCTAAAAGGTCGCGTGCTTCAGTAAACAATGAATCATACTTGTGGTAGTTATTCATCCAATAGTATTTGATGGCCAGACGTTGCAAAACCAGTATCTTTGTTTCGGTACTATTCTCACCGTTGGATTGTAACTCTTCGAGCAATTGGTTGTACAGGATTACCTTTTTTTCTCCTCTTGCCGGACTGGTTTCTATCATCTCGAAAAAAGAGGAGAAGTACTGATTACTGGATTTTCCATACAAATTTTCATCGTATTCCATTATTTCCTTGTAAATCAGGTGTGCCTTCGGATCCTCCCAGGCTTGATAAATTTTCGCGGTATTACGAAGTATTTCTGTCTTAATATCTAAGCGGTAATTTGTTTTTGAAAGTGCAGTTTCCCCCTTTTCCATCAACTCAAAAATAGTTAGTGTATCCCCCAGAGAGGTATTTGGATGCGCTTCCGAAAACAAGGAGTTTACAAAACCCAGAATCGCTTTTGATTTAGCCGCCTCATCTTCAGATCTCTCCTTTTCAAGTCGTACCAGGTTATTAGCCCTAACTAAACTCTCTGACCTGCTTTCCGCTAATTTACGGGCGCTGTCGGCTTTCAGAGAAGCCTCCTGTGCCTTATGGGCGGCCTCATCTGCTTTTTTCAAGGCTGTGATAGCCCTTTGCGATTCATTTTGTGCCTTGATCAAAGCATTCTCTGTCTGTTTCCTTTCCTTGCCAATTTGTTGAATATACAAACCCGTAAATAAGACTATAATCACAAATAGTAAAGATGATAGGCTTACTGCAGTTTTATGGCGAGAAATAAATTTTCTTAGCACATAGCTCCCTGAACTTTTTTTTGCTGAGATAGGCTTATGGGTTAAATAGTTATTTATATCTTCCCCCAGCTCTCCAACATTAGCATATCGGTCTTCTTTTTCTTCTCTTGTTGCGTATTGACTTATAGCCCATAAATCTACATTGCTTTTTGTCCCATTAAGTAATAACTCCAGCACCTTACCCAGTTGAAAAACATCACTTCTAATATCCACAGGTTCATTGTTGAACTGCTCAGGACTAGCAAACTTAGGAGTAAGTAGTTTTTGCTCAGCAATCGTAAAATCCCATTTATTATCCGGACTTACTAACTTAGCAATACCAAAATCCATCAGTTTGACCTGCTCGTTTTTATCTACAAGAATATTTGAAGGCTTGATATCTCTATGAATAATTAGATTTTGGTGAGCAAATTCTACGGCTTGACAGACTTTAATAAATAAATCAAGCCGCTTTAAAACAGAAAGGTCATTATCTTCTGCATACTCAATCAAACTGGTTCCTTTGATAAGCTCCATAACAAAATAAGGACGTCCATCGGTAGTTACACCTCCATCATAAATCTGCCCGATATTAGGATGCCTAAGACGGGCCAAAACATTGCGCTCTTGACGAAAGCGTTTTACAATATCATCCGTATCCATTCCACGTTTGAGCACCTTTAGCGCTACCTCATGGTCAAAGACACCATCTGTACGAGCAGCGCGATAAACGACCGCCATGCCGCCTACACCTATTTCTTCTGTTAATTCGTATTTTGCAACCTGTGGAAATTCGTCCTGGGTGTCTTGAGTAATATCTTTTTTAAGCTCTTCACGGAGTTGGGTAAGCAGGCTTTGCTCATGATAAGCGCTCAAAACCAGGGTTTTTACTTCATGAAGTAAATCAGGTTGTGCAGAAAGTTGTTTTTCAAGATATTGAATCCTGCTTTCATCAGCTACTTCTAATGCTTTATTATACCAATATTCTACTTTCTTAAAGTTGCCCATAACTGTAGATCAAAATAATTTGGCTTTTTATCTCATTAGATTTTATGTTGTAAACACCAGGAAGCAAAAGGGACATTTAAGCACTTTTCTTAATGGACTTTGATAAATACGCTCGTGCAAAACTCCACTTACGCTTCACGGTAGCCTGTGAAATACCCATGACCTCAGCGGTTTCACCGATCGTCATATCGGAAAAAAAACGACATTCTACTACTTGTGATAATACCTGATCCTCATTTTCAAGTTGTTTTAATCCGTGAAGCACAGTTTCTAAATTGTCCACATTAACATCACTCTCAAAATTTACAAACTGATCGTAGTCATTAATTTCAGTGAGCTCCGCGTTTCTTTTATCTGCTTTTTTCTTCTCCAGATAATCTTGTAGCACATAACGCATGGCCCGGCCACAAAGTCGATAAAAATGAAGCTTGTTTAGCGGGGTCAATCGTTCGTTACTGAGAATTTTCAAATAGGATTCGTGCACGAGGGCAGTCGCATTCAAGGTATGCGCCTGACGCCAGTCGATCTTAATGCGATGTGCCATTTTCTTTAGGTCGTCATATAACATGTTATATAAAGCCTGCATACTTTCCTCTTTCCCTTCCGAAGTTTTAAGGATCAACTCCACAACGTCCTGTGCCATAATTGAAAATAAAAAATAAAAATTTTTGAGCCTTTTCTACTTCTGAATCGGAAGTAGAAAAACAAAGACATAATATAATGAAAAAACTACTATTTATGACAATGCTGGCACTAGGTGCTTCCATTGGTCACGCTCAATATTACGGGTTTAGAGGTGGCTTTAATTTATCCAATATTGGTGCAGATGCCGAAAACAACAGTATGCGTCCTGGTTTCCATATAGGCGCTTATTATCAAGTTACCCTAAGTGATAAAATTCTGTTTGAGCCGGAGTTACAACTTTCGCTTCAAGGTTCCAATTCGGATGACGATACCATCGATCAATCCATAACGATGCTTAACGTACCACTACTAGCTAAATATTTAGTGACGGATGAACTTTCAATTAATGCTGGCCCCTATTTAGGTCTTATCATGGGCGCAGAAATTAAATCGGATGCAGATGATATTGACAACAAAGACTTCTTCAATTCACTGGATTTCGGACTTGGCCTGGGCGCTTCCTATGAACTACCTTCCGGAATAAACCTATCTGTTCGTTATTTGATGGGATTGGCTGATATTACGGATGACGAAGGGGGTACCGAAACAGTGATCATTGACAATTTCCCAGTAGAAATTGAGGTAGAAGAACAGCGAATCACCAACCAGGTGATCCAGTTTTCAGTAGGGTACCTCATTAATAAGTAGAGCCCAATACCATGAAATTAACCAGACTAGCTGCTTTCACGGTGGCAATACTTTCCTCTACATTATTTTCTTGCGGGGATGATGATAGTGAAACGCCACAGAACCCCAATCTAATCGATGCATCAGGGGGAACAGTTACCAGTACAAATAATGACCTCACTATTAACATCCCTGCCGGGGCATTATCCACACCTACTGAAATTACTGTTGTAGAAACTACTACACATCCAGCAGGTAATATTGGGGTCGTTTATGATCTGGGGCCAGACGGCACAAAATTCAATAGCCCTGTTTCACTGACTTTCAACTACGATCCGGCTAATTTACCCTCTGGAAGCAATGAGGATAACTTGGTGATCGCTTTTGCCGAAAACGGAAATTGGGTACCATTAACTAATAATGTGGTTAATACCAGCAGCAATACTGTCACTGCAAGTACAGAGCATTTTACGCCCTATACCGTATTTCTGTCAACAGGTGGCGGAATAGAGGGTGAACCTCCAACCCAATTATTTTACAACCCAGACAATTACCCTTTTGTACCTAACCAGGCGTACGAAACACCTGGAGCAAGTGCAGTAGGCAGCGGCTCTCTAGTTTTTAGTATTAGTAACGTTGATCCTGATTTTACCAGTGAGAATTTTACCATAAACCCTGAAAATGGAAGGATCTCTTTCAACAACTTGACCAACGATGCTACTGAAATAAAGCTTGATATTACAGTAGCCAATGAATTTGGAGCCATTACTACGGAAGATGCAATGACTTTCAATCCGGCTACTCTCAGTTATTCGTTGGAAAAAGACGCATTCTTTCCCGGGAACATTTTTGACTCAGGACTACCTGAATCAAATAACATATCCGAGAACTATGAATTCTCTCTTACGAATCTTCCCGCAGGACTTGAAGGTTCTGAGTTAGCTATCGATATTCAAACAGGTCAGATCACGGGTACCATAAATGAAAACGTAGCACCTGGTACGTATCCGTTGGAAGTAACATCAGCGAACAGCGATAATTGGAGTTTACTCTTTCCTAACGTAATAGCGTTTGACGTGGTAGCCTCACCTACCGACATTGCCTACTCTCCGGCTATCACTACCCTGGTAGCGGGCGAAACCTTTGATAGTGGTATACCTACCCTTTCCGGGGAAGCCCCATTCACTTTCGAGCTAGGGCAAATAGATGCCGGACTGGGAAGTACCGGATTTACAATGAATGCTGCAAATGGACAGTTTACCGGCACTGTCGCCAATGATGCCGTAGCAGGTACCTATTCATTTGATGTAATTGTGAGTAATAGAGGCGGGGAGGTAGTATTCGAGGAAGCGGTGTCTTTAACCATTGAAGAATCAGAGGTAATGCTACCTTCCAACCTAAGTTACGATATCCCAGGTGATTTCTTCACCTATACAGGTGCACCAACAGCCCAAATTGATATCGTAGAGGGCAGTAATAGTGAACTTACGTACTCTGTAGAAGTGTTCCCCACCATCACGGCTGGAATCTCCATAGATGGAAGTGGAAATATTATCATTAATGATGGACTTTTAAACGCCAACGACCCGGGGTATTACACCCTGAGTGTTACCGTAAGCAACGGTGCCGATGAGGCTACATTCGAGGATGTGGCTATAGTTCGCGCCTTTAGCCCCTCAGATCCTTATATTTTGGAATATAACCCGAGGTTCTCATTGATAAGTGCGTTCAATCCAGAAGTACTCTCAGCGACTTCCAATGCATTATTCGAGCCCCCGAATGCCCCGACCTTTACCATTGAAAAGGTCTATGATCAGCTAAATGATGATAGGACTGCAGAGCTGATCCAGCAGGAAATACTTACAATTGCCGCCGATGGGGATTTAACTTTTTCCGTGGGTAGTCCTAATAGTCCCACCATTGCGGACAATTTTTATCGCTACTATGTAGATGTTAGGATTGGCGAGGGCAACAACAGTGTTTTGTATCGTGCAGTTGCCGTATTTGGACCTCAATAAACTAATGAATTAATCAAAGGGGGGTGTCTCAAAAGGCAAGTCATCCTGAGTTTGCGAAGGATCTCACTAAGTTGAGTGTGACTATTTGACGAGCTTAGTAAGATTCTTCCTCCATCAGAATGACTTGAATTATTGGTTTTCTGTCTTTTGACACACCCCCAAAAATCATATCATCATGAAAAAAATAATTTTATTGTCTTTAGTCATCATTCCACTCATATCCACATCCCAGGAGCTCAAACTCAAATACAAGCAGGAGTTATCTGATAAAGCGATGGATATTTTTGTTGACGCAAAATTGAGACAGTTTTATATGACCGCCACAGGTGATCGGTTACTTCTCAATTCAGAGTCGGGTTATTTTGTATATGACTTACAAAACCAAGGAAAGCTTATTGGTGAAGGGGATCATGTGGTAAAATCGAATTTCGTTACACGAGAAAGCACGAGCGGAACGGTCAATTTGGAAGAAGGCGTGGAATACCACGTTTTTGAGGAAGAGAACATAGTGATATTCCTGGATTGGAACCTAACGAAAAATGTAGTTAAGGCGCTGGACTTGACTACGGGCAAAGAATTGTTTGTCTTGGATAATTATAGGTTCACGACTTCTGCCGACAAGCAGGTATTGAAAGCTTTGGCAAGCGTAACAGCCACACAGGTCACGCAAGAAGCATTGTTAAATTCAGGAATAAACGCTGGAACAGTAGGAATGACCGTTTTGAGTACCGGTGTAACCCAATCTCAATATAATTCCGCTGGTTTTTCTACTTACGCTACTCCTTTGGAAGAAGCAAGTAAACTCCTGGTAAAAACTGAAGCAGGTTTAACCTGCTTATCAGTAAGTTCAGGTAAAGAGTTATGGACGTACAAAAGTGACATCACTATAGGTTTTGCTGGTATGCCAGACAGCAAAAGCCTTGTGTTGGTAAACTTTCAATCCGACACTTTTAAGAAAAATGAAAGGCTTATAGTAAAACTGGACCTGGAAACAGGTAATGAATTGTGGAGGGTGGAACCTCTTAATAAATTCAAAGAAAATCGAACCTATCTAGTAGGCAACAGGCTAATCTGTGATTATTTTGGCGCTGAAGTATTTGATCTGAATACAGGCAAACAACTCTTACTTTCAATACATCCCAAAGCCGGTAAGTCATCCAATCTCATGTCGTCATTTATGGCGAATAACGATGGGTCCCGGTCCTCTGCTTCCATATCTTCTCCAAGCTTGGTCCATAACAATTACTTATATACCTCGACCTGGAAGAACGGCCCCAGGGATTTCCCAAATGACGGCAGTGGTAAGGCCAGTTTTCAGAAGTACGACCTTAGAACAGGGGAAAAACTCTGGGAGGCTTCGAAAATTGCCAAAGGGGTGGACATCGCCTTTGCGGACGACTCCCATTTGTTTGTTCGAAAAGGCAAGGCCTTTGGCAAGTCATCACTTTTTGTACTGAATGCCCAAACTGGCAAGGTGCAAACTGAAACTGACAATATCGACGGTTTTGTTTACCGCCAAGGAGCAAGTGATATATTGACTGATAAATATCTCTACCGAAGCGGAAAAAAAAGTATTTATGCCTTTGACAAACAGAATTGGAAGGTCGTAGGTGAATTTGATGGAAGGGATGCCAAAATAGGAAAGTTACAGGCTTCTGGCCAGGCGGGCGATAACCTTATGCTTATTGGAGATAAAGGTGTTGCCTTCTTTTCACCTCAAGGGAAGTTAATTAACTCTGCCAACCTTAATATAGCCACAGCCATGTGGAACAATCTTAAGTGTTTCGCTTTCTCAGGAAACAAGACTGAAGTGTTCGACCTTAATGCCACAAATAAAATTCAAGACATACCTCAAACTGTTACCAATGGAAGTCTATTTTTGATTTCAGATTACGCAGACAGACTCAGTATAATCAATTCAAGGAATGTAAAACTAGATTCCAGTAGCCTTCTGTTTTTCCAGGAATAGCTCCACCTTGAATACAAATCGAATGGACGAAATGAGATAAGGATCAAACATACGGGAAATCGAATACCTGTTATTGAAAAGCTTAAACAGATGGTGTATTACTCTTAATCGATAAATACACCATTTTTATTTTATTCTAATTTCATTTTCTAGTTACTCGTATTTTCCTACCTTGACGACTCATGACGTCTTATTTTAAATGCCTGTTAATTTTTTCAGGCCTTGGCATTTCGCTCTCTACGTACGGACAACTTAGTATTGATGCACAATTTAGACCTCGATTTGAGCTCAGGAACGGGTATACTACACTGCCCGAAGAAACTGATGAACCCGTTTTTATTACATCTCAACGCACCCGTCTTAATATTGACTACAAGTATGATCATCACTTAAGTGCCTATTTCTCGGCTCAGGATATTCGTGTTTGGGGTGAATCAGAGCCTTTGGAACAAGATGCTGACCTTAACATTTATCAAGCATGGCTGCGCTTCGCACCGTCCAACAATCTTGCCTTTAAGCTAGGTCGACAAGAGCTCGCCTACGATAACTATAAACTAATGGCCATTGCAGATTGGAGACAACAAGGTAGAGTTCATGATGCCTCATTAATACAATTACAATCTAATGACTCTACCTGGAAAGCCGATGTAGCCATAGCTATTAATCAAGATAGTGAGGTACTCTTCCAGGATTTATATGACGGCAGAAATTATAAAAATTTGCACCTCCTTCACTTGAACAAAAAGTACAGTTCATCGAATGTTTCATTCATATTGGTCAACATAGGGCAACAGTTGTCAGACACCAGCGTAATCTATACCCAGACCTTTGGATTTTACGCCAAAAAGAACTTGGGAAGATTTTCATTAAATGGTCATTACTATTATCAATCCGGAAAACGGACTGAGGATACTAATGTTAATGCATACTGGATAGCCGCTGAAGCTAATTTTAATTTGAACAAAACTATGAGGTTAGCGATTGGGGCAGATTTACTATCAGGCACACCAACTGAAAGTGTCTCGAATCCCAATGCAGATACTGAAAATTTTATTCCGCTATTTGCCCTGAGGCACCGTTATTTTGGCGCCCAGGATATGTTTTATTTTAATGGGTTTAATGTACCAGTAGGTCTAAGAAACTTCTATCTGCGGGTAGC
>JBCCOE010000137.1:0-8382 GCA_039025475.1 Bacteroidota bacterium | reverse complement strand
TATTTTATACGATGTGGCTAGTCCAAATCCAACTTGACTATCATCGCCCTCCAGTTCCTGACTTCCTGCAAAAGCCATTTGGGTCGCTGAGCTGTTGAAGCGAAAATATTTAGCAAATAGGTTGGAATACAGCCTTCCCTGCAGCCAGTTACCTTGCCAGCCGAGTCCTGCAGTGTGCGTAGTGTACTTAGTAGGTTCTGATGAAAAGGGCAGCGGATTGAATTCATCCTCGGATTCCCTTTCAAGATCTTCCAGGGTATAATTCAGTACGATCTTGTGATCATCGGAGAATTGAAATTGTGGAAAAACCCTGACAATGAGCGCTTTATCCTCTACCTCATTCAGGCTACCACCATTCACCAACTCGCCAGGGAATGCCCTGGTCAAAATACGTTCACCCCGCCAATTATATACGAAACTACTGGTATCGGTAAAGGTTCTTTTTGTCATGGCGTAGGAACCGAAGAGATCCAACGAAAGACCTTTCACGAATATGTCGTTCTTTTTATAGGTGATAGCAGGCATCAAAAACTCTTCGTCCCTTTGCACATCACCTAACGGTATGGCGAGGTCTGAACCAGTTTGAATACCCTCTTCAAGATCAGAAACGACAAGCCCTACAAAAAGCTCATCGGCCCAGCTAACATTGGTAAACCCAAGATCTATTTTGCCAAATAAAGAGCGAAAATCATCATTAAACCTTTCCGCTGAAATCCTTTCAATAAACCCGGTCTGATTGGGCACATCTACATCAATTTCATAGTTGTTCTCAGCATCTGTAAAATAGGTCATGGCCTTTACGGTAAACCCGGACCGTTTATTTGTCCATTGCCCTTGAAGGTGCGCCTGCTGCGTATTAAAAGACCCGTAAGCATAAGAAGCAGAAATAAAACTGGAATCTACTTTTCTCGTCACCATGTTCACCGTTCCACCCAATCCGTCTGAACCCAGATAGACCGGAGTCACTCCCTTAAACACTTCGACTTTATCCAATAAAGCCGTAGGCATGTTATTGATCTGCATCGCGGAGCCCATATAACGTATTGGTAGGCCATCTAGAAAATAGCTCACCGAATTAAGTCCATCCAGTTCGTAGGAAAAGTTTGAACCTGTCGCCGCATTCTGTCGGACACGTACCCCGGCACGACTATCGACCATAGTGTTTACAGGGAGGCTAAACGACCTCCAATTCTCCATGGAAATGGTATCTGAATGAAAAGCAGCATATCTTATTTCATCCCAATTAAGCGTGTCTAAACTGCTTTGGTCAGGTCTTTCCTGAGCCCATGCCACCATGGATAGTAATCCAAGAACCGTAAGAAAAATACATCGGGTTGTGATCATGAATATAGGCTAATTCAGCGAGGATGCTAAAATAGATTTTCACACTCACGCGGAGTAGTAGAGTACGCTAAATATTTATGGTAGTTATGAAATTCACTACAAATAGTGACCTGGAATGGTCGTCAATGGTAAGAACATCTTTAGCCCACTTTAAGCATACTTACACCCGTTTATAAAAGATCTTTCTTATTGTAGTTTCTAATCAGTCTTGCCAGTTCCTTAGTTTTAGCGTTCTTAATCGCTTTTAGAATAATACGATGCTTCATTTCAGGGTTTAAGATAATCTCGCATTTCAGGTCACGAATGGCATCATACTTTTCTTGATCTACCTTACGGGGGTATCTTCGCATTACTGCTCGGTAATATTCTTTACCTGGAATACTGGATCTTTTTGTTCGGCTCTTTTCCTAATCGTAGAAGGTTTCAGAACAGGGCGAGGGTTATTTGTGGGTTTGGGTTCCGCATCATAACCACTGACTATCTTTTTGCCCTTTCTTTTATTCCACCAAATGATAAACCCCGTAATAGGCAGACTAGCTGAGAAAAGCCCTAAAAAGAAAGCGACAGTTTTACCCACCAACCCCCCAATTGCACCTGTGTGGATGTCATAATTATACGCCCTCAATTTTTCTCCGTTGGTTTTATCTTCCCATTTACCTCCGGTGTGGAGCAATGCCCCACTGTACTGGTCAAACTGCAACGAAACATTCCGGGTCAGGTCTTCATAAGCTACATAAGAGGTAATCGTTCCTAAAGAATCCTGAGGAAGATTGATGTAGTAGATTTCGGCTTGTGAATGATTTACTTTCAAATGGTGATAAGCTAGATCCAAAGGGTCTGAGGTGTTACCATTAGAAATTGTAGAAGTAATCTTAGCCCTTTCTTTTTCGATGGTCTCACCGCCATTGGCTAGCCACTGTACCCCCGTATCAAACCATTCAAATGCCCAGACCAGTCCCGTGAGTGCTACCACAAGTGCAAAGAACATACTGTAAAAGCCTACTATGTTATGGAGGTCGTAATTTTTACGTCTCCATTTTGTGGTCTCCTTCCACCGAAACCAAGTATTCATTTTGAGTGCCTTTTTATTCTTAGGCCACCAGAGGATGAGACCCGTAATCAGCATAATGATGAAGATGAGTGTCGCTACACCCGCAATAGGCTGCCCAATATCGTCCTTTAATAACAAGCTCCAGTGTAGCATAAGTATAATGTGGAAAAACTCGAATGTGGCATCCTCTATCTCAAGGATTTCGGAGTTATAAGGATTGAGATAGACCGAGAAGTTAGATTTTATCTCATCCCAAAACCAAATGCCTGATGCTTCTTCACTACGCTGAGTGTGCCAGAAGATAAGACTGCTTTGAGGCGAATTCTTGGCAATAATTAATTGGATTGGAAATTGTTCTCCTAAGCCCTTTTGTGCTGCCTCCAGGTTTTGAGAAAGGGGATAGGTATTTGTATCAACAGGGGCATATACTTCCAGTTTATCTGAGTACACCCAAGCTCTAATTTCCTCTTCAAAGGCATAAAGGCAACCGGTAATACCTAAAATCAACACCACCAGCCCGGACGCAAAGCCGAGCCAGAGGTGTATTTCCCCTATTATTTTTTTAAAAGTCATTATACTATTAAGTAAATGATTGGGACAAGATCAAACGCTATTCCAAGCAAAAATGTGGATTTGATTGATGAGCTTTTGGTTGACATCATTTTGATTTGGAATGTAAATTAGATAGGGTTCAAGTGAGCTATCAGGAGGCATTTACTAAATTGATTACCTCCTGAAGCTGAAATTTTAAGAATTTTTTTGGCTTGCTGTTCTCACCAAAGTTTACCCAAACCACGCCCAAAAGCACCTTCAAAAGAACTAAGTTCTGTGAAATCATCTAAGCCATTCTGGCGAAGAAAATGTGTATCGTCATTACCGAACTCACCGCTAATACCTAGAAAATAATTTACTCCATCAACTCTGCTAACAAAGAGAATCGTATTGTATTTATCTAAAGCGGTAAAGGGTTCTACGTCTCCGTTATCTAAATCAACTGATACTAACGTGAGTGGATTTGCTCTAATTGAAAATGCATCCCCATAATTCGGTGGAAGCTCTCCATCTTCATTGTCCCAGTAGCTGAGAACTATCTTATTGTCGAAAACAAATGATGCAAGATTAAACATTCCAATATCTAAAACATCATCAAAATCAAAGGAGAAATTTGGATCAAAACTACTACCATCTTCATTTAGCCTTAGAAGAGTGTGCGGTGAAGGTGTTTGGCTGGGATCAATATTAAAATATTCCCAGAGAACTGCTCCATTGTTGTTAGGTTGTATATATATTCTTCCATTTTCATCGGTAGGACTTATAAAGAAGGTGTAAGCAAGTCTTTCATCGCTTTTGTATTCAAGGATTTTTGAATTAATGTCAAATACCGCCACTCTAGCACCTATATTATCATTAGCTCCTACGTCACAGCATTCTAAAGGGCGAGAGTCGAGAATTGGAATAATGACTTTTTCTCCGCGTACATATGTGTCCAAAGTTAAGGCAACGCCATTATCTCCATGAATTGGTACAAGCGGTTCTACCTGATGAACTTCGGTAATAGTCATATCTGCTGGATTCCATTCTACCATTATTCCTTCTTCAAGTCTGTGTAAATAAGCCTCGGTTTCTGAAACAACTGTCGGATTAATAAGAGCTCCAGAAGGAATTCCAGTTGTTGCTACGCTTAAAATACCTTCTACTGATAAACTTAGGTCTGTTCTATCCACTGACCATTTCGTAATAGTTTGAGCGCTTGGATTGTAGACATAAATGTTATCCTCAACTGCTATCACTGTCTGCTCAAAACCGAGCTCAACAGCACTTGAAGCATTAAAATCGGTGGGAATATCCTCCGTTACAGTAAGATAGTATATATCTCCTTCTGGGGCGCGAACTTCATAGGATGACCACCAGGCTGATTCTATTTCTTGTCCACCTGGGTCAACATCTGTACCATCATCGTCACTACAGGAGGTGATGCCAAGGGTTAGAACTCCAATAAGTAGTACGGTTGCCCATGTATAATTTTTAATCGTTTTTTTAAAGTTTAAGATTTTCATTTTTCTTAATTTGTGTAATCAATTTTTATTAATTGTTCTCCCGATTCATTGGGAGGGGTCTGCTTATATGGAGTATGTCCTAGTCCGACATATTTCCATTGCAGGCCTGCTTAGAGCAGGGTTTTTCCTCTGTAGCCTGCGCCACTTCTAAAGCTCTAGGCGGTTTGTGAAAGAGGGTCGGTTTTATCTCATTCTTATTTTTTCATATTTCTGTATTTAAAGCATGAGATTCCGGTATTGCTCGTTCCTCGCAAACCGGAATGACGGGCTAAGAGGTGGGGAGAGGCCGGAATTATAAATTTTGTGTATTATTTTCATTGGTTTTCTATTTAGAACTGTATCGTTGATTTGATGTAAATGGCTCGGCCGGGTCGTTGCACTCCGAAGAGGTCAAATACCTTGGCGTTGGTTAGGTTTTGTACTTCCAGCGTCAATGCGTTTTGAATGTTTTTGATGTTCATGCGGTGGGTGATACCAGCCGCATGAATGGTTTGATTCGGTACTTCTGCTTTAAACTGCCGTAAGCCTGCACTTTCCCAGCCTACAAAAAAAGCGTTCACATAGCGCATATTCCAGAAGATGGAAAGCCTGTCCTTTTTTTTGATCAGATCCGTCAGCTCGTATGCTGCTGAGCCATTCGCAAAGAAGTAGGGCGTATTGGGTATTCTGTCTCCTTCGAAACTTTCGAATGGCCCGGTCTCTGAAGTATTAAGGTATTCCTGATAGGTAGTGTTAGCAGAAAGGGTAAGTCCTTTTACTACATCTCGCCATCTTCCGCTGAGTTCAAACCCTTGCGAGGTGGCACTCCATACATTTTGAAAAGAACCTAAATTATCTGGTGAGACCAGCAGAAATATCAGGTCATCAATCTTTCGTAGGAAGAAATTACCTTGCAGTTGCCAGTCGTTTTTTGTACCTGGTTTACTTGCAAAGCTCCATTGTAAGTTAACATTGTGGCTACTCTCGGGCCGAAGCTCCAAATTCTCCAAAATCAGTTGACCATCTCCAAAAATCTCATCCTGTCGAGGCAGACGATACGCATACTCATAGCTCAACTTGGTAGAAAAACGCGGGGACCAATCGTATTTAATTCCATTTCCTGCTCCATAGTTGCTTACCGAGCGTTCGTCTATCAGTGTCTCTTCCACACTTGGGTCTAATGATTCAATGCGGATGTTTTGGCGATAGTTTTTTATAAAAGCGATGTTTTGTAGCCGCTCATCCAGCAAGTCAGCCGTGTATTCTATACCACTCACCAGGTCAAACAGGAAGCCCTCGTCTAGTGCAGGATCAAATGGGCCATCAATTAGTAGGTCATCTGCCGTACGGTATTGGTAGGTAGGGGCGATGGCTAGTTTAAAGGAGTGGTTATCCGAAAGCGTATAGGTCAGTTGCTGCCGGGCAAAGTAGCTCGTACTTTTGGTAATCAGATGATCGGCTAAGGCAAATTCTCCGGGTTGTTGTTGTATCCGTATGACTTCACCAAACCAATTATACAGGTTTCGGCTGGTATCGATGGATACTCGCTCGGTGTAATTGTAGCCGGCTTTGAGGTCGAGTTCCCATGTCCCCCGCTGGCGGGGGTTAGGGGGTGGAATGTCCTCCCACCGGCCCCCTCCACGAGGGGGAGAACTTACATTATAATTCAAATTGACTCCTTGCGAAAAACTGGTAAAACGCAGGTCTCCAAAAGGACTTCCCGCCACCGCTTGGTTTATGCCTAAACTTAGCTGGTCAATAAGACCGGGAGCCTGGCTATTTTGTACTTCATTGTCATAGTCTCCGTAATAGCCTTCCAAGCTTAGTTCATTGGCCCAGGCTTTATTTCTAATACCCAATCGTACATTGGCACCATAGGCCCGGTAGCCATCGTGAAAGCGTCTGACCGTTTCCTGCTGTAGCTGTCCTTGTTCATTGGGGATGGCGACATCTATTTTATAGTCGTTATCAGTGTCGTCGTAAAACCCTCCGGCTAACACAAACAGTCCGGTTTGGTCGTTAGCGTAATTGATGTTTCCGGTTACCCGATGGGTGTTGAAGGAACCGACCTGATAAGAGGCCGAACCTGCCCAACCATCGTATACCTCAGGTGAAGCGAGATTTACAGCACCTCCTAAAGCATCCGCTCCAAACTGAATGGGTACTACGCCTTTGTAAATCTCTACCCGATCAATCGCATTTACGGGTACATTGGCAATACCAAAGGCATAAGGGGAGAAATTGAGGGGAATGCCATCGTAGAAAAATCGGATTTGATCACCGGATAAGCCATTTAGGGCAAAACGGACACCTGAACCTAAACCACCCGCACGTTGCACGTTCACCCCTTCTGTTTGGGCCATTACTTCTCCCAGGTCTGCAGATTTCAATTTGACTTCCCGGGTTTCAATGATCTGCACGGATTTAGCAGAGAGCTCTAATTGTCTTGCTTCTGATTTGGCGGTAACCACTACTTCATCTAATTCCTTCGTACTTTCTTTCAGGGTGATCAACCGGGTTACGTTTTGGTTTTCTCTCAATCTGAGTTGCAGCGTTTGCGCTTCGTAACCGATACCAGAAATCTCAATAGAGTAGGTGCCCGGTTGAATGTTTTTAATACTGAATTTTCCTTGAGCATCTGAGATCGCCCCTTTATTAGTTCCCTTAAATCGAATCGTAATACCAGGAATGCCCTCCTGATTTTGGCCGTCAATGATCCGACCGGACAGCTTTGCTGAAGTCTGTGCCAAAGAACAGTGGAAACTCAATAGGAGCAATATGGTACTAGTTACTTTGATGATTTATTATCTGTTAGGATGGTGAATTACTAATCCTGTCTATGAATCGAGAAGTAGCCTTCCATTTCGATAGACCTTAGCTCTTCGAAGGAGGTCACATTACGGTCTTGAATGATAAGTTCAGGATTTTCGGTACTTCCGACTAGATAAAAATCCTTCCTTGAGGTTATCATAAAAGAAGTATCCCCAACGATGATATTTTTTGGCGAAATTGAGTTATTGTAAAGCTTTATAGCCCCATCAAACTCTATCATAAACTGGTTACCCGGAAGATTACCTACTGCACCTTTGGCTCCAAAAATGTAAATGTGATCTGCAGTGGGATCTTTAGGTGCCGGATTCGCATTAACCGTTCCGGTAGAATACCTTCCTCCAAAAAAGGCAATGAAAATGATGCATGCAGCCGCAACGTAGCGAGTGACCTTATAGTACAGTGGGATAGATTTTAGTCTATCCGTAGCAACGTGTCCGTCAAGCTCCGGCACCATTTTGGAAAGCTTATTCCACGTTTCTTTTTTGTTTTCTTCAATCTCTTGAAATGATCTGGTACTCATCATAGGCCCTTCGAGCCGATCAAACCATTCTTCCACTGCCTTTTTCTCCTCAGTAGTACAAAGTCCCATGCCATGTCGCTTCAGTAGTTCTTTTGTAATCTTCATCATCAATTCTTTTTGGTTTTCAGAGAAGTTTAACGTATTGGCCTGTTATTGACAGGCACTCTTGTTTAGTCTATCGCTCAACTCCGCTTCTACAATACCTCTCTCCCTTAAATATTTTCCAAAGCGGCTACTTTTCATCGTATTTATCCATACAAGTAATTGAAAGTCAATCACTTGTGTGATGTAGGTTTTAAAAAAAAGAATGGGCAGAAATTCCCTAAGGCTTAGATCTACAATTGAGAGAGGCGAAAATGACTATGTTCCTGTAGACCTGGTAGAAATATGATAGTCCGTTAAATTTTCCTTTAAGTAATGGAGTGCTTTGGAAATGTGTTTGTTTACACCTGCCATGGTTATAGACATGTGCTGAGCTATTTCGCGATGCGACAGCCCATCTACTCTGCTGAGCTGATAGACCTCTTGGCATCTGGGTGGTAGCTTGCCCACAAGTTCGTCAACTTGTTCTGCTAACTCATGGTAGTTGAGGTTCGCTT
>JBCCOE010000136.1:0-8463 GCA_039025475.1 Bacteroidota bacterium | reverse complement strand
CCCACTTGTCCAAGCAAGAGGGTGACAAAGAGCCCAACGTGCCATGTGACCATGTACAGCCTGCAAAAAAACATAATCGTCAGAGCGAACTTCTGTTACGGACGTGAGGGCTCAAATGAGGGAAGACCTGGAATTTGGAGCGCTCCATTTGCCGGAAGACCACCTTAACGATGGCAAAATTGTGAGAGCCGTAGCTCAACACTATCTCACGGAGCTCTTGATCATCGAAGGGGATTTTGACCAGGCAATCACCACTGCTTTGGCTGCTATCAACGGACCAAAGCAATTGGTGACAAGTCGATATGGAGTTAGTGAAAGTGATCCGGGCACACCTTTTTCAGATATGTTCCTGGACGGAAATTCCAACCCTAGTCAAGGAAACACAGAAGCTTTATGGGTTTTTCAGAATGGTTTTGAAGTAGAGGGAGGGCAAGGTCATAATATAATGAGAAGGTGGCTAATGAGTGAATACAGCAGCACGAGCGGAGGTTCGCCGGGGTTGGAGATTACTGTTGAAAGAGGAGGTAGAGGACAAACCAGACTTTCTGCAACCACCTTCATGTTAGACCTGTACGGAGCCAGGGATGCATTCAACAGCTTACTTGTGAATGATGACCGGGGAGGAGAATTCGCATGGCGAACTTCATTTACTGTAGGTGCAGGGGATCCAGGTTCTGCAGGTGCAGTAGGAAGCCAAATATTTTTAGATTTTACTCTAACAGATCCTTTAGGGAATAGATTTAGACCTTATACGAGGAAATGGGATTGGTCCCATGCCATTAATGTAAGGGAGAGCAGATCATTTAATGATCAAGTCTACTTACGATTAGCAGACACCTATCTTCTATTGGCAGAAGCCTACTTCAAAAATGGAGATAACGGAAACGCAGCTTTTTACATCAATGAATTAAGAAATCGTGCAAACGCTCCGGTGGTTACTGCAGGAGATATTACACTGGATTTTATCCTTGATGAAAGAGCCCGTGAGTTGTTTTCTGAAGAGCACCGAAGGTATACTTTGCTAAGAAATGACAAGTGGATGGAAAGAACGAACTTATATAACACAGTGGCAGCCGGTGCCTTAACAGAGCGAGACAGGTTGTACCCCATTCCTCAATCCTTCATTGATGCCAATATAGACAATGAGATCAGAAATAATGAGGGCTACTAACTCTTAATGAGAATAACAGTGATCCTGAAAACATTGAATACTATGAAAGAAAAAATTAAATCCTATTGGAGTTATTGCACACTCATTTTGTTCGTATTGGTAAATACAGCTTGCGAAGACGATGATTCCGGCAACATTAGCGGAACCTTGACTGTCAACGTTCCTTCAATCGATCTTGGTGACGTAGAGGTTGGCTCTATGGTTCAAGAGGAAATCATCGTGACTAGTTTGGGTCTAAATGAGCTTTTGGCAGTTACCCTAGAAGGAGAAGGTCTGACTGTAACACGTAATACATTTGTTTTGCAAAGTAGTGGAGGCATGGATACCGTGGAAGTTACCTTCTCACCGGTAGAGGAGGGTGGTGCCCGACCGTTTGAGGGCTCGGTTGATTTTTTTGCCGGTGGAGTAAGACAATCCGTTCCCGTATCTGCTAACGTCACCTCCACCCCAACATTAACCGTAGATCCTGCTACTATTGACTTTGGAGAAGTAGCACCCGGATCCATTCAGTCAAGGGAATTTACGTTAACAGGTTCTAGACTAACTTCAGGTGTTACACTCTCCGCAACAGGTGATGGGTTAACCTTGGATCTCAATTCGATTGATGAAGCTAATGGTGACAATACAATTACCATAACCTTCGAACCTCCCGAGGGTACCGCTGAGGGTACATTTAATGGTTCCGTTAATATTTCGGATGGAGGTTCAGCGGTTGCCACAGTTTCCATAGTAGCTGAGATCACAGAAGTATTTACAGGTCTGCCAGTGGGTACGCTAGTCTATGCTAATGACATGGAGTTCGGTAATGATCACGAAGCAGATGCAGTGGTGAGTGATTTTGAAGAAGCAGATGAATTACACCCGACTGTGGCGGTTGCCTACACCTTGATTCCTAACAACGATAATCCAAATAGGATTCGTACCAATAAAACAAGTTCCAGGTGTCCGGATAATTCAATCGGTGACTGCGGGAATGCCTTACGTTTTACAGGGAATGGAAGTACGGTGAATATTGCTCTTTCTGGCCTTGAAGCAGGTCGAAGTTATGAAGTCTCTTACTGGGTCCGCCCTGATGGAAGTAGTGATAGATCAATGGATGTTGCTGTTACTGGTGACACCAGTGACGCCTTTGAGAATTGGGGTGGTTTCTCAGACAGGGATTTTTATAGAGAAGTCGTAAGAACTGGGGTGGCCGATGGTTCAGGGAATCTATCCATCAACTTTGAATACAGTTTTGATAGCACAACAAGAACGATTTCAATTGATGATCTGGAGGTTGTGACTTTATAAGGTTTACTACAACAAGATGATTGGAAGGTTAAAGCTATCTCTGCTGATAATTACTTTAGTTCTGTTTGGGGGCGTTACAATATCCTTAATATCAGCTTCATCTGTTGAAAGTGATGCTGTAATGACGATAAATGGAATACAAGTTTCTAAGGAAGAGTTTGAACTCTCTCTTTATCGTAATGTGGCCCATACTTATAATTACTTCCATTTGAAATGGGGAGCAGAGGATCATCCTGATTTTTGGCAAACGTCATATGAAGGAGAAACTCCTTCAAGTTACATCAAGGAAAGAACAATCAATCAACTTATAGATCTTAAGGTTAAACAGCGTTTGGCTGTTGAACTTGGCTTGATTTCCGATTTTACCTACGATACCCTCGTGAAATGGTGGAAGCAAGACAACTTAAATAGAAAGACAAGATATGAATCTGGTAAGCTTGTATACGGCCCGTTAGAAAGTTCACTAACTAACTTCTACAAGTATTATTATTCAAACCTCTTTATTAAACTTCAAAACCAACTCAACCAAACGAGGTTTAAAATAGATGATAGTCAACTCGCTTCATTCTATGAAGTAAACAAAGAAAAGTGGTTTACTTACACTCCTTCAGTTGAAGTAGAATATGTGGAATATAGGTATCAGGGTCAATTAGAAGAGAATCGAGTTTATCAGGAGGTGGTTTCAGACAAGAAAAAAATGGAGAATGGCACTTCGTTAAAAGAGGCGATACCTGGTAGTACTCCTTTAATCCAATATCATCGTAAAACTTATACCAGTCATGAAAAGATTTTTGGTGAGGACAACCCCAATCACTTCATAAAACAATTAGCTTTTAATTTAACTGAGGGCGATATCAAAATAATGCATGCCAGTGAAACCTCATCCATCTATTTGATGAAATGCCTCAACAAGGCAAATGAAAAGATTTATTCTTTAAATGAGGTGGAAGACGAGTTGCTTTGGTATTATAGAAAAAGTCAGTACGATAATCTGATAAAAGACCTTAGCCTTCGCGCGGACGTTGTTATTCGTCGACCCGTTTACGACAACCTCCAGATACCGTTTGAATCAAAGTTTAAAAACAGTAAAAAAGGTGCTTCTTCTAACCTCAATCCAGCAATATGACCAAAAAGATATTTTTTTTAATAGCAGTTGGAATAGCTGGTATAACACTGTTCGGTTGCCAGGAAGATAATTTTGGTGTTTATTATGTAGATGCTAATACTGGAAATGATAACGCTAGCGGAACCAGTGCAGAATCTCCTTGGAAAACATTAAGTAAGGTGAGTTCTACAACTTTTCAACCGGGTGATCAAATCCTTTTTAAAGCAGGTAGTGTTTGGAATGAACGACTGGTATTAAGCGGTTCAGGAACAGAGAAAAACCCTATCATTATTGATAAGTACGGAGATGGAAACAAGCCTATTTTTAACGGAGGCGGTGGTAGTGAAGGCTTACCGACAGTGCTTTTGGAAAACGAGGAATACTGGGAGATAAACAATCTGGAAATCACAAACTCTAACGGCTCGATCTCTACCTATCAAAGCGACTTATGGGGCATTCGGGTAAATGTGACCGAAGCAGGTGAGTTTAATCATATCTACATTAGGAATTGCTACATTCATGCCGTAGGCAGTGATGTACCGGAAGCAAAAAGTGGTGGTAAGCTTGCAGGTGGAATATATGTCACTGTTGAAAGCCCTCCTGAAAGCCCGGCATGGTACAACGATCTGAAAATTCAAAATAATGAGATTGGCGGAGAGACAGGAGGTGATTTGGTTGGAGGCCTGGGTATAGCTACCAATTCTACGCATGGAGGGTTGGACAAAGGCAAGGACAGAAAACCATTTCTAAATGTTGTCATTAGCAACAACATAGTAGGACCTACTGGTCGAAACAATGTTATCATCCGCGTAAGTGATGGTGCAGTTGTAGAACATAATCTACTGCGTGATGCAGGTCGCTTTTCCAAAGGACATAGCATATTTAACTTCAACACCACCAACCTTACTGTACAATACAATGAAGCTTTTGGGAATACGGGGCCTGCCGGTGAAGCAGATAGAGGAGCCTTTGATGCCGATTACAATGCACGTAACACCTACTACCAATACAATTACAGCCATGACAACAACTGGGGCTTTGCGTTTATGAAGAAAGGCATAAATGAAAACCCCGTCTTTCGATACAACATCAGTGAGAATGATAAACTAGCCGTTTATTTCTATGGATTCGAGGACCAGAAAGGACCGCAGAGTGCACAAGTTTATAACAACACCCATTATGTTTCCTCGGGTCACAAAATCCAGGTATTTAAAGACAGGACCGCTGCTAACACTGATTTTTATAATAATATATTTTATTTTCAAGATAGCGCCTCCTGGGGATCGAAAACACCTGTTAATTGTACTTTCGAAAACAACGCTTATTTCAACATTGGTGTGAAGGGGTCCAATGCGGTAGTTTCTGATCCTAAACTAGTGAAACCCGGACATGGAGATCAAAGAATTGATTGGTCAGATTATCCCGAGGTATTGACAGGGTACCAACTGCAACCTACGTCACCATGTATTGATACAGGCAAAAAAGTGGCGAACAATGGAGAACAAGATTTTTGGGGAAATCCACTTTATAATGGGTCGCCTGATATAGGAGCCTATGAATTCACAGTTAACAATTAGCTCATGAAAATCAATGTATCTGAAATATTAAGGCATAAAAAGTTGAATATAGATAAGCCGGTGAATTATGCTGTAAGGATTTTCTTGCATACAATCATTTGCTTTTTGAGCTTAACTTCCTACGCCGCCAATTATTATATCGATTCAGTTGAAGGTAGTGACGCAAATGATGGATCCTTACTATCACCATGGCAAAGCATTGCAAATATCAATAATACAACGTTTATGTCGGGTGATAGTATTCTTTTCAGAGCAGGCCAGAGTTGGGTTGGGACCATCATTGCTCAAGGCTCAGGAACCGAGAATGCCCCCATCGTCATCAGCAGATACGGTGAAGGAGAAAATCCGATACTCAATGGAAACGCTTTGACAGATTGCACCTCAGAACCGGGGAAGATACATTATTGTACTATCTATTTGTTCAATCAGGATTTTTGGGTTGTTCGCGACTTGGAAATAACTAACTATGACTCCTCTGAAGAAGGTCTTATCTCTCTTGAAGAATGGGAAGCAAACAATGTAACCGATTATGTGGAAGTAACGGAACCTTCACCCTACACTGGAAATAACTCTAAAAAAAGTGGAATTCTAATAGAGGCAAATGATAAAGGTGCAATGACAGGTCTTCAGTTTTTAAACCTCGAGGTCCACGGTATCAATGGAGATATTTCAGACAAAGACAATGGAGGTATCTTCTTCGAAGTACTTCGATTTGAGTCCTCGGATGTACCGAGCTACTTTGAAGATGTACGGATAGAAAGCTGTCATATCCATGATGTTGACAGAACAGGAATTTCTAACTGGTCTTACTATGATGATCGGGAGCTCAGAACTAACATCAACTGGACTCCTAACAAGAATTTTATAATCAGGAATACAATTTTTGAGCGAACCGGCGCAAATGCACTAATAGTAAGGGTCTCTGACAGCGCGATCATTGAGGGGTGTCTGTTCAATCAATGCTCCATCAAAGGATCTGGTAATGCCGCTTTCAATTTCAATACAGACAATACTGTCTGGCAGTTTAATGAGTTTACAGGTACAAAAGCGAACGTTGATGATGTGGATGCAGGAGGAGTGGATAGCGATTTTCGAAGTAAGAATACATTGATCCAATACAACTATAGTCATGATAACGACTTTGGCATGCTGGTGACAGGAGGTGCAGGAAGGTTTAATGATAGTACCATTGTGAGATACAATCTAATTGAACGGGATGGATTGATCTCTAAGAGAGGAAACGATGGCAAGCATTCATTTCGTGTTTCAGGATCGGCGACCAATACCTTAATACATAACAATGTGATCTATCAAGGAAGTGATCAAACTGACACCAAAGTACTTTTGCATAAAGCGTTGGAGAATACGAATGCTACTAACACCCGGTATTACAATAACATCTTCTATGTAGATGCTACCGGCAGTTCATATGAATTTGGAAACAGCAGAAACAACTTTTTCTCAAATAATATCTTCTTCGGAAATGATGCGGAAAACGAGCCTGTTGATGAAAATAAAGTAACAAATGATCCACGCTTAACAAATCCCGGCTCAGGAAAGAATGGATACCTATTGCTCGACGGCTCTTCTGCCATAGGTGCCGGAAGAACGGTTGATAATCTTCCCGAAAAAGACTTCTATAACAATCCGATACTTGAGGATATCCCCATAGATATAGGGATACACCAGGTTTCTGATGAAGTAATACTCTCATTTGAGCTAGAGGGAGAACAAAGCAAAGTCACTCTCCACCCTAATCCGGTTATAGGAGAACATCTCGTCATCAAGGGGCTTCAGCAGGACATCACGCTTAGTCTACATGACATACAAGGCAATCTGATACATGTTGAAACGGGCCTATCCAAAGGAAATTACAAAATGAAGTTACCTGCCAACTTGAACGCAGGGATCTACTTTCTCTCGATAGCCACTGTTACCGGAGAACGACTTTTGTCTTTTAAAATACTCAAAATATAAAGCCCATAATTCCTATCGCCATGCCAAGATTATTTGTATTCCTTTTTACCGTTGTATGCGTACTCCCGGGAGTAGTGAAGGCTGACAATGAAACTGTCATTCAAAATATTGGATCACGACAAAAAACTTCACTAAATGGGCTTTGGCAGGTCATCATAGATCCATTAGAAAATGGCCTTTACAACCATTCGTTAAAGGAGCGCAAAAATGGTTACTTCAAAAACAAAAAGATGAACTCTCCGGATGACTTGATAGAGTATGATTTTGATAACTCCTATCAACTCAATGTTCCTGGTGACTGGAATACGCAAATGGAAAAACTCTTTTTTTATGAAGGTACTATCTGGTACAAAAGATCATTTAGTTATGATCAAAAGGACAACAAAAAAGCATTACTATATTTCGAAGGAGTAAACTATCACTGTAAGGTATACCTCAATGGCGAATATCTTGGTGAGCATACAGGAGGTTTTACTCCTTTTCAGTTTGATGTTTCAGAGCTTCTAAAAGAGGAAAACTTCCTAATACTAAAGGTAGATAACACCAGGAAAAGGAATGCAGTACCCACTATAAACTTCGATTGGTGGAACTATGGTGGAATTACAAGGTCAGTATGGCTAGTTGATGTCCCGACCACGTATGTCAGCGACTATTCATTAAGACTTAAAAAAGGAAGTAAAAAGATTATCGAAGGATTTATCCAACTGAAAGGTGAGAGAATATCTGCTCAAAACGTAAGACTGAGTATTGGTGAACTGAAAAAAGCGCTTGACTTAAAAACCGATATTGAGGGGCTGGCACGTTTTGAGTTTGAGGCAGATATAACTCTCTGGTCTCCGGAAAATCCAAAACGCTACGAGTTATATATAGATACAGATCAAGAGAGCCTCAAGGACCTGATAGGCTTCAAGATAATAGAAACAAGAAATACTCAGATATACTTAAATGATGAGCCCATTTTTTTGCGGGGCATCAGTATCCATGAAGAAGCTCCTTTTGGTGCGGGAAGAGTCACAAACGAAGAGCAATGTCGGATTTTACTACAGTGGGCAAAAGAACTCGGGTGCAACTTCGTTCGACTCGCTCATTATCCACACAATGAATTTATGGTTAGAGAGGCTGAAAAGTTAGGGCTATTGGTATGGTCAGAAATTCCTGTTTATTGGACGATTCTTTATGATAATCAAGAAACATTCCGAAATGCCGAATCCCAGTTACGTTCAATGATTGACCGGGACAAAAACCGGGTAGGCATTGGACTTTGGTCAGTCGCCAACGAAACCCCCGTAACCGATGAGAGACTGGAATTTTTAAGGAAGCTGATTCGAACAGCTCGTGAATTG
>JBCCOE010000135.1:0-8506 GCA_039025475.1 Bacteroidota bacterium | reverse complement strand
TGCCGAGTATATCGTACTTAAAATGCATCGATGTTTGGCGTTCGTGGTATGTATCAATATCTTCTTTACCTCTTCTTTGGAAAGTACTTCCGGTAGCCTCTCACGTACTTTAGGACGCTCAATTTCATAAAATCGATTGGGCATCCCTAACACCGTTTCGTAATAAAATTTGATACTATTGATGATTTGATTAAGCATGGAATTAGATCGTCCCAATTTCACTTGCGTGCTTAGGTAATTTCTAATTTCTTCTTCTCCCAATGCATTTATGGGAACCTCCTTATAATGATTGATGAAGCCTTCAAACAAGGCCATGTAGGTGCGTGCTGTGTTGGTGCTGTATTTTTTTAATTCAAGCTTTTGCAAGTAGCCTGGCGGGCAGGTGCGGTAACCGGCTTTCACTTTCCGTACGGACGAGTTCTTCGTCTTAAATTGATTTTGATCCTTGACGGGGTCATGCAGCGGTTTATTCAAGAAGAAATGTTTGCCGTCAATTAGGGCAATGCCTTTAAAAATAGAAAAAATTTGTGAGAGGTTCTGTTTGGTGTTTGGCACGAAAGCCATGTCGAAATTATAACTCCACCTCACATTGGGCAACGTTTTAACCAAAGCTTGTAAGGTTTTATCAGGATAAAACTTAAGCCCAATGCACTTTACGCCCTTAATCAGGAGGTGTTTTAGGGTTATTTTTTTCATACTGTGTTTTTGTGAAAAAGACATATTGTAAATCACGGGGAATGATGTGTTTTATTAAAATTTTAAATACTTATATTCGAAAATAAGTGTTTAAAAAAATGGGTAATAAAAATTCTGATGTAGCATTATGTAGGCAGTGCGGAAAGCAGCTTTCCGGAAGGCTGGATAAGAAATTCTGCGATGCCTATTGCAGAAACACCTACAACAATCAAAACAAAAGAGAAGACCAACTTAATATTCAAGAGGTGAATAGGCTCATTCGTAAAAACAGACGAATTCTAAGGTCCCTCTGTCCTATTGGAAAAGCCACCGTGCGTAAAGAAGTGTTGGATACCATGGAGTATGATTACCGCTATTTTTCTGGTATCTATAAATCAAATAAAAACCAAGTCTACTACATCTGTTATGACTATGCCTTTAGCCCCATAAAACAGGAAGATCGTAAAACGGGCGAGTTAATTAACAAAGCATTGATCGTGCAAAAACAGGAGTATTTTGATAGGCCTACTTTAAAACTATGGTAGTTACTTACCCACTCCCGGCCTAATAAAATACACCTCCTGGATTTTACCATGCGCCACTTTATACAATGCGAAAACCTCTGATCTGGGCTGCTTCTTTTCAAAAAGCACACGCTCATGATCGATCACCGTATTTCCGTTTACCATTCTGTTCACCAACTCACAATTCAGATCAGTCAGGCGCTCGAACATGCCCCCGTAGTTTTTGCGCATGGTTTCCTTACCCTGGTATAGGAAGTTATTCGGGAAGTTATAAATCTTTACGGTATCGCTGTAGGGCGCTAAAAACGCTTCCAGGTCTCGGTTATTGTAGGCTTCAAGCTGGGCTTGCGCTAGCTCTTCAGCAGTTTGTGCCAGGAGAAAGGTACTCACCAAACCTAAGACAATAGTGATCATGTATTTTTTCATAACTGAAAATTAGACGGAATTTTTGGGTTGGGTATTAAATTCTTTATCAATCTTTATTTCTGACTCCCTTACCACGCCACCAGGTAGCCAGTGAAGAACCGGTAATGTTCATCAGAGGTCCAAAAACTGCCGGAGCCAGCCCCATGGTAGCCACTCTGCCTAACTCCAGGGCGATACCGGAAGCTAAGCCGGAATTCTGCATTCCCACTTCAAAAGCGATGGTTCTGGCTGATCGTTGATCTAACCCAAATAAGCGACCACCCCAGTACCCCAGCAGATAACCCAACGAATTGTGCACTAGTACTACACCTATCAACAAAAAGCCAATTTCAAGCAGTGAATCCCTGCCGGCTGCCGTAATAATGGTGATGATAATGGCAATACCGGCCATAGAAACTACGGGCATAGCCTTATCCAGCCACTTAAATTTCCCGTGAGCAAAGTGGTTAAAGATCAGACCGGCAATGATCGGTACGATGACAATTCGCATAATGCTCATCAGCATGGCCCAAAAGTCTATAGGTACGAGCTCGTCGGCCAGCACCTTCATCAAAAAGGGAGTCATAATCGGGGCGAGTAAAGTAGCCACTGCGGTGAGAGTGAGTGATAGCGCCAAATTAGCGCCTGAAATATAGGCCATCACATTGGAGGCCAGGCCGCTGGGAGAGCAACCTACCAATATGATTCCGGCGGCTATTTCTGGCGGAAAGCCACTTAAGGAAGCCAGGGTGAAGCCAATAACGGGCATAATGCTAAACTGACATAAAATGCCAATAAGCACTCCCTTAGGTATTTTAATGACACCAGCAAAGTCTTTGAAGCTCATAGCGGTACCCATACCAAACATAATGAGCATGAGGAGGGGGATAATCAGTCTTTTTAATTCGAAACCGGTGAGATGGGTAAAGACACCGGGGTAATACAGAGATGCGGAAACAGCAGCGAAAATTAAAATGGTAAATGAAAACCCTTTTAATACTTTACTACTTCTAACCGCTAGTGCTAGACTAATAAAAAATGAAACCACCAAGATCCCAGCTTGATCTAAGATCCCTCGGAACCCCATGGTCAATGTCCCTATCAAAGTAAGTAAGCATACAGCTACGATCAGCTTCCGCAAAATTTTCATGCCCTCAAAAAGTTAAGGGTCAAGTCCAGAACTTTTTTTGCGTGGTCAGGTAGGTCTGTCGCTGCGTAAGGGTGTTTGCCACCAAATGAATGGGTACCGTCCTCGATGATCTCAAGCTGGACGTAAGGGCTCAATTTAGCCAATTGCACGGTATGTGAATACTCCAAGGTTTCGTCCTTAGTGCCATGAATCATGAGGATCGGGCGGTCCATGCGCTGCACCGCCCGGGGTATATTAAGGCGGTCTTCGTTATTCAATACATCTTCTACCAGCTTATATTTCAGAGGCATCTTTTGCTTAGTGCGACTGTTGTCAATATAAAAAATACCGTCCTTTTTCCATTGGTCCAAGACTTCCTGGGGCCAACGCTCTTTTAGGTTATGAATGGGTGCCCATGCCGTTACCGTCAGTACACGTTCGTCTTCCGCTCCTTTCAAAAGTACCAGTCCCCCGCCGCGGCTGTGCCCGATGAGGTGGATATTTTTTGAGTCTATTTCAGTTTCAGGTAGGGGAAGGTTGCCGTTTTCAAGCGTATCGATCAGAATACCGATGTCATCCAGCTCTATGCTGAATGTATTTTCGCTAAAAGCTTCGAGATCTGCAAAATCAACCGGGTGTTCCGGTGTGGTTCCGTTATGCGATAGATTAAGCTTAATGAATACAAAATCCTGAGACGCAAAGGTCTCTGCGAGGAGGTTCCAAAACCCCCAATCCTTAAATCCTTTAAACCCATGAACAAAAATAATACAGGGCTTTTTGCTTCCGGTTTCTTTATAGCAGGCATCTGCAATAAAGGGTCGGTCGTGGTGCTTACTTTTTAGGAGAAAATCACCGGTTTTTTTCAATTCAGTGGCCATTATATATTTTGATTAAGGGGTTTATCGGGCTAATATTGTACCTCATTTTTTACTATGGCGCTAAGCTTAAAAGATATAAAATCTCCCATTGCCTCGGAGATGGACGAATTCGAAAAAAAGTTCAGATCATCTATGAAGACAAAGGTGATGCTTTTGGACAAAATAATGAGTTATATCGTTAAGCGCAAAGGTAAGCAAATGCGCCCCATGTTTGTTTTTTTAAGTGCAGGTACGTGTAATCAAATTACCGATTCTACGTATCGGGGTGCGTCACTTATAGAGCTTTTGCATACGGCTACCCTTGTTCATGATGACGTGGTTGACGATTCTGACTATCGAAGAGGGTTCTTTTCTATCAATGCCCTTTGGAAAAACAAGATTGCCGTATTGGTGGGGGACTATCTGTTATCTCGTGGATTGCTGCTTTCCGTAGACCACCAGGAGTATGATTTGTTAAAAATCGTTTCTTCCGCGGTAAAAGAAATGAGCGAGGGTGAACTGCTGCAGATGGAAAAAGCGCGCTTACAGAACATTACTGAAGAGGTCTATTATGAGATCATACGGCAGAAGACAGCATCTTTATTGGCGTCCTGCTGTGCCGTTGGGGCTTCCAGCTCCGGCGCTGAAAACGGGACCATCGAAAAGATGCGAAGTTTTGGAGAAAAGGTAGGTATGGCCTTTCAAATAAAAGATGACCTGTTCGATTATGGCGAGCAAGAGATAGGAAAGCCCTTAGGCATCGATATAAAAGAAAAGAAAATGACACTGCCTTTAATTAAGGCACTGGAAAAAGCGTCATGGACGGAGAGAAGACGAATTCGTAGGATTGTGCGCAGTGATAAAAAAAGTAAGCGTAACGTTCAGGATGTCATTGAGTTTGTCAAAAAATCCGGAGGTATTGAATATGCCCAAAGTGTCATGAAAAAGTTCTTTGATGAAGCTATGGCCATCCTGGATAGTTTTGAGGACTCTGTATACAAGCAGTCATTGGGACAATTAGTGAAATTTACGATTGACCGAAGCAAGTAATGGAATTAAAAGATAAAGTGGCGATTGTTACCGGGGTGAGTAAAGGTATAGGGTTGGCTACAGTTTATGCCTTACTCGACCAGGGTTGTAAGGTAGCGGGTTGGAGTAGGACGGCACCGGAAATTGAAAATCCAAACTTCAAGTTTTTTCCAACGGATGTTCAAAGCTATGAGTCTGTGAGATCTGTATACGATCGAACCGTACTGGATTTTGGTCAGGATATTCCTATTTTGGTGAATAATGCGGGATTAGGCTTCGAAAGTCCTTTGGTAAGTCAGGATCACGATAAGTGGCGTCAAATGTTCGCTACAAATGTAGATGGTGTATTGTACTGCTCCCAGTTGGTGATACCGCAGATGCAAAAGAATGACGAAGGCCACATTATCAATATTGCCTCTATAGCAGGAACCACGGGAATTCCGGGAATGTCTGCATATTGTGCTACGAAGCATGCGGTTAGGGGATTATCGCACTCGCTTTACAAAGAAGTGCGCAATGATGGAATTAAGGTTACTTGCATCTACCCGGGCTCAGTAAATACCAATTTCTTTGATGCCATAGATTCAGTAACCACCAGCGCTAATATGATGCGGCCTGAAGATATTGCTGAAACGATTGTTCATGCCTTATCTACTCATCCCAATTACCATCAGGTGGATATTGAGGTAAGACCGCTGAAGCCCAAAGAATAGTGTACCCTTTTGATTTACCCGTCCTTGGATAGGAGGTTCCCGCTTCCCCTGATCATTGCACAACCTACCGCTTCGATCAGGAACTTGCGCCACTTCCCCGTGAGGGGACTTAATTTTGGTAAGAAATCATTTTTGTCATACGAACTAGGTTTGCGATCGTCTAGTATTAGCAGATAATTGATTAAGTGAATAGTCAGCAAAATTCGGTGGATGTGTAGTTACAACGAGCATGTAATGACAACCAGGTTTGACAAATGAAAAGTCAGGTCCAGGTGACTTTGGTGTTTCTAGTGTTGGCGGCCAGTTTTGGATTGATCTTGCGGTGGATCCAGATCGGTGCTATATTTCATACTTACAAGTATATCCTGCATACATATTCACATATTGCACTTCTGGGTTGGGTATACAACGGTGTCTATATTATTTGCGCCCAATACCTTTTGCCAAGAAAGGACAAGCATTTCAAGCGTTTGTTTTGGGTGACTCAGATCACTATAGCCGGGATGCTATTTTCTTTTCCTTTCCAGGGGTATGGGCTGATTTCTATTACGTTTTCTACGTTATACTTATTCTGCTCATATTATCTGGTTTATTTCATCTTTAAGCAGATGGACAGTAATAAATCCTATTTTGCATTTTTAAGATCGGGAGGTGTATACCTGATTCTTTCAAGTTTAGGTCCTTACGCGTTGGGCTATTTTATGGCGAACGATATGGATAACACATCTTGGTATAACCTTTCTATTTATTGGTTTTTACATTTTTTATACAATGGCTTTTTTGTATTTGGTATCCTTGCTTTTCTTTTGAAAAATGAGGAAAAGAAACTAACCCGGACTATCTTTTTGTGGATGAACGCCTCTATTGTACCTCTTTTTGCACTTTCTGCTTTATGGATATTTAGTAGTGTCGTTATTTACAGTGCAGCTTTTTTAGGAGCCGCCTTTCAAGGTGCTGCGCTATATATCTATGTAAAATCGAAGAATTTTAATTTTATGCTTTTGAAAAGGAGCGGGCTGATGCTGGCACTCTGCTTTTTTGCGTATTGCCTAAAAATACTTTTTCAACTTATCGCTTGTTTCGCTCCCGTTCAAAAATTTATCAATACTACCGTGCCCTTTACGGTCATTAGATTTATTCATCTGGTGATGAATGGCTTTTTTACCTTGGCTCTGCTCCAGATTTTTTACCAGCAAAAACTGCTTCCGAGTTCATGGACAACAAGATGGGGTAACTATCTGCTGATCTTAGGTCTGATACTTTCGGAGGCATTACTATTTGGTCAAGGATTGCTTAGCTACTCCGGCCTCCGGATATTCTCCCATTACTTTTTGATTCTATCCGTAGTATCAGTACTGATGCCTATTGGCATTATATTCATTGGTCACAGTCGTTAGTTGAAACTATGCACTTTAGTGCAAGACTTTTAGTTGCTACACGGTTTTGTAGATTCACCTTATGGGTGAGAGTCAAAGACGAGGGAGTCATACGGTAAGCTGGTTGACAGTCCATATAGTTTGGGTAACGAAGTATGGTTATCATGTTTTGAAAGGAGATATACAAGTGAGATTTAGGGATTTGGTTGCGTCAGATATGTGAATCTGAAGATGTTAGGATTTTGAAAGGAGTAGTTAGTCATGATCATGTACACATCCATATTGAATATCTACCTTCTAAATCTATCAGCGATTTGGTAAAGAGACTGAAGGGTAGAAGTTCTCGACGACTTCAAGAGGAATACCCTGAACTTATTAAACGTTATTATGGTCGACATTTTTGGGCTATCGGTTATGGAGCTTGGAGTACAGGAAATATTACTGATGAAATGATTCAAGAATATCTTGAGCATCATAGAAAGCCTTCTGATCATAGCGATGATAATTTTATAATTGGGTAAGAATTTCATTCTTTATGAAACCTATCAACTTTCAGTGGATAGTGGTTTAGTTCTATTTCGGTACTAAATAACCGCCACCACTTTAAAACGCAATCTTTATTGTAAGGGGTTAAAGTGTACTGTTAATTTGCCGAATCCTTGTTTGTATTCTTTATAAAAGCGCTATCCAACTGGTTTTCGCTTACCTGAATAAGGTGACCTTCCTGGCCATTTATTTATGGTTCATTTCAAACCAGAAACAAAACACACGTCAGCGCGTTTGCTGAATAAAGATCATATGCGCTGGAATTTTGGAATTTGGTCAATTACCAAGGCCGTACTTTCTCTGATCGTTGTTTTTTTATTGGTTTTAGCGACTCATAAGCTGGATAAGAGTCATTTTAGTATCGTTCAAGAATCTTTCGCATCCGTTTACAACGACAGGCTTTCGGCAAAAGACCACATTTACAAAATAAGCCGCTTACTGGATCTTGAGAAGGTGAACTTATACAAATCTTCAGAGGTGCCGAACTATTCACTGCAAGACTCTATTAATGCTTTAGTTTCAGAATATTCCAAAACGCAACTGACTACGCAAGAGGAGCAAAAGTTCAAACAGTTGAAAGAGAAGCTGGATGAATTGTATGTGACTAAGGCAGAAGAAGGGGAAAATACGGTCTACGGAGAAGCTGCTAATTCCCAAGTGATGAACAAAATTATTGACGTGCTTAATGAGCTCGACGGTTTGGCGGCCATTCAAATGCGGGAAGCCAAGCGGGAGATGGACAAGTCCAACCGGATCATTGAAAGTAGCAACATGATCTCCGGGTTTGAGATCGGCGCGTTCGCATTGATTGGAGTGATCGTATTTTTGATGTTTGTGGTGAAGCCCCTGGAGTAGAATTTTTCAGTACTGATCCTAAGATCACTATCTAATGAAATATGTGCAGTCTCTGTCTCTTCCGAACCTCTTTCAATAGGTATATCTACTCGGGAGATCTTTCTTGACTTCACTTCCAGGATCTCCGTTTTCTCGTCAACAATACATGACGGAAATAGAGCCACCGTGGCTAGAATCAAAAGCAATGTTCTAAACATATAAAACCAACCTATAATTTATAATAATTGAATTATTTTAAACAGCGCAATATAAAAACATTAGAAAGATTTATTACGATCTGGTCTATTGCTAACCTAACGTGAGTTCGATATAAGAGCTATGCTTAAATAGGCAATATGAGTTGTTTGGTGTCATGAAATTGCATTTTGAGCGAGGGCTTCTTCTCGGAAAAGTTATA
>JBCCOE010000134.1:0-8522 GCA_039025475.1 Bacteroidota bacterium | reverse complement strand
CTGCATAAAAGACTCTGTCTTCATAAAATTCTTCTTCACCTATTCTTAGTAAAACATCGTCGGCATGCCTGAACCGAAGATAATATTCTATTCCGGAAAGCTGAGCTTTCATTTCAGGGCCAACCGGAGGCCCTACCGCTGACGCCTGAGTACCCGTCTTCTTCCTGAGTAGATTTACACGGTATACCTTTTCTTTCTCTTTAATGAAGCTATCGTAAGAAAGCTCATACTGAACAAAATTAATGATCAATAAAAAGCTGGCTAACCCAACGGTAAGTCCGCTAATGTTGATTATTGAAAATACACTGTTTTTCAACAGGTATCTGACCGCGTACTTAAAGTAGTTGCCGAACATTCTAATCTTCTTTTAACACATCAACAGGGTTCATAAAGGCCGCCTTTAAGGACTGAAAACTTGTTGTGATCGCTGCGATTAGTAGAACCAAAAGGGCCGATTTAATATAGGGGAGCGCACCGATAGGGATTTTGTAGGCAAACCCTTCCAGCCAATCCTGCACCAGTAAATAGCTCAATGGAATAGAAAGCAGGAAGGACACCATTATGATCTTAAAAAAGCTACCATTCACCAATTTCAAGATTCCCCAAACCGGAGCGCCAAGTACTTTTCTAATCCCTATCTGACGTGTCATCTGGCTCACGGTGAATGAGATTAAGCTTAGCGCCCCCAAACATGCTACGATAATGGCAATACTTGAGAAGGTGAAGAATACGTTTAAAAAGCGCTTTTCACTTGCGTAGAGCTCTTGAAGCTCGGTATCCATAAAAGTAAAATCGATAGGTCGTCCATTAGCGTGTTTATTCCACACACTCGTTAAACGCTCAAGTGTTTGTTCAATATCATTAGAGGTATACCTGACAATGAGGTAGCTTACAGGCATTGTAATTTCACTGGCCAATGAGAATATCACGGGTTGGATTTCAGTATGCATAGAAGTAAAGTGAAAGTCTTTCACTACACCAATAACCGTGGCCTTCTTTCTTGACCATTGACTACCTGTAAAGGCAAGTCCAGTAAGCTTTTCACCTACGGGATCGTCAAAACCCAAGAATTCAGCAGCCGACTCATTCAAAACATAAGCATCCGTAGCATCTGACGAAAAATCCTTGGAAAATGAGCGCCCATCTACCATTTCCGCTTCGAGAGTTTCAAAGTAATCATGCCCAACTATAATAGTAGAAACCATGGTTTCTTCCTTTTCAGTTGTGTACTGCCTCCAACCACCTATTCTATTTACCGGACTATTGTTACTTACCGTAACAGAAGTGAAGTCTTTTTGAGTTAACAACTCTTGTTTAATTACCTCATGCTTTTCTTGTAATTCAGAGGTAGAAAGTGGTAGATATAACACGGAGGACGTATTTACCCCCATTTTTTTATTGTTCATGAAATTGATCTGTTCTCCAATAAGCAGCGTGCTTACCAGCAAAGTGGAGGTAGTGGCAAATTGAAGGACAAGCAGTAGCTTCCGGAAGGATAAAACACTCCCTGTAATTTTAACCTGCTCACCACTCACTGACCGCAAGGCATTGAACCTTGAGAGATAAAAAGCAGGATAACTACCAGTTACGAGGCCTAAAAAAATACCAAAAATCAAAAGTCCCAAAATAAATTTAAGATCACCGATAATACTCGGTTGAAGCGTCATGCCTGAAAGCTCATTGAAATAGGGCATCAGTATTTCTGTGAGAAGACCTCCAAGCAGTACGGCAAATAAGGAAAGCACAACAGATTCTATCAGGTGCTGGAATACAAGTTGACTTTTACTTGCGCCAACTATTTTTCTAAGACCAACTTCTTTTGATCTTCCGCCTGATTTAGCAACCGCCAGATTCATATAATTAATGCCGGCGATTACAAGAATTAGAAATGCCACAGACAAGAAGATATAGGTATATAACATGTCGCCATTCGGAGCTAATTCACCGCTTAAATTTGAAGTTAGGTGAATAGACTCCAGCGGTTGCAGGAAGTATTCCGGGGGATCATCAAAATCATACCATCGCTCTACAACAGACTTCAGGTTTTTTTGAATCAGATTAACATCCGCTTCTTCTTCCAGTTTCACATAGGTATAATGACTTGTGCCCCCCTTATTATTGGTCACCCAGGCGGGATAGGACGATAAAACCGTAGCCTGAGAAATGATCATATCGGCATGAAAATGACTATTGGAAGGAAAGTCTTCCATTAACCCCGTTATCTCTAAGACAAAGTCATCCAATTCAAGTGATTCACCAACAGGGTTTTCATTGCCGAAGTATTTTGCTGCCATAGACTCACTGATAACGGCTGTATTAACCCTATCTAACACTGCCGATGGTTGGCCTTCAACCAACGGAAAAGAAAACACTTCAAAGAATGTACTGTCAGCCACCAATAAATCATCTTCCTGGAACACCTTTTCATTTCGCCTGACAAGCCCATTATTAGGTATTAATCGTGTCCATTTTTCAATTCCTGAAACGGCGCTCAGTTCGGGAGCGAATAGGTATGTGATATTTGCACTTCGATTTCTTTCTGCTCCACCCTGCTTATGACTCCCCGCCACCCGATAGAGCTTGTCACTATCCGTGTGAAATTTGTCGTAGCTCCACTCATCTTGAACAAACAAAAGAAGCAACAGGCAAGAAGTGATCCCTGTGGTTAACCCAAAGATATTCACGAGAGTATAACCTAACTTCTTCCTTAAGTTTCTTGCAGCAATTTTTAAGTAATTTATGAGCATATCATTCTTCTTTTAACGTATTCACGGGATTTGTAGTGGCTGCTTGTATAGACTGATAACTCACGGTAATCGAAGCAAATAAAGCAATTAAAGCGCTTGCAATCACAAAGATCATGGGGCTCAACTCCATACGATAAGCAAAATTTTCCAACCACTTTCCTGACAAATGGTAAGCCATTGGCGCTGAAAGAAATAATGCTATAAGTACTAGAATAAATAGTCTTTTATTTATCAAAATTAGAATATCGAAAATACCTGCGCCCAATATCTTTCGAACTCCTATTTCCTTTACTTTTTGAGCTGTAGAGTAGGAAACAAGTCCAAAAAGACCCATGCACGCAATTAAAATACCAATGACAGTAAAGAAGGAGAACATTTTACTCAATTGGTCCTCGGATGCATACATCTCGGTCAGGTTCTCATCTAAATACTCATAACTGAAAGGCCGTTCAGAGGCGGTGTCTTGCCAATTGTCTCTAAGAAAATTAATTGCCTCTTTAGCGGCATTAGGTCCAATCTTGACAGCAATAGTCTGATATGCCTCAGGGTAGATGTGCATTACGGTAGTGCTTACCGATTCCTTCAGGCTTTTGAAGTGGAAATCTTTAATCACTCCAATTACTTCTCCATTTTTAATTGAATCATAATTCCACATATCCCAGTTTAGGGGTTGGCCAATGGCCTCCTTGGGTGAGTCAAAGCCTAAATTGCGAACTGCGGTTTCGTTAATAATGAACGCCTTTGATGCATCTGTGCTGAAATTTTTATCGAACCCTCGTCCTGCTATTACCTCCAATCCAAGTGTTCCGATATAATCAAAATCCACCATAAAATGGTTAGCCGGAAATGTCTTGTTTGCGGAATTTCTGATCTCATCACCAGAGACTATCTGGCCTGGAAGTCCGAAACTGTAGGATATAGACTCAATGCCCGCTTTACCACCCCACTTGTTCTTGATAGTCTTTAAACGCTCTGTATCAGCTCGCAATTTTTGACTGATCGGCAGTAAAACCACTTGGCTTTTGTCAAAACCAAGGTCTGTATTTCTTAGAAATGATAGCTGCTCATAAACGACCAAAGCCACTATTATGAGGAAAACCGAAAGTGAAAACTGAAATACTACAGCCACATGCTGAAAGAATTGACCAGTTAAACCTTGCTTGAAAAACCTTTTATTAAAAAGACTAAGAGAGCTAAATGAAGATCCAAAAAAAGCGGGGTAGGTTCCTGCCAAAAGGCCAATAACAAGTGCAAAAAGAAAAATAAACAGCACTGCCAATGGCTCGGCTATAAAATAAGAGTCTATAGTCTTTGTGGTAAACTTGTTTAAGTAAGGCAATGACAGCTCAGCGATCAGCCCTGCCAACATCACAGAAAAAATAGTTAACAGCACGGATTCACCTAAAAACTGAAAGATTAGCTGTCTCCTCTGCGCTCCAATAACCTTTCTGACGGCAATTTCCTTTAGGCGATGAATTGAACGAGCGGTAGAAAGATTGGTGAAATTCACACAAACAATAATTATAATAAACAAAGCTGCTGCCGACAATGCGTACACGGTGTAAATATTCCCCCGCTTCGCTATCTCCCACTGAAAGTTGGAAGAGTACAGGTAGATATCATCTATTGCCTGGATGTAAGGCGTATATACAAAACCTACAGGCTTGGTTATAGGGTGTGCATATTTTTCACTAAAAGCGGCAAGGCCTGCTTCGAACTTGTCAGCATCTGTACCTTCTTTCAGCTTGATATAGGTGAAAAACTGCTGCCAAACCCAATTGTTTAACCGTTCGCTATTCCAATATTTGAACAGGCTGGACATAGACATAATGATCTCCGCCTGGAGATGTGAATGTTCCGGAATGTCCTTGTAAATACCTACCAGTGCAAACTCTTCATTTTGAATTTTAAAGCTTTCACCAACATCTATCGTGCTCAAGTGCTTCCTGGCAAAGCTTTCCGAAACGATCACCTGATTAGGTTCGCGTAGTGCGTTTTGGTCATTTCCATTGATCAATTGGATAGTAAGCATATCAAAAATGGTAGCCTCCGCATAAAGCGCCTTGCGCTCCAGAATCTTTTGGTCTCCTACGGTGAGAAGAATTTCGCCATACGTATCCATCACCCTAAGTGTAGATTCCACCTCAATGTAATCCGCCTTAAGTGTAGGTGCAAATATGGGAGGGACTATGGGCAGCTGCTCTGTGGTGCCATCCTCATCCTGACTTATGTTATAAATTCTAAAAGTTCTGTGTTTATCAGGGTGATAATCATCATATTTCAATTCGTCCCAAACAAAAATTGAAATGATGAAGAAGCTGGCCATACCTAGTGTCATGCCGGCAATATTGATAAACGAGAATAATTTGTTCTTCGTTAAATTTCTGATCGCAATTTTTAGGTAGTTGGTCAGCATTATTCTTCTTTTAACGAATCAACCGGATTAATGAAACCCGCTTTTAAGGCATGATAGGATACCGTTGCAATGGCAATTACTGCAGCTCCGACAATCGCAATTAAAAATATCCAGGGGCTAATAGTTACTCTGTAGGCAAAGTCTTCCAGCCATTTAACCATACCATACCAGGCTATCACCACAGCCGGTATTCCGGCAATCAATACAATGAGTAGGTATTGTTTGGAGAAGGAATGCACAATACGGCCAATGCTGGCTCCCAGAGCTTTCCGGATCGCAATTTCCTTGGTTTTCAGCATAATGCTGAAAGAGGCCAGAGCATAGAGTCCCAGACATGCAATAACAATGGCGAAAGCCATCGCATATTCCAACACAGAAGCTATGTTTTCCTCAGTTTCATAAAGCTCCTTGAACCGTTCCGCTGGAAAGTAATATTCATACTGAATACCAAAGTCCATACGTTCCCATGTCTCAACAATGGCTTTTATAGTTGCTTCCCGGCTTGCGGGTGTCAATTTGAGCGTGATAAAGGAATAGGAACGAGTACTGTCCCCCCCGTAAAAATGAACCAAGGGCTGAACAGGCTCTCTTAATGATTGCACATTGAAATCTTTAACCAGACCGATAATGTCAAGCTCATCACGCGATCTTGGAAACATAAGCTTCTTGCCTTCAATAGATTCCCAACCAATCTGCTTCATGGCAGTCTCATTGAGTATTACTCCTGAATTAAAGTCGCTTTGAGAGCCTTCATTAAACGCTCGACCCTCAAGTAAATCTATACCATAAGTATCAAAAAAATCATGACCAACCACGGCTACCTGCCAATCCAGTGGTGGAATATCTTTCCCCTTCGGTAGGAAAAGACTGAAAGATCTACGGTAATTCCCTGGAACGGAGTTCGAGCCCGTGACGTTCTTTACACCCGGTAGCTGTCGCAATTCATTTCTAAATGATATGACTCTTGGCAGTGCCGCCTGAGGATCTTCAAAGTCCCTGAGCGAAAGTGGGATTACCATGGCGTTGTCCTGATCAAAATTTAAATCATGTGACTTCAGAAAATCGATTTGACTGTTAATAACACCAACACCGCTGATCAGTGCAATCGCCAGGATAAACTGTCCCGCTACAAGGCCATTCCTGACTGACAACTTTCCGGGTCGAACGGATTGGTTTTTCAATACCTCACTCGCTTTATTTCGAGTAATGAACAACGCGGGGTAAACCCCTGACATGGCCCCGGTCATCACGCCAATGATAAAAAGAAGACTCAGGTAGATAGCGGAGTATTCGATTTGAAGCTGCATACCGATCAACTCATTAAACTGGGGTAAAAGCAGCTCGGCCAGAAGTCCACCTAACACCAGAGAAATGATTCCCATAATGACAGATTCTCCTAAAAGTTGATATACCAGGCGTTTTCGGTTGGCGCCCAGTACTTTTCTGATACCTAGTTCTTTATAGCGAAGTAAGCTTTGCGCTGTGGAGAGATTAGTAAAGTTTATGATAGCAATAAGCAGAATACCAAAAGCAACCAAGAGCATGATCTTAGCATATTTCTTTCCACCCGTCATTTTTTCAAAATAATCCTTAAGTGGAAGGATCAGAAAATTACCCTGTTCCTGTTCGTTGACGTACTTCTCCATGAGGACATTTAATTTCCCCCTTAATTGATCAGGACTGACGTCAGCTCTCAGCTTTATAAATGAATCACAAAAGGAGCCCCCCCAAAGGTTATCACCCATCCAGCCTCTAACCATATTCGTGGTAAGAGGAGCTATGCACTCAAATGTGAATGAAGAATTAGTTGGGATATCATCCAGCACTCCCGTAACTATTCGCTCCCTTGAAAACCCAAAAGTCAGGGTCTGACCCAGGGGGTCCTCTTCCCCGAAAAATTTCTCGGCTACACGCTTATGGATGATGACGGCATCAGGATTATCAAGAGCGGTCGCTGGATCGCCCTTTAAAAGTTTGAAGGAAAAGACCTCGAAGAAATTAGAATCAGCCATGGTGATAGACTGTTCAAACCGCTTTTCACCATTCTCTACCCAGGTATTTCCAAAATTCGCAAACCTCGTCCCTACTATTACTTCCGGGAACTCTTCCTTGGCGGCATCCACCATTGGAAACCAGGTATCATAAACGTCTAATCGTCCATCTTCTGTAGGCCGGTCCCGATACATGAAATAGACCTGATCAGAATCTCTGTGGAACTGGTCGTAAGTGAGAACGCTCTGCGCATATAGCAAAATCAAAATGGTGGTTGCGATACTGCCTCCTAGCCCGAGGATATTGATAAAGGAGTAGGACTTGTGCTTTAAAATGTTCCTGAAGGCTATTTTAAGATAGTTCCTAAGCATATTTATTTTGAGTTTTTGACCGAGATAATAATTCCAAATAACATGCCTTTAAAATTATCCCCTGATAATCAGCTTATTATAATAAATTTGACTTCGGCGAAAGCATTAGTTTGTTCCGGTATGGAACAGTCTTGTTCCGGGGCGGAACACTATTGCTCTTTCAAATTGTCCACCGGATTCTGCGAGGTAGTCCTTAATGTGAGGTAAGCCACGGTCATTAGGGCAACAGTTAAGAGCGCAACTGCCGAAATAATAAAGTCCACTGGGTTTAATTCAATTCGATAATTGAAGTTCTGCAACCAATTATCCATGATATACCAAGCTACAGGGATACCAATAACTATTGAAATTCCAATCAACTTGACAAAGTCTTTCATTAGTAGTGACAACAGTTTAGCGGTAGAAGCTCCAAATACCTTTCGCACGCTCACTTCTTTCATACGCTGAGAATAGCTAATAGAGGCAATCCCAAACAATCCCAAACATGCAATTACCACAGCTATAAATGAAAAGGCGCTAAAGACCTGAGATGTTTTTTTCTCCCCTATATATTGTTTTTCAAGATCGGCGGCTAAGAAACTGTATTCAAATTCGAAGCGCTCTTCAAATTGCTTCCACACCGCTTCAACTTTGGTTATAGTGTTGAGCATGTCAGCGCCTGAAATTTTTAGTACTACATGATTATAGGCAGGACGTAAGCAAAAAAGTAATGGCCTCACCGGACTGTGTAGTGAGTTATAATTAAAATCCTTCACTACTCCTATTACCGTACCGCGAGCCGGTGGTTGCCCATTATTGTCCCAGGACCAGGTTATTTCACTACCTATATAGGGAGGTTCCAAATTCAGGTTAAGCGCTGCGGTTTCGTTAAGGATGAAGGAAGATGAATCTGCGGGGTTATTTTCTAAAAAGCTTCTGCCATAAAGTACTTCAAGGCCTAAAACGTCTATCAGACCGGCATCCACAAAAACTTCCGATGAGCTCACCCTGCTTTGG
>JBCCOE010000133.1:0-8564 GCA_039025475.1 Bacteroidota bacterium | reverse complement strand
ACTATATGGACTGTCAACCAGCTTACCGTATGACTACCTCGTCTTTGACTTTCACCCATAAAGTGAATTTACAAAACTGTGTAGCAACTAAAAGTCTTGCACTAAAGTGCATAGTTTCAACTAACGACTGCGACCAATGAAAATTACTCCTGAACTCCTGGAACGCTAGATGGTCACCATGATCATTATACATAGTGGTCAGACGACTCATCGAACCTCGGTAGTACCCTATTTCAAATAATCCTTACCCAGACCTAGAACAGTCGTCAGACCACTTTTTCACTTTATTAAAAAAAATCAAAGTACGAGTAAGTAGTCCGACTGGTTCATGCAACATACTTATAGACGCATGAATAAAATGAAAATTACTCCTGAACTCCTGGAACGCTACGAACTGGGAAAATGTACGCCTGAAGAACGAAAGTTTGTTGAAGAATGGCTGGATGATGCAGGTTATACGCCCGATGACGTATCAAAAGAATCTTCTAAGGCCATGTCGGATGCGGTTTGGAAAAATGTATCCGCCGAGATGGGTGTACAAAAGGCAGGTCAAGTTATACCGCTACATAGAAGGATCACGAGATATGCAGCAGCCGTAATTCTCCTTGGTGCCCTTAGTTTTTTAGTCTACTATTTAGTTAGCCCTAACTTTAGTCCTACCGAGAATCAGGTTGCAGATCTCTACCAAAATGTACAAACGAAGCGCGGTGAGAAGCGCACGGTCAAACTTCCAGACGGCTCCACCATCCGAATGAATTACGAGACGGAGATCAGGGTACCGGAGAAGTTCGAAGGAACTGAACGAGTAGTCTACCTCAAGGGCCACGCCCACTTTGAGGTAGCGAGAAATGAGAAAAAGCCCTTCATCATCTATACGGAAGCTACTAAAACCGAGGTACTGGGAACTTCTTTTGATATCAATACCAAGGGCGTTAATGAAACGGAGATTATCGTTACCAGCGGAAAAGTAGCATTCTCCGAAAAAGCCCGAACAGATAATTGGGTGACCTTAACGATCAATGACCGGGCATTACTTGGCGCAGATAAGAGTATGGTCAAGGAAAAAGTAGATGCGCAAAAGCTCACCGCCTGGGCTGAAAATCAACTGGTATTTGACGATCAAACGCTTAGCGAGATCATCAAAGTGCTCCAACCTTGGTACGATGTTGAAATCAGCGTAAAAAGTGCTGAACACCTCAAAATGAAATATAATTTTTCCTTTGATAATCCATCGTTGCCCGAGCTTATGGATCAAATGAGCTTCATGGGCAAATTCAACTACACCATCGAAGGGAAACAGGTAACGATTTATTGATCGCAGGGAGAAGGGGTTTTATGTATCGATACTTGCTCACTATTTTTTTGGTCATAGCGCTGAACCTGTTGTCAGTGATTTGTACTTACGGCCAGCAAAATATCCTGGATAAAAAAATTACCATCCAGTTTCGCGATCAGACCGTCAAGGAAGCTTTTAGGACATTAGGGGCAGAGGTCAATTATACCGTTAATTATCTCACTTCCGATGTATCACAAAATAGAAAGATCAATAAGCGCTTTACGAAGGCACGGGTTGAAGATGTTATTAAGGCTATATGGGGAAATAACAATTTAGAGATACGAACCTTTGGGAATTCCATTATTCTACAGAGCAGCCACAGAAAGCCTGATAAAATAGATCAGGGGAATTTAAGGGGGATGGTAAAAGGTGGTGATGGCCAGCCGCTTCCAGGGGTGACGATACTATTGGCCGGAACGCGTTTTGGAGCGGTTACGGATGGAATGGGAAATTTCTCCATAAAGAATATTCCATACGGTACCTATTCCCTGGTTATCTCATCCATAGGTTATGAGCAAACTACTCAGTCTGTAGAAATCAACGGCAAAGCAATCAATTCGAGTATTTCTTTAAAAGAGTCCATTAATGAGCTTGAAGAAATAGTGGTCTACGGAAAGTCTAATGAACAGATAAAAAGTGAACAGCCGATTAAAGTGGAAGCTATTAACACCAGGGTACTGCGAGCTCAGTCGATCAGTCTCCCCCAAATTATTAACCAAACCGCAGGAGTAAGAATAAGGCAGGCGGGTGGCGTGGGAAGCCGAACTACAGTGAACATAAATGGGCTACAGGGACGCGCTATTCGCTATTTCAAAGACGGGATACCCCTGGATTATCTGGGCCGTGCTTTTGATCTCAGTATCCTCCCGGTAGATCAACTTTCGAATGTCGAAATCTACAAAGGGGTACTCCCGGCGAATCTGGGCGCTGATGCTTTGGGAGGTGCTATCAATTTCCTGACCAGGGATGACACTGAGGATTATTTAGATGTTTCCCACAGTTTCGGTTCTTTTTCCACCCACCAGAGTAATCTGAATGGCTTCTGGAAAATACCTGACAGCAAGTTCCATCTTGAATTATCTTCCTACTTCCTTACGTCACAAAATAATTACGAAAATACAGCTCCTGTAACCAACCAACAGACACAGCGGAGTGTACCCACCAAAGTGGAGAGATTTCACGATGCCATTCAAAGTGGGTATGCTGAGATCAAGTTTGGTTTGAGTGATATGAAATTCGCAGATCTCCTGGAAATCGGCGGTGCTTTTTTTGACCTTGAACAAGAGCTACAAAACGGCTTGTTGCTCAGAAATCCGTACGGTGAGGCCATGACGACCGAGCGGGTATACGGTGCTAACGTGCGTTTTAAGAAAAAAATTAACACCCTTAACATTGATGTTTTTGGAGCGTACAGTGATAGGCAAGTCGACTTAATAGATACTACAAACAATCGCTACACATGGTTTGGTGAAGTGTTCAGCACAGGTCCATTTGTTGGAGGAGAGCTCAATGGCGGTCGAAAATCATTGCAAACGTTAGACTTTGAGACTACTCAGGCCAGGGTAATTGTTGATTACGATCTGCACGATAATCACAATTTATCCTTAAGCAGCAGTCTAATAGTAGAAAATAGGGTAGGTGAAGACCCCTTTGGTTCTCGACTTGAGGACGGCGAAGACGTACTGAGTATCCCATCAAAATATACGAGGAATATTACCGGGCTCGGTTGGAATGCGAAGTTCCTTAACGGCAAATTAAAGAATACACTTACGGCTAAACACTATGGCTTGTCGGCTAGCGCATTAGTCAATTTTGTACTGGACACGATCGACACCGAGCCTGAAATAATATTGGATATCAACAATTCGAATTTCGGAATTGGTAATTCAATAAAATACGAGGTAAATCCCAGCCTTTTCTTTCGATTTTCTTATGAATATGCCACCCGGATCCCGGAGACGAGAGAGTATTTTGGTGACGGTCAATTCATCACCCCAAATGTAGAACTGAGGCCGGAAACCAGTCATAATGTAAATACAGGGTTTTACAAGGGGTTTGGCCAAGGCAACTACTCGATAGATGTAAATGGATTCTACCGATACGTTCAGGAAAATATCTTTTTAAGATCAAATATTGGTGGTATCGGTAGGTTTTTGAACCTTGAAGACCTCAGAGTAAGGGGAGTGGAAACCACAATCAGGGGGAAGGTCATTGAGGCTGTTTCTTTCGTAGCTTCTGTGACCTGGCAAGACTTGCGAAGATTTAACCTGGATCCGGGTTCTGCATTAGAGAACTCTCGTTTGCCGAACGTGCCCTTTTTCTTTGCTAACGCAAATCTTAGGTATGGCAAACAAAACCCCTTTGGCAGTGAGGGGAAATTTGAAGTATATATCAACTACTCATTTGTAGAAAAATACCACCTCACGCCAATACCGAAGGCACAGGAATCTCCTTTGTTTGGAGCGGTTAGTGCCATCAATAATCTGCTTATTCCAACGCAGCATGTCGTGGACGTTGGGTGTACCTATAAATTTTCAAAACCTGAGCTGTGGCTCAACCTGGAGGTGAATAATCTTTTGAACAACGAAGTATTTGACAATTTTCGGGTACCACGCCCTGGCATTAACTACAGAATAAAACTGAGATACTTATTAAAACGAAACAATTAAGCTTTAAACTTTTATAAACTATGATAACTAAGAATAAAAAACTCTTGATCATCGTCACACTGCCTTGCATGTTACTTTTGTTGAATGCCTGTGGTGATGACGATAGTCCGACACCTGAAGTAGCGTCTCGATTTGCCCTGATGGTCGTCACTGACCCGAATACTCAGGCAGGGTTGCTCATTCCTTTTGATTCATTGGGAAAAACGATAGATGTGAACACGGTAAGTAATGCCGTTTCTATTGGACGTGGATTGCCAGCCGGAATCTCATTTGGAGATGCCGTGTATAATATTTACAACGGTGCAGGAGAGATAGGCATTGCCAAATATCAACTGCAGGAGGACGGTACGTTTGCTGATGAGCAGTTTATTGTAGGGGATAACAACAGCAGGATTTTTGAGATCACTTCGGAAACGTCAGGCTACTACATAAATGTGGCGCTTGATGATAAGGCGATTCAAAAATTCAACCCATCCACGATGGAACGGACAGGGAGTATCGACATCTCGTCTGCCATTGATCCGCTTTTAACAGACGAAGTAGAGTTTGTTCGTTACGGATCGCTAAAAGCAATGAACGAAAGGCTCTTTGCTGAAGTACAATTCAGAGATGCTGCCAATGGAAACCCCTTTGATTCAGTTTTTGTAGCGATTGTGAACACGGCGACTGAGCAAGTGGAAGGAATGGCTATTTACGAGGGAGAGCGATTTGCCCTAGCTTCGGGCTCTTCACCAAATAGCCGTTTTGAAACATTTGGTTCCGATGGTACCATCTACTACGGCCCAACAGGTTACGTACTACTGAGTGACTTTGCGGATTGGGGAGGACACCTGATCCGGATCAATGCCGGAGAGCTTGATTTTGACCCAAATTTTGAACTCAATCTGGACGGAGAAGGAATTTTATTTGGGATTAATTTCTTGCAAGACAGGATTTACTCTTTTCAGTCGGATCAGGCTACATTACAACCAGGATTCAGTAATCAGGTATTCCTTTATGAGATCAATCCAGGCACCTTGGAAAATCGTAAGATCGAGAGTTGGCCCGTGGGTTCTTTCTTATCCGGAGTGGGGCCACTGGAATATGAGGGGATGATTTATGGTTTTGTCCCGGAAGATGAAAACTGGGCGTGCTACCGCTATGATCCTGCAACAGATACTAGTGAAAAAGTCTTTACACTCATTGGCGGATCTCCTACGGAGCTATTCATTCTGGAATAAATAAGTCATTGGTAATGGTCTTAACCGCTTGTTTTTTCTTATTCATTTCGGTTTGGTGCTTTTACCATTCATCTCCGCGAACTGAATACAAACCGAAGGGCATCCGAGTGTTCATTACCAGGCGCCCTGTACTTTCCAGGGTGCTTGGTTCAGCTTTTGGCCTATGTGGTTTGGGTTTCTTTATCCCGAGTTCTGGCCTTACCAAGGGAATAGTATTGGTCGGAGCTATTTGGACAGTCTTCGCTTGTCTTTTACTGTTGCTAGCTCCATTTCTAAAGACATCGAATCCAAGGTAGCCTGATGCCAGCCAATAAAAAGTACCTCCTAAAATCACGTCTGGGAAGAACGAGCAAAATACTTGCGGCGATTTTTGGAGGTGCATTCATTTCATGCCTACTCCACATATTGACCGCTTTTGTAATTGACCCTGAGCTTATGATACTGTCTATTTGGATCACGTTTCCATTGTCCTGGGTAGCAGTTATGGCGATGGTTTATGGAATCAAAAGCCCATTTAGAGTTTGGATGGTCATTTTGTCCATAGGACTGATCGCTGTTCCGCTTATTTACTATTTAAAAATGAGTTAAAAGGTGCAAGAGGAGTCTCACAATACAAACCGTAGATTACGGAATGTTTTCTTTAACACGCATACCGTTTCAGGTATCATCATCAGTGTAGGGCTGTATGTTATTTTCTTAGCCGGAGCTTTTGCACTATTCCAGAATACCATCAATAATTGGGAAATCAGCGAATTAGAAAAGGAAATTTCCCCGCGACTTAACTACGATGATATCCTGGACAAAGTAGCAGCCAAGGGATATCAGATGTACAGGCGAGACATAAATTTTAGTTTAGTGGAGAATAATGGCAGCTATTTAAGTGTCTTTTCGCCCTCCCTGGTGAATAAAATTTCAACTGATTCACTGAATAATTTAGGCGGCCAGGATAGTGTTCGCTATAGCGAAGCTATTGCCGACTTCACCTTTGTTTTTGATGCGGACAACGGTCAATTACTTGCTCCCGACGAAGGGAATGGTGCACAGGAGCGTATCGGCAGGTTGCTTACCAAATTACATTACTTCCAACAGATACCGGTAATCGGAATTTTTCTGTCAGGATTTGTTTCGCTTTTCTTCCTGTTTGGGATTGTATCAGGAATAATCATTCACTGGAAAAAGATCGTCTCGAATTTTTTCACTTTTCGACTTAAATCAAGTATTAAAAATTTATGGGCAGATGCTCATACTGCTCTGGGGGTCCTCGGAATCCCATTTCAACTCATGTATGCTTTAACTGGGACCACTTTTGGGCTGGGTGTCGTGATCTTTCCCATTGCTTACGTTGTTTTAGACGAGCCTGATAAAATAGTAGATATTTTTTTACCGGAACGTAAATCATATGAACTCATCGGGCAAAGTGATAACCAGGTTCCGGTGACCCCTATCGTTGAAGATTTGTTAAGAGAATTGCCCGAGGAAGAAATACGCTCCTTCAGGGTGATGGTCAAAAATTACGGCGATCAGAATGCGCACCTTACTACGGTCTTTTATACCAATACCAAAGAAGATTTTTCCGGCAAAGCAACCGCGACACATAAATTATCTAATGGTTCGCTTGTAAGTAAAGAATCACACAAAGAAAGCTCATTTCGAACTGCTTCTGCCGAATATTTTCTGCAACTGCACTTCGGCAATTTTGGAGGTAACCCGGTAAGGATTATATATTTTCTTCTAGCTCTTCTTACCTGCTTTGTCATCATCACCGGCGTAATGGTCTGGCTCACTGCCCGTGAGAAAAAGACATATGCCAATAAAGCTAAGTTTAACCAAAATGTCGGAGCGATCTATCTTGGAGCGTGCCTTGGATTATATCCGGCTATCGCAATTCTGTTCATTATTGCCAAGGTTCTCCCACTGGATATGGACGGCCGCTACCGGCTCATTAATTATACCTTTTTTGGATTCTGGCTGGCCTACACGACTTATGCTTCTTTGATCAAAAGTAATTTTAAGATCAACAAGCACGCACTACTATTGGCAGGTACGCTGGGGCTAGGTATTCCAGTAGCTAACGGGCTGGTGACCGGCTTATGGTTCTGGACTTCCTATGGTCAAGGGTACGTAGATTCCTTTTTTGTGGATGTATCCTGGTTGATGCTTGGGGGCATTAGTTTATGGGCGGCTTTCGTAGTTAAACCAACTCATCAAAGAAGAGAAGTAACTAAAAATGAGATGAGGTCCGCAGAGCGATATTATAAGCCTCAAGTAAAACCCTACGAGCCGGCATTAACCATTAATCAGACACAAGAGTAATGGTGGTTCGGCACTACGCGGTACGCACCCCTGGAGAGGATCAAATACGGGCTTTAAAGGATTTGCAAAAAGAGATCATACTGCATCCCGAAAAGAAACACCGCATCATTTTAAAAGCCATCAAAACCGCAAAATCGCGTGAAACCATGAAAGCTATCCGGGCATTTTTCAAACAAGAGTTCGATAGCGATTGATCCGGTTGGTGGTAGAGTTAATTCACTAAGGTGAAAATTAAATTACTCTTAATCACTGATTATCACGGTTTAATCTCACCTGTTTTTGTGGAGGTAGCCATTATCATCTTTTGATTATTTTATTTGCGTTCAACCTAACCTCCGTATACATTTGCTTTTGTAGAATGATTCTAAACAAGTAATAAAGGTATATTCCTACACCACAAAACAAAAGGTCATCTGCCGGACACATGTTTTTATCTCAGCGAAGGAAAGAGCATCATGAACAGGACATAAGGACCTCTCAGGGGTTTGCCGAGCTGTACGAAACCCACCTTGACTTTGTTTATTCATTAAGCTATTACTACCTCAAAGACAAGAGCGAAAGCGAAGATATTACCTCTAAAATATTTGTTTCGCTCTGGGAGCGCAGGGAAGAGCTGTATCAAGATACCTGGGAAAGAGACTCCTGGAAGCGTTATTTGGCCAGGGCAGTGAAGCTCAGCGTCTTAAAACATATCAGGAATAAAAAGCGGGCTGAGGCCTATCTGTTAACCACTGCTAAGGCCTCTGAGGTTGACCACAGTACTCAGGATCAACTGTCTTTTGGCGAGCTAAAGGGACAGGTACAACTGCTGGTTGAGGAATTGCCCCCAAAGTGTAAGCAAGTGTTTCAGCTCAGCCGGGAGAAAGGGCTCTCCAATAAAGAAATTGCCCAGTACCTCTCCATTACGGATCATGCCGTTAAAAAACACATTGCCAAAGCCTTGAGCTACTTAAGGGAGCGGCTGACCGATTATACCATACCGAAACGCGCTACCGGTACATAAGCGCACGCGATCTATTATTACTT
>JBCCOE010000132.1:0-8645 GCA_039025475.1 Bacteroidota bacterium | reverse complement strand
TTTAAATTGATTTTTTTTTATATATTTCAGGTTTTAAAAAGTGAAGATTCTTGTTGGCTTTAGCTTATTAGCTGAGTTAAAGATTAAAGAAAAAAGTGTTATGCGTAAAGTTATTCGAAGGTTCTCTTATGGCTTGTTGATATTATCTTCAGCCATGATCGGTGGTTGCGGACTGCTGGGTCTTGGAGGAGGTGGCGGAGGCGACCAAGGAGAACTGGTTGGTGTACCAGGTCGTGAAGGCTGGACAATGGTTCAACCTTACGGAATGGTTCCTATTCCGGCTGGAACCTTTCATATGGGGCAGGCGGATGAAGATCCTGCTTCAACTCAAATAAATTTCAATAAGCAAGTAACCATTGGACAGTTTTATATGGATGAAACTGAAATTACGAACAATGAGTACCGGCAATTCATAGATCACCTAATGGAGGACTCCATCAGTATATTGGGTGAAGATCGTATTATGACCGAGTTCTACCCGGATACAACGGTGTGGGTGAAGGACTTCGCTCATCACATGGGGGATCCGGTAATGGACTATTACTATTGGCACCCCGGATATGACGATTATCCTGTTGTAGGTGTGAACTGGGAAGCTTCTGTTTATTTTAGTGAATGGAGAACTTCATATTGGGCAGATTACAGAAGAAGTGTTGGAGAAGTACCTATGCCGTCGTTTAGATTACCCAATGAAGCAGAGTGGGAGTATGCGGCTAGAGGTGGTCGTGATATGGCTAAATATCCATGGGGAAACCCTTATACAAGGAACTCCAAAGGATGTATGTTGGCTAACTTTAAGCCAGGACGTGGTAATTTCTATGACGATGGTTTTTCTTACAGCGCTCCCGTAGGTTCTTATTTCGCTAATGACTATGGTCTTTACGACATGGCGGGAAATGTATCGGAATGGGTGCTTGATGATTTTAGTCCCGTGTCAGTACCTACCGTTTGGGATTTGAACCCACAATTTATTGATCCAAGAACAGATCCGGACAATCCTAAATACGATCCAAATATTCTTCCGAAAAAAGTGATCAGAGGAGGTAGCTGGAAAGATGTTGCGTACTATTTAGAAACAGGTACCAGAACGTATGAGTTCAAGGATTCAACACGTGCTTATATCGGTTTTAGGAATGCTATGACGCACTTGGGCCGATCTTCTGGCGCTGAATTTTAGATTTGAATAATAACCATAAATAAACTAGAATTACAAAGATTAATTTAAAAGCTTAAGACAATGAGTAATAAAAAAGGCGGATTTGTAGCACTATTATTTAAGACCATTATGCCTAAGGTATATGGTATAGGTGCTGCAGTTGTAATTATCGGTGCTATGTTCAAGATTCTACACTTGCCAGGTGCCAACGAAATGCTGATGATCGGTTTAACGACAGAGGCAATAATATTTTTCCTAAGTGCTTTTGAACCGCCACATTCAGAGCCAGATTGGTCAAAAGTTTATCCTCAATTATCCGAAGATTATGAAGGTCCTGTTGCTGCTCCAAGGATAGCCAATAAGGCTGGCGGAGCTTCCGCGTCGCAGGAATTGGATAAAATGATGGAGAAAGCGAAGATTGGACCTGAATTGATCGAGAGTCTAGGAAAGGGAATGCGTAACATGGCAGATAGTGCTGGTAAGATGTCTAATCTTGCTGATGCTGCTGTGGCTACGAACGACTATGCTAACAATGTAAAGACCGCCTCTAAATCATTGTCGGAAATGAATAAGTCTTACGCCACCACCGCCCAGGCTATGACTCAAATGGCTGACGCCACTAAGGATTCTAAAGAATACCATGCACAAGTGCAGAATGTAACAAAGAATTTAAGTGCGCTGAACGCTGTATATGAAATGGAGTTGAAAGATGCTGATAGTCATGTGAAAGCTATGAACAAGTTTTACACAAACATGGCTGGAGCATTGGATGGAATGGCAAAAGCCGGTGAAAAAACCAAGACGTTTGCTAACGAGTTGGATAAACTTACTGGCAACCTAACTTCGCTTAACAATGTGTATGGTAATATGCTGACGGCTATGCGAGGTGGTGGAAACCCTGGTCAAGGCGGCCAAGGGTAAATAATAGAATTATGATTTATTCATTAATAAAATTATTCTGATATGGCAGGAGGAAAAGAAACCCCCAGGCAGAAAATGATTGGGATGATGTACCTCGTTCTCACGGCCTTGTTGGCTTTGCAGGTGAGTAATGCGGTACTTGAGAAGTTTGTATTTATAGATAAAGCGCTCAACCGCCAGGCGCGAGAAGTAGAAGAGCAAAACGGTAAAATTTTAGCAAAAATTGACGCTGAGGTTACTAAAAAAGGAAAGCGAGAAGCGGACGTGAAGGCGCTTAATAAGGCAAAAGAAGTTCGTCAGTCAACTCAGGAAATGATGTCCTATTTGGGAGATTTGCGAGAGAAAATGGTGGAAATAACAGGAGGACGTGACGAGAACAAGCAGTTAGTAGGTGCGAAAGATTATGACAAAGTCGGAAATTTCATGATTCAAGAGCCGAATGGCAAAGAATTGAAGAAGAAATTAAATGATTATGTTGGTATGCTTTCAAATGTCAGTGGAAGAGATTTTGAACTCTTGGCAAGAGACGCCAAAGATATTGACATAGCCAAAGATGATCCGGACCAGAAAAATAAAAGTTTCGAAGAATATTATTTTGGAAACACACCAACAGCAGCGGGTATGGCCACTATAAGCCATATGGAAACTGAAGTGTTAAATTATGAAGCTTTAGCTTTGGACGCCCTTGCGAATGAGGTAGGAGCCAAAGACATAGATTTCGATAAGGTCGTTCCCTTGGTTCGTCCAGTGTCCAATACAGTGGCGTCAGGAGGAAAATTTGAGGCCCAATTATTCATTACTGCGGCAGCATCTGGTTCTAACCCGGTTTTTATGTATAACAATAAAACCGTTCCTACTGAAACTACGGAAAACGGTATTAAGTATGGAAAGATTGAATTCCCGGCTAAGGCCACGAAATTCGATCCTAAAACTCTGACGGCACCAGCCAGTTTTGAAGCGGAGATAGAATTAAATGATTCTACGTATACGATAAAACATGATTATTTCGTTGTTAAGCCTGTTATTCAAGTACGATCGGCGGCTTTATCTGCTTTATATATGAACTGTTCGAATGAGTTAGATATTCAGGTCCCGGCATTGGGAACTGCCTACAAACCTAGTTTTTCTTCTAAAGAGGCGACTGTTGTGGGTGGCAATAAAGTTGGTGCAGTAACCGTTATTCCAAAAGGAAGAAGTAAGGTTAAGTTAACGGTCTCTAATAGTGGTAGTGTTCTTGGTACTGAGACGTTTGATGTTAAAAAAGTTCCGCCTCCAACGATTAAAATTGCTGCGAGAGGAAAAGCAGTTAACTATGAAAGAGGAGTTGCTGCTGCTTCATTGACTACTTTGAAAGTTAGTGCCGAGGCTGACGAAAACTTTAAACGGGAAGTCCCGAAGGATGCGCGCTACAGAGTACAAAAGGTGAGTGTGAAACTAGCACGTGCTGGTCGTCAGATAAAGGCAGGAGACTTCTCTTCTGAAAATATTGACCTCAGATCATGGAGAAGTTTGTATCGAAAAGGAGATAACCTGATTGTTAAAGTAGAAAGAGTGAGTAGACGACCGAGCCAAGGAGGTTCTGAAAGGGCTCGTCCGGCTACGGAGATCTATTCTATTCCGATTAATTAAGAAGATGATAGTGGTAAAGAAATTTGTATTAGTTGTCTTGTTAGGAATTTTTGTTGCTCCTACATATGCTCAGTTGAGCGAACTGGATCAATATAATCCTAACTCTATTGAGCCTATACCAAGGTATGAGCATTTGTTTAAAAGGCGAGTATGGCGTACTGTGGATCTAAAAGAGAAGCAGAATAAGGGTTTCTTTGCCAGAGGTGGCGAGATTACGGCTTTCATATTAGATGCGATTAATTCTGGTGAGCTTTCTGACATATATGTAAATGACTCGTTAACTACTAAGATGTCAAAAGATGAGTTCCTTGGTAAATTGGTTTATCAAGAGGGACTTGAAATAGAGCCATGGGATGCTGGTATTGAATATTATGAGGGAGACCAGGTTAAATATAACGGCGTAGTTTATACAGCCATATTTGATGAAATCACTTCAATTCCGTCTGATACGCCAGATGACTGGGAAGAAACGCCAGGAGTTGGAGATGCAGTATTGTTTCTGCCTCGCCAGATTAGCAAATTTAGAATTATGGAGGACGTCATTTTCGATAAGAGAAGATCACGTCTCTACCATAAGGTTCAGTCCATACAACTTTTAATTCCGGGGTCTGAGACTTTGGACCAAGTTGAGCTACCGCTAGCTGTTTTTAAGTATAAGGATTTACACAAACTGTTTAAAGATAATCCAGACAAGGCGATCTGGGTGAATCGTTATAATAGTGCGGAAAATAAAAACTTTGCTGATGCCTTTGAATTAAGGTTATTCAGATCGTCTCTGTTCAAGTTTGAAAACCCTGACGATGATCCAATAGTGGACATGTATAACAATCGTATAGAGGCTGTAATGGCGTCTGAGTGGTGGGAAATGCAACTTATGGAAAAAGAGCACAACCTTTGGGAGTTCTAATCTGAAAGATCTTGATAAAAAAAAGGAAAGCGATTGCTTTCCTTTTTTTATTTATTTAACTGACAACTTTTAGAATTTCAGTTTCTCATCTTTATCCCAAAGTCCCCAATACGCGCCTACATCTCCTTCAGCGCCAACTTTCCAGGCTTCATCAAAAGATGAAAAATAAAAGATTTCAATATCTTCTTCCTTGGACCAGCTTTGAGTATTGACAAAGTATTTCATAAAATTAGAGGGGGAAGGTTCTGCGCCATGAAGGGGTGTCCCCTGACTAGGCCAACCGGTCTCTGAAATAATTACCTTCTTACCGTCGCCAGCTCTTTTTGCTATGTCAAACATATTTTTCATATAAAGCAAAGAATAGTCAATATGGCAACCTTCCCAATAAGGATAGCAATTGGCCAGAATTACATCACATGCCTCTGTAATCTTTGGACGTTTTTCAAACTCATAATAGGCATCCACATAACCCATGGGAGTATCAGGAATAGCCTCTTTTACACGATACATAAAGGATAATAGCCCTTCTTCTGTAAGATCGTTCCGATACATTACCTCGTTACCCACGGCCGCAATATCAACGAACCCTGCATTGGTTATTTGGATTAAATTTTCTACTTCTCGTTGATTGATTTCATCGTCGCTACCGAGCCATGCACCTACTAAAGTTTTAAGGCCATATTCTCTGGCAATTTTTGGTATTAGTTCATTTCCATCGGTGCAAGAAAACGAACGAACCCATTTGGTATAGGGCTTAATAATTTCCATTCGCCTTCTGATTTGCTCCTCTGTAATTTGATCTCCGGGGTTTTGGCCTTCTACGTAAGGAGAGAAGCCAATACCATGCATGCCGTTAGACAGGATTTTTTTGAATAAGGTAATTAAATCTTGTGTGGATTTATCTGAATAATCAAGGCCAGCAAGGGCCATCATTTTATCTTTTCTATATGACATATGTTTTAACTTGTTATTGCTTTTTCTTCTACGTATTTAAGTTTTTCGTTTTTATCCCAGATACCCCAGTTCTGACCTACGTTGCCCTCATGTCTTACTTTCCATGACTCATCAAACGAAGAGAAATAGAATAGGTCTATATTGTATTTTTTACGCCAGTTGTTCACATTGATAAAGTATCTCATGGCGTTTTCAGTGGAAGGCTTAGCGTTTGCTGTACTTTCACCACAATTAGGCCAACCTGTTTCTGTAATAATTACAGGCTTTCCTTTGCCCGCCATTTCCGCTAGTTTATGCATTTGTTGAAGGTATATTGAGGCCACATTAATATCGCTACCCTCCCAAAACGGGTAAGCATTGGCTAAAATTACATCACAGGCTGCCGCTAGGTCCGAGTGCTCATGGAATTCGTAGTAGGTATCAACGGTGGCTACTGGTACATTAGGTAACTCTTCCTTTACCCTGGCAATGTAGTCAAGCAGTTCCTCTTTAGTAAGGTCATCGCGTAAAAGTACCTCGTTTCCAACTGCTGCTATGTCCACATATCCAGCTTTAGCGAGCTCTATCAAATTGTTGATTTCTTTTTCATTTTGCGCCTTATCACGACCTATCCATGCGCCCACTATGGTTTTTAAGCCTTTATCATGTGCCACCTTAGGGATAAACTCATTTCCTTGAGTGCAAGAGAATGAGCGTATCCATTTGGTATACGGGGTGATGACTTCCATACGCTGAATGATCTGTGTTTCAGAAAGCTGATCCCCAATATTCTGTCCTTCCAAGTAAGGACTAAAGCATACGCCATGCAGTCCGCTTTGTAGTGAGGAACTGAACAAAGCTTTGATCTCGTCCAAGGTTTTTGTGCTAAAGTCAGTATCCGTTTCTAAATCAACTTCAAAATCTAAGTTGACCAGTGACGCGAGTTTGTCCGTCTCATAGTAGGAGGAACCAATAACGCCTTTATCTTTCTCTGCAGCTCGTTTTTCTAACTCAGCTCTAATTTCACCTGCCCGAGCCTCATCAATATCATAGTCATACATGACGTACATAGCGATAAGGGTTCCAATCATCGGAAGGCCTGAAAAGAAAAGCCTTAACCCATCAACCGCGCCTTCAGGTTGTACGGCAGCATTACCATCAAAGCCTACTACAGTCAATATTAAGCCACTTAGAAAACCAGCTATCGCAAAACCAAATTTGACCATATACCAATATATGGCGCCAAAAACGCCTTCTCTACGTATACCATAATTTAGTTCGTCTAAGTCAATGACGTCGGCAGTCATCGACATCATAAGAACGAAAAGACTACCTATCCCAAAGGAATGAAACGGCAAGGCAAAAATGAACATCCAAGGTTTACCAGGTACGAACAAGAACCATAATGACAGATAGCCAAAAAGTGAGATGCCCTGAGATATCATGAAGGCTTTACGTTTACCCATGATTTTGGACATCCGCGCTACTATAGGAATAACAATAAAGGTAGTTACCACCGCCCCGGCACTTCCGAACAACGGTGTCCAATAACCCGCAGCTGCCGCATCACCTTTGAATAAGTGCCATACGATAATAAAAAAGGAAAAACCCGAGATGGTCATAAACGAGTTGTATATAAAGAAGGTGGAAATGCACAGCTTTCTAAATGGGCGGGAAGAAAAGGCTTCTTTGAACCCTCTGAGTATTTCTGACAGACTGCTTCCGATACCGCTTAGCGTAAGTGGCGAATAGTCTTCGTTTAAAGTAGATTTACTGGGTATAAAAATTGCGGGCACCATTGCACAGAAAGCAAAGATTACTGCCACCCAAATCGCCAACTCCCGGGTAGCCGCCTCTGCGGTAGGAAACCAGGAAGGGTCGTACATGATCACCCAGAACCATGGGGCAATTACCCATGCCCATTGTCCGATCCATTGTGCTATAGCCATGATTTGCGTACGCTCATGGAAATCGTCACTCATTTCATATCCGATGGCTACATAGGGCACACTAAATATGGTGATGCCAATGTAAAAGGCAAAAGACCAAAGTAAAAAATAGGTAAAGTTGTAGTCAACAGTATTCTCACTGTATAGTTGCCACATTACCGTGAACGCCACTCCCATAATAATGGCACCTACTAATACATACTGTCTGCGCCTTCCCCATTTGGATTTGGTGTTATCAGAGATGAAACCCATGATTGGGTCGGTAAAGGCGTCAGATATACGAGGTAAGAAATAAACTATTCCCCACATCCAGCCTGGGAAACCCAGATTTTGGACTAGAACAACCATAAATATTCCCAGCGCCGCCGGAAACATTTGATTGGCCAGCATTCCTACACCGAATGCTACTTTTTGGCCATAGGGGATTTGACTCTTACTTGCGGACATACTAGTTAGTTTTGGTTGATATTAATAGGGTTTGTATCGCCTGGCCTTGTATCGTCAGCTGCTTGGTTTCATTTTCATGGTTGAGAATAAAGTTTTGAGGTTCTGTCCCCTCATTTAAGACGACTACAGCAATAGATCCGTCAGGATTTTTTGCGGCTGTTACCTGGAGTGCTTCGTTAAAATTCTCCACACCAATTCTGACAGCTCCAGGCCGGATATACCTGCTGAAATGGCTCATAGTATAGTACAATGGTGTGAGATAAACCTCGTCTGCCTGGGGATCGACAATGACGGGGGCGACACACCAGTTTTTAAACCAATTGGGCCCACCTTGACGATCAAGGATCATATTCCAATCGACCCAGCCATCAACCCAGTTATTGAGACATCCGATGATATCCCTCGCATAACGATAAACAGGAACGTATTTTGGATGTAACGGTTTTTCTTCTTCAGGAGCCCAGTCCCAGCCCCAATCCGTGGCTTCTTTTGACCAATACCACTGATCATCCTGCCATTTGGGGACTTCCGCATCTACGCAAGCTTCAGATTGAATTAAATGTTTATTGGGTGCCTTTTTATGGGCATACTGCAGTTCTTCTGGAAAGACTTCAAATGTGCTTGCATACCAGTGTATAGCCGTACCATCATAGTATTTAGAAGTACTGTCGTTTTTGTACATTGCATCCACCCATTCTTTAAG
>JBCCOE010000131.1:0-8648 GCA_039025475.1 Bacteroidota bacterium | reverse complement strand
TAGGCTCGGGTAGTTCTTTAATGATATCCTTTACAAAGACTGAGCCTAACCGCCAAATAATTTGCATCACTGGCTCCTCGGTTTTAGTGAGCTTCTCCATACAACTAAGTTATAACTGATTTTTCAGTTATACAACGGATATATCAGTTTTCAAGATTTTAAAGCTTAATTAACTAAATTCGCGGCATTTAATCTTTAAAAATCAATCAAATGAAACGGCTCTTATTTCTCTTTATCCTGATTACACTCTCCTCTTTAAAATCGAATGCCACGGATCCGGTGAATACCCGATTCATACATCAGCCAGCCATAAGTCAGGATAAGGTTGCATTTATCTATGCCGATGATCTATGGGTTGCTAATCGGGATGGCTCAAATCCGGTCAGGCTCACCATTGATGAGGGAGTAGAATCTAATCCGTATTTCTCCCCTGACGGTAAAATCATCGCCTTTAGTGCCCAATATGACGGAAACACGGATGTATTTACCATTCCGGTTACCGGAGGAATTCCTAAACGCCTCACGTACCACCCGGGTTGGGATTTAGTACGTGGTTTTACCCCTTCCGGTGAGGTGGTTTTCGCCACCCAACGCACCATTCACACACGTAGGTACAGCCAGTTTTACACCATCCCGACATCCGGTGGATTTCCGGAACAAGTAAAGGTTCCTTATGGCAGCCGTGCCGCGTATTCACCTGATGGAAAATTTATTGCGTATACCCCGGGCCGCGAGGTTTTTTGGCAGTGGAAAGGCTATCGCGGAGGTACCATGTCAAGGATTTGGATATTTTCTATGGCCGACAATAGTGTAGTGGAAATTCCCAAGCCAGAAGGGGGGTCTAATGATACCTACCCCATTTGGATAGGCAACACGGTCTATTTTACCAGTGACCGCGAGGGTGAGTTTAATTTGTTTAGCTATGACGTGACCTCTAAAGCGGTAAAAAAGCTAACGAACCACAATGACTTCCCGGTGCTTTCCGCTTCAGGAAGTAGTGATAAAATCGTTTATGAGCAAGCCGGGTTGTTGCATACGTACGATATCAAGAGTAGTACCTCGGAAACATTGAAAATCGGCATAGCCACTGATCTGCTAGAATTAAGACCTCGTTATGCCTCAGGCGCTAAATATGCCCGTAGTGCTTCGATTTCGCCGTCCGGAAGCCGGGCAGTTATTGATTTTCGTGGTGACATCGTCACTGTTCCAGAAGAAAATGGTGACCCCAGGAATTTGACGAAGACCCCGGGTGCCCATGAAAAATACCCTGCCTGGTCGGGTGATGGCAAGTCAGTCACTTATTTTTCCGACGAATCCGGGGAGTACAAGCTTGTTATAGCAAACTCGGATGGTAGCGGGTCGCCTAAGAAATATGACATTAATGGCTCGGGATTTTACGCCTACACGCGATGGTCCCCGGATAGCAAATACATTTCATTCGTAGACAATTCTCGCGGTCTTTACCTCTTTGATGTAGAAAACGGAACATTAAAAAAAGTGGATAATGATGAGATGTACTTCCCAGGTGCGTTTAGTGATTTATTCGGAGATTGGAGCCCTGATGGGAAATGGATAACCTACACCAAGATCATTGAATCAAATTACGAAAAAGTATATCTCTACTCCATTGAAAATCAGAAAAGCTACCCCGTCACAGATGGACTTAGCAGCGCCTCTTTTCCTTGTTTTGACGAGTCAGGTAAATATCTATACTTCATGGCCTCCACGGACGCCGGGCCTGTGGTTAACTGGTTTGCACAATCCAATCAGGACATGGAGTTAACCAACCATATCTATTTAGCCACTCTCCAAAAAGATCTAGTTTCTCCATTCGCCAAAAAGAGTGACGAAGAATCCGAGAAAAAAGAAGACACCAAAGAGGAGGAATCCCCTGCGATCGATCCTGGGAATATAGAATCCAGAATTATTGACATTCCCATTCCAGCAGGTAGTTATACCAGCTTAAAATCAGGTAAAGCGGGTAAGTTTTATTTCATCGATACAAAATCTGGAAAACTGAATTTCTATGACATTAAAGAGCAGAAAAAGGAAGAATTACTTAGTGTAAACAGCTACCAGATCACGTCAGATAATGAAAAAATGCTTTATTACGGTAGTGGCAAGTGGGCCATTACTAAACTCGGATCCAGTGACGCCGGTAAGTCTCTGGACTTAAATGCCGTACAGGTCAAAATTGATCCAAAAGAAGAATGGCCAAATATGTTCTATGAGGCATGGCGGGTTAATCGTGACTATTTTTATGATCCCGGGTTCCATGGTGCAGACTGGGAGGCCATGAAAAAGAAATACGAAGTTTTCTTACCCCATCTCTCATGCCGAAGAGACTTGAATGCGCTTATTCAATGGATGTGCAGTGAGCTACGCGTAGGTCACCACAGACTCACAAATGGTGGAGACTTTCTGAACTCCAGTAAACGTGTCCCAGGAGGACTGTTGGGCGCTGATTATGAAATCAAAAACAACCGATATCGTTTTAAGAAGATCTACGGCGGGCTGAATTGGACGCCGGATTTGGTATCTCCGCTCACTGAACCTGGTATAAATGCCAAAGCCGGTGACTATCTCCTAGAGGTAGATGGTGTTAACCTGACCTCAGAAATGAACCTCTTCAGCCTGTTCGAACACAAATCAGGACGTATAGTGGAGCTCAAAATCGGGCCTAATGCAAACGGAAGCAAGTCCAGAACGGTTAAGGTTACGCCCATATCAAGCGAATCTGCTCTTAGAAACCGGGATTGGGTAGAAGGAAACCTCCAAAAAGTTCATGAAGCTACAGATGGTAAGGTAGCTTATGTCTACGTACCAAACACCACTACGGCCGGTCATGAGTATTTCAAACGTTATTTCTTTCCGCAGGCTAATAAACAGGCCATCATAGTGGATGAGCGATATAACGGTGGGGGCCAGATTGCGGATTACTACATTGACATTCTACTTCGACCCTATCAGTCTTACTGGAACTTCAGACACGGAAAAGATCTGAAAACACCAAGTGCCTCCATCCAGGGACCGAAGGTTCTACTAATTGACGAAAATGCCGGATCAGGTGGAGACATGTTACCGTGGATGTTCAGAAAGTTCAACGTCGGCACTATGGTGGGGAAAACTACATGGGGCGGATTGGTAGGCATTCTGGGTTTCCCAGAGTTCATTGACGGCGGTTCGGTGACTGCCCCGAACGTTGCCATTTGGACAAAAGATGGGTTCATCGTGGAAAATGAGGGAGTTGCTCCGGATATTGAAGTAGAACGATGGCCAAAAGACTTGATCGAAGGAAAAGATCCTCAATTGGAGAAGGCCATAGAAATCGTGATGGAGCAACTCGCCGAAAACCCTCCGGTAAAACCAACCCGTCCCCCTTATCCTGTTAAAACTAAAAACTAAAGAGCTAGTCGTCTGACCACTTAGAGTGGTCGGACGACTTTCTATTTGGATACTATCGAAATGATCAAAAGAACGGCCGCGGGGAGTGACCTGGACACGATCTTGGAATTATTTATCAAAAGTATCCGGCACACGTGTAAAAATGATTACAGCTATGAGCAAATCAATGCCTGGATCGCTTCAGTTAAAGATCGGGATAAGTGGCTAAAACGTATCAGCGAACAATACTTCATCTTGATAGAGGTAACCAACAGGTTGGCCGGTTTTGCTTCACTTGCAAACAGCAACTATATTGACTTAATGTACGTTCACCCCCACTTCAAGCGGCAAGGAATTGCAACGAGCTTAATAAGAGAATTATTAGCATCGACAAATGCATCAGAAATTACTACAGATGCGAGTATCTCAGCCGAACCCTTTTTTGAAAAACACGGGTTTGAGGTGGTTAAAGAAAATCGGTTTAAACTGAGGGGTGTTGAAATAACAAATTATCGAATGACCTTACTTCGACAAATACCGGATACGTTCAATTAGCCTTAAAAAGGCTAATTTTATCTATATTCATGGAACTTCTTTTCTTACTTCTATTCGTTTTAATCATCGTTTATATCTCTGCGGAAAGAGCCAAAAAGGTAAAAACCAGGCAAGCGTTGGAACAGGTAATAGAGGACTGGCAGCAAGCCCGGCCTAAAAAAGAACACTATAATTTCCTAAAGATAAGTAGGTACGTAAACTACTCCAACGAAGACTTTCATCGACTTTCGGGCCAAACCATTGACGATTTAGATTTTGAGAAGCTTTTTAAATTCATAGATAGGACCACAAGCAAAGTGGGTCAGCAGTTCCTGTATAAAAAACTCCTTGAACCCACAAATTCTACTAGGGACGAGTCCGAAGATCATATCAAGCTTTTTATAGAGTATAAAGAATTAAGGGAAAATACCCAGGCTGAGTTACTGAAGCTTAGCGATGAAGATGCCTACAGCATCACGTCTTTACTATATGAATCGTCACTTGTCAAACCAAAATGGTTTAAGCTTTTAAAACTCAATTTGGCTTTAATCCTGATTTTAATCCTTCTCTCCCTCCAGTTTCCTATAAGCCTTATATTTCTCATCCTACCCTTTTCATTAAATGTTTACTTACACCTTTGGAATAAGAATAACACATTTCACTACTTCAGGTCTGTTCCCCAACTTCTTAAGCTTATCCATGTCGCGGAAAAGTTAGCCAAGAGCCAAAGCCCAATAGCAGATAAAGTTCTCAAAAGTGTTCAACGTCTAAGCACTATTAAAAAAAATGCCCGACTGATCAAGTTCAATGAAGGAGGACTTCAAAATGAAGTTGGCCAATACCTATCCGATCTTTTCAAGTCTTTATTCTTAGTGGAAATATTGACACTCTTCAAAATATCTGAAGAATTAAAAGATAAGAAATCGGATATCCATACCTTATTTCGTTTTGTTGGCCATTTAGATGCATGCATATCGATAGCCTCGCTAAGGGGGAGTAAATTAAACACCTGTAAGCCCACATTTACTACCTCCAAAAAAGAACTTTACATAAAAGGCGCGTATCACCCACTATTAAAAAACTGTACACCAAATGATCTGGTGATTAAAGATAAAAGCATATTGATCACGGGGTCCAACATGTCTGGTAAATCCACGTTTTTGAGAACAGTGGCCATCAATTCCATATTGGCTCAAACTATTTACACCTGTTTTGCAGAAGAATATAGGGCTCCTATTCTCAAGCAATTTTCATCCATCAGAATTGATGATGACCTTTTTCAAGGTAAAAGCTATTTTTTCGAGGAGGTTGGTGTTATGGGTACGTTGATTGAAGCGACGCAAGGCCCCTACCAATGCCTATTCCTTTTAGATGAAGTCTTTAAAGGCACGAACACCGTGGAACGTGTTGCGGCGGCAAAGGCCATACTTTCCTATTTAAATCGAGGGGATAGTATCGTTTTAGTAGCCACACATGATATAGAACTCGCCGAGATGCTTAAAGGTGAATATGATCTCTATCATTTTACAGAGATTATTGAGAATAAGAAACTTCACTTTGATCATACCATAAAACACGGTGCGCTTAAAACCAGAAATGCGATTAAGTTATTAGAGTTGGCGGAGTATCCAAATGAGGTTCTTGACGAGGCTAAACGCATTTCAGAGTTGTATAAATCATAATTTCTTCACGTAGTTCCTTCCCACTGGAGCTAATATATCATGAAGGAGTGTCACAGGTGAAATATTTTCTTCATGTGAAAGAAAATATATTAAAAAACATCTTCTATTTAAAGAAGATATTTATATTTTTATCTCTCAATGAAAGAAAAATTAAAAGAAATAATAACTGTAAATCAGACTAAGGACTTCGGCCATCTCATAAAAAGAGATATCACTGTTTCTTTGTTTTCTAATAAAATCTTAAGCGTTGTCGGTCCCAGAAGAGCGGGAAAAACACACATTTTGTACCTTCTCATACAACAGGCATACGCACTGGGGATTAAAAAAGAACAAATTGTCCTGATCAACTTTGAAGATGAGAGGTTGATCTCAGATGATTTTTCTTTTGATCTTATTCTGCAAGCTTACCAGGAGTTATTTCCCGAGTTCCAACTTCGTGAGTGCTTTTTCTTCTTTGACGAAATACAGAATTTTTTATTCTGGGAAAAGTTTGTTCGAAGGCTTTATGATGACCATACTAAAAATATCGTTGTTACTGGCTCAAATGCTTCTTTTCTAAGCACTGAAATTGCCACTTCATTGCGAGGAAGGGCACTGTCAATTGAAGTATTACCTCTTTCATTTCAGGAATTTTTATCATTTAGAGGTTTAGACCCTAATTCATATGCTGCAACGGGAAAAGTATTGATGATAAATGCTTTTAGGGAATATCTAACCTACGGCGGATTTCCTGAGTTGGTAAGAATGGATGTGTCTTTAAGGAAAAAAGTACTACAGGAGTATTTTAACGTAATGATATACCGTGACTTAATGGAGAGGTTTCAAATTAGCCAGACTTTGTTATTAAAGTATTTCATAAAAAAGGTCTTTTTAAGTGTTGGTAAACCACTATCGATAAACAAAATTTACAATGATTTCAGGTCTAATAAATATGCTGTCGGAAAGAATACCCTCTATGATTTTCTGGGTTATGTAAAAGATGCTTACGTTGTAACTACTATCGATAAGTTTGATTTCTCTGAAATGAAAAGGGAAAATACAGAAAAGAAGGCCTACGCCACGGACTGGGGTTTATTGTCTTCGGTTGAATATTCATCTTCCGAAGACTATGGGAAGTTATTCGAAAATCTGGTAGTAATGGAATTTAAAAAACAGCAATACAAGATATACTTCTTTAAGCAATTAAAAGAGTGTGATCTGGTGATAGAAATAAATTCATCCACCTTAATTCCCATCCAGATCATGTATGAAGCCAAAAAAGGTGATACGCTGAATCGCGAACTGGCTGGACTTAAAGAAGCATCTGATTTTTTGAAAGTCAGTCACGGTATTATCATTACCATGGATCAAGAAAAGGAATTAAGGTACAAAGATGTTCTTGTAAAGATTATACCCGCGTATAAAATCTTTAGCTTCAATAGACAACAGCAGGAAAAGTTTTTCACAACATAACAAATTTTGTAAAAAATACCTGGTACATTTTACCGTGGACTTTTCATTACAATTCACTACACTACTTCTACAGTTGAATACATCTCCTTAGAATAGGTGCAACAAAGCAACGATTATTGGAGTGTAATAAAAGCAGTACTCAAAAGCAATAATCGATATGTATTTCCAAGGTCAAAAAAACAACTTTACAAAAGCTCTTGATTTAAGTTCAAAAATTGGAGTGTTAGTAGTCATTTTGTTAGCTGCATTGGTATTTGTACCCGAGGCGTCTGGTCAACGTTCTCGATCCAAGAATAATACTACTACCATTATCAGCAAAAATAAAGTCCGTAGTTCACATCGCACGAGGCTAGGCAATAGCTTCAACATAGAATATAAGGGCGATATTGAGATTAACGACACAGATACCGACGTTACAAGCATTTCTCCAGGTGGTTATTTGGAAATCAGCAAAACCACATTTGGAAGTAAACGTGCGATAGTCATTGAGCCTCGTAGCGGAACGCTTAAAAGACAATACTATGAAGGCCGAAAAGAAATCGACTGGAACCCTGATGGAAAAGAGTGGTTAGCAGAAATATTACCTGATGTAGTGAGGTCTACCGGTTTTGCCGCAGAAAGCCGGGTGAACAGATATTTTAAACAAGGTGGTGTTAATGCAGTTTTAGATGAGATTTCAAGACTTGATTCTGACTATGTACGATCAATTTATGGGGCATTGCTCTTGGAAAAAGATGGATTGACCTCAAGTCAGTTGGCGAAAGTTATAGAAGAGTTAGGAGACGAAATAAACTCAGATTATTACCTGGCACAAATGCTTAAGGATAACAGCCGTAAATTTTTAGATAATGAAATAACAGCCGAAGCCTATTTTGATGCCGTTAGAAATATAGGTAGCGATTATTACGCCACTGTAGTTTTAAAGGAATCACTCGATAGATATACACCTACCTCCACAACCCTAACAAAAATTATGGATGCCAGCAAAGACATTGGTTCTGACTATTACCAGGCATCCTTAATATCAGAAGTGTTGGAGTTGGAAAAATTAGATGGGGAAATGATTGCCGAGATCATTGAAACTACACAGGATATTAGTTCTGACTATTACCAATCTCAGATCCTGAAAAAAGCCATAGATTTAGATAACCTCAGTTCAGATTCGTATGAAGAACTACTAGAAGCTATTTCCGATGTTAGTTCTGATTATTACATGGCAAGCGTTTTTTCGAATGTATTAGATAATCAACTGGATAATGACGTTCAAAAGAAGATAATCGTACTGGTCGATGATAAAATGAGTTCCGATCACTACGCCTCTTCCATACTTGGCAAAATGCTTGAAGAACAAGAATTGGGTGATGAAGCAGCCGAACGGTTAATGGAAGCTATAGCAGATATTAACTCTTCGCAATATTCTTCATCTATACTTAAAAAGGCAGCCAGAAAGGATAACCTCAGTAAAGAAACTGTTTTAGCTCTAATCAGGTCGGCCGAAGACATGGACTCCGATTATTACAAGTCACAAGCGCTACAGTCTTTAGCACCCCACGTGAGAAGGTTAGATGATTCAGACCTAAGAAAGGCTTATCGTAG
>JBCCOE010000130.1:0-8782 GCA_039025475.1 Bacteroidota bacterium | reverse complement strand
ATGCCGGTACTCTTTGAGCTTCTGGCAGAAGAAAAAGAGGCATCCGTTCGGGCGGTGCTAGGGCATTTCATCTTTGTCTACATCCACCCCTATATGGATGGGAACGGACGTATCGCCAGATTTTTGATGAATACCATGTTGTCTTCCGGGGGCTATCCATGGACCATCATTAAAGTAAGGGATAGGAAAAGATATATGGCAGCATTGGAGCAGGCCAGTTTCGCATTGAATATCAAACCCTTTGCCAAGTTTATTGGGGATCAAGTGAAAGCTCAGCAAAATGCTGAATGAAACCAAATGGGTTTTAGGATAGACCTAAATTTTATCCGGATGGTGATGATTTCATCTAATTATCACTATAAGTAGCGATTGCTTTATTCATATTCAAGTTTGAGGTTTGCAATTTGGGGTAACAGGTCACTTTTAAATACCTGTTTCTTGCAGGGAAGGAATAACGAAAATATGAAAGTAAGGAAACTGGCAAACGATACTCCTGACTTCACTACCAGAGAAGGTTTCAATGCGCTGTATTACCAGCATTCGGTAAGGGTCTTTGAATTTTTGATGCGCAGGCTTAAAAATAAGTCGCAAGCCATGGATCTGCTCCAAGATGTTTTTGCCGATATCTGGCATAGAAGGCACAATATAAAAGTGAGAAGCTCAATGGAGAGCTACATGATTACGATTTGTAAATACAAACTCATAGATCATTACAAAGCGCAAAGTAAAGTGCCGGAGGTAAAAAACGATCAGCAAATAGAATTACTATCGCCTTCTCCGGAAGAGGGTATCATTTTTAAGCAACAAAAGACCGAGATGCTGGCAGCTTTTAAGAAGATGCCGCCAAAAACAAAGCAAATTTTTCTACTGAGCAGAAATAAAGGCCTATCTAACAAGGAAATTGCCAATAATTTAAACGTCTCTGAGAAGACCGTAGAGTATCACATCTCTAAAATCTTAAAGAAGCTTAAAACCCTCCTATCCATCTTTCTCTAAAAAAATCAAGAAACCCGTTTAGGGATATCAGAAATTCCTCAGACTAACAAGATAGAGACCAAAGACTAATCTTGTTCATGGAAATTACCGAGGAATTACTAAGAAAGTATGCGAAAGGTGAATGTACCGAGGCTGAATGTGAAGTGGTTGAAAAGTGGTTAGCCTCCGAAGAAGTCATAGAGGATTATTTATACAAATCAATATTTCTTCCTGAGCAAGAAGCTGCGCTTAAGCAGCTACACAACCGCTTGTGGGGACAAGAAAGCCTGTCGTTGCAGAGCCCGGAAGAGAATCTTAAAAAAGAAAAACCAAGACCTACCGAACAGCCCATAGGATCTAAGGTTTCTCATTTGCCGACAGGCTTTAAAATTGGAGAGCACGTTGCAAAGCCTCAACGCACAAGGTTCATTAGGAACATAATGCGTTACGCTGCAGCAGTTGTGATGCTATTTGCCGTTGGATTCTCTGCCTATCACTTCCGCGATGGGTTCGTTGATGCGGACCCTACCCTGGCCGTAGAAACTTATAAGAGTGTAAAAACCAATAGAGGCGAAAAAAGGACAGTGACGCTCTCCGATGGGTCTACCGTCCGTATGAACTATGAAACAGAGATCCGGGTTCCGGAAAAATTTGAAGGTAATGAACGAGTGGTGTATTTATCGGGGCATGCCCACTTCGATGTGGCCAGGGATACTGAGCACCCGTTTATTATCTACACTGAAGATTCTAAAACACAGGTTCTGGGAACCTCTTTTGACATTAATACGAACGAAGAAGGAGAAACGGAGATCATTGTTACGAGCGGCAAAGTAGCCTTTTCTGAAAAGGCCAAGAAAGAAAATCAGGTCACACTTACGGTAAATGATCGGGCGGTACTCAGTGCGGAGGGTATAACCAAAAGTGAAGTAGACGCACTTCAACTCACCGCGTGGAAGGATAACCGTTTGGTTGTTGATGATCAGCCGTTGAGCGCGATTATCGGCGTTCTGGAACCTTGGTATGACATTGAGATCAGCGTCGAAAAACGCTCTTTACTTCAGGAACGCTTCACTTTCTCATACGATAATCCTTCGCTGGATATGCTGATGGACCGGATGAGTAAAATGACCGGGTTCAATTACAAGATCAAAGGAAAAGAGGTTACGCTCTATTAATTCTAGCCGTTGATGGTGGTGTCTATCCGAAAGCTCCTTCTTGTTACTTTATTGTGGTTTGTTACTGGTTCCGCGGGCTTCGGTCAATCGAATATCTTGGATCGGAAGGTCTCAATATCTTTTAACGACCTGACCGTAAAGCAGGCGCTCAAAAAGCTGAGTAATACCACCGGGTTCGCGATTAACTTCTCTAGTTCAAAAGCTGATCCGTCCAGAAGGATTACGAAAAACTACACACAAACCAGGTTAGCAAACCTCATTAAAGAAATTTGGGGCACTGAAAACATCAAGATAGAAGCCACGGGTTCGACGATCGATATATTCATAAAGCCCGAAAAATCGAAAGGTAATTTAAGAGGGGTTTTAAAAGATGAAGAGGGAAAATCGGTACCCTTTGCCAGCGTAGTATTAAAGGGGAGCCGTAAGGGTGTCACCGCTAATGAAAAAGGCGAATTTGAGATCGAACAAATCCAGGAAGGACCTTACACGCTGGCTATTTCTTCAGTGGGTTACACACCGAGGGAGGTGGAGGTAGACGTATTAGGTAATCGCGTGACTAACTTGGAAATACTACTTCCCACCGCCATCAACACCCTGGCCGAGGTAGTGGTTACCGGGGAATCCCGCAGTGCTGAAATCTCCCAGCAACCCTTACAAATTTCTTCCATTAACGTCGTGCCGCTTCAAAACGAAACCGCGGACGTGATCAATATTTTGGATCGGACCACCGGTGTTCGCACCCGGCAATCCGGAGGGTTTGGAGGCATTACTACTATCCAGCTCAATGGGTTCTCCGGACGGGCCGTTCGAATCTATTACGATGGCACCCCATTGGAGTTATATGGGTCTTCTTTACAGCTCAATAACATCCCCTCCACTAATGTGGATCGTATCGATGTATTCAAAGGCGTGATGCCTATTGATGTGGGCACCGATGCGCTGGCAGGTGGTATTAATATCATAAGTAAGCAAATAGATCACGATTATCTGGATGTATCTTATCAGGTTGGATCCTTCAATACACACAACACCACACTCAATTTAACTAAAAGACTGAGTGACAATCTTTATTTCTCTATCACAGGCTTTTATAATTACTCCGACAATGACTATGAGACGAAGGCCACCCAACGCCTGCCCAATTTTACGGAGCAAGAGGTCACGGTCAATAGGTTTCATAGCGCCCATGAATCCTATCTTATAAATGGCACACTAGGTGTGGAAAACCTTAGCTGGACGGACGAGATGAAGTATAGTTTTGGTATCAATGGCCGTGATGATGAGCTACAACATGGTATCCGGCTCCCGGTAGTACCGGCAGGCGATGCCACCTTTAATACTCAAGGCGTTGTTCACAACCTATCTTACAAAAAGAGCTTTTTCGATGACAAGTTTGCTATTCAGTATTTTGGGAATTATCTCACACAACAAGAATCTATCCGGGATTCTACTTTAAATCAGTATGACTGGTTTGGCAATGTCGTAGATACACGAAGCTCAGATCCTTCTGAAATTCTGGGCAATCCATCGCAAAGAGATGGGGAAATGCGATCTCATGCGCATAGATTGAATTTATCTTACACCCTCCGACCTAATCACATCCTAAAAATATCATCGTTTTACACCGACCAAAGGATTGAAGGCGAAGACCCTGTACAGGTAGCAAGGCGTGGTTTTGATCCCAATTCCATTCCTTCTCAACTAAGAAGGTCGGTGAGTGGTGTTTCTTATGAATCCAAATGGTTGAAGCAAAAACTGGAGGGTATCGTATTTGGAAAATACTATGCGTTTGATCAAAGTATTGAAGATTTTAGGTTATCCGATAATACACTCGTAACCACCTTTCGCCAAGACGATCAGGCTTTTGGTGCCGGAATGGGCCTTAAATATCTCTTCAAAGAAAATTTTTTCTTAAAAACCAGCTTTGAGCGCGCATTAAGGATACCAGATTCAAGGGAGCTATTTGGTGATTTCATTACCATTGAACCTAATTTTTTACTGGAACCTGAGCGCAGTGATAACCTTAACCTTGGGGGCTATTATGCGCATCATTTTGGCAAACAAAAGTCCATAATACTCGATTTGAATGTGTTTTTCAGGTTCCAGCAAAACCTGATACGCCTGGAACCCGGAAGGAATTTGAATGACCCTGCCCAATATATCAATGAAGCTGAAGTTACGGGTAAAGGCGTAGAATTATCTGCAAAATTCAATCTGGTGAGGAATTTTGAATTCACCTCCAACATTACGCTCCAAAATTTGGAAAAAGCGGGCGAGCCTACCACAGGAAATACGAATGGGGTAGGTTTTGCTATTCCCAACATCCCGTTCAATTTCTTCAACCTTGAGGGGAGGTATCAAATCCAGGCTCCCTGGTCCCGGGAAGACCGACTATCTGTTTTCAGCTACTTTACTTTCGTAGAAGAATTCGATCTGATTCTTCAGCCCACCCGAAATGATGACAACATAATACCCACGCAAAGGCAATTGGATTTTGGGCTGAACTATGCGTGGAAGAAGCCTAATCTCACTTTTTCATTTCAGGTCAATAATGTACTCAACCAGGAAGTATTTGATAATTACCGGGTGCCTAATCCTGGCAGAAATTATGCCTTCAAGATCAGGTACCAACGATTTAAACTTTGACTCATGATTAAAATAGATAATACGATGAAAAACAATCTTTTAAGAACACTGATTTTAGCAAGCGTAGCCATACCGTTAGCGATTTCAGGTTGTAGCGATGATGACAATCCTGATCCGTCAGCAACTTTGGTGCAGGAGGGTTTTGTAGTTGTGGGCTTGGTAGACGATGGTTCTGTATTCGCCCGGTACTTTGAAGAGCTTCCTTCGGGAACGGTGGATATCACCCAGGGTACTGCGTTCCAATCCTTTGTCCCTTCTAGCGTAAGGGACGGAGCTATATTCACTCCAAGAACGGACGGCGAACCGGGCTTTGCGAAAGTCATAGTTAATCAGAGTGGTGAGTTTGAAGTTACTGGCATTATCTCAACCGCAAGCCAATCGGGCGGCAGGATAGCAGTGCGTGACAGTGATTTTGGTGTTTTTCAAGATGCAGCCACCTTAGACAGAGTCAATATCTTTAATCCAGCGACTTTCGAGGTATCTACAGAGACGATTGACGTTACAGCACTTAACTCCATTGCTGGCGAACAACTTACCATCCAGGATTTTATTTTCCGTGGAGATAACGAGCTTTTTTCATTTATGCGTACGGCGGCAAATGGTGCAACTCTACTAAATGCCCCTCTGGCGAGAATGGACATCAATGCAGGTAGTGTTTCTAACATCACTCAGTTGGAGGCTGAGGGTACTTTTGCTCAGATAATAGCGACCAATAGGTTTATTGATGAAACGGGAAATCTTTACACCTGGCATGCTGGAGATGTTAATACCTTACAATCTGGCGCTATTTTAAAAATTCCTGCGGGCGCTGATAGTTATGATCAGTCCTACAATTTTCAGGTACCCGTCGTGGTTAATCCACAATTGGCTGCTCTTGGTGGTTTTATGACTAGTTTTAATTACTACGCAAACGGTATCGGATTTGCGCTGATTAACGAATCATTGGATCCCAGAATTTCACAACTTGTGGAGGAAAGGGGTGGTTTTGCTAATTTAACGCCAGAAGATGATCAACAAATACAGGAGTGGCTATTTACCTCACCTACCGGAGCCTACGTAGAAGTAGATCTTGAAGCACAGACCGCTACAAAAATCGACGGGCTACCACCTCTTTCGGTGTTTGACAATGCAGGAATGACCCTTTCCGAGGGTGCGGTTTACTTCTCAGTATCCAATCCTTCGGTAAATGCACTATTTAGATTCGACGTAAATACAAAAACGGCGTCCAAGGTATTTGATATGAGCGGAGCTACTATGGAGACCTTGATCGATCTGTCACAAAACTATCAATAGCCACTATTTTACGTTGTATATGGCACTTTCAATGTTGATCATTGGATGTTTATTCCTATATGCTACTTCAAAGTATTATCCTGTACAGATAGAATTGCTGAGAAGGTGGAAAATGGTAGTACTTTTTGGGTCGAGCAGCTTGATTCTCTGGGCATGGTATCTATTTACCAAGCATTATGATACAGCTACAGCGTGGATGGTTTGGTTAATAGCGTTGATCACAATACTTGCGTGCATTATCCTATCTATCAAGATGCATCCAAAAGCGACCTGGTTTTGGGGTATGATATCTGTCTTATTCATCCTATTGGATATTCACTAATATGCCGGCAAACCCTAAGTTTCTATCCTCTGGTTGGGTACGTGTTTTTAAACTTCTTGCCGTGATATTCGGGGCATATCTCGCATCTATATTGCCATTTTTCGCCTACTCTCTTAACGTCAAAAATTACTTTCCATCCCTCATGACGGCCTCTTACATGGTCTTTATCATCTGGCCGGCTTTAATGATCATGATCTACTTGATAAGGAAGGTCTGGATTTCGTGGATGATTCTTTTGATTGTGATTACAGTTAGCCTGGCTTTTATCATCAACTGATTATTTATGAAAAAGCTCAAAGGATTAAGAGATAGGGCCTATCACGTTATGTTCCATACGCATACAGTCGCTGGAATCGTGATCAGTTTTGCGCTGTTTGTCATTTTCTATGCTGGTGCATTTTCACTATTTAAGCATGAGCTGGCACAGTGGGAAAATCAAACCTTAAGACAGGGATACCAAGAAGATTTTCCCATTGAAAAGGGGCTTAGAAAGGTAGATAGCTTATATGCTATTGATCGAGATCAGCAACTATTTATAAAGCTTCCCACTGAACTAAATCCTTTAATCACTATATCCGGTACTTCGCAAAAGACCACAGCCGATTCGACAGGAAATGACTTTTTTCAAGTCCATATTGGTCCTTCTCTTGAAGTAATACATAAGGATGATAGCCAAACCACCGTGGGCACTACGCTATATCACCTACACTATTTTAGGCAGTTAGGGTTGGCTGGTCAATTCATCTCAGGTTTAATCGGGCTATTTTTCCTATTTGCGATCATTAGTGGGGTATTAATCCATTGGACTAAACTACTTACTAGATTTTATGCCTTTATCAAAGAGGGTGCGTGGAAAACTATCTGGACCAATGCCCATACTGTGCTAGGAATACTTGGTTTGCCATTTCAAATCATGTACGCAGTGACCGGTGCATTTTTTGGCATTGTGGCAATTGCTTTTTTACCGTATTTGATTTTTGGAGATTTTGATTTGAATGAAGCTGAAAAGGAGATATCCATCTATAAAAAAATTCAGCTTGATGAAAATGCTTCAGACTATGAGCATCTAGACATTGGAACACTTTATCAAAAAGTGAAAGAGGCTTATCCTTCTTTTACGGTTAAATCTGTGGTCATGAATCATTATGGGAAAGAAGATGCAATTGCTAACTGGTACATAGAAGATTATAAAGGTGTTTCAAGTCGAGGAACCATTGCCATGTACATGAAGGATGGCATTATTCTGGACGAATACACCGTTTTTCCTTATGAAAAGAGTTATATCCAGCATGTTTACAATTATTCCCACGCATTACACTTTGGTACTTTCGGAGGGTACTTAATTAGAGTTTTGTTCTTTATCCTGTCGTTGCTCACTTGTTTTATGATCATCAGCGGTGTAATGATTTGGAGAACGGCCCGTGACAATAAGAAATATACACTTAAGCAGCGGCGCTTTCATCACAATGTAACCAAATGGTACCTGGCCATTTGCCTGTCCATGTTTCCGGCCTTTGCGATACTTTTTGTAGCTAATAAGTTGGTGCCCATGGCAATGACCAATCGTATAGATATGGTGAATAGCATCTTTTTTCTGAGCTGGTTAGGACTCACGATTTACGGTATTTTCCCAAGTAACTATTCGAAACAAAATCGAAATTATTTGGTAATAGGAGGATTACTTTCACTTCTGGTGCCCATAACAAATGGTGCACTAACCGGAGACTGGATTTGGGTGGCGTGGACGCCATATCCGTGGGTGGCCTATGTAGATATTTTTTGGTTAACTACAGGCATCTTGTCGCTTTATGCCTCGTTCTTCCTATTGAAAGTAAAAGATACTTCCGATATCCCTGTAGAATTAGTGAACGTCCACCGCACAGCAAAAGTAATTGAACCGGAAGAAACTCGAGTGTTGAAACCACAGGTTAGATAATGCAAGAAGAAAGTATTTTCACCATCCATCACCTAGTATGACCCGGCCCTTAGCACCATCTGAGATTCTTAAGAACCTAGAAAAAGAGATTGTCCAGCATCCTTATAGGCGTCACCGCATCATCCTCAAAGCGATCAAAACGGCTGAGTCGAGAGAAGTGCAAAAAGCGATTCGAGCTTTTTACAAAACAAGCTTTCTGAGCAGAGACTAAATATCTCATCTTTAGAGTGGCTATGTCACTTATCGACCCTTTTGCGAGTCTAACTTAAAAAGCCTGAGTTTGATTTTTCTTTTTGAGACTGGATCTAACTCCAAGTCCAGAACAGCAAGGGATTAACCATCACTACTTCTAGTGATTTTAAGTAGGATTGAAAACATTTTGACTCCAAACGCATTTGTTACTTAGATTGATTCTAAATAATATCATTTAGGTAT
>JBCCOE010000129.1:0-8847 GCA_039025475.1 Bacteroidota bacterium | reverse complement strand
TGCTCCCAGGCAATTTTGTTCAATTTCTTTTCTTGATTTTGAAGCTTGCTTTCGTGTGACTTGACCAGGTCTGCCTGCTTCTTCGCTACAGGTTCATAGATATATCTTATTTCGAGAAGAAGAATAGTAACGGAGAGAATAGCTAATAATATTTCGCCAAAGATAATTATCCGAAGTTTGAATACGGAGTCTTCCTCAAGCAGACCGACCACGAGTTCCATTTCTTTTAGAAAAGAAGCTTGATTTTGGTAGATCTGATCCAAATCATTTTTAGTAAAACTTTTGGCCCCAAGGAATGGCTTTATGAAGTTAACGTTGGCAGATAAATCGTTGAGTATTTTTAGAGTTTTCGATTCGCTAACTGCAGAAATATCCAGAGAATCATTAGAACTAAGAAAGGCATAATGAGCAGTGTTCCATTGGTAATATAAGTCTCGAATTAGTGTGATGTTTTGGCCATTAAGATTTTTGTGGAATTCAAGACTTATCCGCTGTGAAAGCATTCTTTGTCGACCTGCGACATTAATTAAATGGGCGTCTTGTCGTTTTTGATATAGCCAGAATTGAATCAACCCCTGGTTGAGAACAATGAGTAGAACGGTAATAACCGCCCCCCTAATAAAGTGATTTCCCTTAAACATAAACCCCGCACTCGCTTGTTTATAAACCCATCATGGTCAACATTGTTAATCACTATTTTACCACCTGGGTATATATTAAAATTAATAATTTTAGTTAAAATAATTAAAAATTAGTCTCACGACCTGATGAGGTCAGTTAATTGTCTACGGTTTATCCATTAATTTCCACAGTTCGGTAACCATTATTTACAGGATTTTACTCTGCGTACTTTCTTTAAATCATCAAGCTACTAACTAAATCCAAAATTAGAGAGTCATGAAAAAGAGCTTAACCTTATCTTACCTAATGGTTTGCTTTTGTGCAGTGCAGGGGCAAACGGATAGTACCTATACTTTTGATTACATTGATCGAAGCACCCGTTTTGCCTGGTTAACTCTGGGTTTTGAAACCTTTAGGGAACCTGGCGGCACAACAGGTTTTGTTAGAAATGGAAACATTGATCGAACCTCTTTTGAAGGTGCGTTGACCCCCAGATTAACCATTGGGGGAATTCACTTTTGGGGACATGCCGATTTCTACGTGACTTTTCCCCTATACTTCGCTACGATCCGCAATAATCCAAATGGCTTTGAAACCTTGAAATTTAGTCAGGGTATAGAAACCGGGGCTCGTTTTTATCCACTTAAATTGAAAAGCGGGAGGTTCAGCCCTTTTATGGGTATTAGCTTTAATACATTTAACTACAGACAGCTCCGTGAGGAGGATGACTTCAGTGAAGGGGCACCTGTTTATCAGCAGGTGATAGCGCCTCTAGAAGCGGGCTTCACCTATACTACGGGACAATATCATATCACCGCTTCTGCATATTATAATTCGATTGACAAGTTTGACTATGCCATTTCGACCTCAATTAATGCCCCCATAGAAATTGACCCTTTATCCTTTAGTCTTCGTATTTATAAATACTGGGATACAGATAAGGGCATGCGGAGTAAAAGAGTGCTGGGTAGGCTCAACCGGTATTATAACTTCCTCGAAAAGGAAAATCAGCTCAATGCCTGGTACTGGGGGATTGGCCCCTCAGCTGGGATTCAAATATCAAAATCGTCTTATCTGGAAAATAACTTTCCTTTTCTTGAGAATGATCGAATGGGAGGATTTATGCCTGACATAACTTTTGGCCGGTATTTGTCGAAACCCGATATGAACATAGGCTTTTCTTATCGCACTCTGGGAGATCGCCTGAAAGGATTTGATACAGAGATAAAAGTGAGACGCCATTCGGCCATGATTGAAGTTTATAAGAACGTCTTTGATTGGCTTGGATTCGTCCCTTTCGTAGGAGTTACTGTGTCTATGGAGTATCTAAGCGCAGATATCAATGGAAATAAGTTCAGTGATACCAAAGCTGCTGTTGGTCTAATTGCAGGCTGGGACATTCGTGTTACCAAAACAGGGAGTAGCTTACTTCGCACGAATTTGCGTTGGATCCCCGATTTACATCTGCAGGTAGAAGGAGACAAGATTATGTTTAACCAACTAGAGTTCAACTTTATTCAATACGTACACTTTATAGGCCGCAAAAAGGCATATGAAAGGTTCAGAAAGCGATAATTTGAATTACAACCTAACTGGCTTACCTTTGTTTAGATTAAGTCTAAATAAGCCCATTGAAAACCTCAGTTCTTATTGTTGATCCTCAATATCTAACCAGAAATGGGCTCTTTCATTTATTAGATAATTTAGATGACCTCAACATCGAAATGGAAGAGGACGTCGAGTTGAATCAGGATTACTCAAACTATGATGTGATCATTACCGATTATCTTGAGCCTTATACCACGACGATAAAGAACGGCTTTAAGGAGTCGCTGTTGGAGAAGTATACTGATAGGTTACTAATTATTTCAGCCGATCAGAATAAGTCGCGTATCAAGGAGTTGATTAACAAAGGGGCTCCTGGCTACCTGACTAAGGACTGTACACCGGATGAGATTCTTTCTGCTGTGGAAATGATATCTAAGGGCAACCGGTTTTATTGCAACAAAGTACTCGAAACGCTAACCCACGTCGAGGGTAACGATCCTGAAGATTGTGTACCTACCAATCTATCTGCGCGTGAAGTAGAAATACTAAAACTTATAGCTGTTGGGAACAGTACCGCAAAAATTGCGGATGGGCTACATATTAGTGTTCATACAGTGAACTCACATAGGAAAAATATTCTAAAGAAGTTGAAATTAAGTTCTCCAACGCAACTGGTAGCCTACGCCCATGAGATAGGGATGGTAGGTTAGTGAAAACCTAGCTGACTTAATTTTTCCAGTCAGATCTCCGACAGATCACTACTTATAGTGATCTAATTTCACTAGATATAGCGATTGATGTAGGAGTACCTCGCCGTTACTTTTGTATTGTTTAGAATGAATCTAAATAGCTCTAATGCGAACCCTTTTTTAAGAGATTAGGGATTTCATAAAAGCATAAAAGTAAGAACCCAATGGCCTGCACACCTGAAGTATTAATAGACGTACCCGATTTAAATGTTTCTATTTGTACAGGCTGTCAACGCATTGGTTTTGCCTATAAGAATATTCTTTTAGGATTCGATAAGGCTGATTTTAAAGACTTCGTTGTATCATTTACGAAAATTGATTTTGCCTGTAAGGCTATCATGTTTCCGAGTGGAGAAAAACATTTGGTGGTTAACTCGGCACATCGTGATATTCAATTCAACTTTAAAAAAGCGGAATTTGAAAGTATGTGTCAGCACCTTAACCAGGCTCTCACACTTTTAAACGCGAAAGAGATTTTATCTCATCACTAAGGATTATGTTTCATCAAATACAGGGAATAAAGGAACAAATACAAAGGAGATATGAAGGTGGAAAACTTTCCAGTGTTGCAAAACCATGTCCTGAGGAGTTTTGCAATGATCTTACTCTGCTTTTCTTGAACACAGATACTTTTGAGCCGGCTCGTTTTTTAAGATTTCCATTGCCTACGATTATGGAATACTTGCAAAAAACACATACCTATTACCTAGGTAAATGTATGGATGAAATTGCCATGGGGATAAATCTTTTGACCTATCGTAGTGACTATAAAAAATATTGGAAGCCCGTCTTAACTCAGGTATTTTCAAATTACTCGGATGAATTAAAAAAGCATATCAACGAAGAGGAAAACGAACTTTTCCCGTACATAAAGTCCCTTTTGGAAGCTGGTGAAAGCGGTTACATGAAATTTAGCTTTGAGCAGAAATTAATGTTAATTCAACATTTATTAAACCATACCGATGAACCTGAAAACAAGCTGCGTGCATTAATTGGGTTGCTCGAAAGTAAAAAAGATCACTTTGCAGACCTACTGTCTTTGAACGTGCTAATCTCAAAATTAAAAAGCTTTGAGCGTGATTTAATTGTTCACGCACGCTTGGAAGAAGAGGTGTTGATCCCGAGGGCCCTGGAATTGGAAAAAAAAATATTGCAGCACGCTGAGTTTTGAGATGATGGAACTCATGTAGTAAGATAATAAGTCCTGTGCCTGTCGACTTCTTCTTCATAAAGTTTGGAAGGTGCTATTCCAGTCATTGGCAGGTGCAGGCGCTAATTTGTTGTGATCATGGCAGAGACCATATATGTTATGCTTAGAGAAGTACGAGAAACCCTTTTTATTCTGTTCATGAGCCGCACTTTAAAAATACTCAAGGTGGGTTTGCGGTGGGGTTCGACTCAGGTCGATTTCATTCATTTACATAAACTCGGAGCTTGACCGTTATGTGCCAAAATTGTAATCATTTGATCTTAAGTGAGTCTGAAAACTGTCAGATTACGTATTGTACGTCTTGTAAGCATTTTTCATTTGTATATAATAACTGCTGTGCTTCGTTTGACCGTACTCGGTTAGTTGGATTAAGAAAAATCATTGAATCGTTGTGCGAAGCTGATTTCCAATATGATTTTCTTAACCGCCCTACTGCTGTTATACGTGGCAGAGGTGAAACTATGGGGATATGCCTGGCTAAATCGGATATGGAGCCGGTATTGACAGCTCTTCATGAGGCAGAAACACTTTTTGAAGCACATACCATAATCAATAATCCATGAGCCCCAGCGACTATGATGAGTTTTTCATCCGGCTTCAAAAGCAAATTGAAGTTAATCCCACTATGCAATATCGCATTATACTTGGGGCGATACGATCTACAGATTGTCCTTATCTGAAAAGAAAACTGAGGCGGGTATTTAGCGGCGAAACGTCTTTAGCTCAGATTACAAATGTAAAGATGAGTGAAAACTAAACGCCTGGTTATAGGATAGTTTCATATCTGAAAATAGATTTGAGCCTAGAGAACTTTTTGGAAAGATTTCTCTTAATGCGATTCGAAAAATTCGACGGTTAAGCTATCTTGCCAATGTCAACCCAAAAAATTTGATCACCAGGATATATCTATTTTCATTATTTCTGTGTTCGCTGGGCCTGAGCATCGGATCAGCAAGTTATGGACAAACGGAAAGGTTAGAAGCATACTTTGACTCACTTCAAAATGTATCTAAAAAAGCACCTGATACAATTCACTTTGTCTCAGAAGCGATGAAACTGGTCGAGGACCATTCGAAACTGTCGCAAATAATTCTATTGAGGCACGGAGAACCCGCACTTAATAAGAAGGGGTGGAGAAAGCGAAAAGAAGCTATTCAGTTTGTTAAAGACTACGACTCAGTAGGAATTTATCCTCCTGAATTTATACCGGTGACCCTCAGTGAAAATGAGCTTCAGGTAATACATACCAGCTCCATTCCGCGATCTATTGCCACGGCCAAACTGGTTTTTGACCAGAAAGACCTTCAACGTCCGGATTCTTTGTTTCGTGAGTTTGAAAGAAAAATTTTTTCGTTTCCTAATATTAAATTAGGTCTTAAATGCTGGCTTATCACGTCTCGTGTTTTGTGGTTCATGGGTTTGAACAAACGAGGTATTGAAAGTTTTTCTCAAGCAAAATCCCGTGCTCGCCAAGGCGCAGCTTTTCTTGAAGAAGATGCTCTTAAAAACGGTAAGACCCTGCTCGTTTCTCATGGCCTTTTTAATCACTATTTAGTCAAGTACCTAAAGAAAACGGGCTGGACAGAAGTGTACGACGGAGGTAAGGGATATCTTGCCCAGAAGATGCTCGTACGATATCAAAACTAATTTTTGAGGTGGTATTTTAGCGGTCTAACCGATGTATTCAACCAACTGCCATGTACTTTTGTGCCATGATATATGATATGAAACAAATAGGTGAGCTTCTTTCCATAACTCTTCTTGTATTTGCAAGTACAGTATTATTTACAGGTTGTGGGGGTAGACAGGAAAAGTCCAATGAATCTACTACACAGGTTCCCGAATCTCCCCAAGATGGTATAGTGAAACTGGTTGTAAATAGCGATGACCTTATGCGATATGACATAAAGGAACTTCGGGTGCCTGAAGGGGTTAGCGTTGAGCTCACACTTAACCACACCGGACAATTAGCTAAGGAAGCCATGGGACATAATATTGTTATTCTTAAATCAGGAACGGATATGGCTGCTTTCGCTCAGAAAGCAATTGATGCGAAAGACAATGACTATATTCCCGAGGGTGACGATATAATAGCGCACACGGCGTTAATTGGTGGAGGAGAGTCGACTAGAATAACTTTCGAAGCCCCAGCTCCGGGTAGTTATGAGTTTCTTTGCTCGTTTCCTGGTCATTGGGGATTAATGCAGGGGAAATTTGTAGTAGAATAGGTCTGTATTCTAAGCTTTGGCAGACCGGGATGTTTGTACTTTTTATTAAGGGAAAATCGGACTTTTGGGTTTACATAACCATGGTTTTGGTCTTTCAAATATCTTGTACTCACAGGAATACGGATGATCAGACTCGAAAATATGCCGATTTGTTGGTCAAAGACAACTTGGAATTAACCGGAGACTATTACTGGAACTTTCAACTAATGGGCGGGACTCAACGTTCCAAACATTCATTTTACAGGGATAGTATTGTTTACAAGATGGAAGGGAAAGTATATTCAACGGACTACACCATGCAAAAGCTGTCATACGACATCGCCAGTAATAAATGGATCGGGCAAGATGAACAGGGTATCGTATATGTTCTATTTTTCAAATATGTTACCGACAGTACAATAAGTATTTATAAACATAAGTGCAAAACTAAAGGTCTGGAAGAGGCTCTATCTTTCAAAATACCGGATGCTGACGCAACGACAGATCACGGTTGGAATACGTATATGCTGGCCTTAGAAGATGAGGAAGATATATTAACTATACGAGGTAATTTCTTTTCTGGAAATAACTCTTTAGCCCTGTCTGATAGGATGGTAGTATATAACGGAAAAACGTTTGAGAAACTGAGTTATCATTTAGGCGAGCGCCGCTGGGTTGGAAAAGCTAATGATAATGTTTATTTGCAACTTTTTTTCAGCAGTATTGAAAAGCTTGATTCGTTGGCCATATCTGTTGGTATTTTTGCTGACCTGGAAAAGGCTTATCTCTTCAAATACCAGGATGCAAAATTTAAAATGTTCAAGAACGATGGTATTTAATAATTAGTTTCTGCGTTTACAGAATTCCAGAGAGTCTTGTCACTAAATAAATAAAACAAAATTCGATAAAGCCAGTTTACAATAAAAATCACTACTTCTAACTATTGACAACCATAATATTGAAGAACAACTTTGCAAAAAAATAAGAGACATGTCATTTTACATTGAAAATAAGGTCGGTCTTTTTTTTGGTTCAGATACTGGCAATACTGAAGGTATTGCTCATCACCTAAAAGAGCTATGGAAAATTTCGGATATCGAAATGATCGAGGCTTGCAACATGACGGCCGCCGACTACGACCGCTTTGATATTATCATTATCGGGCTTTCCACATGGTATGATGGTGATCTGCAAAGTGATTTTGAAGATTTCTATGAAGAGTTCAAAACCATCGATTTTTCGGGTAAAGTAGTAGCGATGTTCGGCCTGGGAGATCAAACGGGTTATGCGGAGTACTTTGTAGATGGCTTGGGGATTCTTGGCGAGGTGATCCTCAGCAACGGAGGTCATATCATTGGAATGTGGCCGACTGAAGGCTATGATTTTGATGAGTCCAAAGGACTTTACAACGATGATTACTTTTATGGTCTGGCCCTGGATTTCGAAAACCAATATGATATGAACGAGCCTAGACTTGAGGCCTGGTTGGCACAGGTTGAACAGGAAATTGAAGAAATGGTGGAGGCTTGATCAAGTCTTGCGGGCGATCCAACACCCATAAATAGAGGCTTGATAAAATTTCAGAGGGATGTTAAACCCGGCTTGAACGAGTAATTCAAAAAGCCGGTCTTCGTCAATGTTATAAAGTGCGTTCTCAATCCTTTCCATTCTAGTTTGCTTTTCATCAGCTTCTATTTCAGGAGGAATGAAGTACTGCAGCATAGATAAATTTTCTTTGAACACTTTACCTGTTCCGAAAATATCAAACAGAATCAAAGGTGATCCTGATTCCAAACGTTCAGAAATATCCTGAAGTAATTGGAGCTTGGTTCCATCATCTTTTAAAAAATGTAATACCAAAAGTAAGGTGGCAGCTCCAAATTGAAATCGACTCGATAAATCTTTGACTTCGCCTTTTAAGAGCTGCACTTTTGAGTAGTCTTTTAGTTTTGATCTGGCCTGGCTCACCATATCTTGTGAAGGGTCAACTCCCGTTATATCCCATTCTTTACGGTAACGCTTAAAAGCCAATATTTCATTACCGGTACCGCAACCGGCCACAAGCAAGGGTTTATTTGATGTTGTACCCAATATAGCGGGGATAGAATTTATTATGAACTGATAATTTGGGATCCAGGCTTGTACAAAGTTATCATAACCGGATGCACGCTCTTTTTCGAATATGGCAATATCACCCATTATAATATTTTTGGAAATTAAGCGGATTGCCGATTTCTACGGGCGTCAATAAAACTCTTAATAAAGAATACCATAGCTACCACAGTACTGATCAGCATAACCGAAACCCTAAAAATACCTAAGGTATTAGAGCGATCAATTACCCCCATTAAAGGTCGAAAGAGGCCAATAGCAACCACTAAAGTTAGTAAAACCGCGATATGGGCAATCACCTTGTTTTCCTTTTTCACCCCTGGGTTACAGATCAAAAGTACTACACCAATAAATGCCGGTATTAGGGCTGTGAATGATGGCGTTTCTGAATCAAAGTAGC
>JBCCOE010000128.1:0-8967 GCA_039025475.1 Bacteroidota bacterium | reverse complement strand
CTCAGCTAGATCAGCAAACTCCTTGGGCATACGCTTACTCCTGTCCCCTTTAATTTCCCCAAATTTCTTTACGAATTCCGGTTCTGTGATAAGTCGCATAAACCCCTCGGGGTCTTCCGCGATGGCGCCCCTTATTTTAGCGATCTGCTGGGTGCTTATGCCATGAGCCCCTCCAAAAATGTGAATACCACTGGTATCCAGACGAAGAAAAACGCCCGGTACGCTTTTATCTTTTCGTCCCGCGGACGAAATAACCGCGCCCATATGTGTATTGTAAGGTGTTTTATCCGGAGAAAACCGTGTATCCCGATTTATCCGGGTAACGGCATCTTTAGCTTGGATTTGTACTTCCGGGTCTTCAGCGTTAATCCGCCCTATCATTTCATCCACGAAACTATAAAGTGGTTTTTTAACGGCAGTTTCATAGCGTTTCCGATTTTCATCGAACCACTCTTTGTTATTATGCTTTTCTAAATCCCTGAAGAAGAGAATAAAGTCTTTGGTAAAATGACCCATACGTATTTTCGTTTAATCGTCAGACCACCCTCAGTGGTCTGACGAATTTGTTGACCTGTTAAGAGGGTGAATGAAATGCTACTTTATTCCCCTCGGAGTCTATGAAGATTCCAAAATAACCGGCTTCATCAGTGATTTTTGTTTTGGGCAGTACTACTTTACCACCGGCCGCTTCTACACGGTTTAAAGAGTCGCTTAAGTCGGTACCCCCGTTGAGATAAACCAACGCACCTTCTGCGGAAGGAGTATAACCTTCACCGGCAACCAAAGCTCCGCCTACGCCATCCTGCCCGTCATGTAGGAAGCCCATAGTAAAACCACCTATTTCTTGAGTATGTACTTCCTGGCCTAGTACCTCGCCATAAAATGTACACGCTCTTTCGAGATTGTTCGCTGGTATCTCAAACCAGTTAATTGCATTTGCCATAATAGTGTTGTTTAAAATGATGTCTTTTTCTAATTCTTGGTAATTATTTAGTGGCCACACGTCTAATTATTGATAGCCAAATGTAGTATTTGAGTAAATAAAAAAATGATTAAAATTGACTATAAATTAGAAGGCTAATAATTTTTTATATTAAATAAAGTTCGTTTGAATTTTAATTAAACTATTTTTTTGGTTTGAAAATTAAAAGGCTATGTCAAAAAGAGGATCTTTAAATGAGCTCGTACATTCACTTGAGAAGTCTGAAAAACGGTATTTAAGCTTATTTACCAATTTACAGTCTGGTGATAAGTATTATTTGAATCTCTTTAAAGCCATTGAAAAAGGAGATCCGGAAGATATTGAAGTTAACGGTGGTTCAGCTCTGGCCGTGACTAAGAACTATTTGGGGAAACTCATTCTTAAAAGCCTCAAGTCATTTACCGAAGGCAGGACTAAACATTCTGAGCTGTTGCACTTACTCCTTGAAATTGAGATCCTTTTTCAAAAAGAACTCTACGACTTATGCCAAACCAAGATCAAAAAAGGTAAGACCATTGCTGCTAAATATGAGAGCTTTAATATACTGCTAGAGCTTCTACATTGGGAGAAAAGAGTGATCAACTCACTTCCGAAATCCGGCAATCGAGAAGCGGTAAAAGAGGTAGTCAGGCGTGAAGGGGAAGTCCTGGAAAAGCTAAATAATCTTCATCAATACAGTGCCTTTGTTGAGGAGCTGATGACTTCCGACTTACTTGATTTAAAAAAAATGGAGCGCTATCAGGAACATAGCCTTTTGAAAAATGCTTCTTGCGCCAAGTCTTTTGGTGCGTTTATCCTTTACTACCATCTCAAGTACATCTTATTTACGGTCACTAATAATAGCTCAGAAGGTCGTAAGGTACTGGCTGAGCTCATTGTGTTAATGGAAGAACGGCCCCATCGTATTAAAGAGAATCCCGAGGGTTATCTCACTACTTTGCATAACCTGATGGGTATGATGCTCTACAACAAAGAGACCCATGAGGCACTTGGCGTGTTGAATAAGATCAGGGAGATTCCTGAAAAGTACGGTTTGAAGAAGCAGAGCTATATTCTGAGAATGTTTGTGAAAACCTATAATGTGGAGTTAGAACTGTATCGCGACCTCAGGGATTGGGGAAGAGCCCTAGAACTTATGTCGGAGATCAACCGGTTGATTGAAACTTACGTGGTCCCGAATAATTACCTTCTATCTTTCTATTACCAGTTCGGCTATATCCATTTTCAACTCGGTGAATATTCAGAGTCGCTGATGAGTATCAACAAAATTCTCAATACCAACTTTGGTGATGAACGATCCGATTTGCAGACGTATGCGCGCTTTCTGTTTCTTATGATCCATTTCGAATTAGGAAACATTACTTTATTGCGTTATGCGGTAGATAACACCAGGCGTTTTTTGAAGAAACGAAGAGGTGCACTATTCCCGTTTGAAAAGGAACTATTGAAGTTTTTTTCCAAGTTGAGCATGTCTCCTGCACATAGGTATCCATCTCTTTTTGAAAGGCTTTCCGCATCTCTTTTTAGGCATCATACAGATGATCAGCGATCCAATATACTCGACTATTTGGATTTTGAGAGTTGGTTAGAGAAACGGCTGGATAAGTCTTTGACCTAAAGTGATTATATTGGAGATTAATGTTTAAGTGATGAAATATTTAGTACCTGTCTTTCTATTCATAGGTATGGCCTGTTCAGGGCCAGACATGAACAATACAGAGTTAAAAAATGATACCGTTCAAACAGCTTCCGGCCTTCGATATGTCTATTTAAAACGCGGAGAAGGCAGGAAAGTAGAAGTGGGATCAAAATTGGATACTAAACTAAGCTTGATGGTAGAAGATAGCGTTATCTGGAACACCTACAGCGCTCCTGACTCGCTATTTAGTTTTGTAGTAGGTGTAGGTCAGGTCATTAAAGGGTTTGATGAGATGGCATTGCTGATGCGCGAGGGCGACAACGTTCTGGCCATCCTGCCAGATTCCATTGCTTACGGCGACAAAGGAGCTGGTGATGCCATACCACCCAACGCCACACTTGTTTATGATCGATATGAAATAGTAAGCGCGAGCGAACCCAGATTAGTGCCCGTGGATACGCTCCGAAGCATATTAAAGGATAGTGGAATAGAAGAGCTGGGAGCACAATTTGAAGCTATAACATTAGATACAGCCGTCTTTCATAAGTGGGGCGATTATGACGATTACTATTTCGTGAGAAGGGTAATTGGCGATAGCTTGTACACAGAAGCATTTGAACTTGCATATTATCTGGGTACCCTACACAACGACCCGAATACACTCAGTCTGATGACCATGGCACAGGAAGAGCAGGGACTCTATCAAGCGGCCATTGATACACTGGAATCAATAATAGCCCGCTACCCTGAAAGTGAGTTTGACAAGGAATATTTCGAGTCTGAGATTGAGCGATTTAAGAAATTGTTGGAGGTACAGTAAAGGGCAGCTAAACGTAAGCCGCCCATTTTGTATCAGCTTGCTTATGCCTTCTGTCTCAGACCACTCTGCAACCAGAACCATAACCCATAACCGATTAGTGCTATCAGTACTCCGTAAATAGTGGTGATCATAGAGGTTTTGAGGCCGGCTGCCAGGATTCCCGGAGATACTTGCCCCCATTCATGTATAGCGGCAAATGCACCATAAAGCCCTAGTAGCTGGGAAAAAATACCGAAGATTAGCCCGAAAAGCCCGACACTTTTTACAAGGTCAATTTTGCTTTTCCACAGTAACCTATCTACCTCTTGGGCTTTGGAAAGTGCCAACCCCTGATAAATGGCAAGTGCAATAGTCGCGAGTAAGATCAAAGTAAGGATACCCATGAATAGGGGATCGCCCTGCATAAATAGTGTCATATTCTAAACATTAAAATTAACGAATTATTCAAGTTCAAAGCTAGAGTGAAGAGGGACTGAAGACAATGTAGAATCCGCCATTAAAGTGGCTTTCTACCGCAAAAATTAATGCCTATCGTGTTATTCGCCGATATTAGAGGCTATGAAACCCAGCCTTCATGTTCTTTTTTGGATTACGGTAGTGATCCTGCTTACGGTAGTGTTTACCCCGTATTACAGTTCCATTCAGGAGAGCTTCTATTTTGTGTCCATGCTATTACCGGTGGTAGTGGGTACCTGCTATTTTTTTAACCTTTACCTGGTTCCGCAGTATTTGTTGACCAAGCGCTACGGGCGGTTTGCCCTATACTTTGTGTATATGCTGGTGGTCTCTGTTTACTTGGAAATGATCGTGATCGTACTGGCTTTTGTATGGTTAGCGGAATACTCTTATGAAAATATGAGTCCTGTGTCCCGGGATATATTCATATTGGCCATTGCTCTTTACTTTATTGTCTTTTTGTTTTCTTTCATTTTGCTGATCCGCCAGTCCTTCGCTAAACAATCGCAGCTCGAGCAACTTCAAAAAGAAAACCAAAAAAACGAGATGGATTCTTTGACAGTGAAAGTCAACCGTCAAAACCGGAAGATCGTGCTAGCGGATATTCTTTATATTGAAAGCCTAAGTGATTATATCCGGATCCATTTGGAAACCGGTGAGGCGGTGACCACTCGTGAGAAGATCAGTGGGTTGGTCAAGAAATTGCCAAATCATTTTATTCGTATCCACTGTTCTTTTGCGGTGAATCAGGATAAAGTTAAAAGCTATAACAAGGAAGAGGTGACTGTTGGAGAGGTAGGATTACCAATTAGCAGGTCGTACAAAAAGAGCGTTTTGGATGTCATGGGTACATGATTATATTGATTTCTTTAATGTCTTTATTTCTTCCAGAACTCTGTCGTAAAGCATCATCTCATCAATATCAAGAAGGGCAGAATTATCTGAAGCAAATCTTAGATACTTTTGTGCTTTTTTGCTCTTGCCTTTTCTAAAGTACGCCAGGCTTAAATAAATTGCGGCGCATATAGTTTGGTTATTAGGAAAATTAAAATCAACATCATCCGTAATTAGAAGAATACCAGTTTGTAAGTCACCTTTTGCAATTAGTACGCTTCCTCTTGTACCCCTGAAGTATTCACTATTAGGGTCAATTTTATAGGCTAATGAAGAATATTTATCTGCTTGTTCTAATTTATTTACAATGAGATTAATCCAACCTAATTCGTTGTATATGTAACCTCTGAAGCTCTTAAACGGCTCCTCATCAATTTTCGGTAAAATCTCCTCAATAAGTTCTAATGCTCTTTCAATCTCGCCAAGTTTCAAATAAGATGTACTTAAATTGATATTAACAAGTGTAGAATTTTCTGTTTTCTGTTTATAGGCCTCATACCTATTTATCGACTTTTTGTATTGCTTGTTTTCATAGCATTCGTAGGCATCAAGTAGTTCGTTGATATGAGCTAAGTCTAAAAGGTCCTTCTTTTTATAAAAAGGGATTTTTAGTAGTGAGAGCCCATCAGTGAGTGAAATAATTCCATGCTCCCTTATTCTGTATGGAATGAGTGAGACAAACCCAGTGAAGAAATTTGCAAGACAAAATGAGCCGGCAATATGGAACCCTTCAGATGCACTTATTGATTGATCTATTAGGAAAATAGATAAACCAGCCAGAATAAAATTAACCGTGAATCCACCAGCAGTGTATACTATTAATTTGAACCTTATGTATTTTAAATCATCGAATCCAGCATAGGCACGTCCAGAATTTATTTTAGAATGAATTATTATTTTTACTCCTTGTGCTTCCGTGCTAAGTAATTTATGGCCTTTCCCCAGTATCATTTTTCTTGGTGTACCACCAACCAACTTCGCAAAGATGAGATGACCTAATTCATGTAGTACAACCGCAACTTTGCGCCACAATAAAAAGAGAAGAATGTTAAAGGTAAAATAGCCTAACTTTAAGGTTTCATCATTGAATTGAATGAGAATGGTGGCTATGATTAAAGTTACCCAATAACCTTTTGGGACAAACGCAAAGAGTATTTTTCGATTCAAAAACGATCTGAATTTCTACGGCATATGAAGCTTCATATTGCACGTGTCTCTCACCTTTATTATAAACACGAAAGTATCAGTTTTATCAAAGACTCTCAAGTAATAAAGTAGAGGCACATGCAATATCCGTTTTTGAGATACTACTTGCTTTCTCGCTGGTAATACGTCACAATGCTCGCTTTAGCAATGGTATTATTCCATAAATAATAGCCTACTACGGCAGGATTGGTATTCTCGTCTAACCCGAGTTTATCCGTTTTCAAAGCGTACACGGTGATGATGTATTGGTGTATGCCGTGTCCTTCCGGTGGGCATGGCCCGCCATATCCTTTGGCCCCGTAATTGGTAATACTTTGAATCGCATTTTTGGGGGCTAGGTTCGAAGCCACATTTCCGGCGTTGCTCACCAATTCATTGACATTCGCCGGAATGTCGAATACTACCCAATGCCACCATCCGCTGCCGGTAGGCGCGTCGGGATCATACATGGTTACTGCAAAACTCTTAGTACCTTCCGGTGCGTTCTCCCAGGCCAATTGTGGAGAAGTATTTTCGCCTACACAACCGAAGCCATTAAACTCTTCCGTTAAGGTGGCCTGACCACCGATATCTTTACTGGATAAAGTGAAGGTGCCCTGACCAAATGAAATGTGCGTGGACAGACCTAACACCATTAACATGATTATCTTTTTCATAATTTTTTCTGTTTGAATGATGATGTAAAGCTCACCCCACTTAGGCACTCTCTGGGCTTAATTTCAGATCAAAAAGTATTGCTAAAAGCTCAATTGAGCTGGTACTGTTTTGGAGTGCAACCAAACTTTGCTTTGAAAGCTTGTATGAAATTGGTTAGAGAATCGTACCCAATTTCCAGGTAGATATCGGATGGCCTTTTTCGTTCGTTTTTGAGAAGTATGGCTGCGTATTCCAAACGCCGTTCCTGAAACCATTTGCTGGGGGAAGTGTGAAATTGACCTTCAAATTTTCGCTTGAAGGTGGAAAGGCTCATATTGGCCAGAAAGGCCAGCTCATTTAAGGTCAGTTTGTTCAGTTTATTGTGTTCTACTACTTCCTGAAAATGAAAATCATAATCATTAATATCTGTCATCAGTGATTCTAGGAAGTCACTCCCTATAGTACCGGTTAAATATAACATCAGCTCTTCAAATTTGACTTGAAGCACTTTATGCTTGGCTTCTGTAGACAGTGCGTTGAGATGAATAAGGCTATGTACAAACGACCGCAGGTAATGATCAAAAGGTATGGCTTGAACGGCTTTTCTTTGGCTGGTTTTAGAAAGCGTAATGGCATGTTTTCTGGAAAACTGAAACACAGCCTCATTGGAAAAAAAGAAAAGAATACTTCGGTAGCTGTTATTGGTGCCGGTAAATTTCTCTGTCATCAGGCACTTGCCTGCCCTCATGAGCAGAAATTCCGCATTGGAGATGGCCGTAGACTCGACATTGGAAAACACCTCTTTGTTGCCTTCCAGCAGAAAGCTGAACGTATTCAGGGAAAGGTTGACCTGCTGTTTATTGGATTCCTTCTGGGCTTTATAGTCGTAGACCATGAGCTCTGTTTTTTCGGCAGTTACTAAGTCTTCAGGTAGAGTATAGGTTTTCAAGCTCTATGGTTCGTTTATCTGTTGTTGAAATGATCCCAGGCTAATTTTGCAATTTCAGCGATGATCTGCTGGTTGGTTTCCTCACTTTCCATAGAATCACTGACTAAAACGCTTAAATAGAAGTAAGAATTGTTGGGTAAAAATACAATCCCAATATCATTTAAAGCTCCGGTTACACCTTCATCGTTTTTTCCTGAGCTGCCGGTTTTATGCGCTACTACCGTTTCTTTCGGCAGAAGCCCCCGAATTCTTTTTTTACCTGTTTTAGTTCCTTTTAAAACATTAAGTAGAAAATTATAACTTTCTGTGCTTAAGAGATTATTTGTGTTTTCGAAGAATAGTTTTAGGGCTTGATTTGATGCTTTCGCCGTGGTCCAGTTTTCATATTGATTATTCCATTCAGCCTGCATGACAATTTCCGGGTGTACGATGGCAATGTCTTGAATTCCAATGTCATGCAAGTACGACTGTACGGCACCTGTCCCTCCCACGAGTTCAAGTAGCACATCACACCCCAGATTGTCACTCCATGATACCATGTATTCAAGCATGACCGCTAAGGTCACTTCGCCACCCTTAGGATATTTCTCGCGAAGCGGACTCCATAAATGTTGATAGGCTTCGATCAACTCTTTATCCAGTGAAATAACTTGGTCCAGACTCAGCTTTCCCTGATCTACCTGATGCAGAACGGTTAAAGCTAAATGATATTTAAAAACGCTCTGCATGGGTAGAAGCTTATCGCCGTTAATGGAAAGAGTGTCTCGTTGATCAATACCTCTGATGGCCACCCCGACAGTGGCTGACTTATCTTTTAGAACTTCCTGAATTCTCTGCTTGAGGGTCTCAAGGGATTGAGAGTGAGCGGGTTGGAAAGCCAAGAAGGTGAGTAGAAATATGAGCGCAGTAACATTTTTAGTCATTGATTTTCGATAGGGCTGGTTTGCTAACGCCTGTGTAGAAAACGTATGCCACACGAGGCTATTAGAAACTAAACGTAGCATTTTATGCGAACTTTCTCAACGTACAAAAGTCAAAGCCTGCTATACTCTTTCAATTTCCTATTGCATTCTGGTTGGTCGTCCAGCTAAGGAATGCAGCAGAAGAAAGCCGCAAGCTGGTTTACCGTGAGGTGAGCAGTGAAGGAAGCGGGACTGCAAAATCCGGTACTGACGAATAGAAATGGCATACAGAGGCCAAGAAGGAAGGGTAAGTAAGCACATCTTTACAAAGTCCGTAACCAACAATTCCTTTTGGGTAGATGCTGCAGGAATCGGAGGAAGGAATATGCCCTTACCTGAGGAGATCTCTAAGTTCACGCGTTGATCATTGAGAAGTCAGCAGAGGTCATAGTACTCCATGGCGACGAGCTTCGAAGAAGATCG